>JBNARI010000017.1:0-49136 GCA_049718765.1 Bacillota bacterium | reverse complement strand
ACAGCTATTCTAAGACATCACCAGCGCGCGGTGAACTGAAGACCCTTGAAAGACACTTACGCACTCTCCAAAGCGGGGAGGGCAAGCCTGCTGCCCGAGACCCGGCCGACCCGGGCAACCCTTCGGGGTGGCGAAAAAGCTGGCGAGTTCTCTCCGCAGCCCTCACCGTCCCGCTTCTCGAAAAATTCCCTCAAGTGAAAGGTACGTTGAGGGACTTTTCTCCCCTGAGACCAATCTTGGTAGCGGGGGACTGGAAGTGGGCGGTGAGAAGGTCAGTTCCTGTTCCTGGTACAGGGGCAGCTGTCCAAGAGTGCTACTCCAGCACTTTTGTACAGTTTTAAGAACCAGGATCGCCTACCCTCAGAGGAATCCTGAATACCTTGCTCGAGGGCTGCCCCACGCCTCCTGGAGTTGTCAGCCTGTGAGCGCTTCTGCCACCGGGTTCATGAGCGTGATGCGGTCGAAAGTGTCACTGGCAATCACCCCGTGCCAATGCTGGACAACATTATGGCCAAACGCTCGTGCTGTGTGCGGAGCTGTTTCTCCATTTGTCTTTGATGTGTTATGTCTAGCCAGTGAACACTACGTACTCCGGTTCCCCGGTTGGTGAAGCAATGCACGTGCTGGACCAGGAAATCAAGAGTTCTCGGCCGTGCTTGGTTAACCAGTGATTTTCGTGTCGAAGGGGGAATTCGCCTTTGAAGCGGCCTTTGCCGAACGGGCTCAAGGACCATAGGCCCTTCAGGTCCTGGCACCAGCTGCCTGAGCAAGTGCTTGCCCACCACTTCGTCTTCGGAATAACCCGTGAGGTCTGAGCACGCCCTGTTGAAGCGAACCACCCTGCCAAGGGGATCAAGCACCACCACCAGGGCGTTCGCGGTCTCTATTACCGCTTTGGAGAAATCCCTTTCCCGACGGAACTCCTCTTGGGAGTACCTGACGTTTGTAATGTTATAGCAATACCCAGCATAGGCGCGAAAGCTGCCAGCAAGTTCCAGACGGTGACCCTGATCGCTGATCCACCTGTAGTCTCCAGAATGGGTGAGCAACCCGTAGCAAAGCATGAAGGGTTGGCCCAGCTCTATTGCTCTGAGATAGTAGTGAGGCAAGCTTGCCTGCCGTTGGGGTGGACACTGTCCCACCAGTTTCACCCTCTTCGGTTTGGAGAGCACACCCAGTGGAGTCCCACCACGCCCTGTTGAAGACACACCTGCTGCCATCATGGAGTGCGAGCCACGTGGGAATTGACAGGGCGTCTAGCCACGTTCGGAGTTTGCCCACCGATGCCCAGACCAATGAGATTGTGCCGGCAATCTCACTGATGGCCCAACATAGGTCTACATCACGCGGGGTGAACCCTTCCCTTTTGTTTCCCAGGGCGAGTACCCCAGAGATGCCTTCCCAGCACCTCACTGGAAGGGCAATCACGCTTTCCAGGACAGGATGGCGCCTCAGTGGGAGCTGCTTGGGGTCTGTACCCAGTGATTGGAGGGAACATTCCCCGCCATTCAACTTGCCGTGGCCGAGACAAGAGTCATCGCTTGTTGCGAACAGAGAACAGTGGTTCCCAAGGAAGTCCTTGAACTCAAGCCTTATGCAGCCGTGCTTGGCGCTAGTGGCCTCAACGCACACATCCACCAGCCTTTTGATTGCCCGGTGAACGTTCTCGTTCACGCGCTCGTCCAATCTCGGCCCCCTCCTTCAAAGCTTGCTCTACGCTGAAGAAACGTATTGCTCCAGCCGGTCCATGGCAATCGCTATGTTGTCCAGGGAATTGGCGTAGGAGAAACGCAAGAACCCCTCAGCGTTGGTCCCAAAGTCGATCCCCGGTGTGACTGCCACGCCCACTTTCTCGAGGATGTCAAAGGCAAGGTGGTACGAGTCCTTAGAAAGGTGCCGAGCGTTGGCAAGCACGTAGAAAGCGCCTGTGGGCTCCACAGCTACCCTAAATCCCAGGGAGCGCAACCGGCTCAACATATAACGCCTCCTTTGGTCGTAGGTGGATACCATTTGCCGGGTGTACTCCTCGCACTGGCGCAGTGCTGCAATGGCAGCGTATTGCCCGAAAGCGGAGGCGCATATGAAGAGATTCTGGTGAAACTTTTGGACTGCTCGCACCAGCTCGCGGGGAAGTATCAGGTAGCCAAGCCTCCAACCAGTCATGGCATAGAGCTTGGAGAAGCCGTTGATCACGATGGCGCGGTTGGTGTATTCGAGTATGGTGTGCTCCTTTTCGCCGTAAACCAGTCCGTGGTAAATCTCGTCGGAAACTACCAACGGGCCAAGTTGTGCAATGGCCGATAGATCTTCGGGATGCATTAGGATGCCCGTGGGGTTGGAGGGCGAGTTGATGAGTATGGCCTTTGTCCTGGGTGTAATGTGCTGTTTCAACTGGGCTATGTCGAAGCGGAAGCCAGCGTCTTCCTCAACTGGTACCTCAACGGGCACCGCACCCACAAAGCGTATTGCGTTGGGGTAACACGCGTACCTGGGATTTGAGGTTATCACCTCATCGCCCGGATCACATATGGCTGCGAAAGCCAGCATGAGCGCTGGCGAAGTGCCCGACGTAACCACAATTTGGTCTGGGGAGATCTCCACGCCGTACTTAGTATGGTAGTGGCGGGCAATCTCTTCTCGGAGCTCTGGTATTCCCATGCTGTGTGTGTAATGGGTATGCCCCGCTGCGAGGGCACGTTGTGCTGCTTCCACGATGGGCGGAGGGGTGGGGAAGTCGGGTTCCCCCACTTCAAGGTGGATCACGCTCCTACCCTGGCTTTCCAGGGCTTTTGCCCTTTCAAGCACATCCATGGCAATAAAAGGCGGAATTTGCTCTGCTAGTCTCGAAACGGTCATTTGGCTGCCTCCTGGACATCTAGTGTTTGGCTGTGTGAATAATTCTTTTGGTTTTGACCATTTCCCTGCTGGCAATTGACTGTGGAACCAGGTGTCGATATAAAGTTGGTTGCATGGAACATCGAAGCAGAAAGGAGCCTCCAAATTGAGGAGCACTGAGCTTCAGCAGAAGATCTTGGAACTGGACGGAAAAGGCTACGGGGCTTACAAATGTCTGGTTGGTACCTACAGGTTGGAGCTTCCTTCAGGAGGCTGGGCGGACCTGTTCATCGATCACGTCCAGCCAGACCCTTATGCTCCGCCGTCGCGCATGAGATTACGGGTTCCCATTCGGTTTGCGGGTTTGCCCGAGGAACTCCGCGCAAGCGGCACGCGGCGCATTGCGCTACAGGATTTCCTGGCAAGGAGCTTCAAGAAGGCCAGCGCAGGATTGCCCTTCCACATTGACGCTGGCGGGCAAGAGATCTTGGAACGCTCGGCGGTGAAGGTCCTCCCTGGGGCTCAAGGGTACGTTGAAGCTAGGATTTCTGTGGACCTTCCTGCTGCTGGGAGGAGGGTCTTGGGGCGAAGGTGTAGCGAATTACTGGTGGATCGTTTGCCCCGTGTAGCAGCGCAGGCCCTGGTGTGGGTGAACCTGGACAAACGTCTTGCCCGGCTATGGGTAGCCCACTATGAAGATCAGGAGTTCATCAGGAGCTGTTTGGAGGAAAGAGGTCTGGTAGCATTTGTTGGAGAAGGGTCGAATCTGGCCAGGGAAAGCGGTATAAGTGACAGGCCGATGCCATGCCCGCCTGCAGTGAAGTTCAAGGCACCCCCCACGCTCTTGGTAGAGTTCCAAACTCCAAATTCAGGGTTGGTGCAGGGCATGGGCATTCCGCGGGGCGTGACAGTCATAGTCGGAGGAGGCTATCACGGTAAGTCGACCCTGTTACGCGCTTTGGAGCGTGGAGTCTACGCCCATATTCCAGGCGACGGTCGGGAGTGGGTTGTGACCCACCAGTCAGCTGTGAAAATCAGGGCAGAAGACGGCCGGAGTGTGGCCGGTGTTAACATAAGCGCGTTCATCGGGGACCTGCCGGGTGGAGTTTCGACTGTAAGTTTCGACACTGACGGTGCAAGCGGCAGCACTTCTCAGGCTGCAAACATCGTGGAGGCCATTGAGGCGGGGGCGAAGGTGTTGCTCCTGGACGAGGATACGTGTGCCACCAACTTCATGACCCGTGACCTGCGCATGGAGGAACTCATGAAGGGCAGAGCTGAGCCCATCACGCCATTCATTGACAGGGTGAGGCAGCTCTACACAGAGCTGGGCGTGTCCTGCGTGCTGGTCATGGGTGGATGTGGGGATTATTTCGAGGCGGCGGACACCGTGATTCTGATGCAAGAATACCGCGCCTACGACGTCACACAACAGGCGCTGGAGGTCGCCAAGAATGTGCCGGGAAGGAATCCCAGCAGGTCCCAGGGGGCAGTTCGGTCCATCAGGGACTGTTTGAGCACGGTCAGGTATGTGGACCTGGAAAGCATCAGACAAGCGCTGCTAGGCAACCGGGGCGACAGACCGAAGGTGCGTGCAAAGGGCACCAGGACGCTGATCGTGGGCAGCAGCGTGCTTGACCTTTGGGGGTTGGAGCAGCTGGTAGATGCTAGTCAAACCCGAGCTATAGGGTGCGCCATGGCACTGCTTGCCAGGGAGAAGGGGGGCAGGATCACCATGGAGGAAGCCCTGGATAGGGTGGCCCAAGTGTTAGAGGAAGGGGGATTAGACGCGCTGTCACCATTTCCTCCAGGGCAGCATCCGGGGGATCTTGCCATTTTTCGAAGGTTGGAGTTTGCAGCTGCGTTGAACCGCCTGCGGGGTTTGCGGGCTTCGGAAAGTGCAAATGAGCTAGAGGATGCCGCTCCTGGAGATTAATTCCTTCATTTGAGTGACGGAGCGGTATCCCTCAACGTAGGCCACGGGCTTCCCGGATTTGTCCACGAAAACAATCTTGGGTATCACGAGCACGCTGTACTTTTTGACGACCTCTGGGTTCTTGTAAACATCTACGTTGAGGAACAGCAACTTGCCCTTGTACTCCTCGGCGAGCTGTGCCATCACCGCGTTCATTTCACGGCACGGCACGCAGCTATCAGAACCCAGCTTGACCACTGCGGCCAGGCCCTGCTCAGCTGCCCGCTGGATGTCTGCTTCAGTGGCGTCGCTTATTAGCCACTTGCTTTGCGTGGCTGGCTGTTGTTTCGCTTGGCGGCTACACCCTCCAACCACAAGGCCTGCGAGTACAACTGCAGTCAAAACTAAAGCACAGACCTGACCAAGAGCACGCCTGCCACGCACATTAGTACACCTCCAACTTTACGCAGCGTTTCAAGGCTCATCTGATATTTCACGGTAAAGCGCTGCGCTGCGTTCCAGGACAAAGAAGCGGCAAGGATCAACGCGCAGTGCCCTAAGCTGTACGCAACCATCATGGCGCTGCCCAACAGGGGGTTGGCCCTTGTGGACAAGTAGCCAATGATTGCGATGAGCATAGGGGTGGCGCAGGGAGTCATCACCGTACCAAACGCCAGCCCAAACACGAAGGCTCGCGCAGCGCTAGCGTCGCTTGCTGGTGCGACCCTCACGTTACACTTCTGCAAGAACCCGGGCAGTGGGACCAGACCTGCCAAGGTGAGGCCGGACATTATCAGCAGCACGCCCAGGACAAGGGTGGCTGGCCGCATTGATATTGAAAGGGACCGGCCAAAGTATACCGATGCAATGCCCACAGCAGAGAGAGACAGGGAAGTGCCCCCTGTGAATGCCAAACCCACTGCCAGACGGCGGGAGGGAGGCACTGTGGAAGTTAGGGCGCACGCTGCAGGCATGGCTGCGAGCACACAGGGGCTAGCCGAGGATAGCAGCCCACCCACAAAGGCAAGCCCAACTGCGGCAACCCCAGGAAGGTCGCTCACCGTGTCCATGCTAGAACTTCACCTGCGGTGTGACCGCAGCCTCAGGGGGCACTTCGTAATAGGGCTTGGGTTCGAAACCAAAGGCTCGGGCAAAGAGCAACATGGGGAAACTGCGTACAGTGCGGTTGTAATCGCGCACCAGCTCGTTGTACCGCATTCTCTCCACTGCCAAGCGGTTCTCCGTGCCTACAAGCTCATCACGAAGCCCAGTGAACTGTTGATCTGCCTTGAGCTGAGGATATTGTTCCACAATCACAAGCAACCTGGCTAAAGCACTACTAAGCTGATTCTCGGCTTCAATGCGGCTTTGCTGTGGCAAGTTCCCCCCTGCAAGTTTGGCCCGCGCATCTGCGATCTTGGTAAACACTTCTTTTTCATGGGCTGCATAGCCTTTTACCACTTCGACCAAATTTGGCACCAGGTCGTACCGTCTTTTCAATTGGTTTTCCACCTGTGCCCATTGCCCGTTGATGGCTTCGCTTAAGGATACGAGCCTGTTGTAGCTGCTTATGAGAGACCCTGCGCAAACCACAACAATCAACAAAGCAACGCTAACGAACAACCAGCCCTTCTTCATGAAGACTCTCCTTTCTTTCTTACCAGTGACCTCCTGCGCCGCCCCCGCCGCTCCTACCGCCACCAAAGCCGCCAAAGCGTCCCCCAGGCGAACCACCCCCAGTTCTGCCTATTGGAAATCCGGGTCCAAACCAACCTCCTGGCCACCCGCTTCCAGTACCAGAGGGTCGCACCGTGCGCTGTGTGCTCTTGGAGAAGCCGCAGTTGGCGCAAGACCAGGTAACTACGATCAATCCGGGGAAAATTGGAGTTGCCACCCTGGCCACTACTTCCTTCTTCCTCATTGGCTGGCCGCAAACGGGGCAGCGGTGGCGACGACGAACGAAAAACACCACTGCACTTACCCAAACCGCGATGAACAGCAGCACCAACATCAACATCTGCCAGGGCACGCTTTGGGTTTCAGGTTGAGGGGGTGGCTGCAGTCCTCCCTGTTGGGATTGACGGATCAAGCTGTAGATTTCAGTCACCGCAAGCTCCAAGCCTTCAGCATACTTATTCTCCCGGAACTTGGGTACAAGGTACAAATCCCTAATCCGACCGGCTGTACTGTCAGTTATAATGTGTTCCAAGCCGTATCCAATCTCTATCTCCAAGCGGCGCTGGTCCATAACGAGCAAGATGAGCAGCCCGTTATCGGCTCCTTTCTTGCCTATTCCCCACTTCTCAAATAGGGCTACTGCATATTCCTTGGGGGAGTAGTTTCCAACTGTGTTCACTATAGCCACAGCTACTTCGGCCCCTGTACTCAGCTCGCCCTCGCGTATCAGCTTTTCCAGGTGGGCAGCTTCGAACGGGCTGAGCAACGAGGCAAAATCGTTCACGAAGCCCACCGGATCTGGTAATTGCATGGGCAACGCCGTGCCTGCTCTTTGAGCAGGTGCCACTGCCACCAAGCAAGTTGCTGTAGCGCCAACTAGGAGTTTCAGCAACGATAGTCTCACACACATCGCCAACCTCTCCAATACCCAGTATACCAGTTACGACGTACTTGCTTGTCATCCAGTTTGCTACAATTGAACCGATCCTGTCTGCAACTGGAGGGTGACGGAACTTGAAATGTGTGGTGTGCAGGGAAGAGGCTGTGGTGCGGTTGCCCTCGCATAACGCCAAGTTTTGTGCCCATCACTTTGACCAGTTTTTCTTACGACAGGTGGACAAAGCCATTAGGAAGTTCAAGATGCTGAGCGAGGGAGCAAAAGTAGTAGTGGCTGTGTCGGGTGGGAAGGATTCCCTTGCTGTGGCAGATGCGCTCAGTCGACTAGGTTTTGAGGTGGTAGGCTTTCACATAGATCTTGGCATTGCTCAAGACGAGTTTTCCAGGTTATCCCTTGAAGCGTCCAGACAGTTCTTTGCAAAGATAGACAGGCCTTTGGCTGTTTATTCTGTGCTTGAGAAGTTTGGGAAGCCTATAACGGAAGTGGTGCAAGGGTTCAAACGCCCTTGCGCTGTTTGCGGTTTGACCAAGCGGCACATCATGAATGAGTTTGCTTCTCGTCAGGATGCACAAGCCATCGCTACGGGCCATCATCTGGATGATCTTACCGGTGCGTTACTAGCAAACGTATTGCGGTGGGATGTGAGGTACCTGCAAAAGACACTGCCGGTGCTACCCGCAAAGGATGGATTTGCTAAGAAAATCAAGCCGTTGGCTCTAGTTGCTGAGGAGGAAGTTCGTACCTATGTCAGGTTGAGGGGAATTCAGTATGTCTCGCTAGCATGTCCATTCTCCAAGGACGCACGTTTTAAGAGGCTCAGGGCGCTCTTGGACCAACTTGAGTCAGAATCCCCAGGAACTAAGCGCTCATTCTATGAGACATTTCTTCGTGTTGCTCATGTTTTCTCCGCACAAGAAAACGGCAGGCAAATGGTTCTATGCAGGTCATGTGGCCTGCCAGCTGCTTCCGACCCGTGCGCCTTTTGTCGATTGTGGGGGAAGACCCTAGAAAGGGAACCGCAGTAAGCTTTTAGAGGCGATAAGGCAGCCATGCCTTGACAGCTTGCGTGAATTAGATAAAATATATTCGATAGCATAAGGAGGTTTTCCTGTTGCTTAGGCAAGGATCTGCAAAGTATGTCACCAAGGCTGATCTCGTGCACTCGGTGCTTCGAGAGAATATCATTACGGGTAATCTGAAACCCGGTACCCGCTTACTGCTAAAAGACATCGCTGCGGAATTGGGTGTTTCCGAGATTCCAGTCAGGGAGGCACTTCGGAGGCTGCAGGCGGAGGGCCTTGTGACTATCAATCCCCACTGTGGAGCTGAGGTAACGAAACCGAACTCTGCTGAATACAGAGAGATTTTGACCATTCGCGCGGTGCTGGAAGGCTTTGCGGCGCGGACGGCGGTCCAAAACATGACTGCTTCTGATATCGAAGACCTGCGTCTGATTGTTGAGGCAATGAGGGACTGTGTTGAGAAGGGAGATATGGAAGCATACGGAGGACTCAACAGACAGTTCCATTGTTCGATATACAAGTTCTCGGGGCTAAGGAAACTGCAGGAGCTCATCACAGACCTCTGGGACCGGTGGGGGCGTTCCCAGTCAGTCTTCCAACTCAATCCGGGGCGAATTAGCGAGTCCCTTGAGGAGCACGCGGCTATCCTAAGAGCCATCGAGGCGCGGGACGAAAACAATGTAGAGCTGCTAATGAGGGAGCATAGACTTAGGGCAGCAGAAGCTTTGATAAAGGCATTAGAAGGAGGAGTACCTTGATGATCCCTCCGGGACTACGATACGTTCGGCCGTTGTGCCTGGACGAGCTCTTCGCGGCAATGAAAGAGTATGGCCCAAAGGGAAAGGTCTTTGCCGGGGGTACTGACATCCTTGTCCAGATCAAATCGGGGCGTGCTGACGTCAGAGCACTCATTGACTTGAAAAGAATCAAGGAACTCCAGTTCACTTGGAGATTTGAGGGCGACGGAGTAGTCATAAGTAGCCTAATGACCTTGACGGCTATCTGTCAAGATCCTCAATTGCGTGCAATGTATCCAATCTTGGTAGAGGCCGTAGGTACCATAGGGTCGGTTCAAGTGAGGAACAGAGGCACTATCGCGGGCAACGTCTGCAACGCTTCGCCAGCAGCTGATTCGTTGCCTGCACTTTTATTGTACGAAGCAGCCGTAAATGTCATTGGGGAAAAGGGCAGGCGAACCATTCCCCTTGAGCAGTTCCTGGTAGGTCCTGGGCAAACTGCACTCAGGGAATGTGAGGTAGTGGAATCTGTGTTTCTTCCATCTCCCCCTAAGCATAGTGGCGCGTACTGCAAACTGTCGCGACGACGCGGATTTGACTTGTCCACAGTTAGCGCAGGCGCAATGGTTGTGAACGATGGCACGGTTAGGCTGGCCGTGGGAGCAGCAGCTCCCCGGGCATTCAGACCCAGGGAAGCAGAGCAGGTGATTGCTGGCAAGTTGGAGTGTGCTGAGGCTCTGGAGAAATGCTTGGAACTTGCCCAGGCTGCAGCGGCTCCGATTTCCGACATCAGGGCGAGTAGAGAGTACCGAAAGGCAATGGTCAAAGTCTTATTGAGGCGGGCAATTCAAAAGGCTGTGTCCCGCTTTGGGGCGGGAGGGAATTGGAGTGATTGAGGGGCAGCAAATACCAATTGTTGTAACCGTGAATGGGGTGATGCACCAATTAGCAGTATCTTCTAATGAAACCCTGGCCCAAATGCTCAGGGATACATTAGGCTTGACTGGCACAAAGGAAAGTTGCGGAAAGGGGGAGTGTGGCGCCTGTACTGTGTTGCTGAATGGCGTTGCGGTCAACTCTTGTTTGGTGCTTGCGGCTGAGGTTGACGGGTGCGAGGTCTTGACCATTGAAGGGCTCAGTAAGGACGGAAGTCTTGATCCGCTGCAACAAGCCTTCATTCGTGAAGGAGCTATCCAATGCGGGTTTTGCACCCCCGGCATGATAATGGCAGCCAAGGCGCTCTTGCTCAAAAACCCTAGGCCGACACGACAGGAAGTGGCAGAGGCTCTTGTTGGCAATATTTGTCGTTGTACCGGTTACGAGTCAATACTCCGGGCTGTAATGAGTTGTGTTGAAGAGTCCTCGAATAACACACAAGAACACGGGAGGGAATGTTGGAATGAAGATCATTGACCTCAGTCTGCCCCATGAGAACTTTGCAAGTGAGCCCTATCCCCCGGAAATCGTGTACTTTGATCATGCTGCTGGCGCAAGAAGAATAGCGAAGCTTGCCAAAGTGGAACCCGCAGACTTTCCAGATTCCCTGGGTCTCGCATCTGAGCGTGTGACTTCAAGTACGCACTCGGGGACCCATGTTGATGCACCTTGGCATTACGGTCCTATGTGTGAAGGGAAGCCGTCACGTACTATTGATAAGATTCCGCTCGAATGGTGTTACGGACCAGGGGTTATATTGGACATGCGCCATAAGGAGCCTGGAAGTGAGATCACTGTGCAGGATTTGAGGCAGGCACTAGAAAAGATTGGCTACACACTCAAGCCCGGCGATATAGTTTTGCTTCAAACAGGTGCGGACAAGTATTGGGGTACTTCCAAATACGTAGACATGCAATCCGGCCTTGGAGTCGAAGGCACCGCATGGCTGCTTGATCAAGGCATTCGTTGCATAGGAATTGATGCTTGGGGCTTGGATAGGCCTGTCTCGAAGATGGGCGAGTCTTACAGAAGCGGTGACAAGTACGCGCTTTGGCCATCTCACATGTATGGGCGCAAGAGGGAATACCTGCAGATAGAAAAGTTGGCTAACCTTGATCAGGTTCCCCGTCCCTTTGGGTTCATAGTCTCCGCGTTTCCTATCAAGATTGCAAATGGATCCGCAGGGTGGTGCCGCGCTGTAGCCATCGTGCCAGACTGAGATACAAACCAGTTGTAGGAGGTGCTGAGAATGGCAGAATCTGAAGGCAAACCTATTTGGGCAGAAGATGGCTGGTGGGTCAGTCCGTTCAACTTCAACCCGTTGGTAAGGGAAGCCTTAGGAAAGTTGCCCGAACGAGTGAAGCTGCATGATGTGACGCTGCGGGACGGGGAGCAGACTCCGGGTGTGGTGTTCAGGAAAGAGGAGAAAGTACGTATTGCACAGATGCTGGACGAACTGGGAGTTGACCGCATAGAGGCGTCATTCCCGGCAGTGTCTGCTGAGGATGTGGAGGCTACCAAGCAAATAGTCAAATTCAGACCTAAGGCCGAAGTATTTGTGTTAAGCCGTGCGTCTAAGAGCGACGTGGACGTGGCTTTGGAATGCGGAGTTGATGGGATCATCCTGGAAGTGCCTGTAGGGACGCCTCGGCTGAAGTTTCAGTTTCCTGGGTGGACAGAGGATGATGTAATCAATCGTGCGGTTGAGTGGGGTAAGTATGCCAAGCAAAAGGGCCTCAAGGTGGTCTTATTCCCCATGGACTGCACCCGGGCTGAACCCGAGTTCTTTGACAGATTCCTTTCTGAAGTTTCTGCCAAAGCTCAACCCGATGCAATTACCCTGGTGGATACCGCGGGCTGCTTGGTACCTCAGGCAGCGATGTACTTGGTAAAGAGAATGAAAGAAATCACCGGGCTACCAATTGAGGTTCATGCCCATAGCGACTTAGGTCTGGGGGTGGCCACATCCCTGGCCGCCGTAGCCGCTGGTGCCGAAGTAGTGCATGTGAGTGCAGGTGGGCTCGGTGAAAGGACTGGCAATACTGCACTTGAGGAAGTTGCTGTAGCTCTTCGTGTGTTGTACGGAGTGCAAGTGGGCATAGATTTTTCCAAACTCACCCCTATTGTGCGCTCAGTGTGCGAAATTGCTCGGTTTGGGTTGGCAACCAATAAGCCCATCGTTGGCGAGCGAGCGTTTACTCGTGAATCTGGCTTGGGGATTGACCTTATTAGGAAGCAGCCCTTGGCGTTGTTCTGTGTGAATCCCAACTTTGTAGGCCAGGAGCCTAAGTATGTGCTAGGCAAGAAGAGCGGGTTGCCATCGGTGGAGATGAAGCTTGCTGATATGGGCATCAAGCATCTAACCCAGGAGCAAAAAGAGAAGGTACTACAAAGGGTGAAGGAGCTGGCCCTTGAGAAAAAAGGGCTTGTTACAGACGAGGAGTTCCTAGCCATAGTCAAGTCGGTGTAAGCCCGCATCAAATGAGCGGGGGGATATGAGTGGGACCAACTAGAGTTGTTGGAGAGCCTGTGGTCAGAAAGGGAGCGGCGGACAGAGTTACTGGGCGAACCAAGTTCGCTGTTGATATGAAGTTGCCCGGGATGCTCTATGCCAAAGTTCTCCGTTCCCCGGTAGCCCGGGCCAGGATAGAGGAGATTGATGCCACCGAGGCGCGCAACACCCCGGGGGTCGTTTGGGTACTCACTTTTCAAGACTTCAACGGAAGGGTGCCCCGTTTTGGGCCAGTTATTGAGGATCAGCCAATCTTGGCGGACGGCCAAGTGAGGTATCATGGGGAACCGGTAGCGGCGGTGGTAGCGTGCGATGAGCATGCGGCGGATGTTGGGCTTTCTGGAATTCGAGTGAGATATGAGCAACTGCCCCCCGTAGTTACTCTTGAAGATGCTCTTGCTCCAGGGTCGCCTCTAGTTCATGCAGCCTTTGAAAGGCCTGGAAATCCCTTTGCAGAGACCAATATTCTTCAAGAGTGGAAATATGGTTGGGGAAATGTGGAGTCGGCCGAAGAACAGTGCAGTTTGGTGATAGAGAACACTTATTGGTTTCCTCCAGTATTTCACTTTAGCCTCGAGCCATACACGTGCTTAGCCCAAGCAGACAGCGAAGGCGTAACTGTATGGAGCCCCGTGCAGCATCCCTTCTTATTGAGGAAGGTTATTGCCTCGTCGCTTGGCCTTCCTGTAGCTAAGGTTAGAGTAGTTAGCACGGAGATTGGTGGAGGATTTGGTGGGAAGGGTTATCCCAAACTTGAAACGCTTGCTGCATACGTATCGCTCAAGCTTAATCGACCTATCAAACTTGTCGTGACCATGGAAGAAAGCTTTTTCCATGCCAGGCGTGCAGCTGCCAAGGTTCACATTCGTAGTGGGTTTGATAAGCAAGGACAAATCGTGTTTCAGGATGTAAGAGCTGATTACATGATAGGAGCGTATGCAGACGTTTCGCCGCGTGTGGTGGCGAAAGCGAGTTACCTTGCGTGTGGTGCTTATCGGACTCCCAATGCGCGCATAGTGGCGCGTGCTGTGTACTCAAACACGGTTCCAAGTACCGCGTTTAGGGGCTTTGGAGCTCCACAGTTGGTGTGGGCTGTGGAAATGCAGTTAGCTGAAGCCTCCCAACGATTGGGTATCGATCCGGTCCAGCTAAGGCTTCGAAACCTTCCCCAAAAAGGGGAGGAACTAGTGCCTGGTGATAGGCCCGTGGATGGCGACTGGCGCGCAGGGTTGCAAAAGGTGGCCAATACACTGGGCTGGGATACTCCTCGAAAGCCCGGAGTTGGCCGCGGTGTCGCTATTGGGATCAAGAGCTCGGTTCCAGCTACTGTATCGCAGGCTATAGTGAGAATTCATGCCGATGGAAGTGCAACGGTGAACGTTGGCACAAGTGAAATGGGCCAAGGTGCCATGACAGTGATGGCGCAAATTGTGTCGGAGTGCCTTGGCATTTCTGTGGAGCGGATAAGGGTGGTCCTTGGAGACACGGCGGCTGTTCCATGGGATCCAATTACTGCCTCAAGCCGGTCGACGGTATGTATGGGGGCTGCAGTGTATTCAGCATGTCAAGACATAATTGGCCAGCTTGTGGTACTAGCTGCAAAGGAGCTGGGAGTCGAGATTGAACAAGTACGGATTGAGAGACATTTGGTTCGCGCTCCCGGGCGTGAGCTCACCTGGCGGGAGTTGTTGGAACGGTGGTTTGCGCGTCAGCCCGCGGAGCTTATTGGCGTAGGGGAGTTCCGGGGCGAATTTGTCCCGGGGCATCCTCTTGGAGGTCCTACTCCGTTTTGGGAGGTCGTGTTCACTGGAGCGGAAGTCAGCGTGGATAAGGAGAGTGGGCAAATCACAGTAACCAAGCTGGTCAATGTGAGCGATGTTGGGAGGGTGATCCATCCTCTCCAGGCCAAGGGCCAAGAGCAGGGGGCTGCGGTAATGGGGCTGGGTCACACCCTAATGGAAAGCCTTGTATTTGATCCACAGGATGGGTGTTTGCGCAACGCTGGGGTGCTTGACTATCGGGTGCCTACTGTCATGGATGTGCCAGCGGTGCTTGTTGGGGAATTTGTTGAACACGGTGACGGTCCAGGGCCCTTTGGCTGCAAGGGACTGGGGGAGAGCGGCATCCTTGCTGTTGCTCCGGCAGTGGCTGCAGCCGTGTTCGACGCTACAGGAAAGCTAATTAGAGAGCTTCCGCTGACACCAGAAAGAGTGTGGCGGGCACTCGATGGTTCAAGTTAAGTATGCGAATTGGGGGGGTGGTCGTGCCCAGTAAGGTAAAGAGACTCGGCTGTGCTGAATTGAGTTCACACTGAAAGGATCGAGGAAGGGAGGGCATACAGTTGAGTTCTGTGCCTCGGAAAGGAGCCTCATGGAGACAACTCTGGCGTGAAACCGGCCCCGCCTGGATGGCTGCTGGACTGAACATTGGCGGGGCAACGGTCACCAACTCCGTGTCGCTTGCTGCGGCGACAGGGTTTGATTACGGATGGGTGTTCCTGTTCGCTACGTTCGCCATCTACGTGGCAACACTTGCCTGTGTGAAGCTGAGCTTGGTCACGGAAAAGAACCCCATCAAGCTGATCCGGGACCACATTCACCCTGTGGCCGGCTACGCGGTAGGGATATCGATCCTGCTAGTGAACCTGGTGTTCCACACTATTCAAGTAGTCCTAGGTGGCATGGTACTAAACACATTGATCCCTGTCAACCAGGGCTTCTGGCAAGTGGGAGTAATTGTAATGGCAGCGCTGTTTGCCTTGGTTCCAGCTAAAGCTGCCACTGACATTATTGCCAAGACGTTACAATGGATGGTTTATATCCTTTCGGCAAGCTTCCTCTTGTCGCTGTTTGTGGTGCCTGTTAACTGGGGCGGATTCTTTAGGGGTATTCTGCCTTTGACTCTACCTACTTCCAAGCAAAGTGTACTTCTGTTTACAGCTGTGTTGGGCTCCGCGTTAGCAATAAACGTGCCTACTATCCAAGCGTTTGCCAGTAGAAGCAAAGGTTGGAACAAGAATCAGCTACAGCTATTTGGTTTCGAGACCGCAGTAACCAACATATTCCTCTTGTTCGTGCAGTTAGCGGTGTTAGTGGTTGTAGCTTCGACGCTGTTCCCCGCGAGGATAGTGCCCAAGAACGCGGTAGAAGCTGCCCTTGCGCTCAAGCCCCTGGCAGGTGGGTTCAGCACGGTGCTGTTCTGTATCGGGCTTTTTGGGGCAGTATTGAGCACTATGGTTGCCCAGACTGCTGTGGCAGCATACACGTTCCTGGACACGGTCGGATGGGACCCGCAACCCGGAAGTGCACGCTTTAAGATCGTTCAAGCATGCTTGCTCTTGGTTGCGCTTTGTGTACCGTTATTCGGGTTGAACCCGTTCACTTGGACTGCTTGGGGCGGTGCGTTTAACTCCACATTCATGCCCATCGGCATTGCAGCGTGGTGGGCGTTACTCAACAGGCGGGAGCTAATGGGCGAGCACAAAGCTGACACTCGAATGAATATCGCTATGGCAGTGACTTTTGCGATTGCTTTGGCAGGTGCCGTCCGGTTCTGGTACGTGACCCTGAGCTGATTGCACTGGTGTGGGAGTAGGGCGGTCCAACCCCGGGGCCCCTCATTTTTGCGGCGGTCCCGGGGTGGTCTACTGGATTCGGTGGGTATTGCTCGGAAAGGGGAGCGCTTATGTTCAAAAGACTATTCACACCGATCAAGATTGGTGCAGTTGAAGTTTCTAACCGCCTAGTTGTGTCGCCTATGGTGATGAATTACTGCAATGAGGATGGTACTGCCACGGAAAGGTTTATTGCCTATCATGAAGCAAGGGCAAGAGGCGGGTGGGGCCTGATAATTACCGAAGACTATGCGGTGGATCCGAGAGGGAAAGGCTTTGCAAGGATACCGGGCCTATGGGATGACAGCCAGATCGATAGCCACATGAAGTTGACTCAAACAGTCCACAGGTATGGCAGCAAAATAGTGGCTCAAATCTACCATGCTGGAAGGCAGACTAACCGTTCGGTGATTGGTTGTCAGCCCGTAGCACCTTCGCCTATTCCTTGCCCGGTAAACCAAGAGATTCCCCATGAACTCTGTGTCAGCGAGATCAAAGAATTAGTTGAGAAGTTTGGCGACTGCGCTAACAGGGCGAAGAAGGCAGGGTTCGACGGAGTTGAGGTACACGGTGCTCACGGGTACTTGATAGCGCAATTCATGTCTCCCTATTCGAATAAGAGGACTGACGAGTACGGCGGGGGCTTGTACAACAGAATGCGTTTTCCCCTTGAGATAATCTCGAACATAAGGGCAAAAGTGGGTGACGATTTCCCAGTAATCTTCAGAATATCTGCCGACGAGTTTGTCCCAGGGGGAAGGACTATAGAAGACACCAAGGCCATTGCCATGATGCTTGAGGAAGCAGGTGTGAATGCCATTCACGTGTCTGCCGGAGTGTACGGCAGCGCTTATACAATCAGGCCACCCGCTGCTGTCCGCCATGGATGGATTGCTGACTTTGCGGAAGAGGTAAAGAAAGTAGTGTCTATCCCTGTAATTACGGTTGGCAGGATAAATGACCCCTTCTTAGCAGAACAAATAATTGCTTCCGGTAAAGCTGACCTTGTTGCCATGGGCAGGGGGTCGCTGGCAGATCCCGAATTGCCCAACAAGGCAGCAGCAGGCAGGTTTGAAGACATCATACATTGCATTGGCTGTATGCAGGGATGCATCGAAAGGCGATTTAAGAACATGGATGTGGTATGCTTAGTAAACCCCGCGCTTGGCAGGGAAAGAGAATACGAGATTAGGCCTGCGACTGTCAGGAAGAAGGTGTTTGTGGCGGGTGGGGGACCAGCAGGGATGGAGGCTGCCATAGTCGCTGCGAGAAGAGGTCATGATGTTCATCTCTTCGAGAAAACCAGTGAATTGGGTGGGCAGTTCTTGCTGGCAGCGGTTCCGCCGGGCAAGGGAGAGATTACCACGTTCATCAGCTGGCAGAAGACGCAACTGAGGAAACTGGGTGTGACTGTGCATCTTAACACGGAGCTTACTCCTGATCTTGTGGACAGTGAAAAGCCCGACGCAGTCATAGTGGCTACAGGCAGTACGCCTTTGATCCCGGATATTCCCGGAATTCATAGGCAGAATGTCGTGACGGCGCACGATGTCTTGAAGGGTAGGGCTAACACGGGTCGGAACGTTATCGTCATAGGTGGAGGCTTGACTGGGGCTGAGACTGCCGATCATTTAGCAAATCACGGGAAGAAGGTTACTATAATAGAGGCGCTGCCTGAAATTGCACAAGACGAGGAAGCGAGCGCAAGGTACTTCCTGCTCAAAGACCTGAAGGAAAAGGACGTTACTGTCTATACAAGTGCTGTGGTCAAGGAGATTACTGAAAACGGTGTATTGGTCGAGGTAGCAGAGCAGATCAGGAAAATAGGCCCTGTGGACACGGTGGTGGTTGCTTTAGGAGTGAGATCCCAAAATGGATTAGTTAAGAACCTGGAGGGCAAGGTCGAGAGAATAATACCTATTGGAGATGCGGTTGAGGCCAGGAAGGCCCTGGAAGCAATAGAAGAGGGATACAAGGCTGGCCTAGAAATATAGGACTTTTTGAGTTTGGAGGGAAGTGGATGCTCAAGAAAGTGTATGTCACCAGGGTTATTCCAGAAGAAGGGCTAAAGCTGTTGAGGGACTACGCAGAAGTGCGGGTATGGGAAGGAGAACTGCCACCGCCCAGGGAAGTCTTGCTGTCAGAGATTGCTGACGTTGACGGGGTGGTGAGCCTTCTGACGGACAAGTTCGACGAAGAGGCGTTTAGCAGGGCGCCTAAGTTGAAGGTGGTCAGCAATTACGCTGTGGGATATGACAACATCGACATTGCCGCAGCTACAAGGAGAGGAATAATGGTGACCAACACGCCGGGAGTCCTCACCGAGACCACTGCTGACCTTGCCTTTGCCTTGATGCTGGCTGCCGCAAGGCGGATAGTGGAAGCGGCAGACTACGTGAAGGCCGGCAAGTGGAAGACATGGGGTCCCACGCTATTACTTGGTCAGGACATTCACGGGGCAGTGCTCGGCCTGGTAGGCATGGGGCGTATTGGGCAGGCTGTGGCAACACGGGCGAAGGGTTTCGAAATGCAGGTGCTCTATTACGACCTGGTGCGGAACCCTGAAGCAGAAAGGAACCTAGGGGTCAGGTACGTGGAGTTCGAGGAGTTGCTGAGGGAGGCCGACTTTGTAAGCATTCACGTACCTCTCACTGAACGAACTCGCAAAATGTTCGACTCCCGGGCGTTCAGCTTGATGAAGCCAAACGCCGTATTAGTCAACACTGCCAGGGGCCCAATAATCGACGAGCAGGCGCTTTATGAGGCACTCATAAATAGAAAACTTTGGGCAGCGGCCCTGGACGTGACCGACCCTGAACCGCCCATGCCCAACAACCCATTGCTGACGTTGCCCAACGTTGTGGTTGTGCCTCACATTGGGAGTGCCAGCTTGCGTACCAGGGCAAAGATGGCCACAATGGCTGCCAAGAATTTGATCGATGCCTTGGAAGGCAGGGTGCCGGAAAACCTGGTGAATCCGGAGGTCATCCGCACGCGCGCCTAGGCCGGCAGCGCCCAGCAGGCATTCTTTCTGAGAGGTAGGCAGCCAGAGTTGTGGCTGCCTCTTCTGCTTCTGATTCTGGCACGAGAACTTCGTAGTTGGAAGCGCTCCCCATGTGGGGAATCCCTAGGGACCTGAGTGTAACCATGATGCCTTCCTGCTCCAGGATGCCCTTGAGCATTTCCGCAATTGTCCTATTGCGTGCTACGTACACCACGGTCCACACGGCTCTGACTCCTTTCGTTTGAGGTCAGATTCCTGATTTCGTCTACAATTATTTTAATTTGCTCTTCCTTCTTGGATAACCTGCCGGTAACCGCAACGATTGATTGGGCCTTCAACCATGCAGCACAAGATGGGAAAACTGACGGGAATATCACTAACTCGACGTTTCCCGTTAAGTCCTCCAGGGTTGCAAACGCCATTGGCTCTCCGTTCCTTGTGGTTATTCTCTTGAGCTCGTTCAAAATGCCTGCCAACCGCACGGGCTTGTTTTCGGGCAAGTCTTCCAGCTCCGCGCTGGAGATTGTTCCGAGGTGACGCAGCTGGTCCCTGTACTGGTCCAGCGGGTGGCCACTCACATATAGGCCCAGAACTTCTTTTTCCATAGCGAGCAGCCTGTTCTTGGGAAGCTCTCTGACTTTAGGAACACCAAGTTCTATATCCCCGAGGCCGGGTTCCTGAAATAGTGACAGTTGCCCCTTCTGCCTGGTGTTTACCTTCGAAGACAGCTCGATTGCCTTGTCTGCTATGGCGAGGAGCTGCGACCTTGACAAACCAAACACATCCATTGCGCCAGCCTTGATCAGGCTTTCCAGCACTCGCTTGTTGATCACCCTCGTGTCTACTCTGGCACAAAAGTCTGCGAGGGAACGGAAAGGCCCAGAGGACCGTGCGTCGAGGATGTGCTTGATGGCCGATTCCCCGAGGTTCTTTATGCCAGAAAGGCCGAACAGGATGCCCCTGGGCCCGGCGGTGAACTGCTCCGTGCTCTCGTTTATGTTTGGGGGTAGTACAGGTACCCCCATCCGTTTGCACTCCTCAACGTACATGGCTATCTTCTCGGGGGATCCTGCCACAGAGCTCATGAGCGCTGCCATGAACTCAGCGGGGTGGTGCGCCTTGAGGTAGGATGTTTGGTATGCGAGCAGGGCATACGCCACAGCATGGGCCTTGTTGAAACCGTAGTTGGCGAACTTCAAGATCAGGTCGTAAAGCTGCCGCGCCAGCTCTGGGGGGTAACCGTTGCGCTCGCAGCCTGCAATGAAGGCCGCCTCCATTTCGTCAAGCAGCTCTTTCTTCTTCTTGCCCACAGCCCGTCTAAGGATGTCTGCCTGTCCCAAGGTAAACCCCGCCACGGTGGCTGCAATTTGCATGATTTGCTCTTGATACACGATGACCCCGTGGGTTTCTGAGAGAATTGGCTCGAGTACTGGGTGGAGGTACTTTGCCCCCCGTTGGCGCGCGCTGATGAACTCGGGGATTTGCTCCATAGGCCCTGGCCGACAAAGCGCCACTGCTGCCACTACGTCCTGAAAACGTGAAGGCTTTAAGGCCCTAAGGAACTCCCTCACCCATCCACTTTCAAGCTGGAACACTCCAGCAGTCTCTCCTTGACTGAGCAGCTGATAAGTAGCCTTGTCGTCGTGGGAAATGGTGGAAAGGTCCAGCGGGGTGTGTTTGTTGACCAACTTCACACAGTTATCAATAACCGTGAGGGTCCTCAAACCTAAGAAGTCCATTTTCAGAAGTCCCAGTTCTTCCAAAGCTTCCATGGAGTACTGGGTTGTTATGGTACCCTCCTGTGAATTCTGCAATGGCACGTACTCCACCAATGGTTTTGGGGTGATCACTACACCCGCCGCGTGCACCGAGGTGTGGCGAGGCAATCCCTCAAGCTTAGACGCGAGGTCGATGAGGGTCTTCAGGCGGGCATCTGATTGGTATGCCAAGCCGAGTTCAGCCGATTGCTTGAGGGCAGCCTCTAAAGTCATGCCGGGACTCATTGGCACCATCTTGGCGATCCTGTCCACTTCGTTGTATGGCATGCCCAGTACCCGCCCGACGTCCCTAATTGCTGCCCTTGCTGCCATTGTGCCAAATGTCACTATCTGGGCCACGCAATCCCGCCCGTACTTGCTGGTTACATACTGAATCACTTCTGAACGCCGCTCGAAACAGAAGTCGATATCGATGTCTGGCATGGACACCCTCTCGGGGTTCAAGAAGCGTTCGAACAGAAGGCCATGGGTAATGGGGTCGATTTCTGTGATGCCAAGCAGGTATGCCACGATGCTTCCCGCAGCTGAACCCCGCCCTGGGCCAACAGGGATCCCCTTGGATTTGGCATAATTGACGAAATCCCAGACAATCAAGAAATACCCGGAGTAGCCCATCTTGTCTATCACGTCGAGCTCTCGCTCCAACCTTTGTCTGGCTTCGAAGTTAGGCGGAGGATACTTTGAGGGCAGTCGCTCTTCGCACAACTTGCGAAGGTAGGCGGTCTCGGTGTAGCCCTCGGGTAAGGAAAAGGAAGGAAGCTGGGGCTTGCCGAACTCCAACTCTAGCTGGCACATGTCAGCTATGAGCAACGTGTTATTGAGCGCTTCTGGACAATAACGGAAGGATGCCTCCATCTCCAGGGGCGACTTGAAATAAAGTTCCTTAGTGCCAAAACGCAAGCGTTTTGGATCGTCGTAAGTCTTCCCGGTTTGCACGCAAAGCAGCACGTCATGGGCGTACCAGTCGTCCCGCTCAAGGTAGTGGCAGTCATTGGTGGCCACAAGAGGTATACCTGTCTCCTGGCTAAGCTCCACCAAGAGCTGGTTGAGTTCCCGTTGCCCGGGCATGGAGTTTTCCTGTAGCTCCAAGAAAAAGCAGCCCTTCCCGAAAACCCTTTGGTATTGCAAGGCCCTTTGCTTTGCCTGCTCGAGCTGGCCAGAGAGCAATAGCTCAGGGATTTCTCCAGCTTGACAGGCGCTTAGGGCGATCAAGCCAGAGCTGTACGTTTCAAGGAGCTGCATGTCTACCCGGGGCTTGTAGTAAAAGCCAGTGAGGGAGGCTTCAGTGACCAACTTCACTAGGTTGCGGTAACCTGTGTTGTCTGCAGCAAGCAACACCAAATGGTAAGGCTCGTCCCGAAGCCCTGCACTCTTGTCGAGCCTGGAATTCCTGGCCACGTACACTTCGCACCCAATGATGGGCTTGATTCCCCGGGCCTTGCATGCTTTGTAAAAGTCAATACACCCGTACATGTACCCGTGATCTGTAATGGCCAACGCGGGCATATCGAAGGACGCCGCCTTATGAGCGAGCTGCTCGATCCTGGCAGCTCCGTCCAGCAAACTGTACTCTGTGTGGACGTGCAGGTGTACAAACTTTTGTTTATTGCTCATTTTCAGTTGCTCCATTCATCCCAAATCATGGTAAACTTGGATGGGGGGATATTACAGATGCCATGGAAAAAATGCCCTAATTGTGGCGGCATATCTTATTCAGCCGCAACCGTGTACAGCTCATGGCCGTGTCCCTATTGCGGCCGCGACATAGCAGCCTCTCCCGACATCGAGCCTGTTAGGGATGCCGTTGATTCGTCGGCGCGTGGCAGACCTGAGTCCAAGGACCGAAACGACAACACGTAGTCGCAATCTGTACTGAGACAGCATTCTTTGCATTGCGGTGACCTTGCGGTGCAGCAGGCGCGACCGTGAGTTATGAGAAGCAAGTGGAGGGTGCCCGCAATTTGTGCGGGCACGGTGCCCTGCAGCAGTTGCTGCACCTTTTGTGCGCTGCTCCCTGTGGGCGCAAGGCCCAAACGGGTGACCACCCTTCGTACGTGGGTGTCCACTGGGAAATAGGGCTTGCCCAGGGAGAAAAGCATGACACACGCTGCCGTCTTGGGCCCGACGCCCGGCATAGAGAGCAAGTATGAGAAAGCTTGCTCAGGATGCATTGTTGCCAGGTGGTCCAGACACCCGCCCGTGCTGGCAACGATCTCCTTTATATTGCGTGCCTTTTGGGTGGATAACCCGCACTCCTTGATCAGCTGGGCGACCTCCGTGAGAGGCAGCTCGGCCAACTCACTCCAGGACGAAACCTCCCGCTTCATCCGGAGGAAGCACTTGAGAGCACTGCGGTCAGTGGTGTTCTGGGACAGTATGGTGGCAATCAGCACGTCCATGGGGCTACGGTCCACCTGGGTTAGCAAGGGCAAGCTGCCCTGCTGCAGTGCTCCGTACGCCCTCTGCAACTTGTCGTGGATTTCCACCAGCGCTTCCCTAGAGAGCTTCACAGTTTCCACACCAGTTCCTTGAACAGTCTTCCTCGTTCCTCGAAGTTGCTGAACATGTCGTAACTGGCGCAGGCTGGCGACAGCAGCACAGTGTATCCGGGTTTGGCCAGGCTGGCCGCTACGGCCACCGCTTCCTGCAAGCTACGGACTCTGAGCACTTGGGGCCCCTTACCAATCCGCTCACCCTCGGCCTGCACCTCGCGGGATATGGCGCTTTCTATCTTTGGGGCCGTGACGCCCAGGGTGATCACCGCCACCACGTCTGATTCTACTATTCTTTGGGCAAGGGTGTCGAAGGGAAGGTGTTTGTCGTAACCGCCAGCAATTAGCACTTTTGGTCCCTGTACTGCTGCAAGGGCTGCCATGGTGCGCTCCGGAGTGGTTGCAATGGAATCGTTGACGTATGCCGCACCGTTCACCACGCGCACCAGTTCCAGACGGTGCTCAACGCCTGCGAATTCCCTTGCCACTTTGGACATGGCTCCAACGCTACATCCCAGTACCGACGAGGCGCAGAAGGCAGCGAGCAAGTTTTCTTGGTTGTGGAGCCCAGGCAGCTTGACTTCGGAGACTGGTACCACAGGGACTGTGGCGCCCGAAGTTCGAAGCATCATTTGACCAGATTCCACGAAAGCGCCCTCGTCCACTTCATGAGTCCTGCTGAAGCTGAGCCGGTGGAACTTGTAATCCCTTGCAGCTCGCTGGGCACCTACATCGTCTGCGTTCACAACTAGGTGGTCACCGGGGCCCTGATGTCGGAATATCCCCTTCTTGGCTTCCACGTACTCCTCCATGCTGGAATGGATATCCAGGTGGTTGGGACTGATATTGAGCAGTACTGCCACTTGCGGGCTCTTGTGCATCATTTGAAGCTGGAAGCTGGATAGTTCGAGCACCACTATGGAATCAGGGCTTATGGCATCAACGCTCTCGATCAGTGGCGTACCAATGTTGCCTCCCACATACACTTGCTTGCTGGTTCCCTGCTTCAACATCAAGCCTATGAGAGTAGTAGTTGTGGTCTTGCCGGCACTGCCTGTGACGCCGCAAATTGGCGCCCTGCAAAGCTCGGTGAAAAGGGTCATTTCGGATGACAGGATTGCCCCACGTCGCGCTGCCTCGAGTATCTCCGGGAAGTCCTTCCGCATCCCTGGCGTCAGGAACAGCACATCGTACTTGTGAAGGCCATCGAGGTAAGATTCACCAAGCACAATGTCCATGGCTGCATCGGGAAGCTGGGCAATCCTTTGCCCCAGTTGCTCCCTGGTCTTCCTGTCCCTTGCCGAAAACCGAATCTCCTTTGACGCCAAAAAGCGGGCAAGGGCCATATTCGACACGCCAAGCCCAATCAGCGCAATTCTCTTTCCCTTTAGCTCTTCGAGATCCAACTGTGCTGCTAAGCCTCCAAGCTCCTGATAGCCTTTTCTATCCTGGTTAGTCCTTCCTCAATCTTTTGCATAGAGGTGGCGTACGAGAACCTAATGTGGCCAGGCATTCCGAAGGCTTCTCCAGGCACCACCGCCACCTTGGCCTCATTCAACAGGATGTCTGCGAGACGAGAGGTTGATCCAACTACCTCGCCCTTGAACTTGCGCTGGAGAAGAGGCTCGAAACTGGGGAACACGTAAAACGCACCTTCAGGCATGGGGCATCTCACACCAGGCATCCTGCTGAGGCGTGCCACCATATAGTCTCTGCGCTTCTTGAACTCGGATACCATTGCCCTTACGGGTTCCTGGGAGCCGGACAGCGCTGCCACGGCTGCTTTCTGGGAAATCGAGGTAGCATTAGACGTGCACTGGCTCTGGTAGTCACCAATTGCCTTTGCTACCTGTTTGGGAGAAGCGGAATACCCAATGCGCCAGCCAGTCATTGCGAAAGCCTTTGACACCCCATTCACGGTGACGGTGCGCTCGTAGATGTCTGGCCCGAAGGATGCAATGCTTATGTGCTCTGCGCCATCGTACACCAGCTTTTCGTAGATCTCGTCCGAAATCACCCAGATGTCCTTCTTCACCGCAAACTCCGCAATCCTTTGAAGCTCGCTGCGGCTGTACACTGCCCCGCTTGGGTTGCATGGTGTGTTAAGGATGAGCGCCTTGGTCCTGGGAGTGTATGCCGCTTCCAGCTGCTCAATGGTCACCTTGAAACCGTTTTCTTCCTTTCCCTGTACTATCACGGGAACAGCTCCTGTCAGCTTCACCATGTCAGGATAGCTCACCCAATAGGGCGAGGGGACAATTACCTCGTCGCCAGGGTCACAAAGCACCTGGAGCGCGTTGAATATGGCATGTTTTGCGCCAACAGACACTACCACCTGCGCCGGATCGTACTGAAGGTTGTTTTCCTTGCTGAGCTTGGCGCAGATTGCTGCCTTTAGCTCTGGAATGCCATTAGAGGGGGTGTACTTGGTGAAGCCAGCCTTGATGGCCTGGATTGCGGCTTCCTTTACGTGCTCCGGGGTGTCGAAATCAGGTTCACCAACCCCAAAGGTGATCACATCGATGCCGCTGCGCTGCATTTCCTTTGCTCTGGCATCCAGCGCAAGGGTGGGAGACGGGCTCAGCTCTCTGGCTCTTTTGGAAAGTCCCCTGGGCATGACGGCCTCTCCTCCTTGAAACTTGTCCTCAACTTATGGGTTATGACACCTCCTATTCTACCGCTTTCAGCCGCGGAGAGGCCACTCCATCCAAGACGCTTAACTTTTTCCAGCAAACCCAGCTCCTCGGCCACTTCCAGTTTCAGTTCCTCTGGCGCCCTCCAGGGCGATTGACGTGGGTTTCGACGGTCGTCCATTAGCTCAATCCACCTCCTGTATTAGTATTTGCCCGTGCAGGGGAGCGCTTGAGCAACCAGGTTTACTTGGACTATAATCCTAGGTGTTAGTACCAGGTGTCAATACCTTACAGGGAGGTGGGAGTCATTTTGGGTTTGCTGAAATCGCCCATGTCCTGCCCGCGAGGTGAGAACCCATGAACTCGATTGTGGCTGGTACGGGAATGTATGTCCCACCCCGCGTGCTTACCAACGCTGACTTGGAAAGGATAGTGGAAACCAGCGACGAGTGGATAGTGGAGAGAACGGGTATCAGGGAAAGGCGAATTGCCTTACCAGATCAGGCTACCACCGACCTCGCTGAGGTTGCTTCGAAGCAGGCGTTGGAGAACGCCGGTGTGCGGCCCGAGGGTCTCGACCTCATAGTGCTGTGCACGGTTGGACCAGACCGTGTGATTCCCCCTTCGGCGTGCGAGCTGCAGCACCGGCTTGGTGCTACCAACGCGGCTGCCTTCGACTTGAACGCAGCGTGCACCGGCTTCCTTTACGGCTTGGCAGTAGCTGACCAGTTCGTTGCAAGTGGGGTTTGCCGGGCGGCGCTTGTGGTGGGGGCAGAAACCCTTTCCAGGTTGACGGATTACACAGATCGAAGCACTTGTGTGCTGTTTGGCGATGGTGCCGGTGCGGTAGTGCTTGTGCCCTCGCCGGTTCGCGAAAGGGGCGTTCTATCCTTCTGTTTGGGCTCCGACGGTTCCGGGGCTGACCTGTTGCAGGTACCCGCAGGCGGAAGCCGGATGCCAGCCTCAAGGGAAACCGTGGAAAACCGGCTTCACTACATCAAGATGAAGGGCAACGAGGTGTTCAAGTTAGCGGTACGGGGGATGGTCAAGTCGGTGGACGAGGCGCTCAAGCGGGCCTGTCTTGCGCGCTCCGACATCGACTGGGTGATACCCCATCAGGCCAACAGGCGCATAATCGAGGCCACAGCCCAGCGGCTTGGAGTGCCCTTGGACCGGGTCATAGTCAACATAGACCGCTACGGGAATACCGCAGCAGCCTCGATCCCCATAGCTCTCGCCGAGGCGGCCACGTCCGGGCTGATCAAGGACGGCCAAGTGGTGGTGATGGTTGGTTTCGGCGCTGGCCTTACCTGGGGGAGCGTGGTACTTCGCTGGAAGGGTGTGAGTTAAATGGCTCTTGGCGAGAACCTTTGCAAGTTGCTTGGAATCAGGTACCCAGTGTTTCAGGGTGGAATGGCTTGGGTTGCCACTGCACAGCTTGCGGCTGCAGTTTCCAGGGCGGGAGCCCTTGGCATTATCGGTGCTGGGAAAATGGACGCCCAGTGGGTGCGGGAGCAAATACGCCAAGTGAGGGCTCTCACTGACAAGCCCTTCGGGGTGAACGTAATGTTGCTTTCGCCTCACGCTGACCAAATAATGCACGTGGTGAAGGAGGAGAGAGTACCCGTAGTCACAACAGGGGCGGGCAATCCAGGTAAGTACATAGAAGACCTCAAGAAGGTTGGCACCAAAGTCTTCCCTGTGGTCTCTTCAGTTGCCCTCGCCAAGCGTCTGGAAAGGCTTGGGGTGGATGGGGTGATTGCAGAGGGTATGGAATCGGGAGGCCACATTGGCGAAGTGACCACAATGGTGCTGGTACCCCAAGTGGTAGACGCAGTGTCTATCCCGGTGATAGCTGCAGGGGGTATCGCCGACGGGAGGGGCATTGCCGCAGCCTTTGCCCTGGGTGCAAGTGGGGTGCAGGTGGGTACAAGGTTCGTCGTGGCTAGCGAGTCTCCTGCACATCCGGCTTACAAGCAGATGATCCTGAAGGCTGGAGACAGGGACACTGTAGTGACTGGCGTGACCACCGGCCACCCTGTACGCGTGCTAAGGAACAAGTTTGCGAGGGAGTTCCTTGAGAGGGAGCGGCAAGGGGCAAGCAAGGAGGAGCTGGAGAAGATGGGCGAAGGCAGGTTTGCTGCTGCCGTAATGAACGGGGACGTGGAGGGCGGCTCAGTGATGGCCGGGCAGGTGGCTGGAATGGTGAACCGCGAGCAACCGGCTGCCGAGATAATAGAAGAAATAGTGACCTCCGCCGCGAAGGTCATTCAGGAATTGGGTTTCAGGGTGAGCACCCGTGAGGGCCTAGGCGTGGAAGTCGGGGGTGATGGGCGGTGAAGGTAGCGTTCGTTTTCCCCGGTCAGGGATCCCAATATGTGGGGATGGGCCAGCAACTGTACCGGGATTTTCCTCAAGCGCAGCGGGTGTTCGAGCTCGCGGACAGTGTATTGGGGTTTGGCTTGTCGCGAGTTTGCTTCGAAGGACCTGAAGATGAACTGGTGCAGAACCCCGTAATTCAGCCGGCTGTGGTGACCACTGCATTGGCAGCGTTCAGCGTTTTGGCGGAGCAAGGGGTGAAGCCTGACGCAGTTGCTGGGCTCAGCGTAGGAGAATACGCGGCGCTTGCTGTGGCCGGATCGTTGGGGATAGCCGAGACCATTGCCTTGGTGCGCAAGAGGGGATTAGCTATGAGGGACGCGGTGCCTCCTGGCGTTGGAGGGATGCTGGCGGTAATTGGCCTGGACAGAGAAGTGGTGGGACTGCTGTGCAAAGAAGCGAGCAAGTTCGGGGTCGTGGAACCAGCCAACTACAACTGCCCAGGCCAGGTTGTTGTGGGTGGAGAGCTCAAGGCGCTTGAAGCCCTGGAAGAGCTGGCCAAAGAGCGAGGGGCACGCAAGACTGTGCGGGTAGCCATGAGCAGTCCATCCCATTGCAGCCTAATGCGCAAAGCTGCAGAGATGTTCAATAAACACCTCGAGGCCGTATCCTTTGCTGACCCTGTAGTGCCAGTATACTCGTGCGTGGATGGCTATCCCACGACGAGTGGGGCCAAGCTCAAAGCAAACCTCATGAAGCAGCTGTGCCAGCCAGTGCTGTGGGAGGAGGCTGTCAGGAACATGGAGAAGAACGGTATAACCCATGTGATTGAACTGGGACCTGGGCGCACCCTTTCCGGGTTCGTGCGGAAGATCAGCCGGAACATGAAGGTGTACAACGTGGAGGATACCGAAAGCCTGCAGCGTACCCTGACCCAGCTTCGGGAGGAGGGGTTACCTTGATAGACCTGCGGGGTAAGGTGGCTCTGGTGACGGGCGCGTCCCGAGGGATAGGCCGAGCCATAGCTCTTGAGCTTGGGCGCTGTGGGGCTGCGGTGGCTTTGAACGCCGTGTCCAAGCTAGAGAGTGCAGAACTTGTGGCTCAGGAAGTGCGAAGCCTTGGCTCCAAGGCATTGGTGGTACCCGGGGACGTGACAAAGGCAGAGGATTGCGACCAGATTGTGCAGCGTACCCTGGACGAGTTAGGTGCGTTAGACATCCTTGTGAGTAACGCGGGGATTGTGAGGGATTCCCTCTTACTGACCATGAAGGAAGAGGACTGGGACCGGGTAATTGCGGTCAACCTCAAGGGCGCTTTCAACTCCACCAAGGCGGCCTTGCGCCCAATGCTCAAGGCCAGATGGGGCAGGATTGTGTTCATTGGATCGGTGGCAGGTATCAGCGGCAACCGGGGCCAGGCAAACTACGCTGCTTCAAAGGCGGGGCTCATAGGCCTTGCGAAGTCCTTGGCCAGGGAGGTGGCGTCCCGGGGCATCACAGTGAACGTTGTGGCACCGGGACTAATTGACACGGGTATGGGTGCAAACTTAGCTCCTGAAGCTGCCGAGAGACTCCTCCGTGAGGTGCCCCTGGGCAGGATGGGCAGAGCGGAAGAAGTGGCTGCCCTTGTGTGTTTCCTGGCTTCGCCTGCTGCCGGCTACATCACCGGCCAAGTGATTGCAATTGATGGCGGAATGACCATGTAGGGAGGGGACCTAGCAGTGGCACGACGGGTAGTGATAACCGGAATTGGCGTGGTTTCTCCCATAGGCATTGGGAGGGACCAGTTTTGGCAAAACGTGAAAGAAGGGAAGAGCGGCGTGGGCCTGGTATCCCGGTTTGACGCGAGCGCTTTTCCCACGAGAATTGCCGCGGAGGTCAAGGACTTCGACCCAACCAAGTTCATGGACAGGAGGACTGCCCGCCACATGGATCGGTTCTCCCAATTCGCGGTCGCCGCAGCAAAGATGGCAGTTGAGGACGCAGAGCTTGACCTCTCCAAGGAGGACCTGGAAGCAGTTGGCGTTATGGTCAGCTCAGGTATCGGCGGCATAGAGACTTTGGAACAACAGCACAAGGTGCTGTTAGAGCGTGGACCTGGGCGCGTTAGTCCCTTTTTCATTCCAATGCTGATTGCCAATATTGCCGGAGGGCACATTGCCATTGAGCTGGGGTTACGTGGCCCAAACATTGCCATGCTTTCCGCTTGTTCTTCGTCTGCCAACGCAATTGGAGAGGCAATGCGCACCGTGGAGAGAGGCGACGCAGACGTCATGCTTGCTGGGGGCTCAGAAGCCACCATAACCCCACTGGGGTTTGCGGGGTTCTGTGCCATGGGCGCAATGTCCACGCACAACGACGAACCCACAAAGGCCTCTAGGCCCTTCGACAGGGACCGAGACGGCTTCGTCATGGGGGAAGGGGCAGCGGTGCTTGTGTTAGAGGAGCTTCAGCACGCGTTGGACAGGGGTGCTCCTATCCTGGCTGAGCTGGTGGGCTACGCCACCAACTGTGACGCTTACCACGTGGTGCAACCTGAGCCGGATGCCAGGGGTGCAGCGCGAGTCATGGCCAAGGCGCTACAGAGCGCTGGAATATCGCCAGTGCAGGTAGATTACATAAATGCTCACGGAACCGGCACTCAACTAAACGACAGGCTGGAGACCGAAGCCATAAAGAAGGTGTTCGGAGAGCATGCGTACAAGCTTTGTGTGAGCTCTAGTAAGTCCATGTTTGGCCATCTTCTGGGGGCTGCTGGGGCTATCGAGCTTGCCGTGACAGTGCTCGCGCTGGTAGATCAATGGGTGCCTCCCACTCTCAACCTGGAGAACCCCGATCCAGCATGTGATCTAGATTACGTGCCGGGGCAAGGCCGCAAGGCCCGGCTCACTTACGCGCTGTCCAACTCCTTTGGGTTCGGTGGCCACAACGCCGCTCTTGTGGTGCGCAGGTGGCAGCAGCCATAGCCTGGGGGAAAAGGTTGCACTGTAACTGAAATCAGCCTCCGGGTGGTCTCCTGCGGCCCCGGCCCGGAGGCAAAAGACCAATGGCCCGAAAGGAGGCGAAAGCCTGGAATGGGGCCAGCTTGACCAGAAGGAGGCCTGGTCAAGTAGCATAGCCAGGCGAAATCCACATTGTACCACGTCCAAGAGATTATTCCTCACAGGCCACCTTTCCTGTTCGTAGACGAAGTCCTCGAGCTTGAACCTGGGCGCCGGGCAGTAGGCATCAAACGGGTGCGAGAGGACGAGTACTACTTCTCAGGTCACTTTCCTGGCTATCCCGTCATGCCCGGAGTGTTGATCGTGGAGGCCCTTGCTCAGGTTGGCGCAGTGGCGTTGCTCTCCCTGCCAGAGTACTCTGGGAAGATTGCGCTGTTTGCTGGTATTGATAAGTTCAGGTTCCGGCGCGAGGTCCGTCCTGGTGACCTCCTGCGGCTAGAGGCAACGTTGCTGTGGGTGAAGCGAGGGATGGGCAAGGGGTCAGTTCGAGCGCTGGTAGGAGAGCACGTGGTGGCCGAAGGCGAGCTGGCATTTGGAGTAAGGTAGCAGGAAACCTGAATCGGATGATGTATATCTCATACAAGGGGGTGCAGCTATGCCAGGAGCAAGAGGGTTTGTTGTTTTGAAGCCTGCAGAGTCCAAACGGTTGATTGCCAAGGCAGTGGCAGCAATGCCCGAGGTGAAGCAGGCACTCACCAAGGGCAAAGTGGTCATAGCGCTCGGGGGTACGAACTCCCTGGTGGCTGAAGAAATCGTGGGCGTGAAGGTGGCCATGCACAGCTACATGGCTGGATATATAGGCAACGGTCAGCTGAAGGTCACCCCGAAGGAAGGCCGGATGGACCCCTTCGTTTTGGTTGATGGCAAACCTGTGAACATGAGCCTGGACGCAGCACTGAGTGACTTCGACGCTGGGGACGTGTTCATCAAGGGCGCAAATGCGGTAGATCCCCAGAGCCGCGCTGGGATCATCGTGGCCGATGGGATGTCAGGAACCATTGGGAAAGCACTCCCCTACCTTATGGCGAGGGGTTCCCACTTGGTGGTTCCAGTTGGTCTGGAGAAGCTGGTACCAGACGTGGTCGAAGCGGCCAAGGTGTGCGGCCAACGCACTTTCAAGTACGGACCCACGAGGGGCTTTGGTTTGGTGCCTTTGGTGGGTGCCAAGGTAGTCACTGAAATCCAGGCAATGCAGATCCTTTTCGGGATCAAGGCAATCCACGTGGCTTCCGGCGGGATAGATGGGGGCGAGGGCAGCGTGGTGCTTGTGCTCGAGGGGGAAGATTCGGGCGTTGCCCAGGCGGTGGAGCTTGTGGAAAGGTTGAAAGCTTCCTGAGCAAGGAATGGAGCGGGCGGATTGGACGAAGCCAAACTGGTTGAGCTTGCAAAGCGCGGCCACGTGCCGGCTTTCGAACAGCTGGTCAAGACTTGTGAAGGGAAAGTATACTCGATAGCCTACCGGATGCTGGGGAACACTGAAGACGCGAAGGAAGCAGCCCAGGAGGCTTTTCTGAGGGCCTACGTTTCCCTCAAGGGGTTCGAGGGGGAATGTTCGTTTTCCACGTGGGTGTGCAGGATTGTCACTAACCTTTGCATCGACGAGCTCAGGCGCAGGCGCCGCCAGGCGCCTGTTGCTGATTCTCTTGACGCTCCCATCCAGACCGACGATGAAGCTTTGCCGCGTCAGGTGGTAGACCGGTCCCCGGGCCCACAGGAACTGGTTGAGCAGTCCGAAATAAGGGAAGCGTTACAGCAGGCGCTGCTTACCCTTTCTCCGGAGCACCGGGCGGTAATAGTGCTTCGCGACGTGAATGGGATGAGCTACGAGGAGATTGCCCAGGCCCTGGAGCTTAATCTGGGCACAGTAAAGTCCCGCCTTGCCAGGGCGAGGCAAGAGCTCAGCCGAAAGCTGGCCCAATCGGAACTTCTCAGGACAGCTTTCGTCAAAGCTGGAGTGAAAGGAGGGCCGGCCAGTGAAGTGCGCTGAAGCTCGAGCTTTGCTCTCGGAGTACATAGATGGCACGCTGGAAGGGGATGACCGGGCGCTTCTCGAAGGCCATCTTGCGGGTTGTGCTGAGTGCAGCCGGGAGCTGGAAATGCTGCGGGCGCAGGTAGCGTGGTGTTCGAGCCTTGGGGAAGTCCCCCTACCTGGCGACTTCCACGCACAGCTGATGCAGCGGATCGGGTCTTTGGCAGCACAATCCTCAACCGCCGGCAGTGGGAAAATGCAGTGGAGGTTTACTGATTGGCTGCAAAGGCACAGAGCAGTTGCATCGGTGTTGGTGGTGTTTGCGCTGGCCTTTGCCCTGAGCCGCATTACACCCTTGATTGGAACAAAGGACAGCACCAGGCAAATGGCCCAAAAGGCAGCAGAGACAAGTAGCCTTTCCGTGAAGGCACCAGCTCGTGTTGGGGTAGCCTACGATATGGTCACACAGGAGGCCAAGCCAGCCTATGGAGAGGCTGGGTCAGTTAACTTCCCAGCGGGGATTGTGGCCGTGGGCGATCCCACTGTGGCTAGCAGGAGGCTTATCAAGCACGGGAGCTTGAACATGGAAGTGCCGTCGGGCGGGCTTGAAACAGCCGCTCGCGCAGTGCAGTCCATTGTCCAGGGAGTCGGAGGCTACATTGAGAACAGCTCAAGCTCGGTGGATGCTGGGGGCCGCGGCACTATGCATTTTGCCGTGAGAGTGCCGTCGGACCAATTCGATTCAGTGTTCGGCCAGCTGGCGAAAGTGGGCAAGGTGCTTAACCAGAACGTGAGCGCAAGTGATGTTACTGAGCAGTTCATAGACCTCCAGGCCCAGCTGCGGAACAAGGAAAGACAGGAACAGCGGTTGCTGGAGCTTATGGGGAAGGCCGCCACAGTGGGTGAGCTGCTCCAAGTGGAAAACGAACTCAACCGCATTCGCACCGAGATAGATTCCCTCAAGCAACGTCTCAAGTACCTGGAAAATGCTACCTCTATGTCCACGATTTCAATTACGTTGGTTGAAGCCAAGATCGGGTTACCCTTCGCTGGGGGAATAATTGAAGCCGCCTGGCAGGCCTTTGTGAGGGCTGCCCAGAGCGTTGCGATCGTGATTGCGTCTTTGCTGCCCTACGCTGCGGCAATTGCCTTGATCTGGTGGGCTGTGGCAGCTGGGCTGCGATACAGGCGGAAAGGCTAGGAAGTGAGGTGGGGAGGTTGGCTCAACAAAGTTTCAAGGGCATAATTCCCGCTATGGTTACAGCTTTCAATGCAGATGGGTCAGTGGACTGGCATGGGAACAGGGCTCTATTGGAGTTCGTGGTAAAGAGCGGAGTTCACGGTGTCCTAGTGCTGGGAAGCATCGGTGAGTTTGCACATATGTCCGTGGAGGAGCGCAAACGCTACGCTGAGTTTGCAGTTGAGACTGTGGCTGGCAGGGTCCCTGTGCTGGTAGGTACCGCCAGTTCTGGGACCCGCGAGCCAGTAGAGCTTTCGCGCCATGCAATAAGCGCAGGGGCAGACGGCGTGGTGGTGGTGACCCCGTACTACTGGACTCTGTCTGAGGAGAACGTTTACTGGCACTACGCTGCGGTTGCCCGCGAAGTGGACGGACCCGTGGTATTGTACAACTTTCCAGCGCTAACAGGGAATCCTTTGTCGGCTAGCTTGGTGACTCGCCTGGCTAAAGACTTCCCCAACATAGTTGGGATCAAGGACACTATAGATAGCATTGGCCACGTAAGGCAGCTCATCTTGGAAGCCAAGTCAGTTAATCCAGAGTTCAGCGTGCTCGTGGGATACGATGATCACCTGTTGAACAACTTGGCAATGGGTGGAGACGGAGCCCTTTGCGGGACTCCTAACTTTGCTCCACAGGTGACGTTGGGCATTTACCGTAGCTATAACGAAAGTGACTTTGCTCAGGCTGTGGAGCTTCACCGGAAGTTGATGGTGCTCATGGGCATATACAGCTTGGGGGTTCCAGCAATTAGTGCCATAAAAGTTGCTTGTGAGCTTTGCGGGTTGCCTGTGAAACCCCACGTGAGGGGCCCTGCCGTGGATGCCGATTCCAGGGTAGTGGCCCGGGTAAAGGAGCTACTGAAGGAAGCGGAGTTGTTATGAGCAGCAGGTGGAAGGGATCTTCACTCGAGGAAAAGCTGGTCCTGATTGATGGTAACAGTTTGGCCAACAGGGCTTTCTACGCCTTGCCCAGGTTGACCACCTCGGGCGGAGTCCCCACCAATGCGGTCTATGGGTTTGCAACCATGCTGTTGAAGCTCCTCGAGGAAGAAAGGCCCGCCTATGTGGGTGTGGCCTTTGACAAGTCTGCGCCCACTTTCCGTCACCTGGCTGCCCAAACCTACAAAGCCCAAAGGTCAGGCTCTCCTGAGGATTTCAAGGCACAGCTCCCCTTGATAAAGCAGCTGCTCTCAGCTATAGGCATCAAGATATTTGAGCATGAGGGTTACGAGGCTGACGACATAATCGGGACCATTGCGGCGAAGGCCGCGTCAGAAGGCCTTCGGGTGCTCTTGGTGTCGGGCGACATGGACTTGCTTCAACTGGTGGGGGACCGTGTGACAGCTGTGATCACTAGGCGCGGCACCAGCCAGGTGGAGAGGTACGACCGTGAAGCTGTTAAACAGGAGATGGGGGTATTCCCTGAACAAATCCCAGACCTAAAGGGACTTGCAGGGGACCAATCGGACAACATCAAAGGAGTGCCGGGCATTGGAGAGAAGACCGCCACCAAGCTGCTGGAGAGGTACGGATCCCTCGAGGCCATCCTGGACAAACTGGACGAGCTGGAAGACGCCAGGGCGCGGCGGGCAATCCACGCTGGAAGGCAACAGGCAGTGCTGTCAAAGCAACTTGCCGTGATTCGCACTGATGTGCCCGTCGAGGTAAGCCTGGACGAGCTGCGAGTTCGCTGCGTTGACCCAGATTTGGTCGTATCTGTGCTGGAATGCCTTGAGTTCAGGTCCTTGGTCCAGAGGGCACTCCACGCGGTGGGTCCGTACACGGCCAAGGAGAGCTCCGTAGAAAGGCGAGCGGAAGTTGTGGGGGAAGTGGAGCCCTTTGAGGTGGCATTCCTTGAGTCCAGCGAAGACTGGGACCGGCTCCGCAAGGCGCTCCAGGAGGCTTCTTGGGTTGGTGTGGGGGTTTGCTCGGAAGGTGCCGACCCGCGGGACAGGAGGTTCGGCGGGATGGGTTTGTGGGCGGCAGGTAAGTGCTGGTTTGTCCCACCCCAAAACGGTGCACTTGTGCTTGAGATGCTTCGAGAGTGTGGTTGCCACGTTGCCGCGTTCGATTCGAAGAATGCGCTTAACGCCTGGAGCAACGCTGGACTGGGTTCTGTGGAGGTGGGCTTCGACCCGTGCATTGCTGCTTATTTGTTGGACCCCACGCGTACGTCGTACTACCTTAGGGACCTGGTCAGGGAGTACTTGGGGAAAGAGCCTCAGGGCTTGGGCGAGGCCGGCACAAGCAAGCATTTGAGTTGCTTTTCTCCCGTGGAGGCTTGTGGGGTGGCTCGCGCAGCTGCCGAGCTCGCAGTGCCTATGATCCGGCAGTTGGAGGGAGAGGGACTTTACGAGCTATTCCGGGACGTGGAAATGCCCCTGGTGCCTGTCCTGTCTGCAATGGAGCTTGAGGGTGTAGGGGTTGACCTTGGAATTGCTGAGGACATGTCCAAGGAGTTTGCAGCGCGCATCGCCATGTGCGAGCAAGAAATATATCGTTTTGCAGGCATGGAGTTCAACGTCAACTCCCCTAAGCAACTTGCTGAAGTGCTCTTTGAAAGACTTCGGCTCCCTGCTTCCAAAAAAACGAAAACTGGCTACTCCACCGACGCCGAAGTGCTCGAGGAACTTGCGGTCAACTACGAAATTGCGGCCAAGGTGCTAGAGTACAGGCAATTGAGCAAGCTCAAAGGCACATACCTCGACGGGATCGGACAACTGGTGAACAAGGCCACCGGAAGGATACACACCACGTTCAACCAGACCGTGACCGCAACAGGCAGACTTTCCAGCGCTAACCCAAACATGCAAAATATCCCCACCAAGGGCGAGCTTGGCAGACAGCTCCGGCGGATCTTCGTGCCGCGATCCATCGACTGGTTGTTCCTGAGCGCAGATTACTCACAAATAGAGCTGCGCGTGCTTGCCCATGTGTCCGGTGACCCTGCCCTGATAGAGTGCTTCCTACGGGACGAGGACATCCACACAAGGACTGCTGCAGAAATATTTGGGGTGAAGCCTGAAGAGGTGAGCCCAGCAATGCGCGCCAAGGCCAAGGCCATCAATTTCGGCATCATATACGGACAGACGGATTACGGCCTTTCCAAGGTGATTGGGGAAAGTCGGGCAGTGGCGAAGGCGTATATCGAAAACTACTTCCAACGATATCCTGGCGTGTACCGCTACGTGCAGGAAGCTGTTGCCAGAGCCAGGGAAACGGGCGTTGCCAGAACGCTTATGGGCAGGAAGAGGAAGCTCCCTGACATAAACTCGCCAAACAAGAACCTGCGATCCTTCGCAGAGAGGACTGCAATCAACACGCCAATACAAGGCACCGCGGCGGATCTCATGAAGGTGGCAATGATCAGGTGCTTCGAGGCCCTAAGCCAAATGGGGTTCAAGGCAAAAATGTTGCTTCAAGTGCACGACGAGCTGGTCATGGAAGTTCCAAGGGAGGAACTAGCGGATGTTGCCAAGCTGGTGCGCCAGCAAATGGAAGGCGCCATGGCCTTGAATGTGCCCTTGAGGGTGACAACAGAAGCGGGCCCTAACTGGTACGATATGGCACCGCTGTTGTAAGCCCCGTAACTGTTCCACCCCCGGCGTCATATATTGGCTGCACGGGGGTGGTATTATGGTATCGACTGTGCTGCTGGTGTCTGTGGCGGTGAGCGTGGACAGTCTTGTAACAGGCGTGTTTTACGGGCTCAAGGGGCTGGCGTTGCCAGTGGGCTTGAAGTGTCTGGTTTCCATGGAGTCAGCTGCAGCGATTTCCGCCGCTGTTGTCCTTGGCTGCGCCGTGGCGGGGTTTGTACCCGCAACGGTTGCCAAATTCGCTGGAGGCCTGCTTCTCATGGGTTTGGGTATCGCTGCGATCATTAAGGGCCACGGCTCCTCAGTTATCCGCCTGCTAAGTGAACCAGAGCTGGCAGATGTGGACAGTTCGGGCCAAATCGACCTGAGGGAAGCAGTTGTGCTTGGCATAGCCCTGGCCATGGACTGCTTTGGAATGGGACTGGGATTGGCGCTCACTGGAACGAGCTGGCTTGCGGCAGGTACTTGCTGCGGCTTGGGTTGCCTTGTTTCTATGTGTGTGGGTGAGCTGGCGGGGAAATGGTTTGCTGCCAAAATGTACGTTTATGCCCAAGCGATTTCGGCGCTGCCGGGCATGGTCATGATATTGCTGGGGCTTTCGCACTTCATCTGAGGGGCGTAGAATTGTTTGTTGTAAGGGGGCTTGTTGTGTTGAGACGTACTCTGATCGCTGCAACTATAGTGGCACTGGTGCTTTCCGCCGGGACTTTGGATGGTTGCGCTCCGCGAAAGCCGGTGCCCAGTGTGGTGCACTCGTACCAAATAAGTGGCGCTGTGTGGCCCATGGCCCCAGAAGCTATGGTCTCCCCTGACAGAAAGTGGGTACTCACCATGAGAAGCTTGCCTTCCGGGTTAAGCCTGGTTTGTTTGCCCACTACTTCTGAAGCAAACCAACCATTGGTGGTGGCCGAGGCTGATGCAGCGTGGTTGAAGGACAGGCTGTTTGGGTACTTCCCTCTAGGTTGGACGGATGCTGGGGCCGCCCTTTTTGCTACTTCTGGATGGCAAAACGTGGGAAGCCACAAGGGAGAATACGGTGTGGGGGTTTGGGAGGTTACCCCAGGCTCGGGGCCGAGCAGAGAGTTAGGGTTCCTGCCGCTTTCCCAAGGACTCGTTCAGGCAGCGTATTACGTGAAGGAACGGGGAAAAGTATACTTTCACGTGCCCCAGTATATCTGGGAGTTCGACCTCGAGCAAAGGACCATGAGGCAAGTTAAGGGAGGACTTCCAGTATACGACGGTCTTTTTTATCCGAGGCTCTCTCCAACCGGGGAGTATTTTGCTTATGACATTTACGAAGAGGATAGAGCAGGAGTTTGCCTGCTAGATGTGGCTACAGGCCAAGAAAAAGTGCTCTTGGATGTGGGTGACTCGCTGAGTTTCTACCCCTCGTGGTCTCCCGACGGCAAATACATTGCCTGCTACACCGTACCCAGGAAACCTGAGAGCAACACTGGCACCTGGGAAGACTATGAGATTCTGCCCGCTGAGGACGGGCCACAGCCAGTCGCCCCAGCCATAACCGTGGTGGATACCCAGGGTAACTTGGTACAAACCATAACTGTGAAGGGCAAACTGCTCGGCGGCTTCAAGTGGGCGCAGGACTCAAAGGCGCTTGGTTTTGCGGTACGAGTCCGGAAAGAGGGAGACTTGCCCACCATTAGCGTGGAATCAGTGTTCCTTGCTACCCTAGGGGACCGTCGGGACCTGGTGGAGCTCGGCAAAGTAGCTCAGACTTCCCAAGGCGAGCCAGGTTACGTGCTAATCCACAGTTGCCGTGGGTCCAGCATGGACATGCTGTTTGAAGCGTGGAGCGAGAAAGGGCCGGAGCTGATTTATATCCAACAAGGCAAGCAGCCGGTGAGGATGGCAGGTAGCCTCACTGCACCTGGGATTGTCCCAATTTGCGGCGACTCTATGGTAAGCCTGGTTCAACAGGATGATAAGGTTGGAGTATGGCAGTTCGGTGGCGAGGGTGCTCACAAGGTGGTGGACCTTTCTGGAGGCGAGGCATGGGTGGTGGGACTGGACCGGGGAATGATGGTAGTCGCCAGCGGCAACGTGGTGCCCTTAGACAAGGAGGCAGTGCGCAGCGTGCTTGTGGTGCACCTGGCGCCGTAAGGGAAGGACGTGGCCTCGGCAGATGGTTGTGATTGGCCTCACCGGGAACATCGGTAGTGGGAAGAGTACGGTGTCTCAGGTCTTGAGGGAACTGGGCGCTTTGGTAATAGACGCCGACAGGATATCCCGGGAGGTGTGCGAGCCTGGGCAGCCTGGATGGGAGGCAATATGGCGACATTTTGGGCAGGAAGTGTTCCTTCCCGACGGTACTCTGGACAGGAAGCGACTCGGGGAAATCGTGTTTGGGCAGCCCGACAAGCTGGCTTTGCTCAATTCCTTGTTACATCCGCTCATAGTGAGCCGCATAAAGGAAGACTTGGAAGAGGCACGAGCTAGTGCGTGGAAGGCAGTGGTAGTGGACGCGGCACTGCTGTTCGAAGTGGGTTTGGACAAAGTAGTTGACGTGGTTTGGGTGGTAACAGCTGACGATCGCTTGAGGCTCGAAAGGGTGATGGCCAGGGATGGGCTTTCCAGGGAAGCTGCGCTGGCCAGGATGCAGTCCCAGTCTTGTCAGTGGGAAAAAGCATCGAGGGCGGACGCAGTGATCGACAACTCGGGCGGCCTGGAACATACTCGAAGGCAGGTCTTGGAACTTTGGTACAGGCTGGTGGGACATGAGTAGGAGGACAGTTGGCTTATTCGTGGCGATAGCGGTTGCGTGCGTTGTTAAGTTAGTTTGCCCTTTGGCTTACTTGGACGTGATTGCAGAAGTATGTGATCGGCTCGAGCTCGACTTTTATCTTATCGCTGCTCTAATCCGGGTTGAAAGCAGTTTTAAGCCAGATGCTGTGTCCCAGGTGGGCGCCTGTGGCTTAATGCAGCTTATGCCAGAGACAGCCAAGTACGTGGCCCAAGCCAATGGGCTTGAGTTCTTGCCAGAGAAGCTGTTTGAGCCAAAGTACAACGTGGAGCTTGGCTGCATGTACATGAAGGAGCTGATCTTGCGGTACCGCAGTGACGAACGCAGTGCCCTTGCGGCATATAACGCTGGTCCCCAGGTGGTGGACAGGTGGTTAGCCGGGAGAAAGGCTTACCTGGACACAGGCGAAATCGAGTTCAGTGAAACAAGGGAGTTCGTAAGGAAAGTGCAAATATATCGCAGACTGTACGCGCTGGTGTACTCCTTGCCGCTCAAGCTGTATTGGACTATGAGGGAAGGGGGCTCGTGGAAGTGAAGATTCTGGCAAACAGGCCGCTCAAGGAATGGCAATTAGAGAAAATAAGGCGGGTAGCTCCGGAGGCACAAGTTGTGTGGCCCGGTAAGGGGCAGGGACTTGAAGGGTTGGTCGAGGACGCGGAAGTTTTCCTGAACTTGATCGGCGGGCCTGGCATTACACGGGAACTATTTCCAAAGGCGACGCAGCTAAGGTGGATCCAGGTTGGCGCTGCGGGCGTAGATGACGTGCTCTTCCCAGAGCTTGTGGAAAGCCCAGTGGTGGTCACCAACTGCAGGGGGATCCATGCCAGCACCATATCTGAGCACGTGTTTGCCATGATCCTTGCGTTTGCCAGGGGTTTGTTCAAGTTTCAAAGAGACCGCAAGTTGAGGAAATGGGACAGAACTGGGGTTTCAGAGGTAAGCGGCAAGACCATCGGCATTGTGGGCCTTGGGGCAATTGGCAGCAAGATTGCACGGCGTGCAAAGTGCTTTGGGATGAAGGTGATTGGGGTCAAGAAGCACACCACGCAGGCTGTGCCTTATGTCGATAAGCTGGTTTCCCAGGACGAGTTGTTACAGGCCTTGCCAGAGATGGACTACGTGGTGATCAGTGTGCCCCTCACAGCGGAGACGTTCAGGCTGATTGGAGAAAGGGAGCTAAAGGCCATGAAGCCCACCGCTTACTTGATCAACATTGCAAGGGGCAAGGTGGTGGATGAAGCCGCTCTGATTCGAGCACTGAAGGAAGGCGCCATAGCAGGTGCAGGGCTTGACGTTTACGAGGTAGAGCCACTTCCAGCGGAAAGCGAGCTTTGGGACATGGAGAACGTCATATTCACCCCTCATGTGGCTGGGACGTTCAGTGAGAACGTTGAAAGGATAACGGAAATCTTCGTTGAGAACCTCAAACGCTATGTGGCAGGCCAAGAAATGATCAATGTGGTAAACAAAAGGTTGGGCTATTGAAACCGAGCCACAAATGTGCTACATTAAGCAATGCGTAGAAGTGCCGAAGTGGTGGAACTGGCAGACACGCGGTGTTCAGGGCGCCGTAGGCGAACGCCTGTGTGGGTTCAAATCCCACCTTCGGCACCATTTTTATTTTTTGTGCGAGATATGGCACGGAGAGCCTGTGGTGATTGGAGCTGCAGGGGGGTGAAAGGGTTGGTGCCAGATCAGATCAGGGAGTTCCAAGCAGCGTTGTTCAGGGCCTTGGGACACCCCACGCGGCTTACGGTAGTGGAAATCCTGGCAACTGAAGGCGAAAAGTGCGTGTGTGAACTGGTACAGCGGTTGGGCTTCGATCAGTCCACTGTGTCCAAGCACCTCACTGTGCTCAAGTCAGCGGGGATAGTGAAGTCCAGGAAGAGGGGCTTGAACGTATTCTATTACCTCAACGTGAAATGCGCATACCAGTTCATGAAATGCGTGGAGCAGCTGCTCCGGGATGGGCGCCAGATCGAGTGCACGCCCCAATGGGTCGAAGTAGCGGATTGACCTGGTGGGACTCTGGTTGCGGAGTTCCGTGTTAGAATGAATTGTACGTTTGGCAGTAAGGAGGATGTGCACGTGGGGCAAGAGCCTAAGCGGCCATTGTACTTTCTACTGTTGTTCGGTTTGGTACACCTCATCATCGACGTATACAATGGCGCTGTGCCAGCGCTCATACCCTTCCTCCAGGACAGGTACAACTTGACCTATGCTGCTGCGGGCACAATCCTGGCAATATCCAACGTGACCTCATCTTTGATTCAGCCAGTGTTTGGCTTGTTCAGCGACTTCTTTGGGGGCACGTGGATAATAACCCTGGGTCTTCTGGTTGCAGCCCTCGGCGTTGCAATTGCTGGGTACGTATCTAGCGTTCCTCTGATCATTAGCAGTGTAGCCCTGGCGGGTGTGGGAGTAGCCATATTCCACCCTCAGTGCGCAAAAATGGCAGGCAGGGTCACCAGTGGGAAGGGTTTCTCCATGGCTGTTTACAGCGTGGGTGGCAACGTTGGGTTTGCTCTAGGGCCTGTGGTTCTGGGTGCAGTGATGGCGTGGCTACCCCATTCTTCGTTCTGGGTTATTGCCCTTCCAGGGCTTGCCGGTGCTGCGCTAATGGAACTTGCCCACTTAAGGTCCCCTACGCTGCGGGGGCTTGCCTCCGCGAAAAGGAAAGCAGGGTCAGAAGCTCGTGCTGTGGCGGTTGAAATCCATGACGCCGTGAACTTGTGGGGCGCAGAGGCAATACTGCTCACGGTGGTTGCTCTCAGATCGTTCGTGCAATACGGAGTGGTGACCTATATGCCCCAGTATGCAGTGAGGGTATTGGGGCAGTCGGCGGGTATCAGGCCATTGCTCCAATTCGTGTTCTTGAGTTTTGGGGCTCTTGGCACGCTGGTTGGAGGGGTAATTGTTGACAGATTTGGGCGGTTCCCAGTTCTCATGGGAAGCCTTGCACTGTTGGTCCCATTACACCTGTTGTTGTGCAACGTTTCGGGAATGTGGTTTGTGGTAGTGCTGGCGGTTGAAGGTTTTGTGCTCGTGTCGTCATTTACCATTACTTTACTCATGAGCCAGGAGTACTTGCCAGGGTTCATGGGACTGGCTTCCGGACTCAACGTGGGGTTTTCTGTGGGCATGGGAGGCATTGGCGCAAGCGTCATTGGCTTGATTGCGGATGCAAAGGGCTTGCCCTTTGCTTTCAAGTCCATTGCGTTTTACCCACTGTTGGCGTTGGCGCTAGCGTTACTCTTGCCACGTGGCCGAGGAGAGCACCCTGGCTACCATTCCAAGGTGACCGGAATGTCCACAAGGTGAGCTGCCTCCTGGACAACGACTTTGAGCCTGTCCCCATAGGAGCGAGGGTTTCTGGCACAGTACCGAATGGGGCAGAGTGCCCTCTTGGGCAGTGCTCGCTCCAGTGAAGCCATGACGTGTGGGTACGTGTTTAACTTGTCTACAACCACTTCCTTAGCCCCGCAATCCTTGAACCGCCTCAGCAATTCCACTACGGCTTTAGGGCTATCCGAGTACCCAGGAAGGACAGGCCCAAAGAACCCCCAGGTATCCAGGCCTGCCTGTGCAAGGCAGCGCAGTGCCTGGAAGCGCCGGCTCGGAGGGGGAGCACCTGGTTCGAACAGACGAGCAACTGAGTCGTCCCACGTGGTCACCGTGAGGCCAACGCTCACAGCAGAGAGTTGCTGGAGCACGTCTATGTCCCTAACCACTAGGTCCGATTTGGTGAGTATGGAAACGTTGAAGCGGGGAGTACCGGTGAGGTCGCAGCCCGCACCAGCCAAGACTTCAAGACAAGCGCGGGTGAGAAGATACCTTTGCTCGACTGGCTGGTAGGGATCAGTTACGCTGGATAGCATTACAGCCCCCCGCCTGGGGGTGCGCACCTTGCTTCCCAATCCCACTTCTTTGGCCAGCACTTGAGGCATGTTGACCTTTGCGTCCACGAACCTTCCCCACGGCTCGGAGTGGTCAGAAAAACGGCACATGAACGCAGCATAACAGTACACACAGGCGTGGGAGCAACCCGTATATGGGTTGATCACGTAGTCGACGCCTGGGATTCCCGAACGAACCAGTGCGGACTTACACAACACTTCCCTTAGCCTCAGCTTGGACCCCGGTCAGAGCACCGCGCCGTCAGTGCCAAGACCAGGAATTCGCCTCCTTTCCCAGTTAGAGCTGGATGCGACTGTGGGCTGCAGTCACAAGGCCCCTTTGAACCACTCTAACGTGAGACTTACAGCTTTGGCGAGCCTATCGGTGAAGACGTGGTCGTCTTCGAGGAATTCGATCCTCTTCGGGCCCGGCAATTCGCGGAACAGCTCTGTGGCGTGTTCTGATGGTACTACCGTATCTTTGGTTCCGTGAACGATCAGCACTGGCACGTCGCGGAACCTCTTTGCTGCACGGAGCACGTCGTACTTGGCGAGGTCTTCTAGGAAAGCTGGGGCTAGCGAAAACCCCTTGTTGTAAAAGTTCTTTACGGTTTTTCCCTGGAGCAACATCTCCCACCTGTGGGGGCCCAGGATAGTATTGCGAAAAGTGTCACTTAATCTTACCACGGGGGACCAAAGCGCTGCCACCCTTGCCTTGGTTTGAGCCTCGGCGGAACAAACCACCGTGCTTGCACCGAAGCTCAACCCGAGGAGTCCGACCTTTGAGCTCTTGATTCCTGGCAGAGTGCAGATGAAGTCCAACGCAGCCCCAAGATCCTGCGTCCAGCCAGTGAGATGAGTATCCGTCTCGAATTCGCCTTCGCTGTCTCCGGAACCCACGAAATCGAAGCGCAAAACGGCAAGGCCTTCAGCGGAAGCTTTCCTGGCAAAATGTACAAACATGCGGTTTGCGCCAATGTGGTCTCCTGTGAAGCCATGGCAAACTACTACGCACGGGTGCTGGCCATCATTCTCAGGCAAATGCATAACTCCGTGGATGAGCTTTCCGCGACTTTGGAAAGTGACGAACTTCTCCACCATCAAATTAGCTGCTCCCCATTTTGGAGGCAGTACTTGCCCTCCTTTACCATAACTTGATTTGACCTGCTTGTCCCAGAGGCCCAGTTTAGGTAAAACTGCCAGTTCCTTAAGTAAGCATAAACCTTTTTGAGAGCTTGTGGGATTGGATCTTCTTGCTGCGAAAGGAAGCAGCTTCTATGCGTGATACCTTGCGGGAGGGATTGGTGCTGGCTAAACGAGCTCCTCACAAGGCTGCTCGGGGAGCTGTTTGGCAGCGCTGTGGCCATCGTGCTGTCTCGTTTTGGGTGTTGGGACACCAGAGTTGGTCGAAAGAAAAATAGCAGGAATGGGATGGTTCATGTCGAATACCCAGAGAAGGTAGCCGGGACGACCCGCCTAAGGCTGTTTGCAGGGTGTAGTTTGGGGCGGATAGTGGGGTATCGACCCATGCCTTCCGTGGAAGAAAAGAGTGGTACTGGTATTTTCATAACTGGGTATGCTAGGTTGCCCCAGGGCATAACGGCAGCGGAGCTCTACCACGTGCTCGGCATTGGAGTGGAAGTGGATCCAGCTACGGGCGTGATCACGGATGCAGACTGCACTCTGGCAACGGCAGTGGGTAGGAATTTCTTTAGGAAGCTGGTGGTGGGGTATAACCTTGAGCATGGCATAGAACCTTTGGTGAAGGAGTTTGAGTGCAGGTACCACGGTTCGGCCAAGAAAACAATAATTGCAGCCCTCAAGGTGGTAAATCAGCGGTATCTTGCGTATAAGTCCGGCATGATGGAAATCCCGGAAGAATAGAAGGAATGGGCAGTCGGCGAGTGGCCCGCTGCTACTCTAGAGCAGTGGGTGGTCCGGATCACTAGGCCAAACCCTTGAGGAGCCTTGCAGCTCCTCGACCGGTGGCAGACCTGGTCCGCACGTCAGGCGCGGGTCGGGTTTTTGCTTTGATGGAGATGTTAGTCAGGAGGTAACGGCATGCGGAGGGACTTCGCAGAAAGGTTACGCTGCAAAAAGCTGTGGCATAAAGTGACTTGCCCGGAAGAAGCAGCAAAGTTCATTCGGGATGGAATGGTGATAGGGACCAGCGGCTTTACGCCAGCTGGATATCCCAAGGCGGTGCCCTTGGCGCTGGCGCAAAGGGTGAAACAGACGGGGGAAACGATTCGGATAGACCTGCTTACAGGGGCTTCAGTGGGGGATGAGCTCGATGGCGCCCTTACGAGAGCTGGGATAGTGAGGAAGCGGTTACCCTATCAGACTAACGACTCGATTCGGGAAGCCATCAACAGGGGAGAAGTGCTTTACCTTGACGTGCATTTGAGCCAAGTGTCCCAGCAATGCAGGTATGGGTTTTATGGGCCCTTGGACTTAGCCATAGTTGAAGCAACCATGATAACAGAAGATGGCGGAATCGTACCGTCCACGTCGGTGGGCAATACTCCCACCTTTGTGCGCAAGGCTAAGGCTGTCATAGTGGAGATCAATACAACTCAGCCCCTTGATTTCTTCGGAATGCACGATGTTTTCGTCCCCGATGACCCTCCGCGTAGGTTGCCCATTCCAATTACTAGACCCTCTGATAGGATTGGCGTACCTTACATCGAGTGCGATCCAGAGAAGATTGTTGCTGTGGTGTTTACCGACATCAAGGACGGCGTAAGGCCCCTGGCTCCCATGGACGACCTTTCGCGGAAAATGGCTGGACACCTAATCGAGTTCCTTGAGCATGAAGTGAAAATGAGTCGGCTGCCTTCGAACCTCTTGCCCCTGCAATCAGGGGTGGGAAGCATAGCGAATGCGGTGCTGGCAGGGTTGTTGGATTCACCCTTTGAGCAAATGACCTTTTACTCAGAGGTAATACAGGACTCCGCTCTGGACCTCATCGACGCTGGCAAGCTGGCTGTGGCTTCGGGCACGTCGTTGACCCTTTCACCACAGAGGATGCCAGCAGTGTATGCCAAGTTGAAGGAGTACAGGGAGAAGATTATCCTCAGACCACAGGAAATCTCGAATAGCCCGGAGGTTATTCGACGCCTGGGGATCATTGCCATGAACACAGCGATTGAGGTGGACATTTACGGGAATGTCAATTCCACAAATGTGCTAGGATCCAAAATGATGAACGGAATTGGCGGATCCGGTGACTTCTCCCGCAATGCTTTCCTTACGATCTTTTCTACGCCTTCAATTGCCAAGGGAGGTGCCATATCCTCGGTTGTGCCCATGGTTTCCCACGTGGACCACACTGAGCACGAGGTTCACGTGATTGTGACTGAGCAAGGCTTGGCAGACCTGCGGGGCTTATCCCCCCGCGAGAAGGCCAAAGTGATCATAGACAACTGTGCTCACCCGGATTTCAAGCCGTTATTGAGGGATTATTTGAACAGGGCGGAAAAGCACGGCGGACACATTCCCCACATTTTAAGGGAAGCGCTGTCCTGGCACGTCAGGTTCCTGGAAACTGGGACTATGAGAATGTGAGGGTCTGCTATGCGGTTGCCCCGTGCTGAGACGGTGGTAGCCTTCTCCAGCAGGTGGTGGTTTGGTTGAGGCGGTGTTGTGAAAGTGGGGGCACGTGGGTGCCCCCACGGAGCTTTTTGGATACAGGTGTGCGTGTAGGCACTAGGTATGGGAGCCCTGAGGAAAGTGGGGGGGTGATTTGGAAGAGTCAGCACTTCGACTGATTCCCTGGTTTGGGCAAGAGAGGCATAATAGATTCTGTGAAATTGAAGCTGGCGAGTTGCTTGGCTTCAGCGTTTGGGGGTGGAACTCATGATATCCAGAATTGATCATGTGGGAGTAGCTGTAAGAAGCATTGGGGAAGCTGCCAAACTGTACCAGGACGTGCTTGGGCTGAAAGTGGTAAGTGAAGAGGTAGTGCCCGAGCAAAAGGTAAAGGTGGCCTTCATTCCCGTTGGGGACAGCGAAATAGAGTTGCTGGAATCAACCACGCCGGACGGGCCTGTGGCCAAGTTCATCGAGTCCAGGGGCGAGGGCATTCAGCACATTGCTTTGAGAGTTGACAACATCGAGGCGGCAATTGAGCAGTGCAAAAAGGCGGGCCTGCGCCTGATAGACGAAGTGCCAAGGAAGGGCGCTGGGGGTGCCAGGATTGCGTTCTTGCATCCCAAGTCCACAGGTGGCGTGCTTTTGGAACTTTGTGAGCGGAGGTGACAGGGATGGGAATAGAGGAGAAGCTATTGGAGCTTAGGGA
>JBNARI010000016.1:0-49840 GCA_049718765.1 Bacillota bacterium | reverse complement strand
CCGCTCCCATAAGGCAGAACGAAGGACTGTAGGGGCGAAGACCCTGGGAGGCGTGATAGGGTTGCCGGGAGCGAAGGAAGTGGGACACCCAAGACAGCACCGCATAACATGCAAAGCATTCCGGATGCGGAGCCGGAGGGCTCCGCCTGGATGGCTTTTTTGTTGCAACGTGGCATACCTGTAGAGAGTAGCCTCATTACCTACTCAAAAACCGGGGGCTCGTCTTACTGGGCCGTGAAAAAGGGTGAAATCAGGAGAATGAGCGAGCTATAATCACAAGAACGAGATAGGCCACAGGCGTTTCTTGAGGCATTCATGTGCCCTTATAAACAGTTGAGAGAATCCTCCAACGCCCACCCGGGCCTGTCGAAGAATGTTACAGATAATGCCAACGGGCAATCCCATATGAATCGGAACGACGCATCCGAACGTGCCGTCGGGCGTTCCCTCTTTCACTACGCCGTGACGCCGCGCTGCCCGGCTCCTTTAATACCCAGTCGTTTCAAGACACCAATGGCGTCACCTCCCGATACCGCGTGGAGCTCAGACATCGGCGGCTACTTCAAACACCGTTGTCAAGGCGTCCCCCTTTCCCCAATCGGAACCTCCTCCAGATACAGTTCAGTTACTACCTTCAGGCTGCACAGCGCCTCTTCTACGCTGTTCCCCTGGCTGACTGTTCCAACTTCTGGGCATTCAACCACGTATACGTCTTCTTCCTGGTATATGACTGCAGCAAAGGCCCGCCTTGTCACATTGGGTCACCTGAGTTCTCAGCCCATCTTCCGTGTTAGCGCCTTAAGCCTACCACTCGTCCTATAGTGTGTGTGAAGGAGGTAAACCAGGTCATATCATGTAATACGCCCATTAGCCACAAGTCGTTCCAGGTATTGGTCAGGGACCGCCGATGCTTAGACACTACTAGCTGCCCATGCGCGCGATTGTGCAAGTTTTCTGGAGCCATGGGTTGGCCTTGATCGAAATCGAAGAGCACTTGGCAATAGGACACAAGCTTTACCACTGATAAGGCCTTGACTGCTTACCCACGAGCCGGGCAGCAAGAGGTCAATTTCCCCTATATAAAGCTAAGCAAGGCTTAGCTTCTGTGCAGGTGCTCATTGTGCAAGCAAAGGCTAAAAGCCCCTGCCGACGGCTACCTCCGTGTCACCGTCTGGCTGGCCGGGCATCCCCTTTTGGGGAAGGCCCGCATCTCCCCAGTCTCAGGTCCACGGTTACCGGCCGCTCTCCGGCGTTTCTGGAGGGTTTTATCCCTCCGTACTCCGTCCCCTTCACGGGGCACATACCGGGTGGGGGAGTTACCCCACCTGCCTGCTGCTCCCTTCCCCCCACCTCCAGGTGTTGCCGGGGACGCCAGGACCGCCCCGGCAGGAGAGAGTAGCAGGCTTTAAATAAAGCCTACCCTGCCCCGGCAAAGATAACTTCACACCACCTGGAAGGCGTGAAACCCTTCAGGTTGCAGTAGAAGGAGAACTTGCGCCAGGCGGCCTTGAAGAGCCCGAAAAGCCTGCCCCAGAGCTTCCTGTGCTCCCATCCTTCCATCGGCGAGTGCCCAAGAAGCTTCTTAAGCAAACCCTTCGGAACCTTTTCTTCAAAGCCCAGTGCCCGGCGGGCTATCACGAGAGCTGCCGCCTGGTGGGCAGACAACCCATAGGTTTCGGCATACTTGAAAAAGCCGATGAGTGAAGTGAACTGTGCGGGCACGGTGACACCGCGATGCCGCGCTTCCTCAGGGCCAGGACGATGCAGTTGAACAGGAGCTTCTTGCAGAAGTTGTGCGTGATGCGGTTGAACATCCTGTTGGTGTCATGGTCTTGAGTAAAAGAGAGTTCCTCCAGGGCCATCTGCCTCACACCCAGGGACTCCACCCGGTCAGCTACTCCTCCGGCAAGGTTTCCCGCGATCCACTCCCGTTGTCGTGGGAAGCGTGGACCAGGTCGTGGCACCAGAAACAGCGGGAGACCTTAAAGTTGCCGTCCGGCAGGGCCACCGTCACGGCCACCACGTCAGGGTTCAGGTCTATCCCACCCATGGGCTGGCTCTTGTCTACTTCCGCAGTGTCGCCCAGAGAAAGCGAAACAAAGCAGTCGAACCTGCCGTCCCGGCGTACAACCCGCACCGAGTATGGTTCACCCTTGGCCAGGCACCGGAGGAGCAGATTCCGGTAGACACGGTTACCCACTCTTCGTCCCGCCTCACATGTCGCTTCGCCCGGCAGTCGCCTTCCGGCTCCAGGGGTATGTAAACTTCTGGTTGGCCTGGCCCACGGAGTAAAAGGCGTTCGATCTCAGCTCCCGCCACTCCTCCTCGGAGAGCTTTCCCTCCTGCAGAAGGAGCAGGTTTTTCCTGCCGCCGAAGACGGCGGGAGGGACCTCACCGCGCTCTAGGATGCCCTTCCAGTAGGCGAGCTCGGCGCGGAGTTTGTTCAGCCGAGCCAGTATACCCTGCCGGTGGAGCTTATCCTTGGTGCGCTCTAGCTTCTCCTCGGACTTTTCTATCTTGGTCTCTGGGTCCGAAACGTACATTTTGACCTGCTCTTTCCGGCTCTCGATGGTGGCCTTGCGTCCTCCACGGACCACTAGCACCAGCGGGCATTGGAAAAAACTTCCGGTAGAGGTCTTTGACGATTTCCTCAGGGCTTGGTAAGCCGTGCGCTTGGCCGCCTGGAACCGGCGCATGAAGGAGACAAGTGTTTCCTTTGCTGATTCGTCCGGGTATATCCAGCCCGGTATGGTTACCACATCCACGGGTTTACTCACCCTTGGCCGCATCGGCCATGGCTTCCCTTGGCCCGCGAACCGTAGAGCTTGGCAGAAAAAACGGTCAGTATGGAAAGCATGTCCTGCACCAGTTCTTCCTGCAGGCACTTCGGCTCTTCCCCATTCACTACTTCGAGCCTCACGCCGAAGGCGTTAAAGTACCGCTCGATGTAGGTGAAGCCGAACCTGGCCAGGCGGTCTTTGAACTCGACCACCACCAGATCCATCTTCCCTTCACGGGCCATTTTGAAGAGCCGTGCAAGTCCCTTGCGCTTTTCGTTGAGCCCGGAACCCTGTTCGGTTACCACGGCGGCCACTTCGTAGCCCCTGCCGCGCATGGCGTTCCAGGTTGCCAGCCCCGGCCTGCTTGGCCGAAGATACGCGGGTGTAGATGACAGACCTGCGGCCGGAAGGCAAATCCTCTCCCAGAAGGCGCAGGATTTCGCTTCGGGGCAACGCCTCTGGCCGGAAGGCGTGCGAATACAGCGGATTCTAGCCACCTTTTCCCAACGGCGCAGGGTAATGGGATGAACGCCAAGTATTTCAGCTGCTTTTCGTAACGGATAGTGCTCCTCTAGATCACGTCTCACAGCCTGAGGATAGCATTGATTAAGAAAGAGGCAACTGCGACCTGCAAACTCCGGATCGACAGCTAAAATAGGGAGATTGTCAAACCGAGCCTGAGCAACAAGAACCGGTCAAAAGGATCGAAGCCAGATCGAGTAACACTGTAAACATAAATGGTGTGGTGCATTAGAACAGGCAGGCGTTCAATGCCGTTCATGGCAAGTGCTCCAGTACGAAGGGCACCAGGTCCGCATGCAAATAAAGTTTGCCGCGCTTCGCCTTGATTGCAATTTCCCAACCGCTTGCAGCCTTCGTATGGCGAATAGGAGTTTTCCCGAAGTGCTCACCACGCCTAGCTTCTACCTCCCACCATATCCTTTGTCATTTGGATAGGGGTGTTATCAAGGATATCTATCCATGCTGGTCATACCTTCCTATCGGCCTATGGACAAGGTGTCGGCAACGTCCTGGCCACTCTACACCTCCGGTCTTAGAAACGCATGCTTACGCACTACAGGCCGTTTCGGCTTTATTCCCTTGTTTCCAGCCAGCCGTTGCCGTTAAAGCAAGGAAAGAAGTTCCGCTGGCGACACGACAGGAATCCCACTGTAGCAGCCCGCCGGAAAATGCTTCTTATTGCCTGTCACGATGGCATCGACCCCGGTTCCCACAGCGACCTCCAAGAACATCAGATCATCGGGATCCGGCAGCGCGATCTTTAGAGGTAGTACAACAACCGCTTGGCCTTCATGGGTCGCGAGATCAGGGGGCCATCGCGTCACTGGTCAGGTCCATTGTCTAGCTAGCTGTTCTCACCTCCAATCCGCTGGACAGCCGCGCCCAATGGCTCTAGTCACTGAGAAAGCAGTTCCCGCAGGGCATTGAGTCATTTCCTCTTCTCGAAGAAACTCTCCGCTCTCCCTTTGCTAAACCTTTTCCCATCGCCCTGCCACATGCATGATAGGGCCAGCGCGTATATGTGCCGCTGGCTAACCCTTGCATTCTCCATGACGAAGTGGAGCGGTCTGATCCTCCTGTGTGCCCCATTCGCCCTGGATGCTGGAAATGCCACCGATCATGGGGCGGACGCTGTGCAAGATTGGCAACCAAAACTACCTTTTCCGTCCAAACTCTTTTTCGGATACCAGCCTCTTCACCCGATTGCTGTTGACATTTCCCCTGCAGTCATCGTCTTCAGGCGCTTTTCAAGCTTTTTCGACCTTGAATCCTTGTCCTTTGGTAACCCTAGTACGCGCTCTTTTGAGCTAGCAGGCCACTCTCTTAGGAGACGATTCGTGTCGCCACGCTACCCAAAAACCGTCGCCTAGTTGCTGGCATTCTCTCCACAACCTGCGCTTTAAACTCTTCCTTAGGACTTCCTCGTCCCATTTTCTCTCTGCCCCCCTTGCTCAGCATGACTTCGTAGAGTGATCTTGCCCAAATCCATGAGGGGGCTTAAAACTACGACAACCACAAGAGGCTACGGCTGGAATCTCGACAACGAGCTCACGTGGCAAGAAGCGCCCTGGACACTGCGCCCATGGCACGAAGGTTCGTGTAACTGGTAACCACCCCGAGGGCACTGGACGCAGGTTTCAACGGGAAGGAGCGCAGGCCCTTGGTGCTTGCAGGCAATCCCCTTCCCAACGTAGTTGCGAATTCATTGCTTCTGCCCGTCTGTGGCAGCTATATTCCAAACACACCGCTCAAATTGGGAATAGAGCCCGAAGGTGAGTGCCCAAGACACCAGTCATGATTCACGTGCCCAGAAGGCATAGCAGTTACGGTGAAGCTCACACTGCAAATCCGTAGGTGGCCTCAAGCACGCTGGCGAGCATCGCCCAATCAGGTTCCACCACCGGTACCGACGGCATCCTTGATTGTGTCACCCACGGATCTCTCTGACCGGTTGCCGTGATTATTGCCACAACAGTGTCAGAACGGCTCAAAAGCCCTGTCTTTGCCAGCCGAATTGCCGCCGCCACAGACGCGCAGGACGACGTTTCAGCATATATGCCCAGTCTCCCCAGCCGCTCCTGAACGTCCAGTAGATCTTCGTCACCAACGGAAACGGCTCCGCCTCTTGAACTGATCAACACCCTCAGCGCTTGATGGGTACTGACTGGCGCTGCAATTGAGAAAGCCACGCTTGGTCCTGCTGGCACCGGTTCGAGCCTTCCGCCAGCAGCGAGGGCCTTCCCGAGCGAGCCGAAGATCTCTGCGGCGTACATCCTCGGGACCGAATTTGTAATGCCCAAGCGTTTTGCCTCCACAAAGCCTTTCCACATTCCATATAACCCGTCGCCGTAAGCGGTGGGTTGGATCACAACGTCAGGGACTGCCCATCCGAGGTCTTCGAGAATTTCCAGGGCAACGGACTTATAGCCATCAACCCCGTAGGGGTTGCTGCCAATGGGAGGGTTTAAGTAGTTTCCCACAGGCCACCACCCCTTCTCCCGGACCCCCAATGCCATCAACTTCCATCTGTCTGGGCCGTTCTTCAGAGCAACTAGTTTACCTCCGTAAACCTGCATGAGCACTTTCATCATTAGTGGGACAGAATCCATGGTGAACACTACGCAATCCAGGCCTGCCCTGGCAGCATAAGCTGCAGTGGCTGCACCGTGATTCCCCGTTGACGAAACCGTTACCACTCTGGCACCTGTCTTCAGGCCGACTGTCACAGCGCACGACGCGAGCCTGTCCTTGAAAGATCCTGTGGGGTTCCGGGATTCGTCCTTGACGAAGAACCTGCCTATTCCGTACTCTTCCTCGAATCTACGAACCCTAATAAGCGGAGTGCATCCCTCATGGAGAGATACCACCTCATCCATGTCGTCAGCTGGTAGCAGTTCAATGTACCGCCACATCGTCCTGGGCCTCTGCGAAAAAGCTTTTACCAGGTCTTCTGCTCTCAACCCTGTGTAGTCATACACTGTGCTAAGGTTGGCCGGCTGACCGTCCCTTGCACAGTCGGGACAGCCCTCAAATGTTCTCCACCCTAGTTGAGTCCCATAACTCTTCCCGCAGCGCACACAATTAAATCCGACGATCCGTCCCAATGTTATCCACCTCTCCGAAGCAATGATTCACTTCGTCACGGCGAGGACCGCGTACCCCACCCAGTTACTCGCTCTTCCCATCTCCTGTGAGCAGGATTGAACCTACGAAATCATGAACCTACATCCATTAGAGTTCATGACCCCTCGTCAGCTTTGCGATTCCCTGGGACGTGACCCACGGGTTGTACACACATTACCGTTGGGCATAACTTGCCATTCCGTGCTCCCCCTTCAGCCCGTATTCCAGGCTCTTGGAATATTCACGCTCAACCTGACTCTTGTAGGACCCAACCGTTGATACCAAAGTTCTAGCAACCCTGTAAGAATGTTAATCCCTTGCATGTTACCGACCACCCTGGACATGGTCGCTACAAGGGATGTTGGTGCACCTCCGTGGATGGGACGCCTCAGTAGGAACCACACTCACCGGAACAAGTCTGACTCGGCAGTGCGCAGCAGCTCCTTTACCCCAACGTTGGCCGGCTCATATTCACACCCACGCACGATAACAGCAGGGATCCCAGAGAGTTTTCCCATTGCAAGTTCAGCAATAGCCGCAATTTCATCGACCACTGCGAGTTCCGTGACATTGAGCACATACCCGTAGGGGTCCTTCTTCCCCGCATAACTCTTGATTGGGGCAATACCCGAACAGCCAATAGCAGAATTCACAAGCCCGTTTCTCCACGGCCGGCCCCAAGTGTCTGTGACTACGACTGCGACCCAAACTCCCTTCAGCTGTCTAATGCGTTCGCGGATTCTTCTAGCCGACGCGTCAGGGTCCAGGGGCAACAACGTCACCAAGCCAGGCTCTACGTTGGATTTGTCGACCCCAGAGTTTGCGCACACGAAGCCGTGGTGGGTCTCTGTAATGATGACACCTTTGTCCATCTTGACGATTCGCTTGGCTTCCCGCAGTACCAGCTCCACTATTCTGGGGTCTCTCTGTACTTCCCAAGCAACACTCATGGCAAAAGGCGAGGGGACAACTTCAGAAAGCCTGACCAGCCTTCCTTCCGCCTTGGAGACCACCTTTTGGGTGACCACAAGCACATCCCACTCGCGCAGCTCCAAACCGGTGCGGTCCAGTGCAGCGCATATTATGTCTGCCAGCGGATCTCCGGGCTGGATTTCTGGCATGCTTTTAATACCGAAAACTTCAATATCAGCCAAGCTCCATACCCCTAGGCAACAATGTATGCCCTACCAAGAAGGAAAATCAAGTATTACAATGAATCTTGATTGTAAGATGACTAACAAGTTGAGGCGACTGCTTGTGAGTGGTAGAAAAAGCTGGGACCTGCATGCAATGACCTTGTCAGCCGTGTGCGGTGCTATTGGGTTTCTACTGATGGCTTACGCCCAATTTCCCATTGTCCCGGGGTACTCGTTCTTGAGGTTCGATCCCGGCGAGTTCGCCATGCTTCTAGCAGGAGCAACCGCAGGACCCAAAGTAGGCCTTATGGCCGTGGCAGTGAAGGACCTGCTGTACTTGTTCCTCCGGGCAAAGTCGCCGTTCGGGCCAGCGGCGGACTTCATTGCGTGCGGCACGTTCGTTTATACTGTTTCCCTGCTAACCAGGCAACGCAAGGATACCGCAGGATTCGTCGTGGCCTGCGCGGCTGGCACCCTTGCCAGGACCATCGTCATGATACCGGCGAACATAGTCATCCTCAGGCTGCAGTTTGGGTTTGGTCTTTCCAAGGTGGTCTCCATGATTTGGCCGGTCATAGTTCCCTTCAACGTGGTTAAGTCTCTTACCAATGCGCTAATTGCCATCCCGCTTATTGCCGCGTTGAGGAGAACTGCTGTGGTATGGGTGAAGCTCGGACGGGAACGAGGTGGTCGTTGAGTGGAAGATTCCCATAGAATCATCGTTGCTCGGGCCAGCTCCCCCCTTATACGTGAAGTGGCTCAGGACGGAGGAGTAGTGACCTCCATATTGCTTCACTGCATCCGGGCGGGATACAGGGGAGCAATAGTCTGCCAGAAAGACGAGACGTGGCACCCCGTCCCGGCTATCGCCACGTGTGCTGAGGCCGTCCTCAGTGCCGCTGGCACGTGTTACACCTACTCCCCCATGCTCAAGGCAGTAACGGCACTGCCCAGCACTGGCAAGTTCGTAATGGTGGGGACCAGCTGTCACGTCAGGGCCCTCAGGCGATTGCAATCCGCTGCTAATCAGGCTGCCCGGAGCATAGGTTTTGTGATTGGACTCTTTTGTTCGCATTCATTCACTTACGATGGGTTGATAACCCAGAAAATCCAACGGGAACTCGGCATCGACCCTTGCTGTATCAAGAAGATGAATATAAAGGGCAAGTTGAGGCTTGAATTGGTAACAGGCGAATGCGTTGAGGTACCCCTCAAAGAGCTAAAGCCGTTTCAGAGGCAATGTTGTTCCCGATGCCCGGATTTCACCTGTGAAGAAGCAGACGTTTCCGTGGGTGGCTTGGGGCTTGATGGTAAGAACTTCGTGATCCCGCGAACACAATTGGGCATGGCACTGCTTCGAGAGTTAGTGGAAAGCAAGCAGCTTGAAGTCTGGCCTGCCGAGCAATTCCCCAGCCAGATGGAGCTGCTAGCTAAGGTCTCAAGTAACAAACGCCAGCGTGCGAGGGGGGGTGATGGCATAGAGTGCCTACGACAGGGCTTTGTAGCGGGGCCTAGGTTGTAAAACTCTACTTCTCCTGAAGGGGGCGAGAACAGTTGGCTCAAAAAGGCAGTGCGTCTGAAGCGTTGAAGGACTTCGCTCTCGAACCGGTTCCAGAGGAAAAGCGCAGAGGCCTCTACTCAACCGCTGCAGTATGGGCGGGTTGGGTGATCAGCGTAAGTGCCTTTCTTGTTGGGGGCAATATCGCGAAGGGGCTACCCCTAGCCCAAGCAATTCCGGCCATCATCACTGGCAATATCATCCTCGTTCTCGTTGCGACGCTGGTGGCAAGCATTGGGTGCAAGCTAGGATTATCCACGTACCTGATTGCAAGGGTTGTGTTCGGAAGGAAAGGCTCCATCGTGGTCTCCCTCGTTTTGGGGATAGTTGCCATGCTTTTCATTGGTGTATTGCTGGGAGCACTGGGAGGAGTATTTGCAGTAGCTTTCCCAGGCCTACCCGCGTGGGTCGGCCCCGTCGCCCTCTCCGTGCTCACAATGATCTCAGGCATATTCGGTTTCAAAGGTCTGGCGTGGCTGTCCAACTCGGCAGTGCCCTTACTCTGGATTTTGGTAGCACTCGCTGTGATTAGGGCATCGGCACAGGTAGGAGGGCTCGCCAAGGTGTTCTCCATAGTGCCTAAAGGCCAGTTATCCTTCGGAGCAGCCGCAAGCATGGCGCTGGGGACGTGGATTGCAGGGGCTACTATTTCGTCCGACATTGGTCGGTTTGCGAAGAACAGCAACCACGTGTTAATCGCCTCATTCATTGCGTATGTGCTCGGAGCAGGCCTCTTTGAATCCGCGTCGGTAGTCGCATCCCTGGCCACTGGCACTGCAGACCTAGGGTTGATGATGGCCAAACTGGGCCTGGCAGTGCCTGCAGTGCTTATAGTACTGCTTGCCGTCTGGACCACCGCTCAGTCAAACGTGTATTCCAGCTCGCTAGCATTCACAAACTTTGGCAATTTGATTGGCTTGCAAATAGAGAGGCACTGGTGGGTGGTAATTGCCACCGCCATTGCGCTGGTTGGTCACGCATTAGGCCTCGTGAACCTCTTCAGGCAATGGCTTTCCTTCCTCTCTGCCACTATGGGGCCTATTGCAGGGATATACATTGGCTATTTCTACCTGTGTGGTAGGATAAGCAAGGACCCCAAGGATATCGCGGCACAAATCGTCGACTTCCGGCTCAAGTCCTTCGCCATCTGGGTGATAGGCTTCATCTTCGCGCTCACCTACACCAAAGGTATACCTGGCTTCCAGTCGCTGGTACTGTGCGCAGTGCTCTACTGGTTGACTTCCCTGATATGGCCAGATGAGGTAGCCCGGACTAATCAGAAGAAGTAAGTCGCTGAGCCGTGTGGCCGTCCTGGGGCAAGCCACACGGCTCAGTTCCAAGCGTCGGCAACCCACGAGGAGGTAGAAGTATGGGCAAGGTCGAGTTCGGTGTGGCGCTCCCTACGGGCATGGACGGTTTGATGTATCCTCCGCCGTTTACGACCCCTGAGGTCATAATAACTGTGGCGCAGCGGGCCGAAAGTCTGGGATACGACCACGTATGGGGCAACGAGCACCTCACAACACAGAAGTACGTCAGGGCAGAGTTCCAGACGCCACCAAGCTTTTACGACCCGCTGATCTCGTTGGCCTTTTGTGCCGCGAACACGAAGCGCATCCGCCTGGCCACGTGTGTTACGGTTATACCGTTCCACGATCCGGTTATCCTTGCTAAGCAGGCGATCAGCCTGGACAGGTTTTCTGGAGGAAGGCTCATCCTGGGAGCAGGAACAGGAGCTTACCGCGAAGAGTTCGAAGCGGTCAAGCCGGATTTGGCTGCAACTGCAAAGCGGGCCGAAATCATAGACGAAGGGTTGGAGGCGCTCAAACTCCTGTTTACCGAGAGAATTGCCTCCTACGAAGGCAAGTACTTCAAGTTTAAAGGAGTTGAAATGTTCCCCAAGCCTTTGCAGAATCCGTTACCCATTTACGTCGGGGGCAACGCCGAGGCAGTGGCCAAGAGAGCAGGTAAGTTCGGGCAGGGTTGGATGCCGGCCGGGATGTCACTGGAACGTTTGGTTCAATTGCGGGAAGTGATGAAAGCAGCAGCTCGCGATGCCGGCCGAGAAGGAGAGCACATCGTTGTGGCGCCTCAGTTCCTCGCGAGCATCGGGCGGGACGACGAAACTGCTCGGGAGAACTTCAGGAAATCACAGGTTTACAAGCACGCAGTGTCTTTGTCTTCGTCAACTCTCAGGGGGCAAACCATCGATACACTCCTGGAGAACAACCTTATCGGCTCCTTTGCCACTGTAAGGGACAAGGTGAAGCGGTATATTGAAGCTGGCGTCCATTGTTTCGCGGGGATCATATTCACTGGGCAAAACCTCAAAGACGTGCTGGAGCAAATGGACATGTTTGCCTCCGAAGTGATGTCAGGGGTGATCTTATGAGGTTTGGCGTTGGCATACTGAGCGAGCAGCCCCAATCGGAGCTGGCAAGCTTCGCTACGAAAATAGAGGCGCTGGGTTACGACAACATATGGGTCGCTGACGAGCGGTTTTACCGCGATCCCTATGTCACCATGGCCAATTTCTGCTTTGCCACCCAAAGAGCAATGCTTGGCACTTCGGTCACGAACCCGTACACCAGGTACCCTGCAGTCACCGCTGCGGCCATAGCCAGCCTTGACGAGCTGTCAGGAGGTAGAACTATACTCGGTATGGGGGCCGGCGGTTCCAACCACCGTATGCTAGGCATAAAGCGGGAAAAACCGGCGGTGGCACTCAGAGAGGCTATAGCCGTCATCAGACGACTGATTGCAGGGGAAAAGGTCACCTATGAAGGGGAAATCGTCAAGGTCTACGACGCAAAGCTGGACTTCCAGCCGATTCGTCCCCAAATACCGATATACATTGCAGCCAGGGGCCCCACCATCCTGGAACTCGCCGGGGAGCTTGCAGACGGCGTTATAATAGGCGGGTTTACCTCCGAAAAAGGCATAAATTATGCCCTCGACCACGTGGAGCGCGGAGCTGCCAGGGCCAACAGGTCGCTTGACGACATAGACGTTGTGTCGTGGATATACACCTCGGTTTCTGACGACCCTCGGGCTGCCAAGAACGCAGTGAGAAAGCTGGTGGTGATCTCCATAATCAACAGCAGGCCTATCGTGGACGAAATTGGCCTACCAATCCCGCCCAAGCTCAGGGAAGCCCTTGACAGGCATGACTGGAGCCAGGCACCGGATGTATTACCCGAATACCTGGGTCTCCTGTCCGACGAGCTTATCGACATGTTCTCGGTTTCGGGAAGCGTGGCCGACTGCGCCGAACGGGTCAGGACATTGGGCAAACTGGGAATACGGCAAATGGCAATCCTGCCGTTTGCTACCGAACGAGACACAAAGGAGGACGTGGTGACCAGGTTCAAGACGGAAGTGGTGCCCAAGGCCTTCGAGACAACGTGAACAACCACAAGACCGTAAAGGAGAACGGCGTTTGGCGAGAAGAGAGCGTTTATACGTAAGCATTGCTAACGAATTGGCAGCAAAAATAATAAACAGGGAACTCAAGGCGGGCGAGAGGCTTAAGAGCGAGCCGGAGCTCGCAGAACAGTTCAACGTAAGCCGGGTTACCATAAGGGAGGCCCTTGGCTATCTGGAGAACAAGGGCATGATAACTCGGCGGCACGGGCTAGGTTCGTTTGTGGTAGGGGCCGGCCACCTGGTTGCAGCTGGACTCGAGAAGATGCAAAGCTTCACAGAGACTATAAGAAAGGCTGGCCATGTGGCGGAGGACAGAGTCTTGAGCACCTCGCAGGTAAACCTGGACCCGAGATTGGCTAAGGCCCTGGAAGTAGACCCCGGTAGCCCCGGGTACCTCATCAGGAGCGTGCGGACGGCGGACGGCACCCCGGTGATCCTGACCGAGGACGTGCTCCGGGGGGATCTCATTGAGGATCCCGCGTTCCTGGAAAACAGAAAAAAGCACGAGTCGTTGCTTGATTTCCTCGAAAAAGAGCTGGGAATCAGGGTGAGCTACTCCGTGATGAGCTTAAGCGCCGTCCAAGCAAGTGAAGAGGTGGCCTCTACCCTGGACGTGGAGCCGGGCTATCCCCTGGTCTACCTGGAAGGAGTAGTCCGAGACAAGGCCAACAGGCCCATTTACTATTCCACCAACTTTTTTAGGAGCGACAAGTACCAGTTCACGCTCGTGAGAGCTCGTGATTGAGAGAGCGAGGTGGTATGAACTTTGAACACGGAAAGATTTGCAGCGCTGGCTTCATCCCGGGGTTATGCTGCAGCCATAGCCACCACCGTACCGAATGTGTTTTACAGTACCGGCTGCATTAGCTTGGGGCAGAAGCTCATTGCTGGCACGAAGGTATTCGGCGTTGTGGTTCCAACAAAGCAACCGTGGCTGGTCTTGCCCGTTGGGGAGACCGATTTAGCAGTAGAGCAAATTCGTCCAGAAGTGAAGGTCCTCCCCTACGGCGTGTTTTATTTGGAGACGAAAAACGCCGCAAGCTCGCAAGATCACGCAAGGCTGGCGGAATTGTTGAACGCGCCGCGGGCAGAGGGCCCGATCGAAACACTCGCCGCGTTGCTCCGGGAGCTGGACCTTGAGGGCAAGATCGTGGCAGTGGATGAGGCTGGATTGACCCCGAGCGAATGGGACCGGTTGTCCGAACTCACGAAGGCAAGGCTCGTGCCGGGAGCCTCGTTCTGGAAGGAAGTGAGAATGGTCAAGACCCACGATGAGGTGGCCAAGCTAAGGCAAGCCGCGCTGATCACCTCGGCGGCGATAGACTATTGCGTAGCTAACGCCAGGGAAGGCATGACCGAAAAGGACATGGCGGCCATGTACGAGAAGTACTTGCTGGAGCACGGTGCAGGGCTCGCCGCCACCGTGATACTCTTCGGTTCCCACTCGGCGTACCCTAACGGAATACCTGGCGAACGAAAGCTCCAAAAGGGGGACATCATTAGGTTCGATTCGGGATGCGCTTTCCAAGGCTATTACGCCGACTTGGCCAGAATAGTGCTTTTCGGACACCCTGACCAACCTACGTTCGACAAGGTGAGTAGTTACCATTCTGCCATGTTGGCAGGGGTAGAGAAAGCTATAGCCTCGATCAAGCCTGGGTTGAGGGCGTGCGAGGTCTTTCACACCGCAGTGGAGACCGTCCGGGCCAACGGAGTCCGCCATTACAAGCGTACTCATTGCGGCCATGGAATAGGAGTCGAGATTTACGATCCACCGGTGTTACGCCAAGAGTCGGAAGTTCCAATCGAGCCGGGGATGGTATTTTGCGTGGAGACTCCCTACTACGAGTTGGGGCTAGGTGGAATACAGGTAGAAGACACCATATTGGTCACAGAAGACGGCGTCGAGTACCTGTCCCCAGCCAGCAGTCGTCTGCAGGTAATCTGACGGAGGGAGGTTTCGATCATGGGAACAGTACGCAACATCCTCGACGCAATAGGAAACACGCCCATGGTTCGGTTACAGAGGCTAGCCAGAGATGTGGAAGCTGAGGTTCTCGTGAAGGTGGAGTACCTGAACCCCAGCGGCAGCATCAAGGATCGCGTGGCCCTGAGGATGATCCGAGACGCTGAACGTGAGGGACATCTAAGACCCGGTATGGAGATCATCGAGGCAACCACCGGCAATATGGGGGCTGCGCTTGCCTTTGTGGGCGCCGCGTGCGGTTACCCCTTGACCATGTACGTGCCCAAGTCGGTGCTGAGTGAGGAACGCATAAGACTATGTCAGGCTTACGGGGCCAAGGTAGTGAGGGTGGACATTGAGGACGTTATCCACGATGACACATTCCCCAAAGGCGTTCACGGTTCCCGCGTCGAGCTCATACCTCGCCGCGTTTGTCTGCAGAGGGAGCGTGAAGACAAGAACGTCTGGTGGGCCAGGCAGTTTTCGAACCCGTCCAACAAGCTCGCTCACAAGGAGGGGACAGGTGCAGAGATACTGGAGCAGACAGACGGACAGATAGACGCATTTGTCACGGCTCTTGGCACTGGAGGCACCTTGTTGGGAGTAGCTGAAGCGTTGCGAGAAGCAGGCTGCAGGGCGAGGATCGTGGGCGTTGAGCCCGAAGGACACCGGACCATAGTGGACGGCAAGCTGACCCTTCCGATCATTGATGGCGTAAGCGGTGGTCTAATGAAGGAAATCGTCGACCAGAACATCATAGATGAGGTAGTTCCGGTAAGCGAGGAGGCTGCCATCCAGACCGCACACCGACTGGCCGAGGAAGAAGGACTCTTCTGTGGCTTGTCTTCCGGAGCAAATGTGTACGCAGCACTCCAAATAGCGAAGAGGCTCCGCAAAGGCCAAAGGGTCGTCACCATTCTCGTTGATAGCCGTGACCGTTATCTTTTTACGGAGCGCTTGACCACCTAGGTCGCCAGGAAGAGGTGAAGCCGGACCGCGAAAGGCCACAAGAGTGATCCCTGAAAAACCTTACGCTTGTTGTGGCATTTTGCCTGTCCGGCTCCACCTTCAACTGGAAGATAACCGCCAAATACCATATCCACGCGTTTCCAACGTAATACCACGATGCTCAAGGTGTTTAACCAAGGTCTCTTCTGGGCAAATGCTTGTCCACCAGAGCCAGATGCTCTTCGAGAAGTGCCTTGCTGTGGCCGGTGACCCTCATCATTGCTGAAACAGCTACACGATGGTATTTGAGGAGCAAGACTCGGTCGAAGAGCCTGAGATCGCTGTCAGCTGCTTCAGGGATATGGGTATGGTAGATCCGCCGCGCAATCTCCTGGGTCGTGAGCCCTGCTAGGGCCATTTCGACTACAATGGTCTTGTGTGTTAGAGTTCGACCCATGTCCAGCACCGTGCCGGCTGTCGGCAAGAGGATACCAAAGTGCTCGTGGTAAGCCTCCAGGAGTTGCCGTATGAGTGTCGGCGAAATGCCCAGGATCCACTCGAGGTCCAGGTTGGTCAGCACCCCATCCTGCTTCCAGGCCTCGGTGGTAAGCCTCTCGATCTGACGGATCTTGAGGCGTTTCAGGTCGGCCTGACTGGTTAGCGGGAGCTCCATCTCCTCTGGAGTAAGAAGCGTCAGCACCACCGGTACAAAAAGCCGCGGGTCAGTTTTTCTAGTTCTCCGGGTACCCAGAGCCAGCCAGACAAGCTGCCCTGGCTTGAGCTCCTCCAGGCGAGGGCAGCAGCGAGTGTAAGTCCTTGCAACAAGCTCAACCATTCCTTGAGCCTGGCCAGGCCTTAAACCCCATTCTTGCACAAGGGTTTCCGCTGCAGGCCTTAGCACTTCCGGAGGAATCTCTCCCGCAATGTACCTGGGAATGGTCTCCAGCTGGCTTGCATCCAGGGGATTGTCTGGCAGGTAGTCCTCTTTGCGTGTTCGTTTAGAGCACAGCTCCCACTGACGTGTCATGCGCCAGAGGTCCTCGAAGCTTGCTTCGGGGTTTACCCGTTTGAAGTTTTGGTACTGCAATACCTCAAGCTCACGCTGTACTGCCTTTGGTGCTACGCCAAGGGAAAGCTGCCGGATAGCTTCTGGGGTCAACAGCGGCAGCACCAGTGGTTGCCCTCCCTGATGCAGGAGAAGCTCCCCAGGCTCTAGCCTTCGAATGCCCTGGCTTTCTTCCCAGTTCCTTATGGCCTTGTTGGTGAGACTCACTGCTTTCTCGGCCACCAAAGAGGCCGGCGCAAGCTCGAACTTGTCCTTGAGCAGTGCACCTTGTACGTTGGACACAGTCCGGGCAAGAAGAGTGGCATAGCGGTTTTGTACACCCTTCTTAGCCTGCAAGGTATTCAGCCCCCCTTCCCGGGTTTTTAGCCGGGTGTGCCTAGGCCATGCGGCGGACCTTGGCTGCCAAGAACTCCCGGTAGAGGGCAAGGTACTTCTCCACCAGGCGGCGGGAAAAGCCAGGACCTGGCGTATGGCAGGCAAAGGCAAGCTCTTTTCTGCCAGGTACACCAGATATCGTTCTATGCTGTCATAGCTGTGTCCTGTGCGCCGTACAATCTCAGTCTCGGTGTACCCGTCCATGAAAAGCCGGATTATCTTATCAGCATGGCTTAGGGTGGGGCCCATATCGGCCACCAGGCCACGGGTGGCAGCACAACTTTGGTATCGGCTGTATCTTGATCTATCTTTACAGTTTCCTGTGGAGGAGTTGATATTTTGACATTCATTAACCCCAAGAACCGTGATCCAGGAGGGCAACCTACGAAGACTTCACACCCAAGGATCACTTCATGTCTGCAGTTTTTCCTACCTGGAGGTCGCTAGGAGACGCTGAGTCAAATACCACCCAGGTCCAGCGCTGCACCTGGGCGCGGGTGCAGTCAAGAATCGTCACTTACGCCAGTGAGTCCCAACAGTATCTTCCATTCCGTCGGCCCTCTTTCATCAAGCTAGCGCTTTTGCAGGAGACTACTGCATCAGGCTCATTAGCAACTGGAGCAGTTCGCTGCCCGAGGAGGTTTCCACCACTACCGTACCGTCGCCTGCTTCCATGTAGAGCACGTCGTGCATACCGCAAGACACAACGCAGGCCTCAGAGTGCTCGCATGCATCCCGGGAAATCATGCGCCCGGTGCTCAGCTCGAACACGTAGGCCGGGATGAGCATTGTTGTGCCCAGGTCCAAAGCAGCGCCTGTCAGGTACCACGCCATCCCTCTGTCCGGCCAAACCCTTTTCCTCTAGCTCCTTTAACCCCTCCTCCACCTGTTCCCCTGGCACTCCCCCTCTCAGAAAGTCCCTGAGGTTCCTGACTAGCCAGAAATAGGACCTGCGGCCACTTGCCTGCTGCACCACGCTGCCTGAATTGAACAGGGGCCTCTTGCCTTCACGAATCAGGCTGCGCAGCGCGTTTTCCCGGAACAGATCCAGCAACGATACCAGCGCCATCGCCCCACCCGGGCTGAGTTTTGTGTGGAACGGCACGTTCACAAACCTACTGCTCTCGGTAAACTCGTCCAGAGTAAGAGTAGCTTCCCTAGTCGCAGCAGGGAACGTCACCAGGAACCTGTCCCCTTACCTGTCCACCGAACAGTCGCCCCGAGCCAGTAAGGCCCCAACGGGCGCTGGACTCAGCTGGAGTCCAGGTATCCTACGACATCCAGGGTAAGCTGCAAACAGTGATGAAGTTCCTGTCGCTGGTCGCAGCTGCCCCAATCACAGCCGACCAGGGCGAACTGCTCCTGTATTCCTACGAGAGCCTTGACTGGCTTACGGCAGACCAAGCGTTCCTTGCCTCCCTGATTAGAGCTCTTGCTCAAGTGATAGAAATGGGGCGTAAGGTTACCGTAATCCACACGGTCAACCAAGAAGCGGCCTCCCGGGGCTGTATTTGTATTCGACCAGCCTAACATGACCAACGCTTTCTATTGGTATCTCCAGGACCTGATCAGAGCCATCCCCAGCAAGGACCCCAGCAAGCCCAAGGTAATAGAAGCGCTCACAGCAGCTGCAGATTCCCTGGCACCGTCCCACTGAGCTACACCAATGGCATGCCAAATCCGTGGTGCAGTAGCGCTGCTCCATGGCAGCAGCCCAGCCCGCGCAAGCAAAGCTGCGGCACCAGAACGCGAGGGCTTGGCACCTTCTCACAGTGGACGGACATGCTGGGTTTCGGCACGGCGCGTCACCTCCTCGCCTTCTTAAACAGGTTCTGGAAGAGCTGACCAACCCCTCCGCAAGAGAACCACCCACCAATGCCTGGAACTTCTACGCATGTTTCGGGACAACCCCATGGGCCTCGCCAAGCCCTGCTCGCCGCAGGTTACCGAGGATGTCTGGGGCACAGCCCTACCTTCCCCCGCTTGGCCACGCGCATTCTTAAATGCAGCAGGATTAGCTGCTAACCGCGCCGAAGTTTACTCAGGAGGTGATTACCTGCCTCCTCACTAGCTTGTTCACAACATCCTTTCCAGGAGGGACCAAACGTGGGTAAGCTTTTCGTCAAGGGCCGCGTCATCGACGGTACCGGCAGACCGCCCTTTCAGGGCACAGTGGTAATCGACGACGACAAGATCGAACAGGTAGCTCCCGATGGAGCGGTGCAGATACCCTGCGATGCCACGGTGATCGACGCAGGTTCGGGTACGATCCTACCTGGCCTCATCGATGCCCACCTCCACCTGATGGGTGTGCGCTCCATGAACCCCCTCATGTGGGTTGTGGAGCCACTGCCTGTCAGGGTTGCAAGGGCTGTGCGGGACTGCGCGGACCTGCTTAACGCCGGGTTCACGTCGGTGCGGGACGCTGGTGGGCTTGGCGTATACCTCAAGCGCGTGATCGGAGAAGGGGAAATACCAGGGCCTCGCATCGTGTCTCCTAACAAGGTGCTCTCCCAAACTGGTGGTCACGGAGACGTCCATTTCCTTCCCATGGACTTCGTGCAGCAGCACGGCTTCTCCAGGATATGCGATGGAGTGGACGAGTGCCGCAAGGCAGCCAGGGAGCAGTTCCGTGAGGGCGCCGACTACATAAAGATTTGCACCACCGGGGGCGTCATGTCCGAAAAGGATAAGCCAGGATCATCCCAGTTCACCGTCGAGGAAGTGGCTGCCATCGTGGAGGAAGCCCGCAGGGTGGGCGCGTTCGTGGCAAGTCACGCTCAGGGCACCGAAGGCATTAACACCGCTCTTAGAGCAGGCGTCAAGACCATCGAGCATGGCTTCTACATCAACGAGGAAAGCATTGAGCTGATGCTCAAGAACGACTGCATAATGGTACCCACCCTTGCAATCGCTCACAGGATCGTGACAGTGGGCGAAAAATTTGGCGTGCCCGAATACGGCATACGCAAAGCTCGCGAGGCTCATAAGGCACACCGGGAAGCAGTACAGCGCGCCAAAGCTGCAGGGGTAAAGGTGGCCATGGGCACTGATTTCACCGGCGGGCCAATGCTCCCCTTCGGCGAAAATGCCATGGAGCTGGAGCTTTTCGTGGAGCTCGGGTTCACTCCAATGGAGGCCATCGTTTCCGCTACCAAAATAGGTGCCCAGGCCATAGGAATGGGCGACAAGCTTGGCACCCTCGAGGCCGGCAAGCTGGCAGACTTGATTGTAGTAAACGGAGACCCCCTGGCGGACATTTCTTGCCTCAAGAACCCCAACAATGTCAGGGTCGTGGTGAAGGGCGGCAAGGTGCAAAAGCACCTCCTCTGAAAGCCCCAGGCCGTTGCGGGCAGGTTGTAGAGGTGGATTACCTCTGACAACCTGCCCAGCCATTCAGGTGTAAGGACAGAGTCCGTAGCGAGATACGTAAAGGTACGGGATAAGGAGGTACTCCCAGGTGACTTGGTTCCCATAGAAGGGGCATTGACGTAGGCCACAGCACTGCTTGCTACAGGGCTTGTACAGCATTTATGGACGGATCAGGTTACGTAGCATCCAGCCTCACCAGCCCATTGGTCCAACTCATAGGCGCCTGAAAACGGCCCGACTTGTAGCCTGAAGCGTTCGACTGAGCCGGGTTACCGACTCTCGAAGCGCAGGAAGGTTATCTGTCACCTCCCCCAACCACACGCCTAAGTTGCTCACGTCCTCGCTCAAGTAGGGTTACCGATCACGAGCAAGCCCAGATTCGGAAGTTGCAGATTGTGCTTTGTCATAAACAAACCAAGAGCAAGGTTTACCGGGAGTTGTAGTTCAACGGCGGTGAAGGAATCATTTCGTAAACACAAGATTCTCTCTGACTAGGAGGCCGAGCCGACTGGTTTGAGATTATGCCACCATGCGCAGATCGGTATCGGGACGAGGGAGCTGCTCATGCGCAGCCATTGATCTTTGGAGGCTTATGCTAGTAAGTTCGATAATGACCATCCAGGCAACAGGGTAGCATTTTGTTTTTGCAGTAGAATGGAGTCCACTCGTGTTTCTAGCCTTCCTTTGAAATGTGGCTTCATTACTAATAATGTGGCTACTGGAGCTGATCATATGGAGGTGGGCGTAAGAGAGGTGAGTACCTCAGGCGCTGGGCATCGAACTCAGGTGCAAAGGCAATTTCCCCTTTTGCGCTACCAGAGCAACTCACAACCGAGACCAGCCGCTTCTTTTGCTAAGCGCCCCTCATCCTGACAGCTTCCGGGCAGTATCGGTCACAGCCAGCCCACCCTCGGAAGTCTCCCGCAGTGACTCAGGAAGCGCTCGGCCAATCAGGCCCATGGCTTCGATAACCTCATCTGGAGGGATGAAGCTGCGCACTCCCGCCAGGGCCATTTCCGCAGCCCCCAGGGCTATGGCACAGCACAACGCGTTGCGCTTCACGCAAGGCACCTCTACTAGCCCAGCTACCGGGTCGCACACAAGCCCAAGCAACCCCTTCAAAGCAAGGGCAGCAGCGTGGATGCAGTCCGTGGGCGCACCCCCTCCCATCTGAGCCATACCCGCTGCGGCCATAGCTGCAGCAGATCCACATTCGGCCTGGCACCCTCCCTCTGCGCCAGACAACGTTGCCTTTTCTGCAATAACTTGCCCCACGAGCCCCGCAGCAGCAAGCGCTTCCAGCACATGATCCTCACCAAGCCCCAGGGTATCTCTTAGCGCAAACAGCGTCCCAGGCACAATCCCGCATGAGCCCGCTGTGGGGGCCGCCACCACTCTGCCCATACAAGCGTTCACTTCTGCCACTGCAAGGGCGTACGCCATTGCGCGAACGAGCAACTCATTGCCTGGGAAGTTGGCCTTCGTGTCAAGACGAGCCATTACCCTACACGCATCCCCGCCCGTCAGGCCGCTCCTGGACTTTCGTTGAGGGTCACTTAAGCCCTGAGTTATGGCCGAAGCCATGACAGCCAGCATCTCACGGAGCTTTCCCACAATGGACTCCTGGGATTCCCCGGTTTCTTCGGCCTCAAGCCTGATGGCAAGCCTGCCCAGGCTTATCCCCTCTGCCGTTGCTTGTCCTGCAACTTCAGATAAGCTCACCTACATCACCTCACTTGCCATTGACTGGTCGATCCCTTCCAAACACGGGGCTGGGAGCTTCCCCAACAAGCCCCATTGCCCACCGCAAAACCACAATTCTCCAACCGCCAGTGGCTCCAGTCTGCCTGGCTTCATCTTGGACACTCTGACAAAATGCCAGAAGAGACCGACCAACCACTCCCAAATAGTCTTCACTTGGCCGGTTCACGTCATAGCCGCTCACACCGCAGACGGCAACTGCCAACACAGCAGGCCGCACACACCACTTAAACCTGGCCTGAGCCTAGGTTACGTCCATGGAGACCACTCTTTTCATTGAGGGTAGCTGCGCGATTGCATTTACTAAGTCCTCGGGAACGTGTTGGTCCACCTCGATCACCGCTACAGCCAGCTTCCCCCGGCCGGACCTGGTCACACGCATGGTTGCTATGTTGATGTTCCTTGAAGCAAGCTGAGCCGTTAGTGCAGCAACCATCCCTGGCCTGTCCGGGTAGGTAGCCACCAAAGTTGGTTGTTCTCCCCGAATGCTCACAGGCAACCCCCAGATTTCCACCATTTCTACCCTTCCGCCACCAATCGACGACCCCACTGCTACTAGTTCCCTACCACCAGCGCCTTTGAGCTCGAACTTCACAGAGTTGGGATGCACTCGCCCCAGGTCACCAGCGTTTATGACCACCTCGAGCCCTTCCTTTTTGGCAAAGCGAAAGGCGTCCCGGATGCGCTCGTCGTCGGGGGCAAATCCCAGCAGCCCACCCACGAGCGCCAGATCTGTGCCGTGTCCCCTGTACGTGGCAGCAAAAGACCCGTGCAGGGTCAGCACCGCTTTCACAGGCGCCTCCCCAAGCAGGCAGCGTGCTAGTTTGCCCAACCTGGCAGCACCTGCAGTGTGGGAACTGGAAGGGCCTATCATCACAGGCCCAAGCACTTCAAGCAACCGCGCCACTCGCATCCTCCTCCAGCCCAATCCTATCACTTTGAGGAACCAACGTGGGAACCTAGCTGCAAGGCCCACCCTCAACGTAGCGCGGGTCTCGTTCACCTGGTTCACCACCCAGCGTACTGAGCACTCTGCAGCGCTGGACTCACACGCGAAGTCCTTCCCTTTGGGCAAAGTCCGTGAACAGCCTGATGAAAACCCCGCTCAACATGAGCAGCGCAAGCATATTGGGAATTCCTTCTATGCCGGTGCAAATGTCCACCACGGTCCAAATAAGTTCCACTGGCTTCGATACAGCTATGAACGGCGGAACCAGGTAGATTATCCGGAACAGCTCGAGGGCCCCAGGCCCTAGCAGGTACACCACTGAGGTTTCGTATTCCACCGCGTAGCCTACCATGGTGGAGTACGCAAACACCAGCACTCCAAGTCCCACTATGACGCTGCCCAGGGGGCCGTAAATGTGATCGAACGCCTTGAGGGTGAGCTCTACGCCGTTGAGCCCGCTGTACCAAATGCCCGGTGCACTGGTGAGTATGGCCAGAGCGGTCATGGTGCATATCACTATGGTGTCGGTGAACACCTCGAACACGCCGTACAGGCCCTGACGGATTGGATGATCAGTTATCGCGGTGGCATGCACCATGGGCGCCGAACCCATGCCAGCCTCGTTGGAGAACATGCCCCTGGCCATGCCGCGCCTCATTGCCAGGGCAACAGAAGCGCCAGCAAACCCTCCCACGGCAGGAGCCGGTTGGAAAGCGTACCGGAATATCATACCCAGTACCTCTGGTATCCTGCTGTAGTTCACCAGGATGATGCCCAGGGCACCAAGGATGTACAAGCCACACATAAAGGGCACCAGCTTCTCACAAAACTGCCCAATGCGTTTGAATCCACCAATGATCACCACTGCTGTAAGGGCCACTGCCACGCTGGTGGTCAGGAGCGGCGGAATGCCAAATATGCTCTCCATGGCGGTGGACATGGTGTGAGGCTGCACGAACACTGCAGTGCCCAGTGCGCCGATGATCATCATGAGTGCGAAGAACCGGGCAAGGGGCTTCCGGCGAGGGCCCAGCCCCTTCTCAATGTAATACATTGGGCCGCCGTAGTAATTGCCCTTCTCGTCAGAACACCGGTAGTGGACTGCCAGGGACACCTCTACCATTTTGGTCATCATACCAAGCACTGCAACGACCCACATCCAGAATACGGCTCCTGGCCCTCCGACCGCAATTGCCGTGGCCACGCCGGCTATGTTGCCGTTCCCGACGGTGCCCGCAAGGGCGGTGGAAATGGCCTGGAAGGGTGTCATCAACCCTTCGCCTCGGAGTCTGTCCTTGGTGAATATCTTGAAGAAAGTGTTCCTCAGCACGTATCCAATGTGGGTTACCTGGAACAGCTTGGTCCTGATGCTGAACCACATTCCAGTGACGAATATGAGGACCATCATTGGCGTTCCCCACAAAGTGCGTGCCAGCCAATTCAAGAAGGATACCACAGCTTTTCCCTCCTGCTCACTCCAGCTATTTTGGACAACCTAGAAACCTATAGCTTCCCTGAGCATCCGGTCGATCTCAGACACCATAGCCTAGTGACCTTCCCACCACCCAGGGTCCCTCTGGGCGTTCAGTTCCGCGACTGTCTTGCCCTGTTGCTCAACCCAAGTGTCGTACTCGAGGATGAACCAGCGGTCCCTGTTGAGGCGAGTGCCCTCCTGCACGTAGTCGAGCTTGACGTTTTGAAAGATGCCCCAGTGTCGATGGGCAGCCTTTACTTCGTCCATGGGGCCAAACTTGCGGTCCAGCTCAGCCATGACTGAACGGTACCTGGTGATGGTGCCGGTTAGCACAGTCACCACGTTATCCTTACTGCCTAGCCTGTAGTATTTTGCAGTCTTTATTGCACCCAACACGTTACACACGCCTGAGATGCCAAACACCCTTGACATTTCCACCACTGTAGAGTCAATTCCCACCAGGGACGTGAGATACTCCATGCCCACAGGGTCGGTTAGCAACTGAAGTCCCAGCTTGCACTCGAGATCATCGATGCACATCAGGCAATCCATGTTGAGCACGTTGTGGATCCAGGTGACGTGCTTGTCGCCAAGGCTCTGGATGTTGTGGTCCCCGTACCCGTTACAGGACAAGCTGGGGCGCTGGATCGGCTCAAGCCCCACCACCCTGGTGTGGGGGAAAACCTCCTTGAGCCTGTCGCCCGCCGCAATGGTGCCTGCAGACCCCATGGCCGATACGAAGGCCGCGCAACTGCCATCTACCGGCGTGGTAGCTGCCGTTGGTGCAAAAAGCGTAATGGGACGGCCTCGGGGGTATTTCCACACTGACCCAAGGCATCGGCTGCCTTTACCACCAACTCGTGATCCCCGGGTAGTATCCAACCAGGGGCAAAACACTTGCTTCGAATTGGCTCCCCCCTGTAGCATCTGTCTTCTCTAACAGCAATGCTCACCTTCGCCTTGAGCTGCGGGTCCCGTGCCGCGTGCTTCTTCGGTTTCCCCAACAAGTAGCCGCTTGTCGACAGTCACACGGCACTTGTTGGGGATCACACTTGCCCCAGGATATGGGGACGAGATTATGTCCGTAAGCTCGAGGATCCCCCTTGCCAAGTACCGGGTGTTGAGGCGGCATGTAGCTACGCCTGATTTCCCAAAGCAAGTCAACCATCCCGTTGACCGCGTTGATGCCCTAAGCCGGGTTGGAAGAGTGGGCGCTCTTGCCGAAAGTCTCTAGCACTACCTCGGCTCTTCCTCTGAGGCCGGAAGCTTCACCGATCACCACGTAATCTGGCCTGTACTGCTCCCCGATTTCCCCGGACGCCACTCCCTCAAAGCACTCCTCGTGAACCGAACCGGCCACGAGCGCCTCGCCCTTGAGCTCGCCTTTCAAGTCTTCGGCGAGCAAGGCGGCCGCGCTACCATAGCAGCCAGGCTTCCCTTCACGTCGCTGGCACCGCGCCGCCGTACGGGTCAACAGTCACCCACGCCCACGTAATCCATATGGCCCTCGAACAGCACCCTTTTGCCCGGCCGGGCAAAGGATATCCTGCCCACCACGTTGCCGAACCTGTCCACCAGTCGAACCTCGTGGTAGCCAAGATCTAGCATCGCCTGGCTGATAAGCTTGACCATCCCCTCCTCCTGACCAGAGAGGCTGGGCGTCCGGATCATATCCCGGCAAAGTTCTATGAGCTTGCTTGGTCTTACGTCGTGGCCAACATAATACACCTCCCTTTGAGCTCTCAGGGTCGCATCGTCTGTTTTCCCTTTCGGCCCCTGCACTACCCGCAAAATCCATATCAGGGGACAGAGCCCAGAAAGCTCAGGTCTTTGCTTGGGCTCAATGACGGGAGTGTGCATCAAATTGATGGTGGAAGGAACCAACATGGAACCACAAGGAAGGGCAGCAGGATCAAACAGGAGGGAGACCGCCCCGGTGGGCAACCGTGGGGGACATTTCTCAAACCGACATGTCGCTTATCCCTTTGATAGCTCTATGCCCTAACGCTATTTTCCTGTACAGGGTGGCAATGCCAATCCCAAGCTCCTGTGCAGCTAGTTTCTTGTCCGTGTAGCTAGTGCCGTTTTTATGAAGGGTTTTCCTTACGACGTACGCCTCCGCCTCGGCGAGGCTGCATTGGGCGACCGTGACTGCGCACTCGTTCTGGCAGGCTGGCCTTGGCTAGCACCGGCTTGGTTTCGAAGTTCACCGCGTACTCGATAGCGTTCTCAAGCTCCCGAACGTTCCCAGGCCACGGCTAGTCCTTGAGGACGCCAAGGGCCTCAGCCTCCACACCTGTCACCGTCTTGTCCAGGATGCGGCAGTACTTTTCCAAGAAATGCCTTGCCAGAGGTTCAATGTCCTCTGGCCTCTCCTGCAATGGGTATTAGGCTTAGGCGGAAATGCAGCTCTTCCCTGAACTCACCCGCCTTCATCGTGGCCTCCAGGTCCTAGTTGGTGGCAGCAATTATCTGACGTCGCAGCGCCTGGCCCTGGTGTGGCGCTCCGGGATCACCCTGGGCAGCTTTGTCTGGAGGTACAGCCACATGTCGCCCACTTCGCCCAGGAAGAGGATCCCCCCCTCGGGCAATCTCGAACCTGCCAGGCTTGCCGCCCTTTCTGGCACCTGTGAAGGCGCCTTCCTCGCACCCGAAAAGCTCGCTTCTAGCAGGGTGTCGGGAATTGCAGCGCAGTTAACCGCAACGAAGGGCTTGTCTTTCCTGTCGCTCACCGAATGGACGACCCTCGCAAGTAGCTCCTTCCCTGTTCTGCTTTCGCCTCTGATGAGCACAGTGGAACGGCTGCTCGCAACCTTGAAGCACCCGCAGCGCTCCTGCCGATAAGGGAGTCTATTCCAAAAACCGCGTCCGTACAGCAGTAAAGCTCCGACAGGGGCCTCACCGAAGCAATTGCGCCTAGGTTCCTGCCACAGCTTGAAAGGGCACTGATGGTAACCAAGTAGCTCCTCTCTCAGTCCCCTGTGTCCAGTAACAGTTCCTTCTGGCTGTACTTACTCCCGCAGGCAATAGCGCTTTCCAGGGTTGCCATTACCGACTGAAGGGCCTGATTTTCGCTCTTTGCTTCCCCAAAATAAAATCTTGCGGGCGCGGCTGTTCATGTAAATGGGCTTCAGCTCACAATCCACAGCGACCACTGCCTCTTCTACCCGATCCAGCAGCACCATGAGGATCTTTGCGGCGAGGTTCTTCTCCATCCACAGTCTGGCCTCGCGCACCTTGGCGGCAAGCAGCTTGGCGATGTGCCCAATGAACTCCTAGTGGCACTCGAGCCTGGAAAGGAGTCGGTCGCGCTGTTCGTGATCGAAGCACACAAGGCCAATCACTCCAACAACTTTCCCATCCACCACTATTGGAGCAGACAGCTCAGCAGGTTCCTCGCAACCACCTGCCTGTACACGACCCCATCGGTCTCGAGGGAACAGCCCACCTTTGAGCGGTACTTGCCTGTACCAGCCACCCTGACCGACCGCTCATCCGCTATTTCCACATCCACACCTAGCACCGAGGCTATGGCGTTGCAAATCTCCTGGGCCACGCTGCCCGCCTCAGACAGGTGCGACATCGCCATTCCCTGCGCCTCCTCAACGGGCTGCGTATGAATTGCAACGAGTAACCAATTATTCGGCTGGGTAGAACACGATGCCGATCATGCCCGGTCCACCGTGCACCGCAAGCGCCGCGCCCACCTCGCCTATTAGCAGCTGCTTCACGTTCAACCTCTGCTTCACCGTCTCCGCGAAACGGCGCGCCTCATCAAGGCAGTTAGCGTGCATCACCGCAACGTGTACCGGCATCCTGCCCGCAGCCTTCACCGCAAGCTCGACCACCCGCTCAAGTGCCCGGGAATAGGACCTCACCTTGTCCACCAGTTCCACCTGCCCATTGACTATCTCGATCACCGGCTTGATAGAGAGCAGTGAGGCGAGGATGGCCTGCCCCTGGGTCACCCTGCCACTCCTCCTGAGGTACTTGAGCGTGGGTATTGCTGCAAACACCCTCAGCTTAGACCGAATGGCGTCCAACTTCTGCACGATTTCCTCGACAGACAGCCCCTGCCTTGCAGCTCTGGCAGCCTCTATGGCCAGGAACCCTGTACCCATGGACACGCTGCGGGAATCATAAACTGTGACCTGGGCCTCTGGCACTGCCTGGGCCGCAAGCCTGGCCGAGTGACACGTGGCGCTGGCAGCTCCTGTGACGTGGATGGACAGGATTTGCCTGGCGCTCTGGGCAATTTTGCGGTAGAGGGCCGCAAACTCGCCTGGAGGCGGGCCTGAAGTGGTTGGGACCTCTTCAGAGCTATCCAGCTTCTGGTAGAACTCCTGGGCAGAAATGTCCTGGCCCTCTCTGTACGTTTGGGGACCAACCTGAATGTAGATGGGGATTACCGAAATGCCTTCCTTCTCCTGGACTTCTTTGCTGAGGCTTGCAGCGCTGTCCGTTACAACCCTTATTGCCGCCCTTTCGGGCACTTCCGCACCTTGTGTGCATGCAGCGCTTTCGCAAACGTCCTGGAAACCGCCCTCTTCCATAAACTCGCTCCTTCCCGCCCCCTGTGGCCTGGTCATCCCCAAGGTGCACGCACAATTTGCCTGTTACAAGGGATTCGCCGGTTCCAGCGTTTTTCCCTGCAAGCCTGCGCGGGAAATCCCCGCTTGAGAAGGTCAGCTGGCCTTGGTTGTGACAAGGGGGTGGTTCAGCACGCCCTGGAGCACCTGGATTGCCAGGGCATACTCTCTAAGGTGCAGATGCTCTTCTGGGGTGTGGTCCAGACTGGAGTCACCAGGGCCAAAAGCCACAACTGGCACGCCCCACGCTGGCCCCACCACGTTCATGTCTGAGGTGCCGCATTTGAGTTTTAACGTGGGCCTTACCCCAAGCTTCCTGATGGAATCCGTGAACGCCCTAGTCAAGGGGCTGTGCTTGTCTCCAAGGTAGCCTTTAACCGTCGGATAAAACTCGATGGCCACTCCCTCACCTAAACGCACAGCCAAACCCAAGAGCTCCGCCTTCAGGCCCTCGGGGTCAACCCTTGGGGGAAACCTGATGCACACTTCCATGGAACAAATGTCCCACATCCCGTCCGAGCAAGAGTCAAGGCACTTGAGCCTTGGCTCAACCTTCCAGAACCGCCCAGCGCCCGTGGAACCAGGAGCGCAGCCGTCAAAGCAGTTCAACCCCTGCTTGAGTTCTCGCCAGAAATCCACGGCGCGCTCTGCAGCCGAGGGACTTGGCCCTGCGCTGTGGCCGCAGGCGCAGCGCACAGTTGCCCGGAAGCTCAGGCAGCCTTTGTAACCCACGGTGACCGAATCCCAGCCGCTAGGCTCCCCCACGATCACCATGTCCGCAGCCTGGGTTTGCACAACGTGGTGTGCCCCCGGGGACCAGGGAGTTTCCTCCCCAACTGCTGCAACCAGGGTAATGCTCAAGGGCAAGGGCTCACCTTCGAGGGATCGCTTCAAGCGCTCCACGGCACACACAAACGTTGCAAGGGGCCCCTTTGCGTCCACTGCTCCCCTGGCGTAAATCAAGTCTCCTTCCCTTCGCACCGGGATGAACCCTGGCACGGTGTCCACGTGCCCTAGGAGCAGCAGACGAGTGTGGCCTTTTCCCACACGCCCCACCCCGTTGCCAACCTCGTCCACAAAGGCCTCCCAGCCAAGGCCGCGAAGGTAATCCACGAGGAAGGACACAGCATGGCTCTCTTGTCCCGAGGGGCTGGGGATGCTGCAAAGCTGCTCCAGCAGCCACAGCTCAGCCTCTGCAGGCCACAGGTCTGTCCTCATTTTCCCCACCCCCTACCAAGGATATCTATGAGGGCTTTGAGCACCATCTCAAGCTCATCTCTGGTCACCACAAGGGGCGGGAGCAGCCGCACCACCTGCGGGCCAGCGTTCAGTGCCAGCACGCCCCTTTGTTGCAGAGCAGCAATGTACGGTGCCGCTCGAAACCTCAGCTCTATCCCTATTAGGAGCCCAAGGCCCCTCACTTCCCGCACCGGGGCAAGCCTAGCGTTCTCCAGCTCGGCGCGGAACCATACCCCAAGTTCCCAGGCCCTTGCAATGAGGCCCTCCTCTTCAATCACCTGAAGGGTGGCCTCCCCTGCAGCGCACGCCAGGGGGTTACCACCGTACGTGGAAGCGTGCATGCCTGGGACCACGTTGCCCACAGCTTCACCCACCGCCACCACGCCCATGGGGAGTCCGCCTGCAATGCCCTTGGCCAGGCACACCATATCAGGGATCACGTCGTAGTGCTCTGCTGCCAGGAAACGGCCGGTGCGACCACAGCCAGTCTGCACTTCGTCCAGGATCAGCAGGGCGCCGCGGCTTCGGGCAATCTCCAGCGCCGCCCTGAGGTAGCCCTGGTTTGCCAAGTACACGCCCCCTTCTCCCTGGACGGGCTCAAGGAGCACCGCGGCGGTGTCCGAGCCCACTGCACGATCCAGGGCTTCCACGTCGTTGTAAGGCACGTGGCTGAACCCAGGCACTAAAGGTTCGAACGCCTTCCTGTACTCCTCCTTCCACGTGGCGCTGAGGGCACCAAAGGTGCGCCCGTGGAACCCCCGCTTTGCAGCCACGACGCCCTTACGCCCTGTAGCTGCCCGGGCAAACTTGATTGCTGCTTCCACTGCCTCGGTGCCCGAGTTGCACAGGAAGAACCTCCATGGTCCTTCGGGCATTATGCGGACCAGCTTCTCAAGGAATTTGGCCCTTGCATCGTTGGAAAAGGTGCCGGGACATGTGATGAGCTTGCGCGCCTGAGCGGTCACCGCTGCAACCACCTTGGGATGGCTATGGCCCACAACGGTCACGCCGTGACCGCCCACGCAGTCTATGTAGCAGCGGCCATCTGCATCCCACACTCTGGCGCCCTCGCCCCTCACCAGCGCAATTCCCCTCTTGTGGTATAGAGGCAGCTCGTAACGGCCTTCAAGCTCAAGCCACGTGCTGCCATCCACTTGGGTCATGGAGTTATCACCGTCCCCTCCCCCCGCAGCGCCCGGCCAAGGGGCTTTGGCTGCATGGCACCTGCGATCACCACTTGTCCCACCCCACCGGCCAAGGCTTCGGCTGCAGCAAGCAGCTTCTTCTTCATCCGCCCCAGTGCCAGCTTTTCGTACCAAACAAGTTCCCTGGCCGAAATGTTCCTCACAAGGGATCCAGGATCCGACGGGTCCCGAAGCAGCCCAGGCACGTTGGTGAGGAAGACCAGCGCCTGGGCACGCAGGGCCTTTGCCACCAGGGCAGCCACGCGGTCCCCATCAACGTTGAGACACTCCCTCTCCTCGCTCAGGGCAAAGGAACTGAGCACTGGGGTGTACCCAGCTTCAAGCAAGGTGCTTAGCAGACCCACGTTCACGCTTTGAAGCCGGCCGCTGTAGTCATCGCGCACAAGCAGGGTGCGGCCATCCACAACTGCCCTCACGGCCTTCTTGCGCGATGCCTGGAGAAGCCCCCCGTCAATTCCGGACAGCCCAACCGCGTTGACGCCCCTTTGCTGGAGGCCCTCCACGAGCAGCTTGTTGAGCCTGCCAGCGCACGCCATGAGCAAGATCTCCAGTGAAGGCCGGTCGGTGTACCGGCTGCTCACTCCTGAAGGAGAGCTAATTTGCCTTTGGGGATAGCCCAGGCGCTCCGCAAGCTGGTCCGCTGCGGTTGACCCGCCGTGCACCAGCACCAGCTTTTCCCCAGCAGCCAGATGCCCAGCCACGTCATCAACCACTGGGCTGAACTGCTCCCCCACGGAGCCCCCCAGCTTAACCACGATCAATTCGATCCCCCCGCAACTAAGCTCCCCTAGGGGTGTAGCCCTGGAAACTCCAAGCCCCAGGTTTCGGGGTAGCCAAACATGATGTTGAAGCATTGTACCGCGTTGCCAGCTGCGCCCTTCACGAGGTTATCAATTGCGGACATTACCACAAGTCGCCTAGAAAAGGGATCTTTCTGAAAGCCAATGTCACAAAAGTTGGAACCCGCCAGCACCTTGGGATCGGGGAACCTGTGAACCCCGTACCTTTCAGCCACCAGGCGAACGAAGGGCTCGGCCCCATAAGCACACCTGTACAGTTCCCAGATGTCCCTATCGCCAAGTTCCTGGCGGAGGAAGATGTGGCAGGTGACCATGACCCCACGGACCATATCAACGGAAGACGCGGTCACGTGCACCTGGGGCACCAAGTCAAAACTAAGCTCCTGGACAATCTCCGCAGTGTGCCTATGGCCCGTGGGCGCATAAGTGCGCGTTACATGACTCCGCTCTGAATGGTGAGACCCAGTGGAAGGCTGGTTTCCGCCGGCGGAAGACCCGAACTTGCCTTCAACTATCACCATGGGATCCACAAGCCCCTGCCTGAATAGGGGAGCAACCGCCAGTATTGCTGCGCCCGCCATACATCCAGCCACTGCAACCCTGGAGGCTCCCTTCAGCTCCTCCCGGTGTAGCTCGGGGATGCCGTACACGAAGCTGCCAAGCAACTTGGGACAGGGATGCTGGAAGCCATACCAGCGAGGGTAATCGTCGGGGTTTCGCAGACGGAAGTCAGCAGACATGTCAATCAAACGAGGCGCCAGCCCCAAGAGCCAGTCAACCCGGGGTGCCACTTCCCCATGGGGCAAAGCCACAAAAAGGGCGTCACAAGGCTCCAGGTCCTCCAGCCTGCAAAACCTAAGGGAAGTGCGCTTCCTGAGGTTTGGGTGAACCGAAGTCACAGGTTTGCCAGCATGAGATTGGGAGGTAACCTGGAAAACTTCCACTCCGGGGTGCCCCAGCAGGATCCTCAAGAGCTCCCCTCCAACATAGCCTGAGGCTCCAGCAATGGATACTTTCATCCTTTGGTCACCTCGTGCCCATGGGATGTGGCAAGCCAACAGCCTCACTCGCCTGTTTTTCCCCTGCTCGAGCCAGGCTAAAGGCGTAGTCAACCAGGCGGCCCGCCACGTCCACTCCCGTGGCCTCAGTCAAGGCCTTGAACTCCATTGTGGCGTTCACTTCGGTCACCAGCAGACCCCGCTCGCTCTCTAGGATGTCCACAGCCAGCGCCCCGCCCCCAACAGCCTCAGCCGCGCTGCAGGCAATTTGGGCAATTTCCCGGGAAATGGCACACGGGGTGCACTGGCTGCCCCGGGCAGCGTTGGTTATCCAGTGGGTAGAATTCCTGTACATGGCCGCCACGGGCTCGCCTCCAATCACAACCACGCGGATGTCCCGGCCGGGCTTCCTCACGAACTCCTGCACGTAGAATATGGAGTGGTGGTAAGAGCCCAACACCTCTTTGTGCTCGAGCAGCGCCTCGGCGGCGTCCCTGTCGTTGATCTTGGCAAGGAGCCTTCCCCAGGAGCCAACCACTGGCTTCACCACCACAGGGTAACCCCATTGCTCTATGAGCTCAAGGGCACTGGACGCAGTGAACGCCAGGCCAGTGCGGGGTGTGGGCACCCCTGCTTTGACCAACAGGGCACTGCACACCAGCTTGTCGTTACAAGCATGGATCACGCTGGCGGGGTTGAGCGTGGCAACCCCCAGCGCGTTCAGGGCACCAGCGGCGTAGAACGCCCTGGACTGGCTGAGGGAACGCACCAGCACCAGGTCCACCTTGGGCACCGCCCCAGGCAGCTCCACTGTGAACGCCCTGTCGTCTATGATGGTCCAGTCCACGCCCTTCCTGTCGAGCGACTGGAACAGAAGCTTTTCGTCATGCCTCACCCGTGAGAGGAGCACGCCAAGCCTCATTCGCCCCAGTCCTCTTCCTCTTCGGGTGCAAGCGCAAGCTCCAGAGGTTCCAAGCTCACAACTTCCAGTTCAACCCCGCAGTCGGGGCACGTTACGATTTCGCCCTTTACCAGCCCATCTGCCTGCCATTGGGCCCCACATTCAGGACAACTAAGCACTGTTACCCCTCCATCTTCACGGTGAGCAAGTCACCTGTTGTATAAATATGCGTTACTTTAGTATAGTTTACTACTGCTTCTTACCAAGTCAATAGTAATTTCGCAGTTTAGGGCCAAACCCAGTGCAGCAGGACTTGCAGTCAAGGTGCAACTCCTTTCACGGTCTGATTAGACAAGCCAGAAATCGCACCTCACTACTTCGACAATGGCCAGAGGCTATTCATCTGTGGTGACGGAGCAGCGTGGGTTAAGAAGGTGTTAAAGGTCATTCCAAAGAGCGTGTTTGTGCTGAAGCTCTTCCATCTGGACAGGTAGATAGTGGCAGGGTTTGGTCGTGAGAGTAAGCTGCGGTCGAAGTTAAGGGATTGGCCAGATGGCACAGCCCAAGGCGATGCAGCCAAACGGGAAATCGGTGCGGTAAGCTTGCGTTGAACAATTTGGTGTCAGCCCACGGAGAGTGAAGGCGTGCGTTCCAAGTCTGAGCCAGGAGCGTGAGCAGCTGAAGCGCGTAGTTGGGAAGGTGCTAGATAACCTTCCCGCGCTTCGAGGGCCGGTGGCCCAGCTGACTCGAACGCTCAAGGCCACAAGTAGGGCCGTTTTCGAGCAACTGGTGAGGCTAGCAGCCCTTCGTGGGGCTACAATTGCTTGACACCGTCCGCCACGTAAATCCCCTGGAGACCTGGGCACATCGCGTTGTATTATTAGGAACAGGTGTCGCCAATGGTTAAGTGGATCCTGGTGACAGTCCTAGTTGTGCTGCTGGGGCTGTCCTACTTGATTAGACAACCCAACCGGCTTAACGACATCGAGCAGGCCAAGAAGGCATGGGACCTTGTGGGGAATGCCAAGAGGGTGCTCCTCCTGGGCGCCCACCCTGACGACGCAGAGTGGTACGCAGCGGGCACTCTTGTCAAGTTCCTTCGAGCTGGCGCAACGGTCACCGTGGTGGTAGCCACCAATGGCGAAAAGGGCCGGGGTTCCCACGTAGACCTGGGCAAGCTGCGCCAGTCGGAACAACAGAGGGCAGCACAGCTGGCTGGGTACACCCGCTTGGAAATGTGGGGGCTCCCTGACAGGGGTCTTTCTGCCCAGGAGGACTTGGAAGACAGGGTGCGCCAGATCTGGCTAGAAACCCAACCAGAAGTGGTGCTGAGTTTCGACTCCCAGTACCCCGCGCTGCCATACATCCATCCCGACCACCAGGCCATAGGCTGGGCGGTGTACAGGGTTTGGGAATCCTTGGGTGATACTCCGGGCAACAGGCCCGTGCTCATGTTGTTCCACAGCAGGCGGCCAAATGCACTGGTAGACATAAGCGACACTATTGAGGTAAAGCTTGCTGCAATTGCGGCCCACGAAAGCCAAGGATTCCAGAGAAGCGCCCAGTCCATGCTTGGGCGAAGGAACGCCGCAACCGGTAAGGCCGCCGGCATGGCCTTCGCGGAGTCATTCAGGTTGGTCACAGGAGGCGTTGCCCTTGAAACTAAATGAGCTAGGTAGGACCGGCATCTTCGTGACGGAGCTGTGCTTTGGCGCGCTGCCCATTGGACCCCTCCAGGCAAACGTGCCAGTGCAGGAAGCTGCGCGTGTCATACGGGAAGCGCTGGAAGGCGGCGTGAATTTCGTGGACACCGCACAAAGCTACCGCACTTATCCCCACCTGCGGGAGGCGCTGAGGGGCTTTGCTGGGGATGTGGTTATCGCCTCGAAGAGCCAGAGCCTTACGTATCAGGGAATGGAGGACGCAGTACACGAGGCTGTCCGCGAGCTGAATCGCGACTGGCTGGACATATTCCTGGTGCATTCGGTGGACCGCCTGGATGAGCTTGCAACGAGAAGGCCAGCGCTGGATTGCCTGTTGGAGTGCAAGCGCAAAGGGATGGTTAAGGCAGTGGGGCTTTCCACCCACAGCGTGGTTGTTGCCTCACAGGCGTGCAAGATGCCAGAGATCGAAGTGCTACTGGTGCTGGTGAATAAGAGTGGAATTGGCCTTCGGGATGGAACTGTCGGGCAAATGACTGAGGTGATTGGCGAGGCCAGCCGTCTGGGCAAAGGGGTGTACGTCATGAAGGCCCTTGGCGGAGGCCAGCTCATTGGCCAGTTCGAAGAGGCGGTTCAGTTCGTGCGTGCCATCCCAGGGGTGCAATCAATCGCGCTTGGTTGCATAAACAGCACCGAAGTGCAGGAAGCTCTCCAACTCTTCACTGAGGGCCCTTCACGTAAGGGTAGCCGCCCCCGCGCCCTAGGAAAGCGCCTGTTCATAGCCAGTTTCTGTAAGGGGTGCGGCCACTGCACCAAGGTGTGCCCGGCTGGGGCGCTCAGTGTGGTGGAGGGCAAGGCCGTGGTCGACCAGGACAAATGCCTGCTTTGCGGTTATTGCAACGCTGCCTGCCCTGAGTTTGCCATAAGAGTGGTGTGACTCCTGCACTGCACGCTTCCGCAGCCCATAAACACGTCGACCCCCCGCGTGAGCTGCGGGAGGTCGACCCAAGCTACTTAGGCGCTTGCTCGGATCAGGTTTGGTTGCTGCTGTTGTTCTGGCCGTTGCCGTTCCTACCACGGCCACCCTTGAACTTTCCGAAGGGTCCCTGGCCAGGTCCTTTGCCGAAGGGCCCCTTGCAGAACGGCGCCTTGGACAGGTCCACTTCCTTCAACTTGGACAGCACTTGCTCCGCTTGATCAGAGGTGAGCTTGCCTTCCTGCACCTTCTGGTCCAGGGCAGCCTGCACCGAAGCCAGCCACTTGTCCTTGAGCTGGTCCAGCGTGAGGCCCTTGGCCTTAGCAATCTCCTCCAACGTCTTGCCAGCCTTCAGCTCGTTCATTAGCTCCTGCCAGGTCATGCCAAGTGCCCCTGCAAGCTCGTTGCAGAAGTTGCCAAACCGTGGCCCGCCAAAGCCCCGACCGCCCCAGAACCATGGCCACTGCCCGTTCTGCACTGCCTCGCGCATCTTTTCTGCCTTTTCCTTTGCAATCAACCCCTGATCCACGGCAGCATCCAGTGCCTCACCTGCTGCACCCTTGAAAGCCTGGTCCAACCTGGTTTCATCTATGCCCAGGTTAGCAGCAAGCTTGGACTTGAACAGCTGCCACAGAGTTTGCCTGGGATTGGTTGAAGCAGTCGTTTGTGCAAGGGCAGTGCCAACTCCCACAAATGCTAGCACGAGCAGCAATGCCAGGCCAACGTAAACTGCGGTCTTCCTGGTCAACGCATTTCACCTCCTTTAGATGGTGTGCTGCGGCTTCGCTCGATCGTAAGTATTTCATCCTCAGCTTAAATCAAGCTTAGAAATTCCTGAAACCAGCATAAAAAGTTTCGCCAAGGTATGGTTCGAGGCAGGTTCGTTTACTTCCTGCCTCTGCAGCCATAGAATGCCAATTACGGCGCATTTTTCAAGGGTCATGCGAAAGGTGCTCGTGTTGGGATTCTTAAGCCTGGCTGCTATGCGCCCGAGGGCGGGGGTCCGAGGGACGGAAAAACGCCGGGAAGCAGCCCTGTAGCCGAAGGCCCGAACCGGGGAGATGTGGGCCTCCCCGTTATGGGGGTACCGGGCTGGCCAGACAGTGAAGGAGGTAGCCGTCGGCAATGAAGGTTTTCAGTCTGAGCCTGCACAGCGAGTACCTGGGTTACAAAGGTAAGGTTGTTTAGCGTTATATAGGAAAGTTGACCTCCGAACAATTCGAGAAGAACTCACCTTGCAAAGAGAGCTACTTGGGTACCAGGAATACGCACAAAGGGTCAAATATCGGGCTCCTGCCAGGTGTATGGTAATAGTGGCAAAATACAGACCATTTGCTCAATGGCCATAAGCCATTTGTCCAGTCGAAATCCCCCTGTTTGTCGATCTATACCATCCTACCTGTGAAAATACCTGCCGGTACTGGGCGTTTTGGATGCGCGTATGCGGGGGTACCAAATGGATTTCTAAAATGGATCAAAAAAGTGGTTGACATTCTTGGATAGGTGCTTATAATTTATGCACAAATAGGAAAAATATTTGAATCCCCCTGAATGCGGAAGTGTACCTAGGGTTCCGCAGAGGTCCAAGCACCTCTGGTCTGGACCAAGCGGTACAAGGTGTGCGTGCGTTAGAGCGCGGCGCCCGCGCACTACACCGCCGGGACAAAAGCCCAAGCGGCAAGTTCCGCGAAGCGAACACTTCGCGAGGGCTGCTTGGGTTTTCGTTTGCCCGGCGGTCCCACGGCCGATCCAACCACAACTACTTAAGGGAGGTATAAGTGGAGATGATGAAGAGCGTGAAGGTGGACGGCGAGGACTGTCTTGCAGTGGGAATCCAGGAACCCGTTGAGCTCGAGTTCGTGGGCAATGCGGGGGACTACTTCGCAGCACTCAATGCCGCGGCCCGAATCAGGCTCAAGGGGAGCACTGGGAGGTTTGCTGGGGACTGCATGACTGGAGGCGAAGTGGTGGTGGAAGGCGACGCGTCCCACGGCCTTGGGTTCAGCATGTATGGTGGAACTGTGCTGGTGCGGGGGAATACTGGAGGCAGGTTGTGCCAGCTCAACAAAGGTGGAACGGTGATCGTCTGTGGCAGCGCCGGAGACAGCAATGGCCTGTACGCGCTAGGAGGCACCCTGCTCGTATGCGGCAATTCAGGAAAGGACACAGGTGCGTGGATGGTGGGAGGCACCATTTACGTTGGGGGCAAGGTTGAGGGACTGGGCCCCAACGCAAAAGCGGTGCCTCTCCAAGATGAGGATATCGCATTCATCTCCAGCTTGTCATCTCAGTACGGCCTGGAGGTCCAGCCCGACCGCTTCACCAAGATCGTACCGGCCAACAGGCGCCCGTTCTATTCGCCCAGATCTTGAAAGGGGGAGACTTTAATGCCAAAGAGCACAATTTGGGACAGCCAGACCGTTTCCGAGATCCTCCAAAAAGCCAAGACGGGCAAGTACTCCACAAGGGGCTTCGGCACCAACAGGCCCTTGCCTTCCCTGGATGACCTGGTCATTGTGCCCAGCCAGCTCGCAGGCAGCCCGGCGGTGGACAAATACCGGGAGCATGTAGACACTGAAGTGGTGATTGGAGAGTGGCTGGAAAAGCCTCTTAGGCTCAAGACGCCCATATTCATTGCAGCGATGTCCTTCGGTGCCATTTCCAAGGCTGGGAAGATGGCGTTTGCGTATGCAGCTTCGAAGGTGGGGACCTTCACAAACACCGGTGAAGGCGGCCTCCTCCCAGAAGAGCTTGAAGTTTGCCGCTCCTATGGCGGCTCCCTGGTAGTACAGTGGTCCACGGGCAGGTTCGGCGTGAGCGCCGCGTACCTCAAGTCAGGTGACGCGGTTGAGATCAAGATTGGCCAGGGTGCAAAGCCAGGCATGGGCGGCCATCTCCTAGCTGAGAAGGTCACCCCAGAGATCGCCAAGATCCGCGGGATCCCCATGGGCACCGACGCCTTAAGCCCATGCAGGCATCTGGACGTGGACAGTGTGGAAGACCTCAAGAAGCACGTGCAGCTCATCAGAGCAGTCACCGAGAACAAGGTGCCTGTACTTATAAAGCTTGGACCCGCTAGGGTTTACGACGATGCGAGGCTCGCAGTGGAACTGGGCGCTGACGCAATCGTGATAGATGGCGGTGAGGGCGGCACTGGCTGCGCTCCCCACATAGTGATTGAACACGCCGGCATACCCACACTGGGAATAATGGCTCCAGCCCGGCGCGCCTTGAAGGACACTGGCGCAGAGAAGAAGGGTGTGAAACTCTTGGTGATGGGCGGGGTCAGGCACGGCGCTGACGTTTACAAGGCGCTCGCCCTTGGCGCCGACGCTGTGGGAATCGCTTCCGCCGCCATGATTGCAGTGGGGTGCACCGTGTGTCAAATGTGCGACACAGGTCGCTGCCCGAAGGGCATCGCTGGGGAAGGAGCCGGGCAAACCCTGGACTTCAAGGCCGCGGGTGAAGCACTGGCCAACTTCATCAATGCCCTCACAGAGGAAGTGAAGGTGCTCGCAGCGCTTTCAGGTCACTCGTCCATCAGCACCATCGGGCTGGAAGACGTGCGGGCCCTTACAGTGGACACCTCTATGATTACTGGAGCAAAGCTCATTGGATTGGAGCAGCCAGTCACCGGGTTGATGGTGGCAGGCGCCCCTGCCTATGGCGCCGCAGCGGACGTGGCCAAGTCCGCCGCTGCAGTGTGAGGAGCACTTACATCTAAACTAGCCGACCCCCTCTGCCCGGCTGACAGTTCCTGCCCCTGGCAGCGGAACCCAGCCGGGCAGAGCCCCTCAGCCACCTACCGCGGGTGGCAGAATGTCCACAACGTCTCCCTCCTTGAGCTTGGCGTTGGGCGAGGCAATCAGGAAGTTGATCGTCACCAAAGGCTCAAGGGATCCCAACTCATCCTCTGGGCTCTTGAGTCGCCGGCGGACCATTGCCAGGATGTCCTTGACGCACTCGTCACCCCTCAGCCCGTCAAGCTCAAGGGAATCAACCCCGCACTCAGATGCAATGTAACCGTGCAACCTCACTAGCACCTTCACAGCCTTTGGGCCAGCCCTTTTCCTCCTTCCAGGGACTCACAGGAGCCCGAGTTCCTGAAGCTTCTGGGGAGTCGGTATCCCAAATTCGTCCCAGCCCCGGTGCTCGTAGTACTGGCTCAGGAGCTCGCCCAACGGAGGCAGGTTGTGTGCGGCGCCCCCTTCCTTTCGCTTCCAGGTGAGGATCCTCAGGGGCAGGGTGTCGTCCTTGCGGCTTATGCCGTGCCTCACGTTGTAAACCCTCTTCAGGTTGAACAGCCGCTCCCCAGTCTTCATGAATTCTTCCAGGGTTACGTCCCAGCCTGTCACCATTCGCAGCCAGTCCACACAGTTGGTAATTGTCACACCGCCAGCCAGGGAAAACTTGCACAGCTTGAGGGAGTCAAACATGCACATGAGATCCTGGAGTAATGCCGTGAATCTACCCTTTCCTTCCACGCCAAACCTGTCCTGAATGTCGGGATAGCCAAGCTCGGGCACAGCTACCGACTTTTCGAACATGTGAGTGAAACCTGACAGGTGGCATGCTCCCCGGGCTGAAGTCGCGTAAGCAAGCCCAACGCTGTTGTACGCACGTGGGTCGTGGGCAGGGAAATCCAAACCCTTTGTTTCCACCGCAAACTCCCGAGCAATCCCCCCAAGTCTCTGGGCAACGTTCCTGGTGCCTTCTGCCAGTAGGTCACCTATACCCTCCCTGCGGGCAATCTTATGGATGAGGCCTATGGCCGCCTCAGCGCTTCCCCACCTGACCTCCAACCCGTCTGTGTCCTCCGTGCTGAGCAAGCCCCTTTCGAAGGTCTCCATGATGAAACCGATTACCCCGCCAGTGGAAATGGTGTCTAGCCCGTAGCGGTTGCACAGCTCGTTTGCCTTGCAAATGGCCTCCAGGTCATCCACCAGCAAGTTGGCTCCAAGCATGGCAAGGGTTTCGTACTCCGGCCCCGCACCTTCCACTGGAGCAAAGGGGCCAGAAGCAATCTTGACCACCCTTCCACAGCCAATTGGGCACGCCTCACAATGGTACCTGCCTGTAAGCATGCGCTCCGCCATGGCCTGGCCTGATATCTTCTTTGCGCCCTCCTCCCATTTCCCCACGGCCCAGTTCTTTATGGGCATGTCTCCTAGGAACTCCATGGTTGGAAGGCCGCCCCCTGTGCCGTACATATGCAGGTGCTTGGCCCCCTGCACCATCTTTGGCACGATTTCCCGCACTGAGGCGTTCAGCCCAGCCTCATCAGCGCAGGTCACCCGCCCACTGCCGGCCACAGCCACTGCCTTTAGGTTCTTGGAGCCCATCACAGCGCCCATGCCGCACCTGCCTGCGGCTCTGCCATCAGGCCCGTCAGTGATCACAGCAGCGAACATCACCAGGTTTTCCCCGGCTTGACCAATGCAAGCAGTCACTGTCCCAGGCCCATGCACCTGCTTCAGGGTAGCGTCGGTCTCGAATACGTCTTTCCCCCACAGGAAAGCTGCATCTAGTATCTCAACAAGCTCGTCAGTAACGAGAAGGTACACGGGGCTATCCGCCTTGCCCCTGAACACTATCCCGTCAAAGCCCGCCTTCTTGAGTGTTGCGCCCCAGGTGCCCCCAACGTCCGATTCCCCCCAAATGCCCGTGAGGGGCGACTTCGCCACAACCGCGTGCCTGCCCGACGTGGGCACTCTGGTGCCGGTAAAGGGGCCTGTCATGATGATTAATAAGTTGTCAGGCCCCAACGGGTCAGTTTGGGGCCCAGTCTCCTTTGCCAGGAAGTAGCCCGCCAGGCCACTACCCCCAATGTACTTTCTGGCAAGGGACTCCCCCAACGGCTCCACTGCAACCTTGCGCTCGGTCAGGTCCACCACAAGCAATTTGCCAGCATATCCATGCATACGTCTCTTCCTGGCACAAGGGCCCTCCTCAAACCAAACATCCCTCAGCCAGGATTTGGCCTCCTTTCCGCAACTTGGTTCCTTCCCCCACCAAGAGCCAAGGGAAGCCCACTCGCAACATGACTCCCTTCTTGGCGCCAGACAGGAAGGTGCAACGCAGCGCCCTTTGGTGAACCCCAAAGGGCTCACCAGAGGGCCTTCGTCCCCCATGTTTATGGTTTCTCCAAGGGGTAGTCGGCCTCCTTCTGCTCGCCGCTAATGCCCCACGGCTAAGCGATCGCCCCGAAAACCATTCCAGTGATGGTGGACATCACCACAACGAGGCCCACGTAGGCAAGGGTCTTCTTGAAACCCAGCACGCTGTTGATCACCATCATACTTGGCAGGCTGAGCGCTGGCCCTGCAAGCAGCAAAGCCAGGGCCGGTCCTTTACCCATCCCTGATCCAACGAGTCCCTGGATTATGGGGACTTCGGTGAGGGTGGCAAAGTACATGAAGGCCCCTATCACCGAAGCGGTGAAGTTCGCCACCAGCGAGTTACCACCCACTACCGCCGACACGTACTTGGATGGGATCAAGCCCGCATCAATTCCTGGCCTGCCCATGAGCAATCCGGAAACCAGCACCCCCCCGAAAAGTAACGGTAAAGTCTTCTTTGCGAAGTCCCAGGTGGAATCCTTCCAGGCCACCAGCTCTTCTTGTTTGAACCACCGGCGCAACATGTATGCCAGAGCTACAAGCAAAGCGGCCACGAGGTACCATTTGACCTGATAAACGTCGTAAAAGACACCTATGGGTTCTGCAGGCTTACCCCAGGCAGCAAACACTAGGATCAGCACCAACACCCCAAAGTAGCTGGCAGTTTGGGTAAGGGTGCGTCCCCCAGTTTCTTGCCCTCCCGCCTCAAACTGCTTTTGGCGCTCGGACTCCTCGTGCCTGAACATGGCCGCCATGGCCAATCCTATGACGATAGAAAACAACACAGCACCCACTGCCCTTGCCAACCCCAGCTGCCAGCCGAGTACCCTCGCTGTGAGGATAATGGCCAACACGTTGATTGCGGGACCCGAGTACAAGAACGCAGTGGCTGGACCAAGCCCAGCACCCCTTCTGTAAATCCCCATGAACAAAGGCAACACCGTGCAGGAACATACCGCAAGTATTGCGCCGGAAACTGCAGCAACCAAATAAGCAAGCCACTGCTTTGCTCCCTTTCCCAGGTACTTCATCACCGAGCGGGTGGAAATGAAGTTCTGCATAGCGCCTGCAATAAAGAAGGCTGGAATCAAGCAAAACAGCACGTGCTCCCTGGCATACTCCCGCAGCATGTACAAGCCCTCAAGGATTGCGCCCTGAAATCGCGCCGACTCCAAGGGCATGAAGTAGGCTGCCAAGAAAACCCCTAGGACGATCAGGAACTTGTAGAGTTCGGACATGAGCCACTCCCCCTTCGACATCAGCTCCTGTATTGAAGGCCAACGACATGGCTAGTTTACCATTTAGGCATATTCTCTTCAAGAGGGGGATAGCTTGAGCGATTCAGTAATAGCTTACACCGGTAAGAAACGACTCAGCAGCGCATGGATATTCCAGATCACCTTCAAGAGCAGACGAGGCACAGGGCAACCGTTTTTTCGACAACCTGCACCCAAAGCCCACAATTACCTCACAGCGCCACGAACCGGCCATCGTGCAGCACAAGCATGTCGTCAAGGTACAAGTCTGGCCTGAGCATTACAAGATCAATGTGAACCCCTGCTCTCACCCTGCCACCAAACGTGGAATTGTCCCCAAAGGCAATGTGCACCGTGCCGAAGATCTTTTCATCTTCCAGTACAATGCCTGTGAGTCGCGCTTTGTGGTTGGTGCCAATCCCAAGCTCGGCAACGTTTCTGGCTTCAAACGTGCTGAGCAGCTTTTCAAGCTGCGCTGCGAATCCCTGGCCCAAACCAGCATCCCCGCTGGGGGCGTCGGCGAATTCCACAGCTACTCCCTGGGAAACCCGCACCTGCAACGGCACCGCCAGCTTCCCCAAGCCTGCAACGGACCCATCCGCATAGATCAGCCCCTCAGCAGTGCCCTCAACCGGTGCAATGTACGCTTCTCCTGAAGGCAAGTTGCCAGACTCCCCGGGCTTGAGAAACCTGCCAGTGCTCGCCACCGCCGTGCGTCCCTCAAGGCTCAAGCTCAGGGATCTGCCCTTGTATTCGATACGGGCGTGGTTCGCCCTGTCTAGCAACTGCTTCACTTTCAACGTGACCTCAGCTACCAGCCTGTAATCTGCAGTCATTGCCCCCGTACACAGCATTTCTTCGGTGATGCCTGGCATAGTGGCAATCCTCGCTCCAGCGCAGGCAGCGTTCACTCGAGCTTGGGTATGGGTAAGGGATTTGCTAGTTGGGCACAACACCACTTGGGATGCGGCCATTGCTGCCGCCACTGGCTCAGGGGGTTCTTCCCCGTTCACTTGCCTTGGCGCCATGACCATCATCACCGCGTCGGCACCCAGCTCGGCAGCGGCCCTGGCCAGGGTGCGGCCAATGGCCTCCTTCTCTGTGTCTGTAACTACCAAGACGCTTTCTCCAGGGTTCAAGCCCATGGCGCTCATCAGAACGCCCTTGCACGCTTGCAGTGGGTCTGTCATGAGCTCCAACTCCTATTCTCCATGTCAAAGCAGCTCGGCCAGGACCCTAGCGAGTATAGACCTGGCGAGTATCACTGGCTTGCCTGTCACACCCTTCACCGACTCTTTCATGGCAAGGGTGTAGCCTATGCAGTCCATAACCACAATGTCTGCACCCCAAGCCTTTAACCTGGATGCGGCTTCCTGCACTGCGCCTGGCTCTCCGTAAGGCGACGCAGCCTCAGCCTTGACACACTGGGCAGCGCCCCTCCATCTCTCTTGGGCACCCGCAATCTGGTCCTGATCTGGAACCAGAACGCCCAAGCGCAAGCCCGAAGCCACTGCGGCCGTGGAGTGGTACAACACCTTCTGAGGTTTAACCAAGAGTCTGCTGCAACGAAACTCTGGGAACTTGCCTGTGCAGACAAGGGCTACCACTTCTGCTCCTTGTTCAACAAGCCGGTCTATTTGGGCCTGCATACGCTCTAAAATATGCTTTTCGGCAATCTTCACTGCAGTACCATCAGCCATGCGCGTGACCAGCACCTGGTCGCCTGGCCCTGGGAAAATCTGCCGAACTTCATCCAAGGTCATGCCGTCCAGCGCGCCAGCTTCCACTATGGTCACGTCCTCGCCCAGGATCTTCCGAATCTCGGGGATCAGGTCCACCCTGGGAGATTGACCGATGGTAACCGTGCCCAGGATCCGTGCCACTCAAACTCACCCCTTCCTAGCGCCCCGATTGGCCCTGAGGCCACAAACCGAGGAAATCTCTACACCCATTGCGCCCAGCGCAGTTCCCCCTGCCCAGGGAACATTCTTCCATGCTTTCAGGGTCTCCAGAAGTGCCTGCACCTTTCACCAACTTCAGCATTGAGCAAAGCGCCTCCACCTGCTCGCAATTCCCCTCTGCAACCAAAGTGGTGCCTCCCTCTGCGCCGTGGATGCCGCCCCGCGCCACCACAGTTGCCTTTACCCCCGAAAGGATTGAGCAGGCTTCTACTTCAGTTATTACCTGGCCAATGAGGGGTATCACGCCCACGGCCATACCCATGGCCTTATCCACCTTGGTCCTGCCCGACGCCATAATAGCCTCCTCAATTCGGCCAGGAAAGAACTTCTCCAATCCACAAGCAATGATCACCTTTGTGCCCTGAGCAGCCAGACCAGACAGCACCCTGCCAGGGGGGCCGCCAAGCAAAGAGCCAGCCAGCATTCCGGCTTTTCCATCCCGGTCAACCAAGTTGGCGCCCAGGATGGCCACGTCCTCAGGGCCAAGGGAGCCCACCACTTCCTCAAGCCTGCCGTCTGCCGAAGCAGGTATGCCCCTTTCGAACACAAGGCAGTGGGGGGCATCAGAGCGTTTCATAGCACCCCTTGCCCCGGTTGGGGAAATCCTCCCAGATATACGCAGGGGAGGGCCGCCCAATTCCTGGGACACTGCTGAGGTAGTGGTGCCCCCTTTGAGAAACACCTTGCCCTCCACCATGGCTTTCCTGACTTCTGGCATAGCCGCAATGGCCTTGGCAATGAGCTTCTTACTTTCTGGCACTGTCAAAGTGAACTGAACGATCAAAGCCCTCTCTCCCTTGCAACAACCCCCCTGAGCACCCATGGTGCTTGCCAACGGTTTGAAGGTGGTTCATTGGTCCGTAAAGCTCCAACAGCCTGGCGAATTCCTCCTTGTCGTAAAAAGAGCACTTGCCTATGCCGAAGGCCTTTGCCACTTCCACAACAAACCTCACCACTTCCTCGATGTCAACTGCATGGCTCGCTCCCGTGGCACACCCTGGCACGGCAGTTTCCGTGGTTATGGCTACACCCACTACTGGCGCCGAAGTGGCAGTGGATGGCTGGAGGATGCTGTTTAAATGGTAGATGCCGTTGCCGTAAGGCGTAATGTCCTGGGTGGTGATGGGAAAAGTGACCGGGAGCTTTCCCGTTGTGATGGCCATGATCCCAAGCAGGTCCTCGCTTACCCTGAGGATGTACCCTTCCTTTACCGTGGGGGAAATAGCAAAGCCCCTGTGGTTGATAACCCGGTTGCCCTTGGTGGTGTCAATGGACAAAATGGCGTCCATCTCGGGGTCGACCTCGTACTTGTTCATCACGGCCATCTCCACAGGTGAGCCCATGAAAGGCACCGGCTCATGGGGTTGAGTGGGGGCGTCAGGGCATATGTGGGTGCACACGATCACATCTCCTGGCAGGACGTCACCCTTTGCCTGCATCCTGGCAAGCTTCATGGCTACTGCCACCGCCGCTACTGCACCGTCTCCGTCAGACACAAGCCCTATCATTTCTGGGCGTGCCCCTATCCCACCAAGCCGGCCAATCACGCCAAGGGTAGGAGCGTTTCCGCCCTTACCTTTGCCCTTGGACCCGCGGATCACCGCCTTTACGAAGTCAGTTTTCCCTGTCGGTCCTTCTATACGAGTGAAGCTCACTTCGTTGAGACCCAACTCTTTAAGGGCATCCACAACTTTCGGGCCGTCCACCCTGGCGTCGTCCAACAGGCAAAGGGCGTCCAAAGTTGCCTTGAAGCTCATGTGAATCACCTCTCAATCGAACGCGTATTCCACGATTTTCTTGCCAGTAGCCTTCTCGATGCTGGGAATAAAGCGACTTGTCTTTTACTCCGGCACCAAGTATGAGGGATTGCTTGGGCACCACGACCACGGCCACCTGGTGGGATTCCTGCACCTCTGCAGAGGATAGGGGGTTCCCAGTTTCAAGGTCCATGGTTACTACCAGGTCAGGGAAAGTGGCAAGGCGCTTTCCTTCCTTCTCAAGGGTCACGTATTCGTTCCAAAATACCAGCTCATACCCTCCCTCCACCAGCACCTTTCCCACATCGAACCCGCCTGTGGTCTCTATTTCCTTTCCCACGATCCGGCCCCGGCACACAACTCTACCACCAGATGCCTCGGCAGCGGCCTCCACAACAGCCATGCCTCCCTTTCCACTGCTAGAAAGCATGGCCTGCCCTACCCTCACACACTGCGTGATAGCTCCAATGGCTGCATGCTCTTTGGCGTACTTGGCACTCACAGGGTTTCGGGCAACCGCAACAAGGCCCCCTGCCTGGACCGCCGCTTGGCGGACCATGGCGGCAGCTTTCTCTATGCTTCCCTTGGCGAAAACCTCCACATACGCACCTGCCTCCCTGCTGCCACCCACCGCCACCTGAAGGGATACGTAACCCGATACAGCGTGGAGGCCCATGGAACCCATCACGCCAGTGGGGTGAGCTCGACCATTGCAAGGTGCATCAATTACTGGAAGGCCGAAAGCAGCTGATTGGACCCAACCGTTCACCGTGGCCAGCCCGCCACATTCATTGGTGATGAACCCCGCCGGTTCCATGCCACTGTATCGAATGAAAAGCTCAACTGCCTTGAGGTAGTGGTAAGCCTTGGCGTGTTTGCCCGAAGCTGCAGGAGCACCAACAGCAGACACGGTAAGTAGAATTGCGTCTTCGGGCAAGTCCCCGATGTCCCCAAGCCAGGGATCGCCAAGGGTAAGGGCCAGCTCCCCTAATTCCCTGCCGGTAGCTGGGCTTCCCCCTCCGCCTCCCCCGTAAAAGCTGCCCCCCAAGATGGCCGCCTCCAAGAACTCCCTGTCCAGCATAGTCCTGGCCACGACAATCTCCCCCTTCCCCACGTTTGGTCCTATCCCGCAATGATCCAAGCTCCCGAGGCAACGCCTTGCCCCCGGCTCCTTGGGAAAAAGTCCACCGGGGGCAAAGCGGGCGCCAGGTCCCAAACCGCACCTCAAAAGTTCACCGCGTAGTACGCAACCAGCCCCTCTGCGACCACAGGGTCCACCACTTTCAGCCCGGTAGCTTCTGCAATTGCTTGAGCCGCACCTATAGTGGAAAGGCCAGTGCATGCCAGGACAATCACTTGTGCCCCCTGCTGCTTGAGCAACGACGCTGCATTTATTGCCGAGGCCTTCCCCTCCTCGCGCATTAGGTCCAGGGTGGTGCTGACCCCTTCGGGCTGCACATAGGCCACCATGGCCGGCCCCAGCACTTCTACCATTGCGTCGGGAGCCCGTTCGGTGATCCCAAGCACACCGACGCGTCCCCCAAGGCTCAGCGCAATGCTTGCTGCAGCGCGCCCCGCCCCAATTACCGGGATGTCTACTTCCTCTTGCGCTTCAGCCACCCCTGGGTCTCCTGCACAGCTCACTATTACGGCATCGAACCCTTCATCCCTGAAGGTGCGCGCAAGCTTTACCACCTGAGGCACCGCTGTGCTGTGAGTAATCTCGTCGTGCACCCCTTCAGGATGATCCGGTATGCACCTGGATACCACCTCTAACTCTGGAAAAAGGCTTTGGATTTGTCTGCCGTGAAGGTTAAGCAAGTCACAGTCAGTTGTAGTTAACACTCTGATGAGACCTACGCGTTTCATAACTTCACCCCCGCCCCCCACGCCGGTCCCGTCCAGCCCCCTCAATACTACCC
>JBNARI010000015.1:0-50359 GCA_049718765.1 Bacillota bacterium | reverse complement strand
TGTGGCACTCGAAACTGGCGGTTTACTTTCAAAGTCGGGCCCAGGGAAGCTCAATGGTACCAACCCTGACTCTGTTGCGTGCCCACATAAGGCCTCTGGTTTCCTCAGGGTCGAGCCATCCTGCAAGCTTATCTTCCCTGAACACGGCCGCGCCCAGTATTGCGGGACGAGTGGCGCCGTCAGGCCCAGTTGTGAGCTCCAGCCTGCCAGCCAAGGGGTCGCAGCCTGGAGTTAGGAGCCATTTGGAGAATTCATGGATGTTGGGCACGATTGCCAGAGAGGCTTCGTCCAGGATCCTGATGGTCTGGTAGATCAGGTCTGCTGGGGAATACGCCGGTTCGGCAGTGACCTTCAGGAACACGTCCCTTGCCCGCCCAGGGGTCACCAGAAGCCAGATGAGCCTTCTGGGCTCAGGGTTCCTGTCGAACCAGTCAAGTACCGGGGCCACTCCCTTTCTTGCCATGTCCTCGCCTATGAGGAGAATGTTTGCGTGGGACCAATAGGGCTTCTTTGAGGAGTGGGTCGCCAGCCTTGTAACCGCCGTTTGCACTGAGGGCGCCTTCTCAGAGTCTATGAGCACCATGGTGGGCTTTCCGCCCGACTCTGTTCCCCCTGGCGCGTGACCTGGATGTTCCAATACCACGGTCACTTCCACCAGGTCATTCTCAGCGAGGTCCACTGCACAGGCGGTGACCAGGGCAATGTCTGTGAGCTCACGCCTGCTCCAGCAGCCTGTGGGGAGCAGTTGGGTGACTGCCAAGGCCAAGGCCAGCAGCCACTTCGCTGTGGGACGTCCCCTTCGCTTCAACGCATACCACCCGCCCTGCGGAAAAGGGTGGCAATAAGCAGCAAGATTGCCGGTACTAGCAAGAAAATGGTAACTGCTTCTGGGAAGGCTACCAGCTCCATGAAGTTGGCTAAGGAAACGAAATCCTTGAACTGATACAGGCCCAGGATGACTGAGCATAAGGCTAGTGGCCACACCAGGGGCCGAAAACTCCGAAGGCCCAAGCTGTGTGCTGCCATGACGCTGCTAGAGTATAGGAGCACTGCTGTCTTCAATGTGGACAGGGAAATCCACAGCACCATGATGAGAGCGTCCAGCCTTTCCACGAACTCCCCGTACCTGATCAGTTCTGAGCTCATAAACGTGGCGAACGTGGCGTTGGCCGCCCCCTGTTCGCCCAGTACCCCAACCACTGCTGCCACCGTGAGGGTGAGTATTGCGGCCAGGAATATGTTGGCTGCTCCTCCCGCTTTCAACAGGCTTTCTTGGGGGCTCACCTGGGGTGCCAGAGCGAACAGCACTCCAAGCTGCACCCGGAAAGAAGTGGGCAGGAGTGTGCCCCGTAAGGGTCGCCCTATTCCTTCCTCGAGAAAAGGAAGGAAACTCTCGAAGTCCACCTTGGGAAGCAACAAGCACAGGAAGCACAGGCCAGAGAACACGCCCACAGGCAGCACTATTTGGTTCACCCGGGCTAGTACTTCAAGACCATGCCAGGCGGCGTAGGCTGCAGCTAGTGCCACGCAAATCACGAACACTACCAGAGGGGTGTCAAGCATGATTTGGCTAACCAAGAACTCTCCGATTTCCCTGAGCACCACCGAGCTTACATGGGTTATGAAGAGGGACACCAAGAGCCCAACTGCGCTGCCCAGATACTTGCCCAATATGTTCCGGCTGTACTGAGCAAGGGTGCGGCCAGGATAACGATGGGCAAGCGCAGCTACGACCCGTACTGTGATGGCGGCCGGGAAAGACGCAATAATAGGGGTTAACCAAGCGTCTCTGCCCGCGTGCTTGGCGGCTCCTTGGGGAAGCATGAAGAACGCAGACCCTCCAACCACGGTGATCAGGAGTAGGACCAGCTGGTAAGGGCTTATCTTTTCTTCGGAGGTCAAGTGGGACGCCTCCTTACTTTTGGTGGGCGGGGTCGCATATTTGGCGCCTCTCTGGTTTGGTTTTGTTGAGCTAGAAGCCGTGGCCTTGAGCCCATTGCCCACTGGGGCGCCCTAACAAGCGCATCCTTCATGCTCTTCCAGGAGAGAGGGCTATACGGGAAAAGGTAGGGCAGTCCAAAGGAACGCAATGCGCACAGCCTCACCAGAAGGACCAGAGTGGCAATGGTGACCCCAAACAGGCCAAGGGTTGCTGCAATGAGCAGGAACGGGAACCTCAACCAACGAGCCGCAAGGCTCAGGGTGTAGCTTGGCACTGCGAAGGAGGTGACGGCGGTTAGGGAAACCACGATTACCATTGGGGCGCTCACTATGCCTGCCCTCACAGCCGCTTCTCCAATTACCACTGCTCCCACCACGCTAACTGCTTGGCCTACAGCACGGGGCATTCTCACCCCGGCTTCCCTGAGGGCCTCGAAGGTAAGCTCCATCAAGATGGCTTCAACAAGAGCGGGAAACGGTATGCCTTGCCGAGCACGCATGAAGGTTATCAGGAGCTTCGTGGGTATCATCTCCTGGTGGAAGGTGGTAGCTGCCACGTAAACTGCTGGCAACAGCAACGAAGTGAAGAATGCTAAGTACCTTATAGGCCTTGCAAGGGAGGCGAAGAAATACCTTTCGTAGTAGTCCTCATTGGTGGTGAGGAAGTCGGAGAACAGCGAGGGCACTATCAGTGCAAAGGGCGAGCCATCTGTGAGGATGGCCACCCTTCCTTCGAGGAGGGCTGCAACTACCCTGTCTGGCCTTTCGGTGTGATTCACAGTAGGGAACAGGGAAAACGGGTTGCACTCGATTAGCTCTTCCAAGTAGCCCGAGTCCAGGATCCCGTCGATGTGGATCCTGGTCAGCCTCTTCTTCACTTCGGCCAGGAGGGACGGGTTGACCAGACCTTCCACATACACCACTGATACATCTGTCTTGGTCCGGGTTCCAAGCACGCACTTGTCCATTCTGAGGTTTGGGTCCCGAATGCGACGTCTGATTAGCGCGGTGTTGGTGCGGAGCGTTTCGGTGAAGCCGTCTCGCGGGCCCCGCACAACCACTTCGGTTTCGGGCTCCTGAACTTGTCTGTCTTTCCATCCCTTAGTGCTAACTGTCAGCGCCCTATTGCAGCCGTCCAGAAACAGCGCGGTGTCGCCTTCAAGGATCTTTTGTACCACAGAATCTAGTGTCATATGTTCCGTTACTTCGGAATTGCATGTGGCTACATCCCTCACAAGCGCAAATAGCCTGGACTTGCGCCAAAACGGTAGGGCAGTCCACGTTTGACGGGGAGCAAGCACCGTGAGGGGCTTTATTGTGCCTTCTATGAGAGTAGTCAAGTCCACTATGCCTTCCACGTAAGCAAGCAATGCCCTGGTCCCGGTCATGCCCAGCCGGAACTCCCGGAAGGTGACGTCGGAGCTGTTGCCGAGGGTGGACTCCAGCGCTAGCCTGTTCTCTTCCAAAACGACGCTAATGGGTTTCAGGGCCTGCCACTCCCATTTGTATGCTGCGCCGTACGGGAGGGTCTTATCCACATCTCGCCATGCCAAGGTGGGCTTCGCCGGTCTGATTTGACAGGTACATGGTGGCAAAATAGAATAGGGATTTGTAAAGGGGGAAGTTTACCGATGGTTTCTGTGAGGGGGCCAAGAGGAACTGCAGACGTGCTCCCCTACGATTCCCTCGTGTGGCAGTATGTGGAGTCGGCTTTGCGGGAAATCTGCCGCAGGTACAACTTCGGTGAGGTTCGCACCCCAATCTTTGAACACACCGAGCTTTTCAACCGGATTGGGGAGTCCACTGACGTAGTGCGAAAGGAAATGTATACGTTTGAGGACAGAGGGGGAAGGAGCCTCACGTTACGTCCAGAAGGGACTGCCGGCGCAGTTAGGGCGCTTATTCAGCATGGCTTGCTCGCCGGCCCGCTGCCTGTAAAGTGGTACTACTTTGGGCCTATGTTCCGTTACGAGCGTCCCCAGGGCGGCAGGATGAGGCAGTTCAGCCAGTTTGGGGTGGAAGTTTTCGGGGCTCCCGGGGCCATGGCAGATGCAGAGGTGATTTGCCTTGCCATGGACTACCTTGGCAAGGTTGGCCTCAAGCAACTCCAGCTTGAAGTGAACTCGTTGGGGTGCCCAGCGTGTCGTCCGGCTTTCCGGGAAGCCCTGGTGGGCTACCTTGAGCCGCGAAAGCAGCTACTTTGCGACGACTGCAGAGAACGTTTGGTCAGGAACCCCTTAAGGGTGCTTGACTGTAAGGTGGATGGGTGCAAGCAAGTTGCCAAGGACGCTCCAAGCCCGATAGACTACCTTTGCGACAGTTGCCGTTCCCACTTCGATGAGGTTCAGCAGCTTCTTGGTGCAGCTGGGATCCAGTTCAGTGTGAACCCTCACATAGTGAGAGGGCTTGACTATTACACCAGGACCGTGTTCGAAATAACCCATGGTAAACTTGGAGCCCAGGCCACTGTGTGCGGCGGCGGAAGATACGATAACCTTGTGGAGGAACTGGGTGGTCCTCCCACGCCTGCGGTTGGGTTTGGCTTGGGTTTGGACAGGCTGATACTGTGCCTCAAGGAAGAGAACGCTTTAGGTGGGCTCGACAAGGCAATAGACGCCTTTGTGGTTTACCAGCCGGACCTGTGGCTGCAGGCGTTTGCCCTGGCCCGGAAACTGAGGCAAAATGGCCTGGTGGTGGAGATTGACCTGATCGCGAGAAGCCTCAAGGCCCAAATGAAGCATGGTGGCCGGCTCAACGCCAGGTTTGCAGTCATCCTTGGAGAAATGGAAGCTCAGACCAATTCGGTGACTTTGAAGCACATGAGGTCTGGGGAACAAAGGCAGGTTCCTGCAGACGAAGTGGTGGAGTTAATCCGGGAGGCGTGGAAATGAGGACACATTACTGCGGCGAGGTTGGCCCTGCAGATGCGGGGAAAGTGATCACTGTTTGCGGTTGGGTGCATAGGCGCCGTGACCACGGCGGGGTGGTTTTCATTGACTTGAGGGACAGGTCTGGCATCCTCCAACTGGTGTTTCATCCCGAAGCGAACCCTGACAGTTTCGAAGTCGCACGGCACTTACGAGCAGAATTCGTGGTTGAGGCTACAGGCAGGCTGGTGATGCGTCCCGAAGGAAGAGTCAACCCAAACCTTGCTACGGGCGAAGTGGAGCTGGTGCCAGAGAAGCTTGTAATGCTCAATCCCTCCCGTACGCCTCCCTTCGACGTTGCGGAGCGGGCCACTGAAGTGGATGAGGTGCTGCGCTTGCGTTACCGTTACCTTGACCTTCGGAGACCAGAGATGCTCCGAAACCTCATGGTTAGACACAGGGTCACCAAAGCGGTGAGGGATTTCCTGGACAGTAGGGGCTTTTTCGAGGTGGAAACGCCCATGCTCACCAGGAGCACCCCCGAAGGGGCAAGGGACTACGTTGTGCCCAGCAGGCTCAACAAGGGCAAGTTCTGGGCGCTTCCCCAGTCTCCCCAGCTGTTCAAGCAACTGCTGATGGTGGCGGGACTTGAAAGGTACTTCCAAATTGCGCGGTGCTTCAGGGACGAGGACCTGCGCGCCGACAGGCAGCCTGATTTCACCCAAATAGACATCGAAATGTCGTTCATCACTGAAGAGGACATATTCGGTTTGGTTGAGGACATGATGGCCTACGTTTACGATAAAGCGCTGGGAGTGAAGATATCTACACCCTTCCCGAGGCTCACCTTTTCCCAGGCCTTGAGTTGGTATGGCAGCGACAAGCCGGACCTCAGGTTCGATATGAGGATCCGCGAAGTCACAGAAGCCTTGAAGGGCGCAGGCTTTAGGGCATTTGACGCAGGGGCAGAGCTGGGAGGTGTGTTTGCGCTCACTGTGCCAGGGGGGGCTTCCTTCTCAAGGAGCCGGATAGACTCGCTATTGGAGAGGGGCAGGCAGCTGGGAATCAACTTGGCCTGGTTTGCGTTCAAGGAAGAGGGTGTGGCCTCGCCAGTGGCCAAGTACCTCGACCGTTCCAGGCTAGAGGGGCTGGCCCAATCTTGCGGGGCAGGTATTGGAGACCTCACGGTGGTTACTGCAGGGCCCCGCAACCTTTCCCTTTCAGCCCTTGGCACCATGCGGCTCGAAGTGGCAAAGGAGGTTGGCTTAGGCAAGGAAGGGGAGCTGAAGTTTTGCTGGGTGACCGACTTCCCACTGTTCGAATACAGCGAAGAGGAAGGTCGTCTGGTGGCGACTCACCACCCGTTCACTTCGCCCAAGCCCGAGGACATTGGTTTGCTCGAAACCAGCCCCGAATCGGTGAGGGCAGTGTGTTACGACTTGGTGCTAAACGGGATTGAGCTTGGCTCGGGGAGCATCAGGATCCACCGCAGGGAAATCCAGGAGAAAGTCTTCAAGGTTCTGGGCTTAAGCGACCAAGAGGCCAGGGAGAAGTTCGGGTTTCTGTTGGAAGCTTTTGAATTTGGAGCTCCTCCCCACGGTGGCATTGCGCTGGGCTTGGACCGGTTGGTCATGTTAATGGTGGGAGCCCAGACTATCAGGGACGTGATAGCCTTCCCGAAGACGGCTTCAGGTGCTGATCCGCTCACGGGGGCCCCTACGGAGCTGCCTCCAGACAAGCTCAGGGAGCTTGGTCTCCAGGTGGTTCGGGAAGGATGAGCCAATTTTCGCAACCGTCACACGCTTGAAAAAAGATGCAGCCAGTGGTAGTATGATTAGCGGCAAAGCCCTGCTGTGCTCGTGAAACCCTGGTGAAGTTTGAGCCAACACCAAGACATAGGGAGCCTGGGCTCCGGCTGCGCAGCACATGCCCTTGAGCCGCGAGGAAGGGAAGTGCGAAACAGTCGGGAGGGCACCCACCTGAGTGGGACCGGGTTCATAAACTTGCCGGCGTTCACGACACGGTGGGGCTGTTGGTTTAGGCAGCTCGTGCTTGCCCCTGTGGTAGAATTGTATTGGTCTCAGATTGGGGGGGAAGCACGTGCACTATATCGATCTAAGGAGCGATACAGTAACCAAACCCACGCCCGAGATGAGGGAAGCAATGGCATCCGCGGAAGTGGGTGACGACGTTTACGGCGAAGACCCCACCGTGAACAAATTGGAACAGCTGGCAGCCGAGATGGTAGGTAAGGAGGCTGCCTTGTTTGTTGCTAGCGGCACCATGGGCAACCAAGTGGCGGTGATGACCCACACCCGCCGTGGGGATGAGGTCATACTCGAAACGGAGTCCCACATTTACTACTACGAAGTGGGCGCCCTTGCGGTGCTGTCAGGGGTTCAGGCCAGGCCCATCAAGGGGTACCTTGGTGCAATGGATCCTGAGGAAGTGCGCAGCAGCATACGCTCTAACAACGTCCATTTCCCTAGGACAAGCCTTGTGTGTGTTGAGAACACCCATAACCGTGCTGGGGGCACTGTGCTGCCCCTTGAGAACCTGAAGGGCATCTACCAGGTAGCCAAGGAGTCAGGTTTGGCAGTGCACATGGACGGAGCAAGGCTTTTCAACGCTGCCACTGCCCTCAAGATACCTGCTAAGCAAATTGCTTGCTACTGCGACTCAGTGATGTTCTGCTTGTCCAAGGGGCTGTGTGCGCCAGTGGGTTCGATTCTGGCTGGCTCCAGGGATTGGATAGAAAAGGCTCGCAAGAATAGGAAAATGCTCGGGGGCGGCATGAGGCAAGCCGGGATACTGGCCGCGGCTGGCATAGTGGCCCTTACCAAGATGGTGAGCCGGTTGGAGGAGGACCATCAAAACGCAAGACTGTTGGCGGAGGGGTTGAGCTGTATTCCTGGCCTGCATGTGGATATCAATAGAGTGCAAACCAACATGGTGATGGTGGATGTGGCTGGCCTAGGGGTGACTGCTGATGCTGTCTCCCTGGCTTTGCTTGAAAGAGGCGTGAAGGTGAACCCGATGGGCCCCACCACCCTTAGGTTTGTGACTCACCACGACGTTACCCGGCAAGACTGCGAGCGGGCAGTAAAGATAGTGCAAGAGGTGGCTTATAAGTTTGGCAAACCGTAGGATAGCTGAGCCTCTTGCTTGGCGCATGAGGCCCAGAAATCTTTCTGAAGTGCTGGGCCAGGAACATGTGCTTGGCCCGGGGAAGCTGTTGCGCCGTGCCATAGAGAACGGGTACCTGTTTTCCATGATCCTCTGGGGTCCTCCTGGCTGCGGCAAGTCTAGTATAGCTCGGCTAATCGCGGAGCAGACTGGGGCCAGGATGGTGAGGCTGAGTGCCGTAACCGCAGGCGTGTCTGAAATTCGCTCTGTGGTCAGTGAAGCTTCTTCTGCCTTCAACCTTGAGGATGTTCGCACAGTACTGTTCATAGACGAGATCCACAGGTTCAACAAGTCACAGCAGGACGCGCTGCTACCCCACGTGGAGGACGGCACCATAGTGCTCATAGGTGCAACCACCGAGAACCCTCGCTTTGCCCTGACACCTCCCCTGGTCTCCAGGTGCCAACTAGTTGAGCTCAAGCCTCTCTCCCGGGAGGTAATAAAGGAACTGGTGCTCCGGGCGGTTCAGGACGGCGAGCGAGGCTTGGGCAAACTTGGAGTAGTATTCGAAGAAGGCGCTTTGGACATGATTTGCTCAGCAAGCTCTGGAGACGCCAGGGTGGCGCTCAACCTTTTGGAGTTGGCTGTCAGGGCAACCACGCCTGACTCCCATGGAAGAGTCACTGTGACATGTGACTCGGTCAGGGAAGCGGCTGCAGAGGCTTTCGGTCGTTCGGTCAAGGACGAGGAGATTCGGTACGACCTGATTTCGGCATTCATAAAGAGCATCAGGGGGTCTCACCCAGACGCAGCTGTGTACTGGCTTGCCCGCATGATTGCCGCTGGGGAAGATCTGGAGTTCATTGCGAGGAGACTTGTGATCAGTGCGGCTGAAGACGTGGGGAACGCAGACCCCATGGGGCTTGTGGTTGCCAATGCAGCTGCTGAAGCTGCAAGGCGAGTTGGGTGGCCTGAAGCCCAAATACCCCTAGCTCAGGCTACCATATACCTAGCCTGTGCTCCCAAGTCCAACACCGCATATACGGCTATTTCCCGGGCAATGGAAGACGTTCGGGCCAGGGGCTCGCTGGAAGTGCCTGAAAACATACGTTTTCATGGCACCGGCTACCTTTATCCCCACGATTTCCCCGGACATTGGGTGAGACAAAAGTACATGCCTGACGAGCTGGAAGGAGCGCGTTATGTGTTACTCTCTGACATGGGTTTCGAATCCAAGATGAAGCACTTGCCTGGGACAGGCAATAATAAACGTTGAGTTCAAGTCAGGAGATGATGTGCCGTTGAGGAAGGTTTACCTGGATAATGCTGCTACCACTCCTGTGAGGCCAGAGGTGGCGGAGGAAATGACCAGGGTAATGTTGGAGGAGTTCGGTAACCCCTCGAGCATTCACAGCTTTGGACGAGAGGCTAGGGCAGCAGTAGACAAGGCAAGGGCTCAGGTGGCTGCGTTGATCAACTGCAGCCCCGAGGAAATAGTCTTCACCAGTGGTGCTACCGAAGCTGACAACCTGGCCATTAAGGGGGCCGCCCAAGCTCTGAAGGACAAGGGCAATCACATAATCACCAGTAAGATTGAGCACCATGCGGTGCTCCACACCTGCGAATACTTGGAGAAACAGGGATTTAAGGTAACATACCTGCCAGTGGACAGCAACGGCCTCGTTGACCCAGATGATGTGAGGAGGGCCATAGACGATGGCACAGTGCTTGTGACCATCATGTTGGCCAACAATGAGGTGGGCACAATTGAACCCATCGAGGAAATTGCGAGGATCGCACACGAGAAGGGAGTGCTGGTACACACCGATGCGGTTCAGGCTGTTGGCCAAATGGACGTGGATGTGTCCAAGCTTGGGGTGGACCTGTTGTCCCTCTCGGGCCACAAGATGTATGGTCCCAAGGGGATAGGCGCCTTGTTTGTGAGGAAAGGCGTGAGGTTAGCTGCCCAGATGCACGGCGGGGGCCACGAGCGTCGGCGGAGGGCAGGCACGGAAAACGTTCCAGGAATAGTAGGACTCGGTGTGGCTGCCAGGCTTGCAGCTGAGGAGCTGCCCAGGAGGCAGTCCCACCTCAGAGAGCTCCGGGACATGCTCATTAAGGGTTTGATGGAAAGGATCGACAACGTTAAGCTCAACGGTCATCCAACGTTGCGCCTTCCCAACAATGTGAACGTTAGCATCCTATACGTCGAAGGTGAATCCCTACTACTCAATCTTGATGCAAAGGGCATAGCTGCTTCCAGTGGCTCCGCTTGCACCTCCGGATCCTTAGAGCCATCCCACGTGCTCATGGCCATGGGTATACCTCACGAGATAGCCCATGGCTCATTAAGGCTCACCGTTGGCCACCAGAACACCGAGGACGACATTGAATACTTGCTCGAGGTGTTGCCGGGCATTGTGAGGCGGTTGAGGGAAATGTCATCTATCTATCCTGGAGATTGCTGCGGAAAGAAGGTCTAGAATGTACAACGAAAAAGTGATGGACCATTTCATGAACCCTAGGAACGTCGGGGAAGTGGAAAACCCCGATGGCGAGGGGATGGTGGGCAACCCGGTCTGTGGCGACATAATGAAGATTACGTTACGAGTCAGGGATGGAGTCATTGAGGACATTAAATTCAAGACTTTCGGATGTGGTGCTGCAATTGCGACCAGTTCGATCCTAACCGAAATGGTGAAGGGCATGCGCCTAGAAGACGCCATCAAGATTACCAACAAGGACGTGGCAACGGCTTTGGGAGGGTTGCCACAGCACAAGTTGCATTGCTCGAACTTGGCTGCAAATGCCTTGCACAAGGCCATAAACGATTACAGGAAGAAGCATGGTTTGCCCCCGTTGGAGCCAGACAAAGAGGGGAACGGGGAAGAACAGGCCTGAGTGTCCTTAGAACTGGTGCCGTATGTCAGCTGGCAGCGAAGGGCAGAATAACTCTCGAGCGGGAGGTATTAGGTAGTGAAATGCCCAAACTGCGGCGGACGGGCAGTGGGAAAAGTTGGCTCTCACCAGTTCTACTGTTGGGAGTGTTGTGTGGAGTTTTCCCTGTCCAAGGACGGCCACAGGTGGCTTGTATACGTGGTGCAGGACGATGGAACCCTGACAAAGGTGGTTAATGATGCAAGCACAGCTAGGCCGTCGCCCGCTCCGTCCCAAACCGTGGTGCTGACATGAGGTGCCAGGAGGGGTTGCTTTGGCCAGGAGCAGTTGGATCAAGGGATTCGTTACAGGAGGAATATTTGGGGCTGTAGCTGGGATGCTTATGAGCCCCCAACTTCAGCCTAGAGCGAAAAAGGCCCTGGAACAAACTGGTGAAGCTGTAGAAGCCGTGCGGGAGATGGCCCACAAGAGGCTTTTCAAGAAGCGCCGCAGGCGGTGGTTCTGAGGGCAGCCCGACCCTGGGGGGTGTGGAGCTACCTCCCAGGGTTTTTTGCAAGGGGCCCAGCAGGGGGTGCGCAGCTTGAATGAGAGGAAGCGACTAGCGCTGAAGGCCATCCTACTGGCAGCTGGTGCCCTCTTCTTTTGGTACGTGCGAGCGGTTTTAGTTCCCTTCGTGTTTGCCACTGTGATAGCCTACATGCTCGAGCCAGCGGTGGAGTACTTGTGCAGCAAAAAGGTGCCACGCGCATATGCGATCCTGGCTGTGTACCTGTTGGTGGGAGGGATAGTGGCCGGGTTGATTTGTTTTGTGGTACCCGGGTTCATTGCTGAAGTGAACAAGCTCACGGAAGTCCTGCCGTCCTACGGCGAGCGACTGCGCACAATGGCCTACACAGCCTACTCATCTTACAGAGGGGCTGACATACCCGACAGCCTGCGCCTTGCCATTGACGAGTCCCTTGTGGAGTTCCAGTCCATGCTGCTGGGGCTCACGAGGAATCTGGTCCAAAGGCTCATGGAAGCAGTCTCGTGGTTGCTCGCTTTGGCGATTTCCCCTGTGCTCGCCTACTATATGCTCAGTGACTTGCCCAAGCTGAGGCAACGCGCCTTTGCTTTCACTCAGGACAAGGATTGGGCAAGCCTGCTCAGTTCCATCGACGGTATCATTCGGGGTTTTGTACGTGGACAAGTCCTTGTCGGGTTGTTCGTAGGAGCAAGCGTTTTTCTAGTGCTTAGTGCCTTTGGCGTAAGCTTTCCGTTACTCCTGGGAGTTCTGGCAGGCCTCGGAGAACTGATCCCCTACTTTGGGCCCTTGATGGCAGCAGTGCCCGCAGTTGTCCTGGCGCTCAGCAAGTCGATGTTAACAGCAGTTGAAGTGGCTGCTGTGCTTGTGGCGATTCAACAGTTAGACAGCGCCGTGATCTACCCGAGGATCGTGGGCAACGGCGTGGGTTTGCACCCCCTTGGCGTTGTTTTTGCAGTCTTGGCTGGGGGATACCTGGGGGGCATTTGGGGGATGTTCCTTGCGGTGCCTGTAGCTGCGGTGCTACGTGAGGTTGTCAAATTCATTTGGCTGAAGTACCTTAGTTCCTAGGTTCACTTAAGTTGCAACGGGAGGAATGAGCGGTGCGAATGACCAAGGCCTTGATCCGTACCCTGAGGGAGGCCCCTGCAGAGGCAGAACTGACCAGCCATAAGCTGATGGTGCGCGCTGGGATGATCAAGCGCTTGAGCTCAGGCATTTACACCTACTTGCCCCTTGGGTGGCGGGTGATTAAAAAAATCGAACAGATTATCAGGGAAGAGATGGATGCAGTGGGCGGTCAGGAGGTCGGCATGCCTGTGGTGCACCCTGCGGAGCTTTGGCAGGAGAGCGGTCGCTGGCAAAGCGTGGGGCCTGAGCTAGTCAGGTTCAAGGACCGGTGGGGCCACGACATGGTGCTAGCAATGACCCACGAAGAGGCGGTGACTGATATTGCCAAGCAGTACCTTGACTCATACAAGCAATTGCCCGTGATACTCTACCAGCTTCAAACCAAGTTCAGGGACGAACCCAGGCCCCGTGGGGGACTCATCAGGGTCAGGGAGTTCATCATGAAGGACGCTTATTCCTTCCACCGTGATGGGGAAGACCTGGACAGGTATTACCCTGCCATGTGCCAGGCGTATTTTAATGTGTTCCGCCGGGTTGGCGTGGATGTTGTGATGGTGCTGTCCGATGTTGGCATGATGGGGGGCTCTCAGGCTCACGAGTTCACAATGCTCTCAGACGCTGGTGAAGATACCCTGGTGTTCTGTGACGGTTGCGGTTATGCCGCAAATGAAGAGGTCGCAGTGATTGCCAAGACTTCTCAGGAGAGCCCCTCAGGTCAAGCTCCAGAGGCGGAAATCGTGGCCACGCCTGGATGCAGTCAGGTTCAGGACGTGGCCAAGCTCCTCGGAATTGGCGCAGAGAAGGTGATGAAGACCATGGCCTACGCTGCGGGGGAGGGATTGGTCCTTGCCGTAATCAGGGGAGATCTGGAAGTTAACGAGCGAAAGCTGATGAACGCAACGTGCAGGCCGGACCTGAAACCTGCCCCGGAGGAGCTCGTGCGTGCCTTTGGTCTGGAACCTGGTTTCCTTTCGCCGGTTGGAGTCACTGACCCTAGGGTGCGGGTGGTAGTTGACGATAGTGTGCCTGGAGCGGGTCCCATGATAGCCGGCGCCAACAAGCGTGACTATCACCTCAAGAATGTTACCTTCGGTAGGGATTTTCATGGACTTGTTGCGGACATTGCCAAGGCCCGGGGAGGAGATAAGTGTGCTAAGTGCGGAGGGACCCTCAGGATTGCCCGGGGGATCGAGGCAGGCAACACTTTTAAGCTGGGCACAAAATACTCCAAATCTATGAACGCCACATTCGTTGACATGGATGGCACCCGCAAGCCACTGGTAATGGGCTGTTACGGCATTGGCGTGGGAAGGCTATTTGCGTGCATCGTTGAACAGCACCACGACGAGCGAGGGATAGTGTTCCCCATGCCTGTGGCTCCCTACGAGGTGTACCTTGTTCAGCTTGGCGAGGACGAGGAAATGAGGTTGGTCTGCGAGCGGTTGTATGAAGAGCTGTCGGCGAAGGGCTTGGAAGTGCTGTACGACGACCGGGACGTGAGCGCAGGGGTGAAGTTCAACGATGCTGACCTAATTGGAATTCCCATAAGGTTGACAGTAAGCCCCAAGACCTTGGCTAACCACAGCGTTGAGTTCAAGATGAGGAAGGAGGCGCACGTGGAGCTAATCGATCTTGAGCAAGCAGTTTCCCACGTGCTTGCAATGGTGAAAGCTGAAAAGGACTTCTACTACGGGAAGAGGGTACAGTACCCAACGGTGTGGTAAGGGGCCTTCCACATAAGGCCCCTCATTCCCGTTTCACTAGGATCATGTGGGCGGCCAGTGGGTCAAGGGCCAACCTAGTGTAGCCTACTTCCACCACAGCAACTGGCGTTGCCTGCAATAAGCGCACCCTGGTGCCTGGAAGCAGCCCAAAGGCGAGCAACTTCCTCAGGTGGCCTGGGCTCATGGCGTCAATGGATGCCACTGTGGCCCATTCCCCTGGATTGAGCTGCGCCAAAGTGGTGAAGCAATGGGTCCTGTTTTCGCTTGCGGCTATCATTTGGCTAGTGGTGCCATTCCTTCTTCGACACCTCATATTACCACCCCATTGCAAGCAAAGCAGCGTTTAGAAGGGCACCTGCTCCAAAAGCAAATGCAAGCACAAAGCAGAGGATCTGCGTTGCCACGTATGCTCCCCTTTCCTTGAGCATGATCAGGAACTGGGCAACGCACGGGATGAAAAGGGTTAAGGTTGTAGCTGCAACTGCAAGCTGCCTTGAGGACAGCATCCCTGCGGCCTGAAGGTCGTAGAGTCCAGCAGCTCCGTAATCCCTGCGGAAAAACCCAAAGATGAAAACCTGAGCTGCCTCCTGGGGGAGTCCCAACGCTGCCATTGCGGGCTTGAGCATCGAGATAACCAGGTTGAACAAGCCGGTCAGCTGACCCAGCCAAATCAGGGCGCTGGCCAGAACGAACAACGGTAGTACCTCGAGGAAGTACCAACGCACCCGTGCCCACGTCTTGGCGAGCATGTTGGAGAGCTGTGGCCAGCGCAGCGGCGGGATTTCCATGAAGAAGATCGGCTCTTCACCGCCAATTAGCTTTGAGCTCAGCAGCCCCACAAGCATGAATGCTCCAGTTACCGTTACCAACCAGGCAACCATGGCCCTTGGCTCCCGAGACAGGAGCCCAAGCACCAGGCCCAACTGCGCAGAGCAGGGGATTGCCAAGGCAAGGAGAATCGTGGCAATCAGCCTCTCACGTTTGGTCTCCAAGGTTCGTGTGACAAGAGTTGCCATGGTGCCGCATCCGAGCCCAAGCACCATGGGAATCACTGCTCTGCCAGATAGGCCCAAAGGCTTGAAGACCCTGTCCACCAGCGCCGCCAGTCTGGGCAAGTATCCGCTGTCCTCGATCACCGAGAAGACCACGAAAAAGGCGCCCACGATTGGTAGCACGATGGCAGTGGCGTAACGCACGCCCAGCGTCAGGATGCCGTACTGCCCACCTACTAGCTCTTGGAATGGCCATGGCAGACGGGCTGCCCAGGAATTCACCCACTGGTTAAAGAATCCCTCGAACAGCTTTGCGTTGAGAAAATCCACGACTTTGCCCGCGATCAACTGTCCAACGAACTTGTAGAAGCCAAAGTACAGCACGGCGATCATGGCTGGGATTCCAGTTAAGGGTTGCATCAGCCATTGGCTCAGCTTTTCTCCTGGAGTTTGAGATCCCTGGCCTGGCTCCAAGAACACGCCTGAAAGCAACTCCTCGCACAGCTTGCGCCGGTGAACCGCCAACACGTAGGTGAGGGGGCTACCCATGGACTCCTCAAGTTCTTGCCTGAGTTCTTCAAGCTTCACGTAACGCTCCTGGGCGCGCAATCGTACTAGCCCTTCCGCCAAAGGGTCCCTCTGGAAAAACAACAGAGCCAGGGTCTTCCACGACACAGCTGACCCTTGCTGAAGTATGGGCGCAACCTTGGTAAGTGCTGCTTCCAACTGGGCGGGATACTTGAACAGCTGGGGCTGTGAACCTCGAGACTTGGGGTAGGTGGCTACAGCCTTCTTTAGCTGCTCCAAACCCCGAGCGTGAGTAGCTACGGTGGTTACCACTGGAATCCCAAGCCTTTGCTGAAGAGCTGCCGTGTCCAGAGAGACACCAAGGCGCTCGGCCTCATCCACCATGTTAACCACCAGAATCACAGGAAGCTGTGCTTCCAGGAGTTCCACGGTGAAAGGCAGCATACGGTGAATGTTCTTTGCGTCCACCACGTGAAGCACCACATCTGCTCTGTTTTGGAGCAAGAGTTCTTCGGTGACTCGCCCTTCCTCAGTAAGCGCGGTCAGGCTATAGGTTCCTGGGGTGTCCACCACTTCCCATTGTTCATTGCCAATGATTGAGTGCCCCTGGAAAACCTCAACCGTAGTTCCTGGGTAGTTGGAAACGCTTACATAGGTTCCGGTTAACGCGTTGAAAAGCGCGGTTTTACCCACATTTGGGCTTCCAACAAGCAAGACGCGGCGAGAAGCAACGCTAGTAGCCATAACTCATACCTCCAATGGCCATACAATAGCTGGTAAATGAGAAACATTCTCAATTAAGCGTGTGCAAATTGCCAGGGTCAAGGGTTTCCTTTCCTTTGGTCCCGGCAGTGGCGGCATAGTCCAAACAACTTGAGGGAGTGGTTCAGCACCTTGAACCCGTGCCTGCCCATGACGTGCTCTTCTATTTGCTGAAGCAGATCGTCTTCCACTTCCTCTACCCGGCCGCAACTGGTGCATATGAGATGGTGATGGTAGTGGGAAGACACATCCGCAATCTCGTACCTGGCACGGCCGTCGCCAAAGTCGGTGCTCCTCACTACCCCCATTCCTTCCAGCACAGAAAGGGTGCGATACACGGTCGCCAACCCGGTTGCCTCGTACTGTTGTTTTAACCTAGCGTGAATCTCCTCGGCGCTAAGGTGGTTGTTTCCGCTTTCGAGCAACACCATGAGCACTGCGCGCCGCTGGGGAGTGACCCGCAGCCCCTTGGCCCTTATTCCCTCAACAACGTAGTCGATGAGCTCCTTGGGCGCGGTTACTTCTCTCATGCATTTACATCCCTTCGAGATATAATTGATAATGATTATCAATCTCCGTTGCAATTGTATCACTGGTCAGGTGGCTTGCCAACGGTTTGCCGCGTCAGGGAGAGGGGTAAAGTCTAATGAACACCGCCAAATTTGCCGCTTTGGACCTCCACTCGGACATCCTAACCGATGTGTACCGCAGGAGGGCTGCTGGAGAACGAAGGATTATTGCCAGCAGGTTCCTGCCAACGCTTCAACTGGGCGGGGTGTGCGCCATTTGTTGCTCCATTTGGATCGAACCAAGGTATCGCCGAAACGGCGTTGGATATGTGATGAAAGTGCTCAACTGTCTGGCTGCAGAGATCAGGGAAACTGGTGCCAAAATTGAACTGTGCCGAACCACCCAAGAGCTGGAGGCTACCGTCAGCGCTGGCAAGCTGGCAATCTTGCTCAGCATTGAAGGACTTGGGGCTGCCAGGGGACTTCCGGCGCTCTTGGATCTGCTCTGCATGATTGGCGTGCAGATGGTTTCCCTCACGTGGAACGAGCGCAATGGTCTGGCCGCAGGGGTTGGATGCAAGGCTCCAGTGGGCTTGACCCGTGCAGGCAAGCACACAATCCGTGAGCTGGGTAACTTGGGCATACTCTTGGATGTGTCCCACTTGAACGAGCGGGCTTTCTGGGACGCAATGGATGAGGCTCGGGGGCCAGTGCTTGCGTCTCACTCCAACTGCAAAAGCCTGTGCGATGTGGACCGGAACCTCAATGACGACCAAATTCGAGCCATTGCCCGTTCGGGGGGCATCATTGGGGTTAACGCTTGGCCCGAGTTCGTGGATCCCCGGGAACCAACTATCGAGCGCTTTGTGGATCACATTGAGCACATTGCTTCCCTCGTGGGGTCATCCAGAGTGAGCCTTGGGTTGGACTTTTGCGACTACCTTAGCGGTGACTTGACCAGCGGAGTGGTCAAGCAAACCAAGGGGTTGGAAGATCATTCGAAGCTCTCCCACCTGGCTGAGCTGTTGTTGAAGCGTGGTTTTCACGAGGAGGAAGTGCGAGGGATCATGTTTTCCAATGCTTTGGAGCTTCTCAGGTCAAGGATGGGGTGACACCTTAGCTGCGGGCGCTGGGATCTAAAGAGGGGGGCAGTTGCAGACCCTCAGGCCTGCTTCAGGCGGTTTTCAAGCTCTTTCATCCTTGCTTGGCCCTGGCAAAGCCACCGTCTGCCGCCGTGACACAAAAGAAGCGTTGCACTCCTGCTCGCACTCTTTCACAACCTGTTCTCTTGAGTTCCAGTCTCCTCAGCCCCCTTGCTGAGTAATCTTCTCCAACTCTATTAGGGGGCTTAGGAAGCACGGTGGTGTCACTGGTGATATAACCCACTTCAGTTCGACCCGGCGGGCCTTGTTGACATCGTGGCGTTGGGAGTCTACGATACAGGTGAAACTCCATAGGTGAGCTGTGATGGGTAGAAGTAGGCGGAAATCCGGCTCCAGAGAAGGCTGCTGGGTGGAAATGCCTGTCGGGGACGCCGAAAGCCAGCCCGGAGCACCGGTGAGCCGAAGAGCAAAGCCGGCGGGAGCCCCCGATACGGGCTTGAGAGCGACGGCCTACTGGCCGTAACCAGGGTGGTACCGCGGAATCGCCTTCGTCCCTGAGGGGGGATGAAGGCTTTTTTCGTATGAGTATTTGGGAGTTGGGGGGATAAAGTTGATACCTAGCTTGGGTCATGAGGTAAGGTCTGCGTTCTTGGACTACTTCCGCAAGAACGGACACACTGTGGTGCACAGTTCGTCGCTGGTGCCCAAGAACGATCCCACTTTGCTTTTTACCAATGCGGGGATGGTGCAATTCAAGGACGTCTTCCTTGGATTGGAACAGCGACCCTACAAGAGGGCAACCACGGCCCAAAAATGCATGCGCGCTGGTGGTAAGCACAATGACTTAGAAAACGTGGGCTTCACTGCGCGTCACCACACTTTCTTCGAGATGTTGGGCAACTTCTCCTTTGGGGACTACTTCAAGGAAGAGGCCATTAAGTTTGCCTGGGAGTTCCTCACCGTGGACCTTGGATTGCCCAAACACAGGCTTTGGTTCACCGTTTTCCGAGAAGACGATGAGGCTGCCGCCCTCTGGCAAAAGGTGGCCGGGGTGCCAGAAAGCCGGATCATTCGAATGGATGAAAAGGACAACTTCTGGGCAATGGGAGACACCGGGCCGTGTGGTCCTTGCTCGGAAATAGTGATAGACCGGGGGGAACATCTCAGATGCTCCGCTAAGGAGTGTTTCATTGGCAAGTGTGACTGCGACAGATGGCTAGAAATATGGAACCTGGTGTTCATGCAGTACAACAGGGACGAGTCGGGTAACCTGACCAGGTTACCAAAACCAAGCGTAGACACTGGGATGGGCCTTGAGAGGATTTGTTCCATACTCCAGGGAGTGCCCACGAACTTCGACACCGATCTGTTCACTCCCATAGTGAGCTTCGTCGAAAGCCTTTGCGGTAAGAAGGCTGGCCATGACGCCCCAGTATTTCCGTTCAGGATCATAGCCGACCATGCCCGCGCTGTCACCTTCTTGATTTCCGACGGTGTGCTGCCGTCCAACGAGGGTAGGGGCTACGTGCTCAGGAGGGTGCTCAGAAGGGCTTCAAGGTACGGCAGGGTATTGGGCATTGAGGGTCCATTCCTTCACAAGGTTGCGGACGTCGTGGTTGAAATCATGAAGGGCGCATACCCAGAGCTTGAGTCAACCATTGGGGCTACCAAGGAGGTGATCCGGGGGGAAGAGGAACGGTTCCTGAGCACCCTTGACCAAGGCATGAGAATCGCTGAGCAGGTTGTGCAACGGGCAAAGCAAGAAGGCACGGGGGTGATCAGGGGCGAGGATGCGTTCTTGCTCTACGACACCTATGGAATGCCCCTGGACCTGACTGAGGACATTGCCCGGGAACATGGGATGAAGGTTGACCGGGTCGGGTTTGAGAGGGCTATGGAGTTGCAACGGGAGCGTGCCAGGAGTGCCCGGAAAGCCTCAGAAATATCATATGGCACAGATCTGGACAAGGCCTTGGAAGGGGTGCCAGCCAGCGTATTCCGGGGATATGACACCTGCTGCACGGACAGCGTGGTTCAGGCGATTTACGCGGGCAATGGCCTGGTTGGGGAGCTGAAAGAGGGGGCTTGTGGAGCTTTGGTACTCGACCAGACGCCCTTCTACGCGGAAGCCGGTGGACAAGTTGCAGACACAGGGACTCTGGAAGCGCCTGGCGGTGTGGCGAAAGTGCTGGCAGTCAAGAGACTGGCTGGCGGTAGAATCGCTCACGAGGTAGTTGTAGACAGGGGGTACGTCAGGCTGGGTGATGAGGTGAAGGCATTGGTTGACGTTGACAGGCGCCAGGACTGTGCACGCAACCACACTGCCACTCACCTTCTACACAAAGCCCTCAAGCTAGTGCTGGGGGATCACGTGAGGCAGGCTGGCTCCCTGGTCGCGCCGGACTTACTTAGGTTCGACTTCGTGCATTTCAAGCCCGTGGACAAGGCTGAGCTGGAGCGCGTGGAAGCTCTGGTAAACCAGGTGGTGTTGTCCACTCTGCCTGTTGTCGCAGAGGAAATGGGTCTTGCCGATGCGAGGAAGCTGGGTGCTGAAGCCCTGTTCGAAGAAAAATACGGAGAGATAGTTCGGGTGGTCAAGATATCTGACTTCAGCGCCGAACTTTGTGGTGGCACCCACGTCAAGAATACTGGGGAAATTGGTCTTTTCAAGATTCTCAGGGAATCCAGCGTTGCTGCTGGGGTCCGCCGCATAGAGGCAGTTACCGGGCGTGGGCTACTCAGGGAGTTCAACAGGCTAAGTGCAGCTCTAAAGAGAGCAGCAGAGGCTGCAGGCGTTGAGCCAGAGGGTTTGGTCGAACGGTTGCAACAGCTTGTTGCCCGAGGGAATGAACTCGAAGCCCAGTTGAACCAGTTGAAACTTAGCGCCTTGAGGGAGCAGGCAAAACAAATTGCCCGTCAAGCGGAAGTGCGCGGAGGAATCAAGGTGGCCAAGGGGGAAGTCAGCGCAGAAGACAACGAGCAGTTGCTTTCGGCTGCTGACACTGTAAGGGATATGATTGGCTCCGGAGTAGTGGTGTTGGGCACAAGACAAAGGGGCAGGGTTGCGCTTGTGGTGATGGTCACCCAAGACCTGGTGGCCAAGGGCCTTCATGCGGGCAAGATTGCGCGGGCAGCCGCAGACGTTGTTGGAGGCGGCGGTGGTGGAAGGCCCGAAATGGCTCAGGCAGGCGGCAGGATACCTGAGAAGCTTGGCGAAGCTATCCTGAGGGCGGCTGAACTTGCCGTGCAGGAGCTGGGATGAGAGGGGTGATTTGATGCAGAACTCTGGCCAAAACGAAAGCACACGGATGTTCCAAATGAAGCCCGAGGAACAATACAAGGCTGAGGACATTTTCTTGCTGGTATACGAGGCTTTGAGGGAAAAGGGATACAACCCGGTGAATCAAATTGTTGGCTACCTGCTGTCGGGCGACCCAGCCTACATTACCAGCCATAAGAACGCTCGTAGTTTGATTAGGAAAATCGAAAGGGACGAGTTGCTCGAGGAACTGGTTAGGGCATACTTGGAAAGCAGGCGCAAGTAGTACTATGGAGGGTAGCATGTGATACCTTTAAGGGACAGCATAAGGTCTCGCCGTTTCCCAGTAGTCAATGTGATATTGATTGTTGTGAACGTGCTGGTCTTCCTGTTCGAGCTGTTGCTCACCCCCAGGGAACTCACTGCCTTCGTAAGGCAGTTTGGCCTGGTGCCTGCAGCTTACCGCAGCCCCCTGAGCGTTCTGGCTCTGCAGGGGCTGCGGGGCTTTTACCCGTTCCTCACGTCCATGTTCCTCCACAATGGCTGGCTGCATATAGGCGGCAACATGTTGTTCTTGTGGGTGTTCGGCGACAACGTGGAAGACAGGCTCGGCCACTTAAAGTACTTGCTGTTTTACCTTACTGCAGGGGTGGTTTCTGGCACAGTGCATGTGGTGTTAAACATCACTTCTAGGGTGCCCACGATTGGTGCAAGTGGCGCGGTGGCAGGCGTGCTTGGGGCCTACTTTGTGATGTTCCCCGCGTCCAGGGTGCTTGCCATTGTGCCCCTTGGGCTTTTCTGGACAATCACCGAAGTGCCTGCGGTGGTCTTCCTCGTGATTTGGTTCCTCCTGCAGCTGGTGAGCGGCATGGCTAGCCTTGGGTTTCCTGCTGGCGCAGGAGGGGTGGCATGGTGGGCCCACATTGGAGGGTTTGCGTGTGGGGCGTTGCTAGTGAAGCTGTTCAGACCCAAGAGGCGGTGGTCTGTTTACTGATATACGAACCTCACCAGCATGATTGGAGTCTGCTGGTCGTCGTTGCCCATGGGATTATCCTTGAGGTTTTGACGTAGCCATTCCATCAATTCCTCGGGATACTGGGCTGAGCACGCAAGAACGTCCACACAACCCCTGTCGTTTATGTCCACCACCATGGTGTCAATTCCGGTCCTGCGCTTGATCTCGTCCACTACCGCCTGTGGGTGTTTTGGGCCAAGCACGATGTGGCGGTCGTAAGGTGGCATGGTGCCCGCAATGTCGTCGATTAGCGCAAGTCCATGCCCGGCCACCCGGAAGAAGTCCCCACGGCGCCCAAGAAGACGCCCCACGGCCGCTGCGACACAACCCGCGAGCACCCAAAAAGTTCCTGCCTCCCTAATAGCCACCTGCATTGCTTCGGGAGTTGCCAGGCTGCCCTCTGGGTCTGGAAATCTGCACAGAAACCTGGCCAACAGTCCAGGCTTGACAGTGGATGGCAATATGGCTCTGCCTTGCATAATGGCAAGGGCAGACTCTGAGATCAGCAGGAGGTCTCCCTCTTGAGCAATGGGGGACGCATACTGTTGTGCCACTTGTACAGGGTCGTCGCTTTCCGTGAGCACGTGGGTGCGTATCCTAAACCTCACAATCCCTTGAGGAATCAATGGTGCACGCCTCCTTGGCGAACGAACCTGAGCACGCCGTTGGCTATCCCCGCTGCAATCCGTCTGATGAACGTGGGGCTTCTCATTAGCGCCTCATCGAGCTTGTTGGTAAGCACTACTGGCTCCACTTCAAGCCAAAGGAATGCACAGGGCCGAATAGTGGCTGGCAACACTCCCAGGTCGGGGGTTCCAACCTTCTCTACCAGTGCGGCTTGGACCGCGCATGCCAATTCCCGGGCTTCCCGGCTGTGCCTGGCGTACCTGGTCCTTGAGCCGCGGGTGGAAGGATTCATTGACTGCCCCATCCCGACGGTTACCATTAGCCAAGCCTTCTCCCGCGCTGCAATACCAAACCGCACGCCTGACGGCACGTGCACGTCTGTTGCCCTTGTGAGCACTGTCCGGGCTCCTAGGTCCTCGAGCGCGTCCTTGAGGGCCAAAGCTACCTTCAGGTTGAGGTGTTTTTCCACCAGGTTTATTGGGCCCAAAGTCCCCAGATTCTTCCCGCCGCACCTTGGGTCGATCACTATAGGGGGTGTGCGCTGGTCCCAACGTATAGGGCTTCTGTCCAGTTCCAGCACCACCGTGTAAGGCAGTGTGCCAACAAACACAAGACGTGGCGGTGTCACCCTTACCTCACAGTCTATCCTGACACATACGTCAGACCCTGAAGGGACAACTGTGACACAGTGCACGAGTCCGTCCAACACCCTAATGGCGTCCGGGTGCATGAGACAATGGGTGCCCACAAAGCGAAGCTCGAAGCAGACCGAAGATTCCGCGTTTGCCGTGACCAGCTCCGCAGAGGCCTGACTGCTCAGCTCAAAATACACTCGAGACGTAGCGCTGTCATGGCTTGCCCACACGTTTAAAAGTGCAGGCGCTTGCAGTTTCATGTTATGCTAACCCCAGCTGGACCAGACGCTCCCCACCACCCTAAGTTATTCCATGGGTGGGGCGAATATCACCCCGAACGAATTGGCAGGCGCGGTGCGGTTGGGGGATGATTCTGCGGGAGGAAACTGCATGGCGAGGCAGAATATATCCAGTTGGCGGCAGAAACAACCAATAGAAGCGAGAGGTGGTCGGAGTTGGAAGGCAAGATTACGCTCTCAGTGATCAAGGCTGACGTTGGGGGATATGTGGGACATGCGACGGTTCACAGCGCCCTCAAACAAAAGGCCAGGGAGGTCCTGGAGTCTCAGGCAAAGGGCCTGCTCATAGATTTTTATGTAGCTGGAGTGGGAGACGACCTTGAGCTCATAATGACCCACAACAAGGGAGTAGACAACGAGGACGTACACAAGCTGGCCTGGGAGGCGTTCGTTGCGGCCACCCAAGAAGCAAAGAAACTCAAGCTGTACGGAGCAGGTCAGGACCTACTCGCAGACTCCTTTTCTGGCAACGTGCGGGGCATGGGACCTGGCGTTGCTGAAATGGAGTTTGTGGAAAGGCCGAGCGAACCCGTGGTTGTGTTCATGGCCGACAAGACTGAACCGGGTGCCTGGAACCTGCCGTTGTTCAAGATGTTTGCCGACCCGTTCAACACCGCAGGGCTTGTGATCGACCCCAAGATGCACGCAGGTTTTATCTTTGAAGTACATGACCTAATGAGCAAGAAGAAAATCACCTTCAGCTGCCCTGAAGAGATTTACGACATGCTGGTGTTGATTGGTGCTCCTGCCAGGTTCTGCATCAAGGCAGTCTATTCCAAGACCCTGAACGAGATTGCTGCGGTAAGCTCCACACAACGTTTGAGCCTGATCGCAGGCCGTTACGTGGGTAAGGACGACCCCGTGTGCATTGTGCGCTGCCAGAGCGGCATGCCGGCTGTAGGGGAGGTGCTAGAGCCTTTCGCCACACCACACCTAGTCGCGGGATGGATGAGGGGGTCCCACAATGGGCCGCTGATGCCCGTATCCTTGAAAGACGCGGTTCCAAGCAGGTTCGATGGGCCTCCCAGGGTAGTGGCCCTTGGCTTCCAGCTGTCTAGTGGCAAACTGGTGGGACCTGTGGACTTCTTTGCAGACGTGGCGTTCGACGAGGCCCGGAGGCTGGCCAACCAGCTTGCTTCCTACTTGCGCAGGTTAGGGCCATTTGAGCCTCACAGGTTGCCATTGGACGAAATGGAGTACACCACCATGCCTGACGTGGTCAAGAAGCTGAAGGACAGGTTTACCGACATGGCTTGAGGTAATTAACGTGGAACGAGTAGCACTGGGCAACACGGGTCTGGTCGTGTCCAGGATGTGCTTTGGCACCCTGGGGCTGGGCCCGTTACAACTTAACATGGGCAGGGAAGAGGGGGCTCAACTCATCCGCAAGGCGCTGGAAATTGGAATAAACTTCTTTGACACTGCTGAGATTTACGGCACCTACAGTTACCTCAGGGAGGGATTACGGGGCTGCGCGGAAGACGTGGTGGTGGCTTCCAAAAGCTATGCCTATTCCCGACAAGGAATGATAGAAAGCGTGGAGCAGGCCCGGCGTGAATTGGGCAGGGACGTGATCGAAATCTTCATGCTCCACGAGCAAGACGAAGTGGCCACCCTGAGAGGGCACGGAGAGGCGCTGGATTACCTGCTGGAAGCCAAGGAGCTGGGGATCGTAAGGGCGGTGGGGGTGTCCACTCACTCGGCCGAGGTGGCAGAGGTCCTGGCCGAAATGAGCGAGATTGACGTCATACTGGCCCTTGTGAACAGGGATGGCGTTGGCATCAAGGGAGGGCTTGGGCGTATGGTCGCTGCGCTGAGAAAAGCGGTGGGGGCCGGCAAAGGAGTGTACGCCATGAAAGCCCTTGCAGGAGGCAAACTCCACGCCGAATTCGAGGATGCCCTGAGGTTTGTGTGTGGCTTGGACTGCGTTCATTCAGTGGCAGTGGGAGTTGGCAATGAGTTAGAGCTTGCAGCCGATGCGGCGGTGATTTCCGGAGCAGAGGTGGCCCCTGAGGTGCGGCGGGCGCTGGCCTGGGTTGAACGACGCGTGTGGCGAGAGCCCTTTTGTGACGGCTGTGGGCGTTGCGTGGAGGCTTGTAAGTTCGGAGCAATTCAGCTGGTGAACGGCAAGAGCGAAGTGGACCACGGCAAGTGCGTGCTGTGCGGGTATTGCGTGGGCGCTTGTCCAGGATACTATATAAAGGTTGGTCAAGTGAGGGAGAGGCGAAGTTATTGAGGGTACTGGGCGTGGACTACGGCTCAACCAGGGTGGGTCTGGCCATAAGCGACGAGGCGGGTGCTGTCGCAGTACCTCTCACAGTATTGGCATCCACCAGGGACCTTTCTGAACAAATCATGGGTATTGCCCGGGAAAACCAGGTGGGGCTCATAGTGGTTGGGTTGCCAAGGAACATGGATGGTTCCGCGGGTGTATTGGCCCAGCAAGTGCAAGAGCTCGCAAGTGAGCTACGGGAGCACGGGTTCCAAGTGCGATTGTGGGACGAGAGACTTACCACCGCTCAGGTGGAGCGCCTCCTCATTGAGGCGGATGTGAGTAGGCGGAAACGGAAGGCGGTGATGGATAAACTGGCAGCGTGCGTCATGCTTCAGTCATTCTTGGACAGGGCGGCGGATCATTGACAGGGTATTTCCTACATATTACAATTGGACCATGCCCGTTGAGTGGCAATTGGGAGGTGAGCTTGTGAGCCAGGAAGAAAGAGACGACGCCAACATCCTGGTGTTGACGGATGACGAGGGAGAGGAACACGAGTTTGAGCTGGTTGACGTGTTTGAGGTGGATGACAAAGAGTACGCCGTTTTGATTCCCCTGGAAGAGGGGGAAGAAAGCGACGAAGCGCTGATAATGCGGGTGGACGTTGACAAAAACGGCGACCAGGTGCTCGTGCCCATAGAAGACGATGACGAGTTCGAGCAAGCCGTTCAGGCGTACGAGGCTTTGTGCAGCGAGGAAGCCGAGGAAGAGGAAGAGGAGGATGAATGATGGACTTGCGGCCAGGTAGGAATACCGTGGTCGCGAGGCTATGTGTGATTCTGCTGATTGGCGTGATGATTGGGGCTTGGGGCGTGACAAGACTGTTTTCCACCCAGGATCACGCCACATCGCCAAAAACTGTGTTGATTCAACCTGGGAGTTCAACTTCTCAGATAGCTGCTCTTTTACAACGCGAAGGCATTGTGAAGAGCAGCTTCTTGTTCTTGCTAGCGGTGAAACTAAAGGGGGCGGATGGTAAGCTTCAGGCGGGAGAGTACCAGCTAGGCCAAGAAGCGAGCATGTTCCGGTTAATCGAAAAGCTTCTGCGTGGACAACCCCCCTCACGCACCGTTACGGTGAAGGAGGGGCTCACGGTGGTGGAAATTGCTGAGGTTATCGAGCAAAATGGGCTGGGCAAGCGCGAAGAGTTCATAAAGGCCGCATCAGACCCTTCCCTCATTGGGGATTTTCTGCCCTCAGGTTTCAAGGGCGAGTACCCTCTCGAAGGTTACCTCTTTCCGGACACCTACAGGATCGACGAGCAATCCTCCGAAAGGCAGATCGTTGAAACCATGGTGGCCAGATTTCGCCAGGTTTTCACGGAAGACCTGAGGAGGCGCGCCCAAGAGCTCAACATGACGCCCCATGAAGTGATCACCCTGGCATCCATCATAGAGAAGGAAGCGGTCGTGGATTGGGAGCGAGCCAAGATATCTGGGGTTTTCCACAACAGGCTCAAGTTGGGCATGAAGCTGGATGCTGACCCAACTGTACTTTACGCCCTAAAGAAACGTGGTGGTGTGCCCACCCTCGCTGACCTGAACGTGAATTCGCCGTACAACACCTACAAAGTAGCTGGGCTGCCTCCGGGCCCAATTTGCAGTCCAGGGCTTGCGTCCATTCGGGCTGCACTTTATCCTGAAACCCACAGCTACCTCTACTTCGTCTCCAAGAATGACGGCACCCACGAATTTAACAGTAGCTACGCTGCACACCTCAGGTCAGTTAGGAAATACCAGTCTGCTCGATGAACCCCGCGCAATGGTTGCCCAGTTGTGAGGTTCCTCCCAGACCGGAGGAACGACTCCGGCTTGGGAGGAGAGACACGTCTTAAGTGCAAGAGGCCGACCCCGCCAACGTTAGGGTTCTCCGCATGCGGATCAGTCTTCTGTCGTGAACAGGGGCAAGGTGCCCAAATAGATGAGGTCACCTTGGTAGTCGTTGCCTTCTTTGAGCACTGCTGCCCGGCACACTACAGTAGCTCCCGCCATTTCGAGCAGTTTTTCTACGGCGTTGATGCTGCCTCCAGTAGAGACCACATCGTCCACTATGGCTATGCGCTTGCCTTTAACCCTCTGCACGTCTACTCCGTCCAGAACCAAGGTTTGGAGGCCCTTGGTGGTGATGGACTGGACCTGAACAATGAGAGGATCCTGCATGTATGCCTTTACGGTCTTCCGGCACACGACGTACCTTTCGTGGCCCAGCAGGGTTGCGAGGCTCTGGAGCAACGGAACTACTTTTGCCTCAGGTCCCACCATCACGTCAAATTCGTACTGGGCCAACTTGGTCGCAAGGCCCCCTGCGCAAACATTCACCAGTTGCACGTCTCCAAGCATCACGAAAGAGGCTATCCACAAGTTAGGGGCTACCTGTATCACGGGCAGCTCCCTTTTCAGTCCACAAATCTGCAGTTCGTACGTTTTCTGGCCTGTGTATTTCACATCTTGCCACCTCCGCCTGCCGTGAACTTCGCTTGAGTTCGACGAGTGTGCACCGAAATCCTGCATGCCGAGGAGGATACCTGCGTTTTTGTGGAGAATTAATTTAGCTTATAAAGCAACTAAAGAAGACGGGGGGTTAGGGAGATTTGGGGTTTAGCTTGTCTGATCTTTTTGCGGCAATCGCAGTAGTGGTAAACGGACTGCCTCAGGGTCTGCTTGCAATGTCCTTTGGATTTGCCGCTTTGCCAACTTCGCTGGGATTTGCAATTGGTGCCCTTGGGGCCTTGGTTTTCGGGTCTGTGGCACCAATCTCCTTCCAGGCGGAGTCCATTGTGCTTGCAGGCACCATGGGCAGGAACAGGCAGGAAAGGTGCACTATAGTGTTCATTACTGGCATCGTAATGTCATTGGTAGGAGCCGCGGGACTCTTGGAGCCCACCATAAAGTTCATTGGGCCTGCCGTGGAAAACGGCATGATGGCTGGCGTTGGAGTCATTCTGGCAAGCGTGGCTGTAAAAATGGTCAAGGATTACCCACTGGTGGGTTGGGCTTCGCTGCTTTGTGCTCTTGCCACTTACGCTGCCACTGGTAACCTGGTTAACACCATAATCATTTCAGTGTTCGCTGGTACTCTGGTTCCCCTAGTCACAGGTGGTAGGAGGGCCGCCCAGGTCACAGCTGAGCACATAGAGCAAATCAAGCGGGTGCCATTGGTGATTAACCCGGCAGTAATCAGAGGGTCACTGGCAATGATCTGCATGCAAATCGGCGGGAACATTGCTTACGCGGGAATCACTGGGAACATCGCCAAGAGGGTAGTAAACGTGGACCACGTGACCCTTTACTCCGGCATTGCGGACGCTTTGTCGTCGTTCTTCGGAGGAGGTCCCGTGGAAGCCATCATTAGCGGTACTGGAGCTGCGCCAAACCCGCTGAGCGCAGCAGTGATAATGATGGGCCTTATGACCGTGATCCTTGTGTCTGGGCTCTTACCGGTGATTGGCAAGAATGTACCCAGCGAGTCGATTGCTGGTTTCCTGTTCGTCCTGGGAGCAATTGTGGCTTTTCCAGCCAACATCAAATTGGCAATAGACGCAGACCCGGTTGTTGGGGGAGTCGCCACCGTGGTGACAGCAGCTACAGACCCGTTTACAGGGCTGGTGGCTGGCGTAGCTGTTAAGTTCTTGCTGAAGAGGTTCTAACAACGGGGGTTCGTGCGCTGGCGATGGGAGCCAAGTGGGGGCCTGCAATTGTCCAAAATGACTTCACCGTATTGCTGGAAGTGGGACATCCCCAGTGTGATGAAGCCAGGCGCCACATTTCCAAGTTTGCGGAGTTGGTGAGCGCCCCTGAACACGTTCACACGTACAGGATCACGCCCCTTTCCCTTTGGAGCGCCCTGGCAGGCAGTGTCAGTACCCAATGGATACTGGACGTATTGGAACGGTACGCAAGGTATCCTGTTCCAAGCTGCCTCAAGGAGGAAGTCCTCAAGACTTGTTCCAGGTACGGAATGGTGAGGCTTTCCCGTGTCGGAGGTCGAATGCTCCTAGAGTTCAAGAGTCCTCAGGTGATGGAGCAGGTGCTGGGTTCTCCGGCTCTTGAGGGCATACCGTGGGAGAGGCGAGACCCGAGCAGCTGTTGGGTGGACGAGGCCGATAGGGGACGGATCAAGCGTGCTTGCGTTGGCATAGGGTTTCCGGTGGAGGACCTGGCCGGGTACTCCCCCGGAAACCATCTGCAAGTGGAGCTGCTTCCCGTGACCAGGTCGGGAAGGCAGTTTTGCCTGCGGGAATACCAAGTGGAAGCCATAGAGAGCTTCTGGCAAGAAGGCAGCGTGTACGGGGGCAACGGAGTGATTGTGCTGCCTTGCGGCGCAGGCAAGACTGTGGTGGGCCTTGGGGTGATGTGTAAGGCACGCACCCACACGTTGATCATCGCCACAAGCGTGACTGCGGCGCGACAGTGGCTATCCGAAATAGCGGACAAAACGAACCTGGATTCGTCGCTCATGGGAGAATACACCAGCAGATGTAAGCAAATTAGGCCTGTTACGGTCACAACTTACAACATGCTCACCCACAGGGAGCGGGAGAAGTATTCTCACTTGGAGCTGTTCCAGTCGGGCAAGTGGGGATTGGTCATATATGACGAAGTGCACCTTTTGCCTGCGCCAGTTTTCAGGATAACTTCGGAGATCCAAGCAATAAGACGGTTGGGCCTCACTGCCACCCTGATTCGGGAGGACGGTCGGGAAGAGGACGTGTTCAGCCTGATTGGGCCAAAAAGGTACGAACTGTGGTGGAGGAGTTTGGAACAGGGTGGGTGGATTGCAGAGGCCGAGTGTCACGAAATCAAGGTTGACATGGACCCTGAGTTGAGAGCACGTTACGTGGTTGCCGGGGATAGGGCAAGGTTCAGGCTTGCTGCCGAAAACCCCAAGAAGACTGAGGTGCTCGAGCGAATCATGTCGAGGCACGCTGGCGAGCGGGTGCTCATAATTGGCCAGTACACCGATCAGCTGAGACGCATTGCGGAGAAGCTGGGTGCCCCCCTGATCACTGGAAAGACCCCAGCGGACCAGCGGGGCCGCCTATACTCTTGCCTGCGCAACGGCGAGCTGTCCTGTTTGGTTGTGTCCAAGGTGGCCAACTTCTCTGTGGACCTGCCTGAGGCGAGGGTTGCCATTCAGGTTTCGGGCACCTTCGGCAGCAGGCAGGAGGAAGCGCAGCGGCTTGGGCGGGTTCTGCGGCCCAAACCTGATGGCGGTCCAGCGTACTTCTACACGCTGGTTACCAGGGACTCGTCTGAGGAAGAGTACGCAAGGAAGAGGCAAAGGTTCCTGGTGGAACAGGGTTACCAGTACAGAATCCATGACAGCCCGGAAACCCTTTAGAAAAACGGGGGAGGGGGAGGGGGCAGTAATTCCCCTCAGTTTATTGAGGGGATACACGGACCCTCGCGCCCTGGTATTGATTGCCGTTCTAAGATATGCCACCATGATGTTATCGAAAAGGAATCATGGAAGTCAGCAGGAACGTCAGTCTACAACATGGACTACCACTTCATATGGTCAACGAAGTACCACCGTAAGGTACTGCTCTCACCAGTAGCTGAAACCCTGGAAAAGGCAATTACTGCCCTGTGTGCGGAACGCGGCTACGAGTTGTTGGCCTTGGATGTTATGCCCGACCACGTACACGTGTTTCTCTCCGCTTCCCCCAAAATATCCCCGGCAGTAATCGCCAAGGTGCTAAAAGGTTCCACGGCCCGAACGCTTTTTGTGAAACAGGCGGCCAACTGTGGAACCCGAGCTATTACGTGGGTACGGCAGGGCAAGTTTCCAGCGACACCATCAGATGGTACATTGAGACCCCGAAAACAGAGGATGGAGGTGAGGGCCCCTAATCACTCTTGAAGCACGGGTCCATGCAGACCCGCAGACTCAAGCCGTCCTCAAGGACGCCATGCTCTGTGCCACCAACAAGGTCTACAACGGCCTGCTGTGGCACCTGCGGAAGGAGTAGGAAGAGACCGCATCCTGAGAGAGCTTCCAAGGGCGAAGGGTTACTACTCCATGTCCGTGCGGCTCACCCGGGACGAAGTGCGGGAAGCGTACGAGTCTTTCTTTGCCCTTGGGGCTGTTGCCAAACTCTGTTTTGAACCCACTTCGAGTGTAATTCAGCCAAGCGGAGTAAACAGCAGAATCAACAAGGCACTTTACCGGACTGATATGCAGCGAATAGCCAGCTGGAGAGCCTTTGCCACCCTTTCGCTTGAAAAGCAGTTACCTGTAATTGACTTCGCCCATAGACTTGCCAACAGGGTTGACCTCACTACTGTTCTAAAGTGAGTTTGGCAACAGCCCCCCTTAAGAAAAAGGGTCTCACCCAGTACCAGGTTCCCGGCTTCCGCCGGAAAGGTCAGTTTTCACCGTTGAAGTAGGTTTAGAGCGGTTTAAGGTAGAAGGAGATAAAGTTACTTTAAGCCTGGGCACTCGCCGGAAAGATGGAGTAAGGCAGGTCTCCTTCGCATATCCCACCGTGCCGGCGTAGAGTATGAACAGGTGCGGGAACTCTCCATCACCTACGACAAGACATCAGGGCGTATAGAAGCCCGCCTGATGGTGGAAGTAAAGGCCCATGAAAATGCCGGAAAGAAAAAGGTGGCGGTGGGCCTTGGGGAGACCATACTTATGGCCTGTGCCTTCGATGACGGGACGGTCTTCCTCTATTCGGGTAGGCTCATTAAAGCTACCCGTAGGTTCTGGCAGAAGGTGCGTACCAGCCTCAAGCGGGGCTCCGCAGGTGGAAGCAGGTAGCCTACCGGGGAAGGAGGCAGGTGAAGCACCTGCTGCACGTGGCCACCTCCTACTTCATTGCGGAGTGTGTGGGGCACGGCGTGGGGGAAATAGCCATTGGGGATCTGAACGGCATCCGTGAAAGCACCCACTACGGACACAGGCTCAACCAGCGGCTGCACGCCTGGCCCTACCGGAAACTGATTAACATGCTCAAGTATAAGGGCGAACTGGCGGGGATCGTGGTCCGAGATGACGTGGATGAAGACAACACATCTAAGACCTGCTGCGCCTGTGGGATGGTGAACGCCTCCAATCGGAGGCACCAAAGATTGCACATGTGCTCCTGCGACTAGAAGGTGCATGCGGACGTGAACGGCGCCCTAAACATTCTCGAGAGGGCCTATCAGGTGTTTCCCGTTAAGCGGAGTAATGGCCGTGTGGCGCGGCCCGCGGCCGTATCATACCTCATGGGATGGCACGGTCCCTCGCCGAACCGAAGCGCAGGGGCAAAACCCTGCGCGTATCCGCTTAAGAATGCCCCCGAATTCATTCGGGGGAGGACGTCACGGGAATGTCTGGCGTGGGACCGCGCTATGCTATGCTTGGGTGAGGATGTAGTTGGACAGGCGCATTGGGGCAGTTTGGTGCGGGACCCTGACCCTGCTACTACTGTTGTGCCTGAAGCTGGGCTTGTACTCTTGCGTGAACGCTCGGGCTTTGGCCTCGAACGCCATTGCCCAGAGAACTGCGAGCGTGCCCCTTGAAACTCCAAGGTTTGACGTGTTCGACCGCAACGGTGTTGCCCTGAACAGTCCAGAATGGCGGCCAGCAGTTGCGGTTTTCCCCGGAGTATGCGGCAGCGTCGAGGCCACGGACAGGATCATGGCTTTCTTGACTGGCAGGCACTTGATGGAGCGCAAACCCCAGGTTGTGGAAGTGGACCAAGCCAGGCTGCGCATGGTCCAGGAGGTGCTGGGGGATGGGTACCTCGCAGCTGCTGGGATTGTTGCGATCAAGGCCAAAGCGCGTTACGGTGCCAGCTCCATTGCGAGGCACGTGGTTGGCTACGTGTCCGATTCAAGTCAGGGCGGGATCTGTGGCGTAGAACTGGCCCTGGATGATTGGCTGAGGAAGGCTGTACCGACCAGGGTGGCCGTTCAGTTGGATTCGAGTGGGATGCAAATCCCCTGGCTTGGCTTCCGCGTACTTCCTGGTTCTGGCACTCCCGATTCTGGGGTGTACCTCACTATCGACCACAAACTGCAGCGTGCGCTTGAGGCCGTTCTGGACGGTTGTTCGAAGCCCTGCGCAGGCGTAGTGTTGGACGTCCGTACTGGCCAAGTGCTGGCAATGTCCTCCAGGCCCCAATTCGACCAAGAACGCGTGGGGGCGTCTGTGGGTGATGCTCGTGGCCCGTTCCTTAACAGGGCCCTTCGGGCCTATACCCCTGGCTCAGTGTTCAAGCTGGTTACGGCGGCATGCGCTGTCGAAGAGGGCCTGGTGTCACCTACAGAGGAGTTCCATTGTGACGGCAGCGTCAGGATAGGCAATTCGGTGATGAAATGTTCCAAGAAGGAAGGACATGGCAACTTAACCATTGAGGGGGCGCTCGCGGACTCGTGTAACGTCTCATTCACGGAAATTGGTCGCAGGATTGGAGCCTCCAGGCTGCTGGAATATGCTAGGGCTCTTGGGTTCGGAAGTAAGACTGGCGTGGGCTTACCCGACGAGCAGCCTGGCAACCTCCCTCAACCTGCCTCCTTGTACCTCGGAGACCTGGCCAACGTATCCATAGGGCAGGGGGCTGTCACCGTAACGCCCCTTCAGGTGGCTGCATGTGTTGCGGCCATCGCTGGGGACGGCCTGTACCACACGCCTCGGATTGTGCTAAAAGCGGTGGACGAAAGGGGACAAGTGGTTTTCCACTTGGGTAACACCTCGGCCAGAAGGGTAATGTCCCAGGAGACGGCGAACACGTTGAAGAGGGCTTTGTGCACGGCCGTTCGGCCTGGACATACTGGAGCTGCTGCCTGGGTTGATCCCTTTGGGTGCGGTGGCAAGACCGGATCTGCAGAAACTGGCAGGCTGCTTCCCTCGGGGGAAAGCGTGCTCCATTCCTGGTTTGCCGGGTTTGCTCCACTGGATGCGCCCGAGTATGCCGCATGCATATTCGTGGAGGATGGTGGTTTTGGGGGCGAGGTTGCAGCTCCAATGTTTGCCCGGCTAATGCAGGCCATATTTCGATCAAACCTCCCGGAGTATTAACAAGGAATGTGGCAGGTACGATATATAATCTGGCGCCGGTCTCAGAGAGAATGATTCCCGGGAGGAAACCTAAGTGAGACGTTGTAAGTTGCCATGCCGTAATGGGCACTACTCTCAGAGGAAAGGCGGAAGGAAGCTGCAGAGGCTCCTGACCAAATATGGCACGGGCACTTGTAACACCTGTGAGTTCATAAGGTACCGCACTCTGGAGGGGATATTGGTACCTCACCAGTATGCGGACGTTGCTTACTGCGCCGTTACGGGTGAAGTGTTAATACAGGACTTGGAGGATTCGGAACGGGTTGCCAGACGCAGGGAAGCTATGCGCAATGCCGTGGGTTGTTAAAAGCTGAGGCTGCTGGTCGGACGCGCACCTCCGTGGTCCAGGGTTCATATGATGGGAACTGAGTGAACTGGACCGCGGAGGTGTGGCTTTGTTTATTGCAGACTTTGCATGGTGGGTTCTCAACATGCTCCTGGGGTACATAAACGCCAACGGTTCTTTCCCCCAACCGCTGAATTCCCAGGAGGAAGCCAAATACCTCGAGCTGTGGGAATCAGGAGATTTAGAGGCCCGAAATGTCCTTGTGGAACGGAACCTTCGGCTTGTGGCGCACGTGGTGAAGAAGTTCATGGTAGATCAAAACGACGTAGAAGACCTGATTTCCATTGGGGTAATAGGGCTGATCAAGGGTATCAACACTTTCAAGAGAAACCAAGGCACCAGGTTGGCAACCTATGCCGCAAGGTGCATTGAAAATGACGTTCAGACGACAATGCCTCGCGTGTTCCTTGCTTTCTTAGCTGCTTGTCTATGACCAAGCTATCGCCCACTTGGCCGCTCGCTGAGAAAGCTTTACTTTGTTCTCATTGGGTTCTAAGGTTCAAGTGGTGAGCGTAGCTACACGCCGTGACTACCAGGATGCAAGCACAACGCTTGTCGATCATAGCCGTGCAGGAGGAAGCTGGAAGAGGCTGTACTAAACCACCAATAATGAGCGGTCGATAATCTGTTTGGTAGCATCCGTCAAATTGATTGGGCTGGTGTTAGGAGTCGTGACAGGGGCTGAGGGCTTCAACCAGTCTAGTTGCCAACGAGCTGATGGCACAACCAAAGAGCGCTAAAGAGTCACACGGGAGGGTCGGAAGATGGAGAACAAGTGTAACGGATCCAGATGTTACCTTCACGAGCTTGTGGACAAGTTGACTGAAGACAAGATCCACAGTGCAACACAACTCCTTGAGCAACTTGCGTCGGCTCCGCGTTGGCCTGACAACTTGGCGGAAAGGTTACGGCTGCTAGAAAGCATTGTAGACTGCATTCCCGATGCTGTGCTGGCAATTGACTGCGAGGGTAAGGTGCTTGTTTGGAACAAGGCGATGGAAGAAATGACCGGTGTCCCAAAACAGGAAATACTCGGCAAGGGTGACTACGAGTATGGCGTTCCGTTCTTCGGCAGACAAAGGCCGATCCTTGTAAACATTTTGCTCGGGAATGGGAAGGGTTGGGAGCAACATTACGACAGGCTTGAGAGAAGTGGGAGGATCCTTACGGGAGAGGGGTTTGCTCCGTGCGCTCGTGGTGGGCGTGGGTTACACTTTTGGACATTGGTTGCTCCAGTGTACGACCACAAAGGGCAGCTCTTGGGAGCAGTGCAATGTATCAGGGATATTGGGGAACGCAAGAAAATCGAGGAGGATCTCAGACGGTGTAGCACTAAAGATGCACTGACCGGCGTTTACAATCGGGGTTTCTTTGAGGAAAAGCTGCACAAACTGGAAAAGCAAAACTGCTTTCCAGTCAGCCTAATCGTGTGTGACCTTGACGGTCTCAAGGTCGTGAACGACATGCTGGGTCATGAAGAAGGGGACGAGCTGCTACGGCGAGCAGCACGTGTTATTACTACATGTGTACGCGAGGCGGACTTCGTTGCACGGGTGGGCGGGGATGAGTTTGCCGTTGTGTTGCCCGGCACGGACCAACTTACAGCAGAACAGGTGGTGAGACGAATTGTGGAAGCTGTAGAAAGAGACAACGCAGTGCACCCTGACTTACCCCTACACCTGTCCATCGGGGCGGCAACTGCCCAAGACGCCTCACGTCCTCTACGGGAAGCGTACCGGGAAGCCGACGACGCAATGTACACTAACAAGCTGGCAACTGGAAAGGATCCAAGGGCTGCAGTGATCAGAGGGCTGAAGACGGCCTTGGCTGAGAAGGACTTTCACAACACGGGGCTCATGAAGGAGCTGGCATGCAAGGTAGGACGGAGGATTGGACTCTCCCAAAAGGACATAGACAGCTTGTTGCTGCTTGTTGAGATGCATGACATTGGCAAACTTGGGGTGCCCAGTCAGATCCTTTTCAAGGAATCGTCCTTAAGCGAAGACGAAAGGAAACAAGTGGAGCGCCATTGTGAAGTTGGATACCGAATTGCCCTTTCCTCTGGCGAACTCGCTGCAATTGCTCCTTACATTCTTCAGCACCACGAACGCTGGGATGGACAGGGCTACCCCCTGGGCTTGAAAGGAGAACAGATCCATCTTTTGAGTAGGATAATGGCCATATTGGACGCTTACGACGCCATGACCTCCCAGCGTCCTTACCGGCGTGCCATGTCTCATCGAGAAGCAGTCCAGGAGCTTCAGAGGTGTGCTGGCAGCTATTTTGACCCTCAGCTCGTCAAGGTGTTCGTTGGGGTGCTAGAAGATGAAGCCAGAGGGAGTAACGAAGGAGTCATGGTGCCCCCGCAGGCACGAGGTTACGGCGAAGACCTGCTCTGTGGGCGCGTAAGCAGTGACCGAACCTAGATTAAGTTCGAGCTATGTGTCAGAGCGAGGCCACCAGATATGCAGTCTCTCCCCCTCACGGTACACGGCTCAGTTGCCTAGTCCTTCAGCCTCCGCGGTGGAGTTACCAATTTAGGTAATCCCCGTGAGCATACCAGCTTCTCCGGCTTTTCCAAGTGCCTACTGGGATTTGTAGCCACATCAGTCATGCGTCACCTAGAGATGAACTCTGCGTGCAGTGTAGGGTTTTTGTCCAGGGCGCTTGCTTGTACCAGACGTTGCTGGTCGGAATTGGATGCGGCGCTACTACGCGGGGTAAGGTGCTGTATTGCAGAATGAAATCACCATTTCAGGGGAAATTCAAAGTGCAATGTAATGGAGAACGAATGCAGGACACAAGTGTTGGGGAATGAAGCGACGCTAGCTGGGATTTTGGTAAAGAGCGTGAAATGGATCACTTGGCACAGCTCTTGCAGCCTAGAATGTTTAGAACGTTACAGGAAGCCACATATCACAGTTGTGTTTCATCGAGGGATTGAGGATGAGTCAAGACATAAAGGTTTCCCACTCCACACTGAGACAGTTCTGCTCTCAAGTGCTCACAGGCATAGGAGTCCCCGAGGTAGACGCGGAGATAGTAGCTGACACGATGGTTAAGGCTGACCTGCGCGGCGTGAATTCCCATGGCGTTGCGAGATTGCCGTCATATGTCCGCCGAGTCAGGGCTGGTTTGATGAGCCCTAATACGCAGGTGACGGTCGTACGAGAAACCCAGTCCACCCTGCTTATCGATGGCGGCAATGGGTTCGGACAAGTTGCCGCTTACTGGACTGTGAGAAAGCTCATCCAGAAGGCGAGGAGCTCAGGGGTAGCTGCTGGGGGCATAAGGAATACGAACCACTATGGTATGGGCGCCTATTATGCAGTGATGCCGACCGAACATGACATGATTGGGTTAGCAGTAAGCAACGCGCCGCCTGCCATGGCACCAATTGGGGGAAGCAAGGCTATGTTGGGGACTAACCCTCTGTCAGTGGCAGCACCGTGCGGTAAATGGCCGGCGGTTGTGCTGGATATGGCTACCAGCTTAGTGTCCAGGGGGAAGATTCGTTTGGCTGCAATAGAAGGGAAGAAGATTCCACCGGGCTGGGGGTTGGATTCGAGGGGAGTGCCCACGGACGACCCTCACGCGGTACTTAGGGGTGGCACCTTGACTCCAATTGCGGGCCCCAAAGGTTATGGCCTCGCATTTATGATCGATGTGCTCGCCGGGGTGCTGACTGGCGCAGGTTTTGGTGAAAAGTTGAAGGCCATAGACGACCTATCTGGCGAGGCGGGCACAGGCAACTTCTTCATGGTGATAGACATTGGCTCTTTCATGCCCGTAGATGAGTTCAAAGACAGGATCGACGCACTCGTGGAGCAAATCAAGAACTCGCCCCGGGTGCCCGGCGTAGAAAAGATATACCTGCCTGGGGAAATCGAGTGGGAAAACGAGCAGCTCAGGCTGAAGGAGGGCATTTCCCTTCCAGAGGAAGTGGTGAGGGAATTGATGCTGGTGGGCCAGGAAGTGGGCTGTAGGCTGGAAGTGGCCTGATGGGCGCTGAGCGGCCAATGTGAATTGGTGGGGGTGTTAGCGAATGCAATGGATTCTTCGTGTGAACATGGGTACACGAAAGGCAGTAAGGGAAGCGTTGCCAGTGGGCTATGTTGGCCTTGGTGGTCGGGCCCTCACCTCCAAGGTGGTTTTAGACGAGGTACCGCCCACTTGTGACCCTCTGGGGCCAGACAACAAGCTTGTATTTGCTCCTGGCTTGCTTGCTGCGACCATGGTTTCGAGCTCAGGCAGGCTTTCTGTGGGCGGCAAGAGCCCGCTTACCGGTGGGATTAAGGAGGCAAACTCCGGGGGAATTGTGGCAAACCAGCTTGCCCGCCTGGGGTACGCGGCGGTTGTGGTTGAAGGAAGGCCTTCTGACAGAAACCACTGGTACTTGCTCAAGGTAGACAACTCAGGTGCAGAAGTGCTAGTGTGCGACGGGCTATCGGGAGTGAGCACTTACGAGACTGCTCGCAGGATTCGTCAGAAGTTCGGTGACAACGTTGGAGTAATCTGCATTGGACCAGCTGGGGAAATGATGATGAGGGCCGCTTCGGTGATGGTGAGCGAAATCTCCGGTGAGCCCAACAGAGCTGCTGCCCGCGGTGGGCTTGGCGCAGTGATGGGCTCAAAGCGGCTTAAGGCGATTGTGGTAGACGACAATGGCACTGAACGGCGCAAGGCGGCCAATGAAGAAGCGTTCCAACAGGAAGCCCGCCTGTTTAACAAGGAACTGTTTGAGAATCCCAAGACCAAGAGCCAGGCAATGTACGGCACAGCTGCCATAGTGGCTGCAGTCAACTCCATTGGGGCTTTCCCTACCCGGAACTTTAGCTCGGGCAGCTTTGAGCATGCCGAAGAGATAACTGGTCAGAAGATCTATGAGCATTGCATTGAACGTGGCGGCGAGGGCAACCCAACTGTGTCTTGCATGCCTGGCTGTGTGATCAAGTGTGGCAACGTGTACCCAGACCCCCTTGGCAGGGCAATTGTGTCCACACTGCAGTACGAGACGATTGGCTTGATGGGGTCCAACCTTGGTATAGGCACGCTCGATGGGATTGCGACGCTGAACAGGATTTGCAACGAACTGGGCCTAGACACCATCGAGATGGGTGCCGCCCTCGGGGTGGCCGCTGAGGCAGGTTTGTTTAACTGGGGCGATGCACAGCAGGCCGCAAAACTCCTCAAAGAAGTAGCAGAGGGTACCACTCTAGGCAGGGTGCTTGGCCAAGGAGCGGTTGTGACTGGCACCGTGTTTGGCGTCGAAAGGGTTCCCGTCGTGAAGGGACAGGCAATCCCGGCCTATGACCCGAGGTCCCTCAAGGGTAATGGTGTGACATACTCCACTTCACCCATGGGAGCAGACCACACTGCTGGTAATGCCTTTGGTTCCCGGGACAAGGTGAACCAGCTACTGCCAGACGGCCAAGTGCCACTTTCCAGGGAATTACAGATCTTCGCAGCAGTGATTGATGCGTCAGGGTTGTGCCTGTTTGCCAGGCCTCCGGTCATGTCTAACCGCATGAGGCTGATCAACTTGATCAATTACATGTACGGGTTTGATTGGGGCGAGGATAAGTTCGACTGGCTTGGCAAACAGGTACTCAAGTGGGAACTTGAGTTCAACAGGCGAGCCGGGTTCACTGCGGCCCACGACAGGCTGCCCGAATACATGTACCGTGAGCCGCTACCTCCGCATAACACTGTGTTCGACGTGCCGGATGAGGAAATGATCCAAACCCTGGTATTCGATTGAAGGTTGTGGAGATATGGGCGGGGCAACTGCCAGCATATCCGTGCAGGTAGAGCTGCAACTTTGGCTTCGCACCTGTGTGGGCAAGGGCCATGCAGAGGAGGTGCCCTTGCGGCCAGAGACGGTGACTGTGCAGCTGCCCCCCGGCAGTACGGTGCAGGACCTCCTAAACGCGCTGGGGTTATCCACTGAGTGGATTGGTCTCGTGGTAAGGGAAGGCAAGGCAATTTTCAGCGAGGAGAAGCTCCAGCATGGCGACAAGGTAACCCTTTTCCCACCGCTTAGCGGTGGGTGAACTGAAGGAAATAAACCAGAGGACTGGAGGTGGGACTGAGCAATGGCCACAAGGATCGTGCGGGAGTCAGAAGTTGAAGGGGTAGTGCGCACGCCGCCCAGGGTATCCAAGACTCTCATATCGGAGATCACTACGGGAGCCCAAAACATTTCCATGGGAGTTAACGTGACTGCGGTTGGGAGTAGGATTCCCGAGCATGTGCACGAGAACGAAGAGGAAGCAATGTATATTATTAGCGGCAAGGGTAAGCTGGTGATCAACGGCGGAGAGGAGGAGTACGAGGTAGGCGCGGGCACCGCAATTTTCGCTGCGCGGGGGACAAGGCACGAAATCATCAACACTGGCGACACTGAGCTGAAATTAGTTTGGGCGTATTCGCCACCGCTACCAGCTCATAGGAAGACTCAAGGCAGCTGCTAAGGTGTGGATCTCGGTTTCAGGGAGGGACAAGTATGTTCGATAAGACAAGGGATTTCATGGTGAAGTTGGGGCTTCCAAGGGGAGACGCCTACGATCTTCCCACGAGCAACAAGAGGTTCCCGGATGGGGCCCACTACAGGATAGAAGTGCCCACGGTGAACAGCGCCGACGCTTTGAAGGCGTTGCTCGAAACGGCTCAGCAATATGGCGTGACCATCAACCGTGTGGATGAAACCTATGGTGCGTTCAGGCACACTATGTCCGAGCTCAAGGATTATGTGGCTCTTGCCAAGGAATATAAGGTTGAGCTCAACCTTTCTGTGGGTCCGCGAGCAACTTACGACACCAGCGCCACCAGGCTCTCGCAGCAGGGAGTGAGGATTGGCTACAGGTTGCGCGGCATGGAACAGGTGGTCAGGGCAGTTGAAGACGTGAAGAGGATTGCTGAAGTCGGCTGCAGGGGTGTGCTCGTGTATGACGAAGGATTACTGTGGGTGCTCGTTGAAATGAGGAATGCTGGTGAGCTGCCCAAGAACATGAAGTTCAAGGTGTCGGCTCACACTGGTCACGGCAACCCTGCTTCGTTCAAGCTCTTTGAAAGGCTTGGCGCTGACTCCATTAACCCAGTCCGCGACTTGAGCCTTCCAATGATCGCCGCCTTGAGACAGGCAATAGACATCCCAATTGACGTGCACACTGACAACCCGCCCGGCTCCGGTGGGTTCATTAGGGTCTACGAGGCGCCTGAAATGGTAAGGATTGGGGCGCCCATCCATTTGAAGACCGGTAACTCGGTTGTGAGTGCACACGGCGAAATGACCTCGCCTCAGGACGGGAAGAACATGGCAGCCCAGGCGGCAATTGTGAAGGAAATGGTAGAAAGGTACTTCCCTGAGGCAAAGCAGAGCCCGGCAGGTACACCTGACATGGCCATCCCTGAGTGATAGCGCAGTGAGCATAGGTGTCGATCCAAAGCTGCGAGGACGGTGAAGACGATGGGCAACTGGGAATTGCCGCCTAAGGGAGGGCACATGGATCTCCCGGACGGCATCTACTTCCAGAACATGACGGGCAAGCAGGTACAGGAAAGGCTCAAGAAGAACGACATCATCCTCATCCCAATTGGAAGCACGGAATACCACGGCACTGGCGCGCCCTATGGGGAAGATACTTTCCTGGTTTCCAGGATGGCAGAGCTGGTCGCACAAAAGACGGGCTGTACGGTGGCCCAGCCCATATGGTATGGGTCCCATCCATGGGCTCACTTGGGCATGCCTGGCACGGTGGTGGTGCCTGAGGACGTTTTCCTGGCATACATCCGCGCCGTGATTGCCGGGCTTTGGAACGCGGGCTTCCGGAAGCAAATTCTGATCAACGGTCATGGTCAGGAATACGTGATACCAACTGCAATGCACGACTTCATGAAGAAATACCAAGTACCAGCAATACTCGTGTTTGTGAACTGGCCCACTGTGATACCCAACTACCTCAAGGATAAGAACAACGGTGGAGTTGTATTTGAGACTCCCTTCCGGCACGCAGATGAGGCCGAAACATCGTACTCCATGGCGCTGTTCCCCGAAATGATTCACCTTGAAGACGCTGTGGACACAAAGCCCAAAGGCTTCTTCCCGGACAGCTACATTGACAAGGGCGGCGATGTTTTCCAAAGGCCAATACCCGGTCACGGCACAGCCGGGCTTAGCTACCTGGAGCTGGTTGCCTATCCAGAGGGAGTGATCGGTTATCCCACCCTGGCTTCTGCTGACAAGGCCAAGCCTGGCTTGGAAGTGTTGTTGGACTTCATGGTGCGGTTGGTGAACGACATCCTGGAGAGGTTCCCGCCAGGGGTGCTGCCGCAAGCCGAGTGGGTGACCCAGAGGCCCAAGGAGGAGATAGAGGCGGTGTTGAAGGGCCCATTCAACGGTGGCAGGCACTTGTACACCATCCACTACCCACCATGATTGGAGAGGTACTTGTTGTGGTGCGGGTATTTCCTCGCGCCCCAAGGGACAATGGGAGGTGGGAGGAAGGCTTCGAGCTGCCGGCAGTCATAGGGACGACGCGACAGGAGTGGCGAAGCAAGTTTGCAAGAAGGCAAACACACCGGCGGCTGGGAGTATGACCAGAATTGAAAGGTTGCTGGTCCGTAGTTGTGAGTTCCAGACGGTAGCAGAGGGGCAGGTTGTGAATTTGTGCGTCGGTATGAGAATCACACAACCAATAGGGGGGTCATACAATGGGCAAGCTGAGGACCAGCTACAGGGTGGTTGCGGTCGTTCTGTGTGCAGTGTTGTTTGGCGTTGTAGCTGCCGGATGCGCGCAGCAGGCGAAGTATCCGACCAAGGCAATCAACATGATCGTTGGCTGGGCAGCGGGTGGCATGACTGACAGGCTGATGAGGGGCATTTCGGCACTTGCCGAGAAGCAGCTTGGTCAACCAATAGTAGTGACCAACATGACCGGTGCTACAAGCGCAATTGCAGTACAACACGTCTATTCTCAGCCTGCAGATGGCTACACTCTCCTGGGAAGCTCTGAAAACCCGGCGCTATTCCAAGTGTTGGACCTGTCCGCTAGAAGCTTTGACGATTTTGACCCCATAATCCTACTTGCTGGATCTGTTCCAGTGATCTTGGTGCACCCAGATGCACCGTGGAAAGACATCAAAGAGCTAGTTGCGGACCTCAAGGCAAAGGGTAAAGAAATCAAGATGGGCCATACTGGGCCTGGGGCTCAGCCCTTCACCGTAGCGGTCATGATGAAAACTGCTCTGGGCGTGGATTGCACCATGGTGCCGTACGATGGAGACGCCCCAGTATTGACCGCACTGATGGGCAAGCAAATCGATTTCACTGTTGCAACCGGTACGTCATGCATCGAGTACATCAGAGCCGGAAAAGTGAGACCGTTGGCCTCCTGCGCGGGCCAGAAGGTGAAGGGCCTCGAAAACGTGCCCCTCATGCACGAGGAAGTGCCAGAGATGAAGAAGTATCTGCCTTGGGGCGCGTTCTACGGAGTCTTCGTAAAGAAAGGTACTCCTAAAGACATTCAAGATAAGTTGCTGAGCGCGTTCAAGCAAGCAGCAGACAGCGCTGAGTGGAAGCAGACCCTCGAGAACATGGTGGCTGTGCCTCTCGGCCTTACTGGAGAAGAAGCCACGAAGTACGTAAAGAAGTGGCAGTCGGTCACAGCGTGGATCCTGCATGAGGGTGGCGCAACCAAGAAGTCCCCTGCTGACTTCAACATACCCAAACCGTGACAGCTTGAGGGAAGTTGCCCTGGCACCCTAAACCGGAGCTGCCAGGGCAACTTCCCGAGAAAGGCGGCCTGTTCCCAGGGGTAGTTTCGAGGAGGAATCAGCCTGTGTGGAGGAAATGGGTTAGGTCCCCGGACTGGATCTTGGCAATCGTTGCTCTTGCCATAGGCATAGCGATTTTCGTACTTTCAACCCAGCTTCCGGATTTCGGCCTGAGCCTGGAGAGCCCTGGAATTACGCCGGCGTTTGCCGGTGCCGTAGTAGTAATTTGTAGTCTTCTAATTGGCCTTGGAGCCATTCGCAAGGCTTCCTGTGAGGGTGAACTGAGACCTCTCCCGAATGTGAGGGCGCTACTTCGGGAGGAGAGCGTGAGGCACACTGTGGTGTTGTTTGTGGCTACAATTCTGTACGCGCTGCTAGTCCCGCGGCTCCACTTCCTGTTAACAACGATACTGTTCTTGATAGGGACATTTTGGGTGTACCGAGCAGCAAAGCCCTGGGCTATTGTGGGGATTTCCGTAGTCGTTGGGTTGTCTATACAGTTTGTTTTTGCCAGGCTTTTCAGGGTCTTGCTTCCATAGGAGGTGAAAAGCGGTGCCAACAACGTTGAGTCAAACCATTGCAGCAGTTCTATCTCCCAGAACACTGGCTCTGATCGCCTTGGGCACCTATGGGGGCATCATAGTTGGGGCGCTCCCTGGGCTGACGGTCACCATGGCCACGGTGTTGCTAGTTTCTCTGACGTACGGTATGGACATGATAAGCGCCATGGCTATCCTAATGGGCATATACGCTGGTGGCGTTTATGGGGGTTCCTGGTCTTCGATCTTGCTCAACATCCCTGGTGCGCCCTCCGCGATTGCAACCAGCTTTGATGGCTATCCCTTGGCAAAGAGAGGCGAAGCAGGACAGGCCATAGGATTAGTGACTGCGGAATCCTTTCTCGGAGGTATACTTGGCATCCTTGCGCTGGGTGTGGGTGCTCCCGCGCTGGCGGAGATCGCGCTCAAGTTCGGCCCGCACGAGTACTTCCTGTTAACCATGTTTGGGCTTGTGATCTTGAGCAGTCTGTCCGGGACCTCCATAGAGAAAGGGATTTTGTCTGCTGCGCTTGGTCTTTTCTTTGGCTGCGTTGGGATGGACCCTATATACGGCAGTGGGAGGTTTACCTTCGGCAACGTATACCTTCTGGGCGGGCTGCACTTTGTGCCAGTGATGATTGGTCTGTTTGGTCTCTCCGAAGTAGCCATGCATATGAGCAGGCCATTCATAGAAGTGGTAAGTACTCGTCAAATTGGGCGAGTGGTACCCCCATTGTCTGAGGTGATCAAAAACCTGTGGTTAACTGTGCGTTGCGCAGCAATTGGGGTGTTCATAGGTGCTTTGCCGGGAGTCGGTGGGGACATTGCGGCTTTGACCAGCTATGCACATGCAAAGACAACTGTGAAGAAGCCCAGCAGGCCGTTTGGAGAGGGAGCTTATGAAGGAGTAATTGCGCCCGAGGTAGCAAATAACGCTGCGATCGGCGGGGCGCTGATCCCCATGATAACGCTGGGAATTCCTGGAGACGCTGTGACGGCGGTGCTGCTTGGAGCCATGTACATACACGGGCTTAAGCCGGGACCAATGGTAATGGTTGAGTGCAGGAGCTTCTTCTGGGTGATTGTGCTTTCCTCCATCATTGCCAACGTGTTTATGCTTCTGTTTGGCATTGGCACGTTCAGGTACGCCGCAAGAGTGGTTTTCATAAAGAAAGAGATCTTGATGCCCATTGTGGTGGTTCTGTGTTTCGTTGGCGCGTATGCTGTGGACAACAATTTCTTCCATGTGTATCTCACAGTCTTATTTGGCTTGATCGGCTACGTGATGAAGCGGCTAGACATCCCGGTTGGGCCGATGGTTTTGGGTCTGATTCTTGGACCCATCGCGGACGTCTCCTTGAGAAGAGCTTTGATCCTGTCTAAAGGAACGGTTGTGGGGCTCTTTGCTACTTTCTTAAGCAGGCCAATCAGCCTGGTGTTGCTGATCGCCCTTTTGTGGATCCTTCTCTACAGGGTACCTGTAGTCAAGACGCTAACTGCGCGTATTTTCCGTGGGTTTGTAACTCAGGAATAGAAGGGAGTTGTGGAAGGAGAGGGTAGACTATGTCCAAGCCAAAGCTGGCAGTTTTCGGGATGCATCACGGGTTCAAACACGCCAGCGACGTAAGGCACGGCGACTTTGCAGAGCTGGTAGCAGTGTGTGGCAACACGGAACTTTCGCGGCAGAGAGCGGCCCAACTGGGTGTGCCAATATTTGAGGACATCGAGGGCTGTCTCAAGGCGATTGAGGGCAAGGTGGACGGAGCGGTGTTGGCCCTGCCAAACGACCTTCACTGGCCGGTGGCCAAAGCGTGTGCCGAGCGCGGGATACATGTGCTTGTGGAGAAGCCAATAGCCAGCACAGTTGAAGAAGCAGAGAAGATTGCCGGTTTGGTGGAGAAGTATGGCGTCAAGGTGCTGGTGGGGCATCACAGGAGGTTTTCGGCCCGGATGCGGGAGGCCAGGCAACAGATCACGGGCGGCGGCATCGGCAAACTCATAGGCTGCAGCGTGTTGTGGGTGGCCAAGAAGCCAGACTCTTACTTCGAAATGGAGTGGCGAGTGACGCCTGAAAAGGGTGGCGGGCCGTTGATGATAAACACGATTCACGACGTGGATGACATCAGATACGCCACTGGCGAAGAGTTCGACTGGGTGTTTGCGAAGGCCACCAACATAGTTAGGGGTTTCAAGGTGGAAGACGTGGTGACGATTAGTTTTGGGCTGAAGAGTGGCGCTATGGGCACAATATTCGTTAGCGACGGTGTGCCCTCGCCATGGTTCTACGAGTCCAACGCAAGGGAAAACCTGTTTTTCTGGCCAACCTTTGAGAATTCGTATTTCTTCTTTGGCACGGAAGGCAGCCTGGCGTTCCCCAATCTCAAGAAGTACTCTTACTGCGAAAGCAGCGGCGTGGGTTGGGAACACCCTCTGAAGGAAGAAGCTATACCTGTTACCCACAAGGTTGACCCAATGACCGAAGAGATCATGCACTTTTGCAGGGTGATCCAGGGGAGCGAACCTCCTTTGGTCACTCCCGAAGACGCCACAGTCACCTTGCGCGTCATCTATGCCATAAAAGAGTCCATTTCGAAAGGGATGCCAATTTCCCTGTGACTATCTAACTAATCAGTTGCCACGGGAGGGAGGATGAGCCTGTGAAAGCGGCAGTGATGTTGAAACCCAATGTGCTCTCTATACAGGAAGTGCCCGTGCCGGATGTGGAAGATGACGAGGTGCTCATAGAAGTTCATGCGTCGGGCTTGTGTGGCAGCGACCTGCACATTTTCAGGGGGCACAGGAGCGATGTGACTTTCCCCCATATCTCTGGGCACGAGGCCTCAGGCAAGGTTGCAAAAGTAGGGGCGAAAGTCACCCGGGTGAAAGTGGGGGACAGGGTGGCTGTGGAACCCAACTTCGGGTGCGGGGTTTGCGAGATTTGCAGAAGGGGCACCACAAATCTGTGCTTCTCCAAGAAGACGCTTGGCTTGAATCTGCCAGGGTGCTTCGCTGAGTATGTGAAAGCACCGGAAAGATACGTTTGGCCGATTCCAGACACCATGTCGTACCTCGAGGGGGCGCTCGTTGAACCTGCCACGGTTGCTGTTCATGCCGTAAACCATGCTGACATTGAGATCGGAGACAAAGTGCTGGTGTTGGGAGCCGGGCCAATTGGGCTGCTGATCCTGCAATGCGCCAAGCTGGCCGGGGGGGAAGTGACGGTAGTTGACGTGGCAAAGCCCAGGCTTGAGATTGCTAAAGAGCTAGGCGCTGACAGGGTCAGCGACGGCCGTGACCTGGCTGCGCGGGCATTCGACAGGGTAATAGACGCAGCGGGGGTATCCGCAACGCTCAACCTGGGTCTGAAGAGCCTGAAGCCCGGTGGAACGTTAGTGCTTGTGGGCTTGGGTGGAGAACCTTTAACTTTCGACGGAATGGTGCTGGTGCGCCAGGAAATCAAGCTCAAGGGAATCGTAGCTTGTTCTGATGAGTTTCCCAGGACTATTGAGCTGGTGGCCAAGGGAAAGATCAACGTTAAAGCGCTTGCCAACTACACTTTGAAGCTCGAGGAAGTTGAACAAGGGTTGAAGCTCATGGAGGACAAGGTGGCAATCAAACCAGTGATATTCATATAGACTCTGGGAATTAAGCCTGTGAGCATAATCTTCAAGACTGCGCCATAGTTGACTGTAGCTGGCCATGGAAGCATGAATTCTTATCCATTAGAGAAAGAGCAAAGAGATTAGGCGTGCACGCAAACCGCCTTCGAGCATGGGAAAACCAGGGTTCGATCAGGCCTGTACGTCTGCCCAGTGGCCAGCGGAGGTATCCGGTGTAGGAAACAACCGCATTCTGGGGACAGGGGAGATAAAGGCAGAGCCGGATGCGGCCTTGGCCTATGCGTGTGGTTTCCGGCGCGATACCTTATGGGGGTCCTGGCCAAAGTAATGGTAGACACAGCCTTGTTCCTGGGCAAGCCCATTGCCCTGGAAGGTTTGGCTTTAAGCAAAGACAGGCTGGGCTGCCAAGGAAGGGGTGGCGTTTAAGACATTTGGCCCCAGCACAGTTCCACTATGGTTACTGGAAGTATGCAAAGCATTACGCCGTCCCGGTGCACTGCGCAGCGGCCCTGGTTATCGGCCGCCGGGCCATTGGCTTCGGGGAGCGAGTAACGAAAGAGCTGAAGCAGCAAGTAGACTTTATCAAGCAAGGCCTGACTGGAAAGGTCAGTGCTAACAAACCGGGGGAAGGAGAAGGGATGATCTTGCTTGAGGCGGCTGGGCAGGGAGCTTCCTCTGCATAACGGGCTTGCCATGTAGCAGCAGGAAGGGTTTTATTTAGTCAGGCCCTGTTCCTGCGGTGACTCCGTTTAGCCGGTGTCGGACAAACCGGTAGGCGTCCTGACAGGACGCGGGAGGCGGGATTAATTTCCCAC
>JBNARI010000014.1:0-53489 GCA_049718765.1 Bacillota bacterium | reverse complement strand
CCAATCCCTTCATCCCTAACTTCCGCAAGCACATACAAAGGAAGTCCGCCTTCCTTTGCTCCGCTTCAATCAGCACAGGCACCCCTACCCCCTGGATAGCCAGCACAATCCCTGGGAACCCGGCCCCGCTCCCCACATCTCCGAAGCACCCCACACCCCTTTCCACAACTGCCCAGCACGTCAAGGAATCAACGTAATGTTTTATCCCCGCCTCCTCCACTCCCGTTATACTCGTCAGCCCACACCGATGGTTCCACTCCATCACAAGGCAATAATGCTCGTACATCTTGTCCAACTGCTCCGCACCCACCACAATCCCCAATTCGGCGCAGGCCTTATGGACCACCTGCTTGAAATCCTCCCCGGTACCCGCACCCGCCGCCACGTTTCAACCCGCCTTTACACCCCGACGCCGACGCTCCAGATAAACCATAAGCACTGACACATCGGCCGGAGAAACACCAGCAATCCTCATGGCCTGACCAATAGACCCAGGCCTTACTCTTTTTAGCTTCTCCCTGCTCTCAGTTGAAAGCCCTGTCACCGCGTCGTAATCTAAATCCTCGGGAATTGCCTTCCCTTCTAACCGTCTAAATCGCTCAACTTGTTGCCTCTCTCGCTCAATGTATCCCTCGTACTTTATCTCGGTCTCAAGCTCCTCTTTCACACGCTTCTCCAACGCAGGCAGCCAACCTTCCACCGACCTAAGCCCTTCATAATCCACCCCAGGCCGCCTCAGCAACGTTTCCACAGCAACCTTACCTTGAACCGGTTGGCTTCCAATGCCCATGAGCAGCCTGTTTACCCCTTCCACGTCTTCGATGGCCTTCTTAACCGCAGCTCGCGCCCCCTCAAGCTCCTTCACAAACTCCAAGTACTTCCTGTACCGCTCCTCGGAAACAAGCCCGACCTTTCTCCCCAGTTCGGTGAGCCTTAGCTCGGCCGACCCTGCCCTTAACGAAAGCCTGTACTCGGCGCGCGCAGTCATGATCCGGTATGGCTCATCTATGTCCTTGTTGATCAAATCGTCAATCAACACACCGATGTACCCCATTGCCCTGTCCACTACTATGGGCTCCTTGCCCTGCACATACCTGGCTGCGTTGATGCCCGCTATTAGTCCCTGGCTTGCCGCCTCCTCGTAACCAGAGGTGCCATTCACCTGTCCAGCACAGAACAACCCCCTCACCCTCTTGGTCTCAAGCCACGGGTGCAGCTGATAAGGCCTAACGTAATCATACTCGATTGCATACCCCGCTCGAACGATTTCCGCCCCTTCCAGCCCCCGGATGCTCCTGATCATCTCCACTTGCACGTCCTCGGGCAAGCTCGTTGACAGCCCCAAAAGGTACATCTCCTTGGTATCAAGCCCCTCTGGCTCCAAGAACACCTGGTGCCTCTCCTTGTCAGCAAACCGCACCACCTTGTCCTCGATCGACGGACAGTAACGGGGCCCACGTCCCTTGATCACCCCGCAATACAGCGGCGCTCGGTGCAAGTTCTTCCGAATGATTTCATGAGTCCGTTCGTTGGTCCAGGTGAGGTAACACGGCACTTGTTCCACATGCCGCGCTGGAGTCATCACAGAGAAGAACTCGACTTCCTCGTCTCCTGGTTGCGGCGTCATCACGCTGAAATCCACCGTGTCTCGGTCAACCCGCGCAGGTGTACCAGTCTTGAACCGCCCCAACTCGAGTCCCAGCCTCATCAAACAATCGGACAACCCCACAGCCGCAACTTGCCCGTGGGGCCCGCTTTGGTACGCCACTTCCCCTGTGATAACCCGGCTGTTCAAATACACCCCCGACGTGATCACCACTGCCCTCGCTCTGAAGTGAGCGCCGTTCCTAGTGACAACCCCGGTCACGCGCCCGTCCTTGACCACCAACTCAGTGACCATACCTTGCTTCACCACAAGGCCTTCCTGGCCCTCTAACACCTTCCTCATCTCCACGTGATACCGCCGCTTGTCACACTGCGCCCTCAGCGCCTGAACTGCAGGCCCCTTGCCAGTGTTAAGCCGCCTCACCTGAATCATTGCCCTATCCGTGTTGAGAGCCATCTCTCCTCCAAGCGCATCGATCTCTCTCACCAGGTGCCCCTTCCCAGGCCCACCCACCGACGGGTTGCAGGGCATCAAACCAATATTATCTAGATTCACCGTCAACGCCAGCGTGCGACACCCAAGCCTCGCCGCCGCCAGGGCAGCCTCACACCCGGCGTGACCCGTGCCAATCACCACAACATCGTACTGTCCAGCCTCGTACACTCCGACCCCTCACTTCCCAACGCAAAACGTGCTGAACACCTCATCGATCACCTCATCGGTCACCACTTCACCCGTGACCTTGGCCAAGCACTCCGCCGCTTCCCGAAGCTCCACTGCAACCAGGTCAATAGGGTCGCCTCTCCTCAGGCCCTCCCCTGCCCGCACGCACGCGCCCCGCGCCTCCTCCAGCGCCACCTTGTGTCTCACTCGAGTCACCATCCCTGTCTCCGGCTCCCACCGCCCCAAAATGAGCTCTTTCAGCATCTTCCTCAGGGCATCAAGCCCCCTGCCAGTCCTGCACGAGATTCGCACCACAGGGCAGGAGCCCTTCCACAAGGAAAGTTCCTCGTCTCCAACCCGGCCCATATCCAGGTCAATTTTGTTCACCGCAATTATCCCACGCCCCTCGCGCAGCGCTTCCCCCACTATCCCGAACACTTCTCGGTCACCCTTGGTAAGGCCCTCAGAGTCGTCAACCACCACAATCACCACGTCAGCCGACGTAACTTCGCCGATAGCCCTTTCGACACCAATTCCCTCGACCAAATCCCTGGTCTCCCTTATACCAGCAGTATCGCACAAACGCACCGCCACCCCGCCCACGTCCACAACCTCGCTCACCACATCACGGGTGGTACCCGGCACATCCGTCACAATGGCACGCTCTGTCCCAACCAAAGCATTCAGCAGCGACGACTTCCCAACGTTGGGGCGACCAACTATGGCTACCTTCGCCCCTTCCCTAACAACTATGCCCACCCTAGCAGAGCTCAATAGTCGATCAATGGAGTACACCACCCCTCCCAACCTCTCCACCAGTAACTCCCGGGGCGGCTCCGCAACGTCATCCTCGGGGAAGTCAATGCACCCCTCTATCAGCGCCAGCAGTTCTACTATGCGCCTCTTAATCTCCCCAATCCTTCTGGACAGAGAACCCCGCAGCTGGTCCAAAGCCACCCTGGAGCTGGCCTCGGTCTGGGCCCGCACAAGGTCAACCACGGCTTCCGCTTGCGTCAAATCGATCCTACCGTTAAGAAAGGCCCTGAGGGTGAATTCGCCAGGACCCGCTAACCTCGCCCCAGCTCTCAGCACGCTCTCCAACGTCCGGCGAAGCACAACGCCACCGCCATGACATTGTATCTCCACCACGTCCTCCCTCGTGTAACTATGAGGCCCAGGCATTACAACTGCAATCCCCTCGTCAATGACCTCACCGGACCCCACTTCCACAATAAGCCCCAAGCCAACCCTCCAGCCCCCGCCATGGTCCAGCAAGCCCTGCCTCCGCGGCCGGAACACCTTCCGCGCCACGTCAATAGCTGCTCCTCCGCTTATCCTTACCACTCCAATAGCCGCCTCACCAGGGGCGGTACCTATTGCAGCAATGGTATCGTCACTCATGGAGTTTTCCCCCAAACACCACCAAATGCCAAAAACCGGTGGCTTCAACAACCACCGGTACACCGTCCTGATCTCCTTCTAGGCGACGGTCATCCCTTTCTGGGAGTTATCACAACGTGCCTAAACGGCTCCTGACCTTCGCTATGAGTGCACACATGGGGGTTGCCTTGCAGCGCCATGTGAACTATCCGCCTTTCGGCTGCGCTCATCGGCTCCAACGAGACAGCCCGACCTGTACGTCGAACCCTCTCCCCAGCCTTGTCGGCAACCCGCCTCAACGTCTCTTCACGCCGCTTGCGGTAAGCCCCAATGTCCACTACCACTTTCCTCTTGTCTTGCGTGCCCTTCCCAACAGCCAGGTTCACTAAATACTGTAGCGCATCCAGGGTCCTTCCCTTGTGCCCAATCAGGATCCCAGCAGAGTCCCCCACTACGTCCACGAAAATGTACCCTTCTGTCTCGCGCACCGAAACCTCTGCCTTCACCCCGATGGCCTTAAACACTTCCTCCAGAAGCTGCTTGCATTTCCTCGCCTTACTCTGCTTCTCCCTGACCCGAACTAGAGCCTCCCTTCCGCCCAGAAGGCCGAAAAGGCCCTTCGACGGCTCTTCTAGCACCTCCACCTCAACTTCATCCCTGGACAGGCCAAGCTCAGCCAACGCCGCGTTAACAGCCTCGTCAACCGAGCGTCCTCTCTTCTCCACAACCCTCACTGCCTCTTCGCCTCCCCCTTCTTAACTTGCGGCTTGGGCAGTACAAACCTCTCACCGATGCTCCACAGGTTGGATACTACCCAATACAGGGAAAGCGCTGCTGCAAATCGAGTGGCCATCCACCAAATCAATACTGGGAACACATAGAGCATCGTTTTCTGACTCGAGTCCGTGCCAGTAGCGCTAACCTTAAACTGCAGATAGGTGGTAGCACCAGCGAGTATCGGCAATATGTACGGATCCGGCTTCCCCAAGGACATCCAAAGGAAAGTAGCTTCTTTGAGCGGCGCGTACCTTTCAAGGGCCTGCAAGAACGCAATCAAAAACGGAATCTGAATTAGCAACATTAGGCAAGAACTTAGAGGGTTCACCCGGTTTTCCCGGAAAAGCGCAGCCATCTCTTCATTGAGCCTCTTGGGGTCATTCTTGTACTTCTTCTGCAACTCCGCAATAATCGGCTGTAATTCCTGTTGCTTCTGCATCGACCTTGTTTGGGAAACACTTAAGGGCATGAGCACAAGCCTCAGCAACACCGTAAACAGGATTATGGCTAACCCATAGCTACCGCTTACCCGATACAGCCACTCGACGCCCTCCATCATCACGTCCGCCAGAAATCCCAACGCTATCCCCCCACACAACACCCTGCTCGCTACTTCACAGGGTCATATCCACCCCTACTGAAAGGATTGCACCTGAGCACCCTCCACAGAGCCATCGCACTACCCCTCACTATACCATACTTCTCCAGCGCATCCACAGCGTACCTAGAACAACTCGGATAATACCGGCAACAGGGCTTCTTAAGGGGGCTCAAGAGTTCCTGGTATGCCCTTATCGCACCAACCGCAACCCTGACCGCAGCCCTGTCAAGGCGCTTCCACGTCTCCATCTGCCACTCCGCGCTCCTTGAGTATTCTCCAGAACTCCTCCACCAGTTCTCTCTCTCCAACCATCCGCTTGGACACGCTAACAACCACCCAAGCCCCATCCTCAACGCTCTTCAACCGATTCCTCCAGCTCTCCCGCAGAACCCTCTTAAGACGGTTTCGCCTTACAGCCTTCCGAACAGCAGCTTTGGCCACAATTACCCCCAACCTGCGGTCAGGCTGACCTCGTAGCACCCAGACGTTCACATTCCGCCCCACGCGCTTCTCTCCGCCTCGGAATACCTTCAAATACTCCCCTCGTTTCCGAATCCAAGCTTGCCTCACAACTACTTCTCCCCAAAACGAATCCTAAAATACGAAAAGCGCGCCGGGCTTAGCATCACGCACGCGCTCCCGCCTCGGGTGCCTTCAGGCAACGCACAACCTCTTCCGCCCCTTGAGCCTCCTCCTTTTGAGAACATTCCTGCCGCTCTTGGTCTTCATCCTGGCCCTGAAGCCATGCACCCTACGTCTCCTTAGTTTTTTCGGTTGCCACGTCCTCTTCATCGCCTACTACCTCCGTCAGACAAACCAGCTAAGTAACGCAAAAAGATTATATCTGCCCCCTTTTCCTGGAGTCAAGCAAACCACCCCCTCTCCCCTGGATTTCATCGAAAAAGTTAGATATAATTCAGTCAAAACGTGCCACGACTTCCTGATGAAGGGGCACTCACGGCGGCCCAACAGCAGCGAGCTGGTGGTCGGTGCGAACCAGCTGGGACACCAGGGAGCGTCCACCCCAGAAGGTGCAGCGAAAAAGGGCGCCAACGCCGCTCAAAAGCTGCCGGTTGGCCCGATAAAGCCTTGCGAGTACGTCGCTTCCGACGTGGAAGCAGGGTGGCACCGCGAGACATGCCTCTCGCCCCTGGGGTGAGAGGCTTTTGTATTCCAAAACACACGTAGGAGGTGGAACTTAGATGCCCTGCCAAGCAGAAATCGGAATCTTTGGCGGTTCAGGTTTTTACAGCTTTCTCGAAGGTGTACGTGAAGTAAAGATTGACACTCCTTTCGGAGCCCCTAGCGACACCATTGCCATAGCCGAAATATCAGGGCGCAAAGTAGCATTCCTACCCAGGCACGGCAAACAGCACCAGTATCCGCCCCACATGATAAACTACAGAGCCAACCTTTGGGCCATGAAAGAACTTGGCGTAAAACGGGTAATTGCGCCGTGCGCTGCGGGCAGTCTCCAACCGGAAATAAAGCCAGGTGACTTCGTTATCTGCGACCAGTTTGTGGACCGAACCTGGGGCCGGAAGGACACCTTCTTTGATGGTCCCATAACCACACACATAAGCACAGCAGATCCATACTGCCCTGAACTGCGCAGGATTGCCATCGACTGCTCCCGTAGCCTCGCCCTTCCAGTCCACGACAAAGGCACAGTAGTCGTCATCCAAGGCCCCAGATTCTCAACAAGGGCCGAAAGCCGCTGGTTCTCTGGAATGGGCTGGCAGGTGATCAACATGACCCAGTATCCCGAGGTAGTGTTAGCCAGGGAATTGGGGATGTGTTATGTCAACATATCCCTGATTACTGACTACGACGTTGGCCTGGAAGGCCGCCCTGACATAAAGCCCGTGAGCCACGGTGAGGTTTTGCGGGTGTTTCAAGAAAACCTGGGCAAACTTCGCAGCCTCCTTCTGGAAATGGTGAAAAACATACCTGACCAGTGCGGTGCAGGGTGCGCGCAGCACATTGCAGCCGCACGCATGCTATAGGAGACGATGCACCTTATGCTTAAGCCAATAACTTATTTCCGCACAGGAAGCGAGGCCACACTGCGCCTGCTCGACCAACGGGCGCTGCCCTCCCAGACTGTTTATCGCGACTGTAGGTCGGCCCAAGAAGCGGCAGTCGCCATCAAACAAATGGTGGTGCGCGGCGCCCCTGCCATCGGCATAACGGCAGCCTACGCCCTGGCGGTGGAGGCCTGGAGCCAACTCCCCAATTGTCCATCGCCTCGTGACCTCTTGAGTCTCTTGGAGCCTGCAGCCCAACTCCTGGTGCAAGCTCGTCCTACCGCCGTCAATCTGTCTTGGGCGGTGGCCAGAACAATGCGCACCGCTGCAAACGCCTTGCAAAAAGCAGTTCAGCCCATTGACATTGCACTCGCAGTCGAACGCGAAGCCGCCTCGATCGAACAAGAGGACGTCCAGATGAATCTCCGCATGGCGGAGCACGGCGCACCTCTTCTTCCCGATCAGGGAGGCGTGCTCACCCACTGTAACGCCGGTGCTCTCGCCACCGGCGGATATGGCACCGCCCTGGGCGTTATCCGCAAAGCATATCATCTTGGTAAGAAGTTTACAGTCTACGTGGACGAGACCAGGCCCTTGCTCCAAGGAGCTAGACTCACCGCTTGGGAGTTAATACAGGATCACATCCCGGTAGTACTGATTACTGACAACGCGGCAGGGTACCTTATGAAACGGGGCTTGGTACACGCTGTGATCGTCGGTGCAGATAGGATTGCAGCCAATGGAGATGTAGCAAACAAGATCGGTACCTACTCCCTTGCTGTGCTGTGCCGCGCCCACAACATACCTTTCTTTGTAGCAGCCCCCACCTCCACAATTGACCTGAGCACACCCTCCGGAGAAGCAATCGTCGTGGAGGAAAGGTCGCCCGAAGAGGTCACAACAATCGGCGGTATCCACGTAGCCCCCGAAGGAGTTCAAGCCCTCAACCCGGCGTTCGACGTCACCCCGGCCAGTCTCGTTTCAGCCATAGTCACTAACCGGGGCGTGGTCAGACCGCCGTACGAACAGGCGCTCCGTGGGCTTCTTCATCTTACTACATAAACTGGATCCCTTAGGAGGCGTTAAGCACATGCTCGATATCAGGCGAATAAGAAATGACCCGGAAGGAGTAAAGGCCGCACTCCGCGCCAAGAAGGCCGACGCGGGCATTGACCGACTGCTCGCTCTGGACAAGGAGAGGCGTGAAATAATTGCCGAAGTCGAGGCGCTCAAAGCCCAGCGCAACCGAGCGTCAGAAGAAATTGCAAGGCTCAAGAAAGAAGGCAAGGCTGCAGACGAAATCGCGCGAGAGGTCAAGCAGATGACTCCGCGCATAAAGGAACTTGACTCTAGGCTCGCCGAAATCGAGGCCACAATTAATAACATACTTCTCTACATTCCAAACATACCTCATACCACAGTTCCCATCGGGGAAGACGACAAGGGCAACGTGGAGGTGCGTCGCTGGGGCGAACCCCACCGCTTCGAGTTCGAGCCCAAGTCCCACTGGGACCTGGGGGCGCAGCTGGACATACTAGATTTCGAGCGTGCAGCCAAGCTCTCCGGGTCCCGCTTTGCCCTGCTCAAAGGCCTGGGGGCTAGGCTTGAACGCGCCCTAATCAACTTCATGCTCGATCTGCACACCAAGGAACACGGTTACAAAGAAGTTTTCCCGCCTTTCCTCGTGACACGGGACTGCATGACAGGCACGGGTCAATTGCCCAAGTTTGAAGAGGACATGTTCCGCGTAGCCAACAACGACATGTTCCTCATCCCAACTGCGGAAGTGCCAGTGACCAACATCCACAGGGACGAAATCCTGAACGCAGCTGAGCTTCCACTCTACTACGTTGCATACAGCGCATGCTTCCGAGCCGAGGCAGGGGCAGCAGGTCGTGACACCCGGGGCCTCATAAGGAACCACCAATTCAACAAAGTCGAGCTCGTCAAGTTTTCACTGCCGGAACGCTCCTACGAGGAGCTGGAATCCCTGGTGAGAGACGCTGAAGACGTGCTCCAGCGCCTTGGCCTGCCATATAGAGTCGTGCTCCTTTGCACCGGGGACATGAGCTTCTCCTCCGCCAAAACTTACGACCTCGAAGTCTGGCTGCCTAGCTATAACGGATACAAGGAGATCTCATCCTGCTCCAATTTTGAAGACTACCAGGCTCGCCGGGCCAACATCCGCTTTAGGCGCGGCCCAAACGAAAAGCCTGAATTCGTCCATACTCTCAACGGCTCCGGAGTCGCAGTGGGCCGCACCATGGCTGCTATCCTCGAAAACTACCAGCAACCCGACGGCTCCGTGGTCATCCCACCAGCTCTTAGGCCTTACATGGATGGGATCCAGGTCATCCAGCCTCCCAGCTAACACCCGCTCCACCCATCCGCGCACTGGGGGTCCCGGCCCACGCGCCCCGACCCCCTCCCAGCTTCCGACCACACCCAAGAGTCTATCTATCGCTCCTCTACGCATGAGCAATCCCCGCCCAATACAGCCTGCTGCCCCCCATCGATCCAACGCTCCTTGACTTTGGCTGTCCTTCCTTTTATGATATGGACAGAGCCGGACGCTGGACGTCTTATCGGTCTCAAACCAACCGCACAGGTCCAAAAGTCCACGCGTTCATATAGCCTAGAAAGCCTCACGTTTCCCGGCCTCGACGACTGGGAGCCCATCCCAGCGTCTGGCTTTTTTTGTTCGCTTTTGCTATACTCTACACTGCAAACCGATGCAAGATGCGGAGGGGTAGCGTAACGGTAACGCAGTGGTCTTGAAAACCACCGCCCTAACGGGCTTGCAGGTTCGAATCCTGTCCCCTCCGCCAACAACTGAATCTTGCCATCGCCAATTACACGTGGTAACATCCTTGTTAGCTGTGTTGATCAGTGCGGAGAGGTACCCAAGTAGGCTGAAGGGGCGGGTTTGCTAAACCTGTAGTAGGGCTGATAAGGCCCTAGCGAGGGTTCGAATCCCTCCCTCTCCGCCATCTCATGCATGCGCCCGTAGCTCAGCTGGATAGAGTAACGGACTACGAATCCGGAGGCCGCAGGTTCGAATCCTGCCGGGCGCGCCATATTAATGCGGTCATTGACACATTAAATATAGGCATCTTTAAGTATAAGTGCGCCCGTAGCTCAGGTGGACAGAGCGGGGGATTCCTAATCCCCGTCAGCCGGAGGTTCGAGTCCTCCCGGGCGCACCAGTTGTCCCTGAGAGCATGCGCCCGATGACCAGTCAAGTGCCAGACCATGAATACTTCATGAAACTCGCCCTCGCTCAGGCACAATTGGCGTACGACGCGGGGGAAGTGCCAGTAGGGGCTGTGGTGGTCTGCAATGACCAAGTGGTGGCCGCAGCCCACAACTTGAGGGAGTCTACCAACGACCCAACTGCCCACGCTGAGATGCTGGCCATCCGCGCAGCTAGCCAGAACCTGGGGCGCTGGCGCCTTACTGGTTGCACTCTGTACTGCACAATTGAGCCGTGTCCTATGTGTGCTGGTGCCCTGGTGCTCTCGCGCATCGACCGCCTGGTCTATGGGGCTGCTGATCCAAGAGCAGGCGCCTGTGGTTCCTTGCTGGACCTACCGAGGAACCCAGCTCTCAACCACAGGGTAGAGGTCATCGCTGGCGTGCTTGCTGAGGAATGCTCTACACTCATGAAAGGCTTCTTCGCAAATTTGCGTACGGAGGGGTGCCGGAGCGGTTGAACGGGCCCGCCTCGAAAGCGGGTAGGCGGGTAGTACCTGCCTCGTGGGTTCGAATCCCACCTCCTCCGCCACGCAGACTTTAACCAATGGTGTAAAATATAGAGCGGAGAGATGCCGGAGCGGCTGAACGGGCACGCCTGGAGAGCGTGTAGACGGGCTAAAACCTGTCTCGTGGGTTCAAATCCCACTCTCTCCGCCATTTTTATCTTTTGACCTGTAAGCATGTTTGCCGTGCTAGACGGGGAGGTAGCGGTGCCCTGTAACCCGCAACCCGCTATAGCGGGGTCGAATTCCCGCTCTGAGGCACTCATCTTGTGGGGTCAGACCGGCCACGCAACCTTTGAAGGCTGGGTCCTGTGCAACGCCGTACCATGAACCCCGCCAGGCCCGGAAGGGAGCAACGGTAAGTGGCTCACGGCGTGTGCCGCAGGTAAGCCTGGCTGGAGGAAGCCAACCGGAAACGCCCGGAAGGTGATGTCGAAGGCGGGTGCACGGCAACTAATTCTTTCGCTACAGGATGGCTCTTGCCAGCCACACTGATGCAGATCCAAGGAATGCACCGAATATTACGTCTGATGGGTAGTGCATGCCAACGTACATGCGCGAAATACCCACCAGGGATGCAAGCACGGTGAGCAGCATGCCCACACCCGGAAATGCCGCTGCAAAGCTTGTAGCTAAGGAAAACGCAGCTGCAGTGTGCCCCGACGGGAAAGATAGATCCTTTAGCTCCGGACCCCTAACCATGAGATTCCCTAGTGTGAGGTACGGTCTCTTTCTCTTCACCACCACCTTAAGGAACCTCACCACCGCGTGGCTCGAGGCAAGCGCAAACATTGCCTGAGTAGACACCTTAGCCATGGGTTCGAAGCCAGAAATCCCCGTGACCCAGGCTCCGACACACACTGGAACAACGAAAAAAGGGCTGCCCAGGCGCGTAGCTTCCCTGACCAATCGATCAATCAGTCTGATCCTGCACCCACGGTTGATCAGCCTAAGCAGCTCCGTTTCTAACCTCAAGAACTCCTGCTTCACCTTACCCAACTCTTGCACAACCCTGACTACCCCTTCAGTACCCCGGCAGGCTTTATTCGTGCAACCTTCTGACACAACCCCGCCTGGGCACATATCTCGACTACCCTATCAACGTCTTTATACGCCTCTGGAGCTTCTTCCGCAAGCCCTGCAAGGCTGGCTGACCTAACTTCAATACCACGTTCAAGTAATTGCGCCTTGACAGCCTCCCCCCTCACCTGCTTCCTGGCACTCGCTCGGGATGCCGCCCTACCTGCACCATGGCAGCACGAGCCAAACGCTTCCTCCATTGCCACCTTTGTCCCCCTCAACACCCAGGAGGTTCGCCCCATGTCTCCAGGAACTAACACAGGGTGAGCACCTCTTGGAGTCCAGAAAGCCCTGGTCGCACCTTTCCGATGCACGCAGACCTTGATTGTCTTGCCGTCCACTACGTGCTCTTCAATCTTTGCAATGTTATGGGCAATGTCGTACACAACGCGCAGTTCTTCGTAGCACACCTTCCCGAACACTTCCCTGAAACACTCACGAATCAAGTGCGTCAGGACTTGTCGGTTAGCCCACGCATAGTTGGCTGCCGCCGCCATCGCAGAGTAGTACTCCTGGCCTTCTTTAGACTTAAAAGGCACACACGCAAGCTGCTTGTCTGGAACGCGAATCCCGTACTGCTTGACGGCATCCTCCATGACTTCCAGGTAGTCCGTACACACTTGGTGGCCGAGGCCTCTAGACCCAGAGTGAACCATCACTGTCACTTGGCCTTCACACAGCCCAAGTTCAGCAATGTCTCCTTCGCCAAACACCTTTTCTACGACCCCGATTTCCAGGAAATGGTTTCCAGATCCCAAGGTTCCTAGCTCTTGAGCGCCCCTCTTGAAAGCCCTTTGACTAACATTTTCTGCAGACGCACCCTTGAGACAGCCCTTTTCCTCGCACCTCTCCAGATCCTCCGCTAGGCCGTAGCCCTTCTCTACTGCCCACCGCGCCCCCTGTTCCAAAACAGCACAGCTCTCCTTCTGCGAGAGCTTGATATGTCCTTCCGAACCCACCCCTGACGGCACTCTCTTGAAAATTAAGTCCATGAGTCTCCCGATCCTGGGCCGCAGCTCTTGAACGGAGATGGGCGTGGCAATCAGCCTCACTCCACAATTTATGTCGTACCCGATACCTCCCGGGCAAATCACACCTTCATCCAAGTCAAACGCAGCCACCCCGCCCACAGGGAACCCATAGCCCCAATGGATGTCAGGCATTGCAATGGCGTACTTTACTATTCCAGGCAGCGTGGCCACGTTAGCTACCTGCTCAACCGCCTTGTCCGCCATTGCCTTATCTAGGATGTCTTCATCGGCAAAAATCAGGCCGGGCACTCGCATCCCTGGCCTGTAATCAACGGGAACTTCCCACCTGCATTTTCCAATCCGCTTCACTGTCAACACCTCATACGTCAATGGTGAGCTCGACGAGATGTGGAGTTACTACCGCGTTGCCGTAGGTAGCCGCCTTTGGTTGCACCCTCAACTCGTGTTGTCTCCTGTCCACCCGGTCACCGTAAAGGCGCACCTTGGCAGTCACACAGCTCCCGAAGTGAACCTCCACATCCGCATCTTTGAACACCATTCGCTCGGCGTCCATTAAGTATATCATCTCGTTGACAGCCCGCACTACCAGCCGCTCGAATTCGGGCGCCTTTACTTCAAACTCAACTACATTCTCAGCTCTAACAGTCTCCACTTTCACGGCAAGTTCCATTACTCCCCTTAGCAGGTTCCTCAACGTGCTCGGAGCATCCACGCCCCAAGCTTTTAAGCGAAGGTCAGAACCGTGATCCAGCACTTCAAACCCTGCTTCCTTCATTGTTCCCTTCCCGCTCCTGGCGCTCTGTGCTGTTTTGGCCAGAAATCTGAGCCAGGGCGACTATGCACTCGCCGTCCTCGAGCTTCATCAGCTTGACGCCTCTAGCAGACCTCCCGGTCCTCCGCACCTCCGAAACGGCAAGCCTGATCACGGTGCCGTTGCTGGACATGAGGAGGATTTCGTCGCTTTCGAGTACTGCCTTGCAGCCAACCACCTTGTCCCCGGGCGCAAGCTTCATGTTGATTATACCTTTGCCTCCTCGTGACTGTACCCGGTACTCCTCAAGAGGCGTGCGCTTTCCGAAGCCCAGCGCAGACACACACAGCACCTCAGACCCCTGCTCGATAACGTCCATAGCAACAACACTGTCGTCTCCCTCAAGCTTAATCCCCGTAACACCAGTGGCCGCGCGTCCCATCGCGCGCACCTCTTCCTCAGGGAACCGAATGGCAACACCGTTCGCCGTGGCCAGAAGCACCTGGGTGCCTTCCTTGGCGAGGTGAACGCCTACCACCTCGTCCCCTTCTTCAAGGTTAATGGCCAGGATGCCCGACCGACGGATACCCCGGAATTCGTGGATTGGCGTCTTTTTCACTAGCCCTCGCCTGGTGGCAAAGAACAGGGTGAGCCCCTCTTCACCTGGTTCCCTGAATGGGATTACTGCACATATTCTTTCCCCGTGGGCTATGTCAACCAGATTGATGAGCGCTGCTCCCTTTGCTTGTCTGCTGGCCTCTGGAATCTCGTGCACTCTGACTTTGTACACCTTTCCCTTATGGGTGAAAAACAAGAGGCTGTGAAGGGTCGTACTATGCACCAGGCTTTCTACGAAGTCCTCTTCCCGCGTGACTAAGCCTAAGACCCCCTTGCCCCCACGCCTCTGTGCCCGATAGGTCGTGGCAGGCAACCGCTTCACAAAGCCCATCCGCGTAACTGTGACCACCACATCTTCTTCGGGGATTAGCTCCTGCCCTGATACGGTGTCCTCTTCCTCGTCAATGATCTTTGTCCTACGTTCGTCTCCAAACCGCCTTTCAATTTCGGAGAGCTCCTTCCTTATGATCCCGTAAACGAGTTTTTCGTCGGAGAGGACCGCTCGCAGGTATTCGATCTCTTTCAAAAGCTCCTCGTATTCTTCGTCTACCTTCTTCCTCTCCAAGTTAGTAAGTCTCTGAAGCCTCATATCAAGTATTGCTTGAGCTTGTTTTTCGCTGAGCCCGAACCGCTCCATCAACCCATTACGCGCTTCGGTCACGTCCTTGGACGAGCGTATCAGGTTGATCACCTCGTCAATGTGGTCAAGGGCAACCTTGAGACCCGCCAGGATGTGGGCCCTCTCCTCGTCTCTGGCAAGCTGAAACTTGGTACGCCTCGTCACCACCGTCTTTTGGTGGAGCAAGTAATAGTGAATCATTCCCCGTAAGTCAAGCACTTGAGGCTTTCCGTCTACCAACGCGAGCAGGATGATTCCGAAGCTTTGTTGCATCGAAGTGTGTTTGTACAGCTGGTTCAACACAGCCCTGGGGTCCGCTTCCCGCTTCAGCTCAATGACTACCCTCATACCATTCTTGTCCGTCTCATCCCGCAGGTCCACAATGCCTTCAATCTTCTTTTCCTTAACAAGCTCGGCAATCTCAGAAATGAGGACTGCCTTGTTAACCTGATACGGGATCTCCGTAACTACTATCCTTGTCCGACCATGGGGGCTGTCCTCTATGTGGGCAGCCCCACGCACAGTCACAATACCCCTACCGGTGGTATACGCTTTCTCGATTTCCCTGCGCCCTACAATCACGGCTCCAGTGGGAAAATCTGGTCCCTTCACTGCCCTCATGAGTTCCTGGGAAGTTACCCCAGGATGGTCAATCATCATGTTAATTGCTTCTACCACCTCAGACAGGTTATGGGGTGGTATATTAGTTGCCATCCCTACCGCAATGCCCGAAGATCCATTCACGAGCAAATTCGGGAACCTGCTGGGCAAGACCACGGGCTCCTTCAAGCTCTCATCGAAGTTGGGCATCCAGTCCACAGTATCCATGTCCAGATCCTTGAGCATTTCTGTGGCAATGCTGGAAAGCCGCACTTCTGTGTACCTCATCGCAGCTGGAGCGTCCCCGTCTATGGATCCGAAGTTGCCGTGACCGTCGATCAATGGGTACCTCGTGCTGAAGTCTTGGGCCATCCTCACCATGGCATCATAGACAGCAGCATCGCCGTGGGGATGGTACTTGCCAAGCACTTCCCCAACTACCCTCGCTGACTTCTTGTAAGGCTTGTCAGGGCCCATCCCCAACTCGCCCATGGCATAGAGTATCCGTCGCTGGACGGGCTTGAGGCCATCTCTCACGTCCGGCAAAGCCCGGGACACAATGACGCTCATGGCGTAGTCTATATACGACCGTTTCATTTCCTCTTCGATGTCAATGCTCAGAATCTTACTCACTCAACCACACCCCAATTTCGCTCACGTTTTAACCCACAGTGTCCAAGTTACGCACTTTATCTGCGTACGACGTTATGAACTCACGTCTTGGCTCAACCTTGTCCCCCATGAGCAAAGTGAAGATCTCATTTGCAGCCACTGCGTCCTCTATGGTCACCTGAAGCAGGGTGCGTTTTTCCGGGTCCATAGTTGTCTCCCAGAGCTGTTCAGGGTTCATTTCGCCAAGACCCTTGTACCTTTGGACTACAACGTCGTGGTTTCCAACCTCAGACAGGTAGCGCTCCAGTTCCGACTCGCTGTAAAGGTACTTCTCTGTCTTGCCCTTTTTTACCAGGTACAACGGCGGCTGGGCAATATACACATACCCTGCCTCGATGAGGGGTTTCATGTACCGGAAGAAAAAGGTGAGCAGCAGGGTCCTGATGTGCGCCCCATCCACGTCGGCATCGGTCATGATGATGCACTTGTGGTAACGCGCCTTGGACAGTTCAAAATCATCCCCTATCCCTGTCCCGAGCGCAGTAATGATGGCCCTGATCTCCTCGTGGTTGAGGATTTTATCCAACCTCGCCTTTTCCACGTTGAGGATCTTGCCCCTCAGCGGTAACACCGCCTGGAAATGCCTATCTCGACCCTGTTTTGCTGAACCGCCCGCAGAGTCCCCTTCAACGATGAACAGCTCACACTCAGCAGGGTCTTTTGAAATGCAGTCAGTGAGCTTCCCAGGCAGGGAGGCAGTCTCTAGCGCGCTCTTACGCCGAGTGAGCTCCCTAGCCTGCTTTGCCGCCTCCCTTGACCTCGCCGCCACCAAGGCTTTTTCCACGATCTTCCTTGCCACCGCCGGATTACACTCAAGGAAGTCAGCCAGTCCCTCTGCCACCACTGAGTTAGTAATGCCCATAACTTCGCTGTTGCCGAGCTTGGTCTTGGTTTGTCCTTCAAATTGAGGTTCCCGTAACTTCACATGAATGACGGCAGTTAAGCCCTCGCGTATGTCTTCGCCAGTCAGGGAAATGCCGTTATCCTTCAGCAGTCCAAGTTTCCGCCCGTATTCGGTGACAACCCGGGTGACAGCTGTCCTGAACCCAGCTTCGTGGGTGCCGCCCTCCTGGGTCCTAATCGTGTTCACAAACGACAACACGTTTTCCACGTAACCGTCGTTATACTGAAGGGCCACTTCCACCTCCACGCCTTCCCGAACACCATGGAAGTACGCGGGTTTGTCGTGCAGCACATCGGCGTTCCTGTTCAGGTGCTCAACGAACTCAACAATCCCGCCCTCAAACTTGAACGTAACGGAGGAAGACTTTTCCCCAGAGCGTTCGTCCTTGAGTACTATTTGTAGCCCTCTGTTTAAGTAGGCCAGTTCCTTTAGTCGCTGAGCAATCGTCTCATAATTGAACGTGGTTGTCTCCGTGAATATCTCCGGGTCCGGCTTGAACCGAACTGTAGTACCCGTTTGGTCCGATGGTCCCAGTTTCTGGAGCTCCGTCACTGGCTTGCCTCGCTCGAACTTCTGGTAGAACCGACCTCCGTCCCTATCCACCGTGACCTCAAGCCAGCTAGACAGCGCGTTGACCACTGACACACCCACGCCATGGAGGCCACCGCTAACCTTGTAGCCCTGCCCTCCGAACTTCGCTCCCGCATGTAGCATCGTGAGGGCTACTTCCACAGCGGGCCTTCCCACTTGAGGGTGGATACCCACTGGGATCCCACGGCCGTTGTCCGTTACGCTGCAGCTGCCGTCCTTGTGAAGGGTGACTTCAATCTTGGTGCAAAACCCCGCCAGCGCCTCATCCACACTGTTGTCAACAACCTCATACACCAGGTGGTGGAGACCACGAGGCCCGGTTGAGCCAATGTACATGCCGGGCCTTCGCCGCACCGCCTCAAGCCCTTCTAGCACTTGAATCGTGGTTTCATCGTACTTGCCTGAGACCCTTGCCAACCTCGCACCTCCACTTCCTGGCGCTCATCACGAGCCGATACACCAGCTTGCTCAGTTCATTGTCGTTCACCAAGCTTGCAGCTTCTTCCGCCAGCTGTATCTCCTGCTGCGTCAGTTCGGTACGGCAACGTTGCTCTTGCCTTACCTCGTCGACCATTTCCGTAACACAAGGCCCCCGCGGCGGCCCCGAACCGAACCTGATGTCCCTTATTACTCCTTTTCCCAGTTCTTTCTCTATCCTTTCGAGCAGCTGAGCCTTAAGGTAGCTCAACTGGTGCGCCCAAGCCGACGTGCTCAGGTAAACGTACAGCACGCCATCCTTGACCCACATTCCCCTTGTCTTCCGCGCAATGTGTATTCCTGCAACCCTGGGCCAGATCAGGGCCGCTTGTTCTTCCTTAATTCTCTTTTCCAGCCCCAAGCCCTGAATGAGCTTGGTTAGCGCGCTGCTCAGTGGTTGCAGCTTACGACCCTCCCGTCGGCGATCTCAAAGACATAGCAGTCTTTGTATCCCTCCTGAAGATGGTCCCCCGAACCCAGTTCCGCAGTGGTCAACAGGCATTGGGCTGTGCCGCTCAGTACCTCACCTAGGAATGTTTTCCGCGCGTTGTCCAGCTCAGAGAACACATCATCCAGGAGGAGCACCGGGCTATCCCCAGTAGCCTCCCTGATGAAATCTACTTCTGCTAGCTTCAGCGCAAGAACAGCTGAACGCTGCTGCCCTTGGGAACCGAAACACCGCACGTCCTTTCCGTTCAGGATGAAGCATATGTCATCCCTGTGGGGGCCAATCAGACTGATCCTCCTTGCCAGCTCAACGTTCCTCGCTCGAGCAATTTCCTTCTTCAGCTCATCTCGAACCAATTCAAAGCTTTCTTCCCCATAGCCAGTTCGTTGTAACCCAGGTGCAGACGGGCTGTAAACAACGGCCAGCTCCTCACGGCCTCCAGTGATGCGCTGCATGTATCCCAAGGCTAGTCTCCCTAGTTCTTCGAGGGCCTTCCCGCGAAAAATCACCAAGCGCGCCCCCGCAGCAGACAACGCTTCGTCCAAGGACTCAAGCAAGTCCCTGTCAGGTTTCCCCTGCCCAACCTCCTTCAGGTAGGCGTTCTTCTGGTTCACCAACCTGTAGTATAGCAGGGCGAACTGGTAGTACGCCTTGCTCACCTGGGACAAAAGTATATCCATGTACCTGCGCCTGGCTTGGGGCGGTCCCTTAACCAAATTGAGTTCATCAGGGGAAAAGAAGACCACTTTCAGATTTCCCAGGAGGTCGTGGATCCTTCTTGACTCGCATCCGTTCACCCTCGAGCTCTTGCCCGCCTTACCAAGGGAAACCTCAACCACCAGGTCCCCAGAGCGTGCTTCAACCAAAGCCCTGAGATATGTCCAATCGCTTCCCCACCTGAGCATTTCAGCTTCCCTCGAGGCCCTTAGAGCTCTACCCGTCGCAAGCAGGTAAACGCCTTCTAAAAGGTTTGTCTTCCCCGCCCCGTTTTGGCCGACAAAAACGTTCACTCCCTTGCCCAGGTGCAGTTCGAGCCTCTCATAGTTTCGGAAGTTGTCCAGGCGCAGTTCTCTGACCCACATTCCTGCCAACACCGCACAATCTGGCGCTTCAATCAAGCCTTTGCACCACTACAAAGGCCAGTTGTTCATCCGCTACTTCAACCCGGTCACCAGGCCTAAGCTTTCTACCCCTTCTCACTTCAACCTCCCCATTCACCGTCACTTTACCTGCCTGGACCAGTAGCTTCGCTTGGCCGCCTGTGCAATTCATCGCAAGCTTGAGCAGAGCTCCGAGGGTTATGTATTCGGTTTTGATGATTATCTGCTCTTCCATATCACTCCATCTTGAGCGGCATCAGTATGTAGCGATAGTCCACCCAATCCGTGGACTCCCAAGCCCGCACGCACGCTTTCGAGACGGGGCCTGTGAGCTGCAACAACACATCTTCGGCACTGAAGGGTTTCATTCCTTCAAGCAAGTACCTGGCGTTAAAGGACACTCTGAAGCGCTCGCCTTCAACCCTTGCAGGGACTTCTTCCCTTCCACTTCCCACGTCCGCAGACATCGACGAAATGACAACCTTGGCGGGTTCCAAGTCCAGCACGACTGCTTTGTCAGTATCCCTGCTGAACAGTGACACCCGTTCCAGCGCATCACAAAAATCGTTCTTTCCAACAATCACAGACGTCCCGCCCTCAATGTTAATTATTTCCTTGTATGCTGGGAACTTTCCCTCAAGCGTTCTGCTGAATACTGTGTAATTCCCAGACTTGAAGCACACCGCCTTCCTGTAAAATTGGACCTCTACCGTTTCCTTGTCCTGACATATCCTTGCCACATCCCCCAACAGCGCCGCAGGCACTACAGCTGAGACTTCCGACCTTGCTGACTGTGCCACCTGAATTCGGTTGTAGGCAAGCCTCACACCATCCACAGCAGCCATGGAAACGAAGTTTTCCTCAAACCGCATGTTCACTCCGGTCATAATGTCCCGGGTCAAGTCGCTGGAAGCAGCGAAGGCAGTACTCGCCACAATTGTGCCGAACGACTTACCAGGGATCGTCACAGTCTCTTCCGGAGGATAACTCTTCTCTTCAAGATCTGTCTCCACCTCAGCTCCAGCCAGGGTCACCACTGCATAGTTGGAGTTGCCCGTTGATATGAGCATGTTACCGTTCCCATCGTTCAGCGAAAGCATCACAGCGCCAGTGGGCAGCTTTTTTACGACTTCGACCAAGATCTTGAGCGGCACGCGAACTTCACCAGGCTCGATTACTTCCCCAGGGATGTTGCACTCGAACCACTGGCCAAAGTCCTGGGTGTATATCCAAATGGTGCCCTCCTCGCCCCTAAGCACTGCTGGAGCTGGCGCGTTGGACAGAGTTCGTGGCGGTGTGAAATACGACGCTGCCTGTAACGCCTCTGACAGTCTGGGTTGGGCAACGAGCAGTTTCATTCACATGCCTCCTTATGAAGATTTATTATCAAAATCCCAAGTAGTCGCGCCAGTAGCCGTGTGGATAATGTGGATATACATGGGAAAACTGTGCCCCACAACGCCGCCGCGTTGTGGGCAACTCTGTGAATGATAAGGGGAAACAATCCACAGATTCACAGGAGCAAAACTCAGCGCACTGGCGGTTGTGGATTATTCCCAGGTTCTTCACAGCAGGTCCACAGTTTACCCTCAAGCAGAAGTCCTCGCTTTAATAGTCTGGGTAAGGGTTTGAATGGTCGCAGCAAGTGCGGAATCGTACTTCATTTGTTCGGATATCTTGTTATACGCGTGAAGTACCGTGGTGTGGTCCCGGCCACCGAAATGCTGTCCAACAGCAGGTAGAGACGCGTCTGTGAGTACCCTGCACAGGTACATGGCCACCTGGCGCGGGAAAGCCACCGCCCTATTTCGTTTCTTGTTTGTGAGGTCGTCTGGCTCCAAAGAATAGTAGGACGCGACCACATCCTGGATAAGGGAAAGGGTGACTTTCCTTGCGTGCTCTTGAGGCACCAGGTCTTTAAGCGCCTGCATACAAAGCTCTAAGTCTATGGGTCTCGAGTACATGGAAGCATAGGCGGCTACTCTAATCAGGGCACCTTCTAGCTCCCGGATGTTGGTTTCAATGCGGGATGCAATGTAGTGAATGACGTCTTCTGGCACCTCCACGCCATCCAAAGCCGCCTTGTTCCGAAGTATTGCGATCCTGGTTTCCAGGTCAGGGGGTTGAATGTCGCAGATGAGGCCCCACTCGAAGCGCGTTCGCAGTCGTTCCTCAAGAGTGGCGATTTCCCTTGGAGGCCTGTCGCTCGAAATCACTATTTGTTTGTTAGCGTGATGCAGCGCATCGAAAGTATGGAAGAACTCCTCCTGTGTGCCCTCTTTGCCTGCCAGGAACTGGATATCATCTATGAGGAGGATGTCCACGTTGCGGTACCTGTTGCGGAACTCCATAGTTTCCCGCTCGCGAATAGCCATAATAAGCTCGTTGGTGAAAGTCTCGGACGAGACGTACACTACCTTGATCGATGGGTAGTTTAGCTGTGAGTAGTGGCCTATTGCGTGCATCAGGTGGGTCTTTCCCAGGCCGACGCCCCCGTAAATGAAGAGGGGATTGTAGGCCTTTGCCGGCTCCTCTGCAACCGCGAGGCATGCAGCGTGGGCCAATCTGTTGGATGGACCCACGACGAATGTGTCAAAGGTGTACTTAGGGTTAAGCCTTTGAGAGTACCTGACAGGTGAGGAGCGTTGGGTTGGAGGTGGAGGAAGTGGATGGACAGGCGCCACCTCTGCGGGAGCAGGGGGATCCTGTTGTTTGTTATCTGCTGAAGCAGAAGAGTTGTTGTGAGGAGAAATCACGAACTTTATGTTGTAGTCCCTGCCCGAAGTGTTCCTAAACGCGGTGCGCAGCAAGTCGGCATAGTGTGTTTGGACCCACTCCCGGGCGAAGTCATTCTGCAAGCCTACTACCAGGGTGTTGCCGTAGAGCGCTAGGGGTTTCGTTTGCCTAAGCCAGGTATCGAAGCTTGGCTTCATTACCTGGGCTTGAACCTGGTGGAGTGTCCTTGCCCAGAGTTCCTCAAGTTCGGAGTTCATGCGCACCACCCTTCGTCAAGGCAAAAATTGCGGAGCTCTGGTGTTTCACATCTGTGAATAAGACCAGCAGCTTCCAGAACGAAGATGGCCGAAACGTAAAGGGTTTAAGGTCTGTTGGCCAAGACAAATGTCGCACAAGTTTATAGGAAATCAACAACACTATCCACAGAATTATCAACAAGCTGTGGATAAGAGCACAAATCGCCGGGATTCCCGGCGACAACACTGCACAATTACTATAGCAGAACCCGCTATGGCGTACAAGACGGGTATGGACGGCCTGGATTAGACACGTTCTGGGCTGAATCGTGCAGTGAAGCAGGAACTGTGGATCCAACGGCAGCGGCTCTGTGACCATCCCAAGCGCACGCCGAAATGGTGAAGCCGGACAGTGTAAAGTGTAAAAGGCCCGTCGGGCATGAAGGTGGATAGCGCCAGCCGAAAGGCTATTTCCTAAACACCCCTTGCAGGCCCGTGCGCCGGGGAATGTGTATGACAGGGTGGTCAAAGCTAATGCTGTGTACCTGGATTACAAGGCGTCTTGTTGTTCAGTTTTCAGCTAGAGAGTGTTTGGTAGTACTGGCAGAAGGAATTATGGGAATTGTGTCGAACGTAACAATTGTCAGGGACGGAGTGTCCTGGACACGGACGGAAGACTGATTGTCTTCCGAAAGTGCACGCGGCTGCTTACTTACGACGGCTCGACGTCATCGGGCTACAGATGTGAGTTAAGCCCACGCCAGCGCAGGGACCTCAACTGAGGTAGTGTCTGGTGGGCTTTTTTCATTGATCGATGCTGACTGATTGGGCCAACAGGGGTTCGAACAGTACACCCTTTGCAGGTCGTGAGCAAGATCGAACATTGTTCAGCGGTTAGGCAAGACCCGACGGGCGATCTGGCACTTCGGGTCACCATCAGGTACTGGGATTTTAGTTGTCGTTGACCAAGACATCGGGATAATCTTGGATGCTGATTTTACCCTTTCCTAGGCGACCGGCGTTGCCACCTTGAGGAAGCTGGTGATCGGGTACTGCCTGGATCAGGGTTTGGAGCCTTTGCTTGAAGAGGTGAAAAATAAATACCATAGACTCCTTCTGATTCTGAGCGAGCTGTCGTAGCGGCTCTGAGGGTTCTCTATGAGCGCTACTGTGAGTTCAGGACACATTAGGAGTCAGGGAACGGACAAGCGGCCCAGGTTATCCATCCTGGGTCGAACGAATAAAGTACTACTACGTCAGTCAGTCAAGCTTCTAGGGCATGCGTATGTGAAATCGTGCCTTGTAGTACCAGCCAGCGTAGGTTACATCAGCGCTAGCTGTTACGTCTCTGGTAACTAAAAAGGGGGGTAACCAGTATGGACGCTAAGCTGAAGCTCAACATGTACAGATTAATGGTCACAATCAGGGATTTTGAGTATGCCACGTGGGATTTGTACACGCAGGGACTTATGCCTGGTCTTGCTCACTTGTACATTGGGGAAGAGGCTGTTGCCGTCGGTGCCTGTGCAGCCCTAAATCCGGATGACTACATTACTAGCACGCACAGAGGTCATGGCCACTTGATAGCCAAAGGCGGAGACCTCAAGTACATGATGGCGGAGATTCTGGGGAAGAGGACGGGCTACTGCAAAGGAAAAGGTGGGTCCATGCACATTGCAGACTTAGACCTTGGGATACTAGGCGCCAACGGGATCGTCGGAGGCGGCCTACCGATAGCTGTAGGCGCTGCCTTGTCCGCAAAGATGAGGAAAACAAAGCAAGTTACGGTATGTTTCTTCGGCGACGGAGCTTCCAATCAAGGAACATTCCACGAGAGTCTAAATATGGCTTCGATTTGGAAGCTTCCCGTCATATTCGTTTGCGAGAACAACCTTTATGGGATTTCGTTGGCCCAAAGCCGGCATCAGAACATAAAGGACGTTGCAGACAGGGCAGTTGCTTATGGCATACCGGGAGAGGTTGTGGATGGGAACGACGTTCTTGCGGTTTACCGTTCAGTAAAAGCAGCTGCTGAGCGGGCGAGGAATGGGGGAGGGCCTACACTGATTGAGTGTAAGACTTACCGGTGGGGCGGTCACCATGTAGGCGATCCGAACATGGGCGCACTGTACAGGCCCAAGGAAGAAATGGAGGAGTGGAAGCAACGGTGTCCGATCAAGCGATTCCGGCAGCACCTTATCGAAACAGGTGTAGCAACGGCCGAAGAGCTTGATGCGATCGACGTGGAGTGCAAGCGAGCTGTGGAGGCTGCGGTTGAGTTCGCAAAAGCGAGCCCGTACCCCGAGCCCGCAGAGCTGTTCGAAGACGTGTTCTATGAGGAGTGGGGTTAATGGGACTGTGCGGATGAGGGAAGGGAGGTTACGCCATGCGCAAGATACGCTATGTGGAAGCGCTGCGTGAGGCGCTCAGGGAAGAAATGAGACGTGATGAAAGAGTCTTCATCATGGGAGAAGACGTGGGGAAATATGGCGGGATATTCAGGGTAACTGAGGGATTGTGGCAGGAGTTTGGCGACGAAAGGGTCAGAGATACGCCGATTACGGAATCGGCCATAGTTGGGGCTGCCCTGGGTGCTGCAGTTACAGGAATGAGGCCAGTGGTTGAAATCATGTTCATGGATTTCATTGCTGTTTGTGCGGACCAGCTATTTAACCAGATGGCGAAGATGCGCTACATGTTTGGGGGGAAGGCCAAGATTCCTGTTGTAATACGTACCAACATTGGTGCGGGGAGATCCTCTGCTGCTCAGCACTCACAAAGCCTGCATGCCTGGGTCATGCACGTTCCCGGACTTAAGATCGCAATTCCATCCAACCCATATGATGCGAAGGGATTGCTAAAGGCTGCCATCCGTGATGACAATCCAGTGTTGTTCCTCGAGCACAAGTTCTTGTATTCGGTGGAAGGCGAAGTGCCTGAAGAAGAGTATACGGTGCCGTTTGGCAAAGCTGCCATTAGGCGAGCTGGCAAAGATGTAACAGTCGTAGCGACATCGAAGTTAGTTGAGAAAGCACTCAGAGTTGCAGAACGACTTGCTAGTGGGGGGATCGATGTAGAGGTCATCGATCCAAGGACTCTGGTTCCGTACGACAGGGCAACGGTGGCGGAATCGGTGAAGAAGACGGGACGGCTAGTAGTGTGTGACGAGGGCTATGAAACGTGCGGTGTAGCGGCAGAGATTGCGTTCAAGGCTATGCAGGATGCGTTCTACAGTTTGAAAGCTCCAATAAAGAGGGTATGTGCACCCGACGTGCCCGTCCCCTTCAGCCCTGCCCTTGAGAAGCTAGTGGTTGTACCGGAAGAGGACATTGAAAAGGCTATTCGAGAAGTCATGGCTGAGTAGCAGGGGGGACCTTACTTGGTTACCAAGGTGATCATGCCGAAGCTCGGGTTAACCATGAGCGAAGGCACGTTGGTGAAGTGGCTGAAACGCGAAGGGGATAGGGTTACCCGCGGCGAGGGCCTCATGGAGGTTACGACGGACAAGGTAACTACTGAAGTGGAGTCACCAGGCGACGGGGTGCTGAGGAAGATAGTCGTCCCTGAAGGGACAACCGTTGCTTGTGGGGCTGTGATTGGCATCATTGCCGACGAGGCTGAAGACATTTCTTCGGTCCTCGCTGAGCTTGGCCTTGGACCGACCGCTGGGGCTGTGGAGCAGGGTACTCCAACCACGGTCCGAGAAGTCAAGGCCAGCCCTGCAGTGCGCCGCCTGGCAAAAGAGCTTGGGGTGGATCTGAGCACGGTGATTGGCACGGGGCCTGATGGGAGGATCACAGAAGGCGACGTTAAGGCTGCTGCAGCGGCTACGGCTAGTGCCTTGTCCGGTGAGCGACTAGCAGAGTCACAACGGGTAAGTGCGACGCCGCTGGCCAAGAGCATAGCTGAGAAGGAAGCGGTGGACCTAGGGACTGTGACGGGTACTGGACCAGCGGGGCGTATCATGGCTCAAGATATATTGGCGTACAAAAAACAAGAGAAGGGATTACCAGAGTCGCAACCAAGCGAAGAGAAACCTACAGTTGTACCTGTTCAGGGCATTAGAGCAATCATTGCGGAGCGGATGAGCAAAAGTGCTAGAGAGACAGCCCGGGTTACACTTGTGAGTGAAGTGCGAGTAGATAGGCTCAAGACTCTCAAGGATGCAATTTCGACTCGTTTGATGGAAAAGAAAGGTGTTAAGGTCACTTATACGGACTTAATAGTGTGGGCAGCTGCCCACGCACTTAGGAATCACCCCAACTGCAACGCCTCCTGGGTCGGAGATCATCTGGAAATTAAGCCATGCGTCAATATAGGGGTGGCGGTTGACATCGATGATGGCTTGGTTGTGCCCGTCATAAGGGATGCCGACAAGAAGTCGATTTCAGAAATTGCAGAAATTAGGGAGAGATTAGTGGGAAGTGCGAGATCGGGAAGATTATCTCCGAGTGACCTTGAAGGTGGCACGTTCACGGTTACAAACCTGGGTACATACGGAGTGGATTTCTTCACCCCGATAATCAATTTGCCAGAGTCCCTCATCCTGGGTGTAGGAAGGATTATGGAAAGGCCAATAGTCGAGGACGGTCGTGTTGTGCCTGGGCTTACGGTTTACCTAAGCTTAGTCTTTGATCACAGAGTGGTGGATGGAGCTCCAGCGGCGCGGCTGCTTCAGGAGATTAGCTCTATTCTGGAGGACCCCATGACAGCACTTGTCTAGTAATGACTGTCGCTAGGAGGTTCTAAAGATGGCTTGCAAGGTTGTGGTCATCGGGGCCGGACCCGGAGGATACGTAGCAGCATTGCGCGCTGCTACATTGGGTGCAAGTGTGGTGTTGGTCGAGAAGCAACAGCTCGGCGGGGTGTGCCTCAACAGAGGGTGTATTCCGACTAAGACATGGCTTAGCAGCGTTGAGCTAAGGGAAGAGTTTCTTCATGCCCGGGCAATGGGAGTCATTGTTCCTGAAGCTAGGGTTGACGTAAGCGCTGTAAGGGAGCGCAAGCAAAGAGTGATTGCGCAGCTTGTTGGAAGCATAAAAGGTTTGCTAGCTCGTCAAGGTGTCCTCATAAAGAACGGCATGGGGACTTTTGCATCAGGTAACGCTGTCAGGGTGCTGGATCCCTCGGGAAGGGAAGAAACAATCGTATTTGATCGCTGCATCATCGCCAGCGGCTCCAGGCCTGCTATACCCCCTATAAGTGGGATTGACAAGCACTTTGTATTGTCTGGGGAAGAGGTTTTCGACATGACAGAAGTACCCACGCGGGTGGCGATTGTTGGCGGTGGAGTAATGGGCGTTGAGCTTGCTTACCTCTACCGAGCGCTTGGTTCCCAGGTGACCGTCGTGGAAGTGCTGGATCGACTCTTGCCTCAAGCTGACGTAGATGTCTCAACGGCAATTGCGGATGCACTAAAGGCGAAGGGCGTCGTCGTTTTAACGAATTCTAGAGTGTTATCTGTGGAAAACGGGACGGGCGCAAGCTGCCAGGTGGTTATCCAGGCTGGGCAACGGGAGTTGCAAGTAGAGTGTGAGAAAGTGATAGTGGCTGCTGGGCGGAAGCCGAACACGGAGGATCTGGGGCTGGAGACTGCTGGGGTGATAACCAGGAATGGTTGGGTCAAAGTAAATGAACAAATGCGGACTAGCAACCCTGCGGTCTACGCAGCAGGAGATGTGACGGGCGGGCCCCTGTTGGCCCACGTGGCTTCAGCTGGCGGCATTGTCGCAGCTGAGAATGCCTGTGGCAGGCGGAGTTCTCTTGACTCTAGATACGTGCCGTCCTGTGTGTATACCGTTCCCGAGGCGGCGTGGGTGGGATTGACCGAGACTGAGGCGAAGCAGAAGTTTAGTAAAGTGCGCTGCGGGAAATACCCAATGGGTGGGTCGGGCAGAGCACTTGCGATGGGCAAAGCAGCAGGATTTGTAAAGGTAATTGCAGAGGAGAAGTACGGGGAAATTGTTGGGGTGCACATGGTGGGGCCCAACGTGACTGAAATAATCGGAGCCGCTGTGACCGCAATGCGTCTTGAGTGCACGGTGGAGCTGCTTGGAGAAATAATGTTTCCCCATCCCACGGTCAGTGAGGCATTAATGGAAGCGGCCAAGATGGCTGCTGGCACTTCTCCGCTGCTGGCGCACGGGAAAGCTTAACGGGTGCAAGGAGGTACTCCGATGGCTTTTGGGTACACTGGGAAATATGCTGTCGTGGACCTGACCAGTGGGAGCGTAACCACAGAGAGCTACGACAAGCAGTTTTATCGCTCCTATCTTGGAGGTAAGGGTTTCGTAGCCTACAACCTACTCCAACAGGTACGCCCTAGGACTGAAGCATTGAGTCCTGAGAATGTGCTAGTGTTTGCCACAGGCGTACTGGCTGGCACGAGGATGCCTGGGTTCTCCAGGGTGGTGATTGGAGGCAAGTCACCACTTACGGATGGGTACTGTGAGTCGGAAGTGGGGGGTTCGTGGGGAGCTCAACTAAAACGCGCAGGATACGATGCTTTGATTGTACGGGGTTCTAGCCCTACACCGGTATGCATAGTGGTACGAGACGAGAACGTTTCCATTGAGGATGCTTCGGAGCTATGGGGTCGGACTGTTAAGGGAACGTGCTCAACCCTCAAGAGCAAACTTGGTAAGACGACATCGGTGCTCAGTATCGGTCCGGCAGGCGAGAAGTTGGTACGCTTTGCCTGTATCATGGAGGACGAAAGGGATGCAGCAGGCCGAGGCGGCTTAGGGGCTGTAATGGGGTCAAAGAAGCTAAAAGCAATAGCCGTAACAGGTTCGAAGCCAGTGGCCGTAAAGAATGCAGAGGAACTGAACAAGATCGCGGCATGGTTCGCAGCAAACTTTAGGAACAACGCGCCGTCTGCGGCTCTGAATACAAGTGGCACGCCAGGACTTATTCCCGGGTTACAAGCTTCATCCATGTTACCGACACGGAATTTTCGCGCAATGCGTTTTGACGGTTGGCGAGAGTTGGCAAAGTTAGGGGGTGAATGGAAGTATCGCGTCGTTAAAGAGGGATGTTGGGCGTGCCCAATTAGGTGCAAGTTGTCGTTCATAGTAGACGACGGAGCCGTGGGGGGAAGTCAGGTTGCCCATGGCCCAGAGTACGAAACTATAGGAGCATTTGGTTGCGCCCTTGGCATTGACGATCCCCTCACCGTCCTAAGGGCCAATGTCTACTGTAATGACATGGGTTTGGACACGATTTCCGCAGGCATGACAATAGCATTTACCATGGATTGCGTGGAGAGTGGCCTTGTGCAGGATCCAGAGCTGATCCGACTGGGGGTGAGGTTCGGGAACTCAGCGGTTGTGATGCCGCTGTTGGAGATGATTGCTACGCGATCTGGGATAGGTGATCTTCTGGCAGAGGGCAGCTTGAGGGCAGCCAAGGCGATTGGTGCTGCTGCAGAGAAACTTGCTATGCAAGTAAAAGGACTTGAACTCCCGCTGCACGAGCCGAGGGGCAAGACTGGGGTAGGTTTAGGTTATGCAGTGTCGGATCACGGTGCAGACCACATGACAGCTCCGCACGATCCTCTTTTTAGCAAGGCGGGGGCTTATGGGCTCGAGACAATGGAATGTATTGGGTTAGACGAGCCCGTATCATCGGTAAGCATGGACGAAAAAAAAGTAAGGCTTTACTACTACGGCAATATGTGGTGGGACGCTCTGAAGTGCTTAGGTGCATGCTTTTTCTGCGTAGTTCCCAGAGGTTTGCTGCCTGTTCACATGGTGGTGAGTGCTGTGTCGGCTGCTACTGGGTGGGACTTCGGTCTCTGGGAGTTGATGAAGGCGGGGGAGCGAGCAGGGTGCATGGCCCGGATGTTTAACAGTCGTGAAGGGCCGTGTGCACAACGGGACATTTTACCAGAACGCTTATTTTCTCGATCCGAAAACGGGGATTACGACGGAATAAACCGGGACGAATTCTATGCAGCAGTGAAGCTGTATTACCAAATGCGCGGGTGGGACCCGAATACTGGAATACCCACCAAAGCAAAGCTTGCTGAACTTGGTTTGGGCTGGTTGGCATGAGAGTTAGAGTGAGGCTTTGGGCTGGTCTAAACGTCTACCGACAGGACAGGCTTTCAGATTTTGACCTGTGTTTGGAAGCTGGGGCTACAGTTAGGGCTTTACTTATGAAGGTAAATGTTCCCGAAGAAATGACGGCTGTTATCACCGTAAACGGACAAAAAGCCAAGCTTGGACATGAGTTGTCAGACGGAGACTGTGTAGATGTGTACCCCCCAATTTGTGGAGGGTAAAGGCTGCCAGCTAACAGACTGATAGATTTGCTACCTGCACAAAGGAAACTGCTTGGCAAGATATTGCACTCGAGAGGGAGCCAAGTTGTTGCCCATGGGCTACGTGGTAGGGGGGTGGAGAGCTGGAAGAGTACATAGCTTTGCCCCGGATAGCCAAAAAAGCAGGCGAACGGGTAGCTTACCAAGGGGCTTGCGGCGACGGGTACGGCTTGTTAGATAGTTTTCGGCAGCGGTCTGTAAGTTGACGTGAAGGTTCGAGGAAGTTTGGCACGGGACTACTACATGCTGGCCGAGGAGGTGTGATGTCCAGAACAGAGCCTGAAGCGGCTTGGGCTTGTTTTACCGCTTTGCGCGAAAGTGCGTTTTTCGAGATCTCGGATGCACGACAAAAAAGCAGGGTAAGAAGGAGGTGTAACAGGCGTGTCTCGCAAAAAGCGTGCACAGTTGTTGTCAGCTTTGATTGCTCTTGTTATCGTGCAAGGCAATATTCTGCCACCGTACTTACCAAACCCGATGCTGTTTGGATGGTTACCGTTCCAGTTCTTGAACTACTGGCTGTACGCAGTCGAAATGTCGATTCTGTGCGGACTATTGGCGAAGACTATCATTCGGTAGACGAAAGGGGGTAAAAGGAGATGCTAGCGTGGTTAGTCATAACTGGTATTGTTCTATATGGCATCGGTATCGCTGTTCTTTCGAACAGAGCCCACAAGGAGCAAGTTGATACGTCAACCTCTGATTACTTCGTAGCTAACAGGTCTGTGGGAACCATCCTAATACTTGGCACTATTTGCTTGTCGATTTGGAGTGCGCTGGCGTTTTACGGGTACGCAGCTGGTATCTACAGGTCAGGGATTGGTTATTTCAGTGGTGTGGCCGGGGCTTGTGTTGTGGGCTTCTATGCACCCACTGTGATGTATCGCCTTTGGCTACTGGGCAAAAAGTATGGGTACATAACTCCTGGAGACTTCATGGCAGACAGGTTCTACAGCGAGACTTATCGGTGGATAGTAGCGCTCATAGGTCTGGTATTCCTCGTCCCATATATCGCACTGCAAATAATCGGAGTAGCCAATGGTATGGAAGTGGCAAGCAAGGGAACAATCCCGTTCGTTATTGGAGTGGCCGTGCTGACAGTCTACATCGTTGGTCACGTACTGTGGGGTGGGGCCCGGTCGATTGCTTATACAGATACGCTTGCTGGTTTTTCTGGGCTTGCCATACTCGTAATAACTGTGCTCTTTGTGCTGTACCGCGCTTTCCCTGGAGGTCTTCCTGCAGCTGCTCAAGCGGCGTTGAAAAACTCCCCCAAAATGTTTATGCATTATGGTGCGTATGGCAACTGGATAGGCGTTTTGGGCCTGTCGGTTACGGCGGGTATGGCCATCGTGGCATGGCCCCATGTCTTTGTTCGTTCCTACTTCGCGAAGTCTAAAGAAGTCTTTAGGGTAATGGCGTGGGCCTTCCCAATTCTCGAAGTATTTACCTTTACCTGGTTCTTAATTGAAGGGGCTTATATTGCACCCGGAGTATACCCTGGCCTTTCGGCAAAAATGGCTGATAACATAGTACCAATGATGGTTTCAGATTACGCACCTGTCATCTTTGCAGCTCTCATTGTAGTAGGAGTGTTCGCATTTGGTATGTCCACTGCTGACTCCCAGTTGCTGGTAGCAAGTTCTACATTGCAGGTCGACATTTATGACCGCTTTGTGGAACCTAATGCTCCTCAAGAGAGACGTGTGCGGTTTGCGAAAATGTGGGTTATCGTAATGATGGTGTTGGTCCTCCTAGTGGTGGCCTTCAGACCTGCGGTTTTGGTAGACTACGCATACAAGTTTTCTTCACCCGGTTTTGCGCAGCTAATGCCAGCACTTTTTGGTGGGCTCTACTGGCGGCGTGCAACCCGGGAAGGGGCCATTTGGGGCACTATAGGCGGCTTGGTAGCTGTTCTAATAACCCTGTTCTTCAAAAACCCGTACCCTGTGGTTCACCCTGTGCTTTGGGGATTGCTGGTTAACACCATACTCTTTGTGGCTGTAAGCCTGCTTACACCACCGCCTCCTAAAGAAGTGGTTGCCAGAATTCACGATTACCTCGAGGAGGAAATTTACGGCAACGAGGCGTGATCCAGTTTGGCCAAATTAATGCCAACTTATGGAGAAGGGAATTGATTACTAGCATGTACGCAGATGCCTGGCTGGACTAGTCAGGAGCTGCGAGGATGAGGAAACGCCCGTGCCTGTGGCAAAAGCAGTCTGAAGAAGATGAATAGATGCCCAGGCATGGGCGCATCCTGCTGGAACAGTGCAACTCGCTTGTTGCTACGTTTCGCAATCCTGGTCGCTAAGCTTCAATTGTAGGTGAAACAGTGAGGCTTGAGCAGAGGGCATGTCTGGGGCTCAACTGTGATGCCCGCGGAGGTCCAGTTACAACTTGTTGTAACTCGACTCTTCGTTCGGATATGAGCAATCGCGGGGTGGCTATTCGGTGATTTAGGTTCCTAACGAGTCTCTAAACCCCTACTTTAACTTGGCTTTTGAGGAATATATACGAAAATACTTTAGCCGGGAGATTACATCCTGTTGTGGTAGAATATGCCATCTGTCATGGTGGGTAGGTTCCAGAACACTCTCAACCAAGTGGATATAGAGTATGTGACTGAAAACAAGTTGCATGTTGTAAGGCGCATCGCGGGAGGCGGCGCTGTTTACCACGACCTGGGTAACAGCTGTTTTGCAACTCTTGAGTAGTCGCCTATGGGTGGCACATTGTATTTCCGATAGAGCGAAAGGTTCAGATCAGACAGTTTCCCGGGCAGTTTGGAACCTGTCATGGTGCGTTAGGTGGCCTCCACAGCAATGTAGCCAGTGAGAGGAGAAACCTATGATACAAGCGCCCTTAACGCCAGAATTAAGCAAAGGCCTGGCACACCAAGAGAGCCAACCACCAGAGAGGTTATGAGATTGACGGGTAGGTGAAAGCTTAGGAGGTTACCTACCAAGTTTATTGCCCAAAGAACTAATGCTCCGACCACTGCTGAGTAAGCGAGTTGCAAAAGCCACCTCAGGGGAAGATAAAGAACCCGCACCAGCAACATTACCCCAATGAAAGCTGCAGCGTAACCCAACAACAAGAGGTAGTTGGTACCGGACACTTGGCTTTCCCCCTCGCAAGCTTTGTCCCGTTGCATTCATATGCTCTGGGGCACGGGGAGATGCATGTACTCGCTTCAATCAGGGTGCGCGTTGATCCTTTGCTCCCTAGCGAGTCGCAGCAAATACTCATAGCGCCTCTTTGCTGCCTCCATCAAGAAAACAGCGTGGTCTACAAGCTCTGGTTGGGAAACCATCTTGAAGTAAGATTCGGCCGCAGCCCATTCCCGTCTCGCCGAGTCCATCGCGCGCATCAGTTCCACGCTGTGGTCGCTTTCACCCTTGTTACGGGTGGAGACGCGCCATCCAAGAAGGCGGTGAAGAAAACGAATCAAGGCAATCCCTCCGTTACTCCAACTATATGCGGGGTAGCGGATGTCCGCGGCATTACTGTATCCAGGGATTTCCTTGACTATACACTCTAGTTACATCTCTCGCCTGCCTTCCAGAGCACGTCCCAAGGTTATCTGGTCGGCGAACTCCAAATCACCTCCAACCGGAACACCGTAAGCGATCCTGGTCACTTTTACTCCCAAGGGCTTGAGCAACTTAGCAATATACATGGCCGTGGTTTCGCCTTCTACATCGGTGTTGGTTGCCAAGATAACTTCCTTGACTGCCCCAGGGTTTATCCTGAGTAGCAACTCCTTGGTCTTCAAGTCTTCTGGGCCGATTCCATCCAACGGTGATATTGCACCGTGGAGCACGTGGTAGAGGCCTTTGTAGCGGCCAGTGCGTTCCATGGCTACTACGTCTCTGGGCTGTTCAACCACGCAGATAAGCTCCTTGTCCCTAGAAGGGTCTGAGCAAACGTGGCAAGGATCCCTGTCTGTCAGATTAAAGCAGACGGAACAGTAAGTAATCTTTTCCTTAGCTACAAGCATGGCATCTGCCAGTGCCCGAACCTCGCTTTCAGGGGACGTGACCAGGTAATAGGCCAGTCGCTGAGCAGTCTTGGGCCCGATGCCTGGCAGCTTGGTCAATCGGTCTATCAGCTTAAGCATGGGTTCGGGATAGAGCATTGCCTACCCCCTCACATCAGGCCTGGCAACGTCATGCCGCCGGTAAGTTTGGACATTTGCGCTGTGGCGTCTTCCCGAGCTCTTCGCAGTGCATCGTTCACGGCAGCTACAACAAGGTCCTGGAGCATTTCCACGTCCGACGGATCAACGGCGTCAGGAGATATCTCTATGCTCAGCACTTCAAACTTGCCATTGACAGTGGCCTTAACTGCTCCACCCCCAGATGCTCCGTCATAAATTCGGCCGGCCAGTTCCTCCTGGAGCTTGGCCATGTCCGTCTGCAACTTTTGCACCTGCTTCATCATCTTCATAATGTCCATTTTCACTGGTCATCGCCCTCTCTGATTTCCAGGATTTCCCCTCCAAGCATTTCAAGGGACTGCTTGACGAATGGGTGCTCGAGCACGCAGTCTTTCTCCTCTGGCAGTTTTTCAGCAAAGGTGAACTCTAAGGTTACCTGACTGCCCAAGACTTCCGCAATTGCTTTCTCGGCTATGCTCTTGTTCTGAGGCAGCTTGAGCTGTTCCGCATGAAAACGTCCCTCAGTGGGAAATGCCAGGATAAGTGTTTCACCCCGTAGCTCAACTGGCCTGGCAGGGAGCAGCAGTGCTCTCACGCTCATTTGCTTGTTGCGGCGCAGCTTTTCCAACACTTTGCTCCATTGAGCCTTCACCTGTTCAATGCCCACAGGCTGGCGCTGCTCCTCCTGCCTCGGTGCTGGGGACTTGACAGGTGTCTCAACTTGTGCCCTTTCCTTAGCTTGTGAGCCCCCTGGCTGGGCTAGTAGGGGCCGTTCGGACTCAAGGCATAGGCAGGCCTTCGCCACGATCGCTTCAAGGGCTACTCGGGGTAGTGGAAACTGTCTGAGCAAAGGTACCCCTTCGCTTACCACGTTGAGGACCTTCAGCAGTCTGGCAAGGTCATGTGCTGAGCAGGAGGACTTCAGTTTTTGCCCCAACGTGTCCGCAAGCTCTTCCAGGAGCAGGCGGGGGTCCGCTCCTTTCTCCAGCATCTGGTCCAGCGTTGAGAGGGCTGAGCTGGCATCAGCGGTTAGCACCGCGTTTGCCAATTGTTCAACGCCCAACGCGGGTGCGAGGCCCATGAGGTCCCTCACTAGTGACTCGGTTACCACGTTACCAGATGAGGATACTTGGTCCAATAAGCCCAACGCATCCCTCAGAGAGCCGTCTGAAAGTCGTGCAATTAGTCTTGCAGCGTCTTCATGAACAGTTATGCCATGGGCACTTGCTACTTGCGCGATGTGTGGCACCATTAGCTCCTCAGTGATGCGGAAGAAGTCGAACCGTTGACACCTTGATAGGATCGTCACCGGCACCTTGTGTACTTCGGTTGTGGCCAGGATGAAGATTACGTGGGAAGGTGGTTCTTCCAAAGTCTTCAGGAGTGCGTTGAACGCCTCCTTGGTGAGCATGTGAACTTCGTCCACAATGTACACTCTGAAACGCCCTGAAGCTGGCGCGAAAAACGCTTCCTCCTTAAGCTCGCGCACCTCATTTATGCCCCTGTTGGATGCAGCATCGATCTCGAGGACGTCCTGCGAAGTTCCAGAAGTTATTTCCTCGCAGGAACGACACCTGTTGCAGGGCTCACCTGCCTCCGGATTTGCGCAATTGAGGGCCTTGGCGAAGATCCTTGCAACGGAAGTCTTACCTGTACCCCTGGGACCAGAGAACAGGTAAGCATGGGAGATCCGTCCTAGAACTAAGCTATTCTTCAGCGTGCGCACCACGTGGGTCTGCCCTACCACTTCGGAAAAGCGCTGGGGCCTGGCTATCCTGTACAGTGCAACCGGTGACACTCTCTTCCCTCCAAACATGATGGTACCTCCTAGGCTCACCGGCCGCAATCCAGAAACTGAGAAAATCCTTTATGCTTTCCTCAGACGGTACCATGCCAAACTGGCAAACAACCTGGTTTTAGTCAGACAGACCGCAAGTTACGGCACCAAGCGCTGCGGCGGCATCACGGAACTTCCGAGTCCTGTCTGGTTGCTGAGGAAGAAGGGTTGTGCAATACTTGTGAACGTAAGATGGACCGAACAGAAGTTGGGGGCGATTTCGTGGCACAGCTATCACAAGAGGTGTTGAAATGGACTTCTGAACGTTTGCGCCAGATCCTGGGAGACTTAGAGAGGCTAGTGATGATGGATTCACCGCCGACTCACAAGAAGGGCGTCGACGAGGTAGGAGAGTGCATGAGCCAGTGGCTTGGCGAGTTAGGGTTTGAGGTGCAGAAGGTGCACCAAACCGACTTCGGAAACCAAGTAGTTGCGCAAAACGATAGCGCTACTGGTCCCCATGTGCTAATCTTGGGACACCTCGATACTGTACACCCGGTAGGTAGCGCTGCCAGGAGGCCCTTCAGAGTTGAGGGCAATTTAGCTCGAGGGCCTGGCGTGGCGGACGACAAGTCCGGTCTCGTGGGTCTAGTTTGGGCGTTGAGGGCTGTTCACGACTTGGGATTAGAGTCCAAGCTGCCGCGTCTCCGCGTTGTGCTGTCTTCGGATGAGGAGGCAAATTCGATTGCATCTAAGGAGCTGATCCTCGATGAAGCCAAGCAGAGCGACGTGGTAATAGGGATCGAGCCTGGGCGTCCCCAAGGACTTGTGACAAGCCGATCGGGGGCGGGTCAGTACTTTGTGGAGGTCCAAGGGCTTGAGGCCCATGCTGGGACAAATCCCCAGGACGGTGCCAGTGCAGTCGTCGAGCTAGCCCACCGAGTGATTGCCCTGAACGAGCTTACTGACCTTGCTGAGGGGAACGTAGTTAACGTTGGGACCGCATGCGGCGGAAGGTGGATCAACTTGGTGCCGGGGAGTGCCCGGGCAGAAGTGCAAAGCCATTTCGTGAGGCAAGGTGAAATGCTGCATCGCAGGATAGTTGAGGCCCTGGAGGCCCCCGTACGCGTACCCCGTACTGTTGTGCGCTGGCATGGTGGCATAACCCACCCTGCATGGGAGCCCAACCAGAAAAGCGAGGAGTTGAAGGAGTTCGTTGAAGGCATTGGTAGGGAGCTTGGAATTGACCTACACAGGTCAATAGGGGGAGGCGCAGCTGACTGCAACTTCGTCGCGCCTCTGGGATTGCCCGTAGTGGACGCAGTGGCCCCGGTGGGTGGTAACCTCCACACTGAGGACGAGTATCTGCTTATTGACACCATTCCAGAGCGGGTATCACTGCTGGCACTGGTGCTGATTAGGCTGGGCCAATCTCAGCTGTGAGTCGGAAACTGAGCCGTGGGGAGGGGCAATAATGGCACGGGAAGCGCTTCACATTGATCCTCGGGACAACGTTGCTGTGGCGTTGAAGCAGCTCAGTGCCCAGGAGAGGGTACGGGTGGAAATGGCTGATGGGAAGGCGAAGGAAATCCTGCTAACAGCAGACATACCCTTCGGCCATAAGTTTGCCCTGGAAAGGATTCCTGCAGGTAGCGAGGTAATCAAGTATGGAGAGGTCATGGGCAAGGCCACCCGCGACATAGAGCCCGGGGAACACGTTCACACGCATAACGTTGAAAGCCTGAGAGGACGGGGGGACAAAGGATGAAGTTCATGGGCTACAGGAGGGCAGACGGCCGGGTTGGCACCAGGAATCACGTTCTCGTATTGCCAACTGTGGTGTGCGCCAACCAGGTGGTGGAATCAATCTGCCAATTGGTCAAGGGCACTGTGACTTTCACGCATCAACACGGCTGTGCGCAGCTTGGCAAGGACCTTGAGCAAACGGTGCGGACCCTGGTTGGAATGGGCACCAACCCTAATGTGTACGGTGTGCTAGTGGTGGGCTTGGGTTGTGAAGCGGTGCTTCCTGACATGGTGGCACGGGTGGTAGCAAAGTCAGGCAAGCCAGTTCATACCCTTGTCATCCAGGAACACGGTGGTACTCTAGGCGCAATTGCAGAGGGGGCCAGGATTGCAGCCTCTCTGGTGCAAGAGGCGTCGCTGGTTCAAAGGCAGGAATGCGACGTATCCGAAATACTGCTGGGTACTGAGTGCGGTGGCTCTGATTCTTGTTCGGGGCTGAGCGCAAACCCAGTGCTCGGCTACGTTTCGGATAAACTTGTAGCTGCAGGGGGCACGGTAATCCTTGCAGAGACCACGGAGCTCATTGGCGCAGAGCACCTTCTTGCAAGGAGGGCAGCTTCACCGGAAGTGGCTCAGGCGCTGCTTGGTGCAATTAGGGCCATGGAAGACTCTGCAAAGGCTATGGGGGTGGACATGAGAGGGTCTCAGCCTTCGCCTGGAAACATTGAGGGAGGTCTAACCACCATAGAAGAGAAGTCCCTTGGCTGTATTCATAAGGCGGGTAGGAGCACTCTGCAACAAGTGGTGAAATACGCTGAAGTTCCTTGTGCGCGGGGCCTGGTATTGATGGACACTCCAGGGCATGACATAGAGCAAATCACCGGGATGGTAGCGGGCGGTGCTAACGTTGTTATCTTCACCACAGGCAGAGGTACTGCGACTGGCTCCCCCCTCGTGCCAGTGATAAAGGTTGCCTCCAACAGTGGCACGATGGCACGCATGAGGGACAACCTTGATTTCAGTGCAGAGAGAGTGATTTCTGGCGAGGAAACCATCGAACAAGCTGGAGAGCGGTTGTTCGATGAACTGCTAAGGGTATGTTCGGGAAAGCTCACCAAGTCGGAAATCTTTGGCCACCACGAGTTCGCGATCAACAGGATTGGCCCCACAATTTGAGTTGACGGCCATGGCGGGGACTTCTGAGGGCTGCCTGCAAAGGAACGCCCAAAGGGGTCCCTCACTGTGGCAGGAAAACACTGGCTTGCTAGGCCGGAACAGGGCCAGCGCAGGGCAATAGTGTCCGCGCTGATGCGGTGCGGCTCGGATCTTGCCAGGTGGATGTATAATTGCTTCGGGCCTCGTAAGGGTGTGGGACGATTCGTTTCGAGCTGATCACTGACTGTGGGGTCGAGACACGGCCCTGTGGTGCTGGTGATTGAGCCTTACCCTGATGCAAGGTATTGTTCTGAAGTGTGTGGGAGTCTGTGTTGTAAGGTTGCGGACGTTTGGACTTTGCAAGGGGAAGAGCTGAGCTACGACTTTTGGAGCGCAAACTACCCGAGGCTGGGCAAGAGCACGTGTGGCTGTTTGGCAGACAATGGCCTGTGCAACATTCACGACAATCGCCGGCCGCTGGTTTGCCGTATTTTCCCGTATTTCCAGTTTGAAGGAGCAGTGCTGGCGAGCCTGAGTTGCAGGTATGTGAGGGATGTGGTCTTGCCCAGCGTTGACACCCATGTCAGTCGGGACTGGCTCTTTAAAGAGATCCTGGAGTACCTGGAATACGAGTGCTCCAAAGAGCAGCTCCTTCAGATCGAGCAGAGGCTGAGAGAGTGCAAGGGGTTGTTCCTTCTCGTTAGGGGAAACCGCAAGTGACTGAGGGCCTCACGTTCCGCCAGTGACTTTCTGAGTTGCCACTGCACGCTGGCCTTTATGAAAGCCACCGTGTGTTCACCGTTATGCCGCAACACGGACTGGTGACCCGGTCATCATGTTGACACGACCATGACAGAAGACTATTATGATCGTGTGAGCATGTTGCAATGGTCAGACCAATTTAACATGGTGAAGCCTTAGGAATCGAGGTAACGTCCATGGAAATGAGGGCGATCAAGCGCCTCACCCTGTGCGATTACATCGTGGAAGAGATCAAGAACATGATCATTGAAGGGGCTCTCAAGGCAGGGGACAGGCTTCCAACGGAAAAAGAACTTGCCGACAAGCTGGGCGTGGGGCGCAGCTCTGTACGGGAGGCAGTCAAGGCTTTGCATTCGATGGGCCTGATTACCCGTACCAAGGACGGCATGATTATAGACATAAAGAGCTCTACCTTCTTTACGGATCCGCGCCTGTTGTCCAAGCACGTGGGCGTTGGTGAGCTGTTCGAGGCCAGGAAAGTCATTGAGGTGCAGATGGCTGGCATGGCTGCGGAGCGGGCGGCGGCTGAAGAAATCGCAGAGCTGGAACAAGTGTTGACTGAAGCGGATAAGCAACCTATGCCTCCAGAAAAATTCGTGTTCTACGACATGACGTTTCACCTCGGGATTGCCAGGGCATCACACAACAGGGTGCTGGTGCAAGTGTTCAGCTCCATAAAGGACTTGCTATGGGAAGCCCAAAGCCAGCTTGCTAGGGTCCCCGGGGTAATGGACAAGGCTAGACGTCTGCACAAGGAGATATTTGCCGCTGTGAAACAAAAGGACCTGGAGAAATCCAGAGCAATGATGTTTACGCACCTGGACGAAGTTCAGAGAATACTGAACGGGATCCAGGTGTTGTAATTTTCAAAGGCAAAGGAGGCCAAAGTAAATGGGTACGCCGTGGAAAACTGACAAGTGGTTTACCAGTCCATGGAACTTTGCTCCCGAGGTGAGATCTCAGCTCAATTTCGCAAAGAAGATCAAGCTGCACGATGTCACCTTGAGGGACGGAGAACAGCAAGCGGGCATTGTGTTCAGGAAGGACGAGAAAGTTCGCATTGCGGAGCAGTTGGCTGAGGTTGGAATCCATAGGATCGAAGCTGGAATGCCGGCTGTCTCCAAGCAGGACGAAGAGGCCATAAAGGAAATAGTTAAGAGGAACTTGGGCCCCGAGATTTTCGCATTTGCCCGATGCATGGTGGACGACGTGAAGAGGGCTGTGGATTGCGGGGTCAAGGGTATTGTGGTGGAGATTCCCTCCAGCGAGCACCTGATCAAGTACGCGTACAAATGGGACTTGGCAAAGGCAATTGACCTTTCGGTTAAGGCCACTACCTACGCCCACGAGCAGGGTCTTTACACTGTGTTCTTCCCAATTGACTGCAGCCGTTCTGACATGAAGTGGGTGTTGGACTTGTTGACCACCGTGGCCAAGGACGGCTGGATGGATGCAGTGGCAATCGTTGACACTTTTGGAGGCCTCATGCCTCACGCTGTGCCTTACCTCATTAAGGCGGTCAAGGAACGGATTCCTGACAAGCCAGTGGAAGTGCACTTCCATGACGACTTCGGTTTGGGCGCGGCCAACACCTTGATGGCGCTTGCGGCAGGCGCAGACGTTGCCCACACCACGGTGAGCGCAATTGGCGAACGGGCAGGCAACACCGCATACGAAGAAGTGGCGCTTGCGCTGCTCACAATGTACAACGTGGACCTGGGGCTAAAGACCGAGAAGTTCGTTGAGACTTCCAAGTTGATCCAGCAGCTGGGGAAAGTCAACGTCAGGCCCAACAAGGGTATCCTGGGCGATATGCTCTTCAAGATCGAATCCGGCATCGTTACCTCTTGGTGGCTCAACGTCCAAGACGAGCATCCTCTCGAGGTTGTGCCGTATCACTGGGAGCTTGTTGGGCAGCAGAAACCTGAGCCAGTGCTTGGTAAGAACAACGGCATTGACTCCATCAACTACTATCTTGCAAAGCTGGGGATCAAGGGCGCGAGCGAGGAACAAAAGATGGAGCTGCTCCAGGCAGTGAAGGCAAAGTCCTTCGAGAAGAAAGGGCTTCTGACCGAAGAGGAATTCAAAGAGCTTGCCCAGCAAATAATTGGATAAGCAAATTGCCGGCATGGTGTTGAGCCATGCCGGCCGCCTGGAGGTGGACCAAGTGGGTAAGTTTAAAGTTGTGGTGACAGATTATGTGTTCCCCAACCTAGAACCAGAAAAGAAGATACTGGGGGACATAGCTGAAGTTGTGGACTGCAAAGACGCGAGCGACGATGCCTTGAAAGCTGAACTCAAGGACGCCGAGGGCGTGCTCAACTGTTACCGCAAATTCCCCAGACCTTTTATTGAGGCCACCACGAAGTGCAAGGGGATAGTTCGCTACGGCATTGGCGTAGACACCATTGACATTCCTGCAGCCACCGAAAAGAAGATCATTGTGTGCAACGTGCCCGACTACTGCATAGACGAGGTATCCGACCAGGCAATGACCATGATCCTTGCGTGCGCGCGCAAGCTTGTGGTGTCGGATCAGCTTGTAAAGTCGGGCAATTGGAGCCTTGCGCCCCTCAAACCCGTGTACAGGTTGCGTGGGCGCACTCTGGGCCTTTTCGGCTTCGGGAAGATTCCCAGGATGGTCGCGGAGAAAGCCAAGCCTTTCGGGTTCAACATCATCACCTGCGACCCCTACATCACCGACGAGTTTGCTGCCAAATACGGTGTACGCAGGGTGGACTTCGACACGTTGCTTCGCGAGTCGGATATAATCAGCATCCATGCCCCCCTAACCGATGAAACCCGTGGCATCTTCAACGCCCAGGCGTTTGCAAAGATGAAGCAGGGTGCCATATTGGTCAACACTGCTAGGGGCCCGCTCGTGAACGAAGTTGACCTTGCCAAGGCCCTTGCGGATGGGAAGATTGCTGCTGCTGGACTTGACGTTCTCAGCAGCGAGCCACCCGCTCCAGACAACCCAATACTCAAAGCGCCCAACGTTATACTCGCACCCCATGCCGCGTGGTACAGCGAGGAGGCTCTTGTGGACTTGCAGCGTAAAGCGGCTGAAGAGATGAGGCGGATCCTCCTCGGCGAAAAGCCCAACAGCCAGGTGAACAAGTTTTGAGCCTTGAGGGACTGTGCGTTTCCCTTGGTGTGAGGCCTAAATGGTGGATATACCCTCGGGATCAGGCCGGAGTGCCTGATCCCAGGGGGGCAGTGTTGGACGCGCTGAGGCACCCGATTGGGACGCCTACGCTGGACAAGATGTGCAAACCTGGAAGCAAAGTGGTCATCCTTGTGGACGACGGAACAAGGCCCACACCCCAAAGGTTACTGTTGCCAGTGTTGCTTGATGAGCTGAACGCGGCGGGCGTGCGAGACAAGGACGTCACAATTATCGTGGGGCTAGGGGCACACAGGCCTATGACCGGAGCGGAAATGAGGGCAAGGTTTGGGGACGAGGTAGTAGCCAGAGTTGGGGCTGTACTCAACCACGATTGCCGTGACGAAGCCTGCATCCAAATGGGTTTCACTGAAAGTGGTACTCCCATATCGGTGAACCCCAGGTTCATGGAAGCCGACTTCAAGATCGCAGTAGGGTGCATCGTACCCCACATATATGCGGGATGGGGTGGCGGCGCCAAGATGGTGCAGCCGGGTATTTCCAGCACTGCCACCACTACCGCAGTGCACAGGTTGGCGAACATTCACCTCCATGGGATCTTGGGTACAACGGATAACATTGTGCGAAAAGAAATGGAAGAAATTGCGCGTAGAGTCGAACTAAACTTTATTGTAAACTGCCTGGTGAACAGGGCCGGTGAGTTGGTGAAGGTTGTGGCGGGCGACGTGGTTGAGGCTCACAGGGAAGGTGTCAGGGCGGGCGAAGGTATGTACTGCTGGCGGGGGCTAGAGCCCACGGACATTGTGGTTGCGTTCACACCTGCGTGCGCCAGGGATATGTGGCAAAGCACTAAGAGCCTCGTGGTGGCTACAAGGGGCGCAAAGCAAGGCGGTACCGTGATACTTGTGGCACCATGCCCTGAAGGGGTTGCCCCAGGACATCCCATCCTGGCGCAGCTTGGTTCGAAGAGTTTCGACGAAGTGCTGGCCATGGTGGATGCGAAGCTCGTGGAGGATACAGTAGGGGCACTCACTTACATGACCATAGCTCGGTGTAAGGAAAAGTGTAGAATTGTTATAGTCTCAGAGAACCTGAGCCCTGCGGACCTGGCAGGCATAGGGCTCGAGCACGCATCCTCATTGGAGGAGGCGCTGAGGGAGGGAATGGCGCGCTACCCTGGTACTCCTTCGGTGGGAGTGATCGAAGAGGCAGGGGAGCTTGCCATAATTTGAGGGTCCTTACAGAGGGCCTAGGCGTGACTGGGGAGGTGGGGCAACGGAACTGCGCAAAAAGAGGACGTAGGCATTGGTTAGCAGGTCAGGCGTAGTCGTAGGCAGGGGCAGTGCATGATTACAAGAAGACAACAAGGGGGATTCAAATGGTTCGCAGGAACAAGGCAATGTTTGCTGTTCTGGCTCTTGCGCTAATGCTGGTGCTGGTTGTAACCGGGTGCTCTCAACCGAAGCCCCAGGCTCAGCAGCCTCAGCAGCAACAGCAGCCAGCTGAGAAGAAAGAGGACACCATAAGGATTGCACACCTTGCTCCGCTCACAGGTAGCGCGGCGTCTTACGGATATTACATGGTGAACGCTGCCAAGATGGCGGTAGAGGAAATCAACGCAGCAGGCGGAATCAACGGCAAGAAGATTGAGTACTTTGAGGTTGACGAGACTTCCAACTCTGCACAAGCAGTAGAGGCTGCCAAGAAGGCAATTTCCCTGAATCCAGTGGTAATCCTTGGACCCAACAGGTCTGGTGGCGTGCTTGCTGCCGAATACCTGTGGAAGGAAGCTAAAATCCCTGCAATAACCGATGGTACCAGTGCTGAGACCACAAAGAAAGGCAACCCGTACACGTTCAGAATGCAGGTATCCTCTGAGAAGTGGATGCCCATCCTTGCAAAGACCGCTGTAGAGCGGTTCAAGGTCAAGAAGCCTGCGATCATTTACGGCTTGAACGACTACTCCAAGGCTAACTACTTGGCCATTGTGCCAGCGTTCGAGAAGTACGGCCTCAAGCCAGTGACAGTTCAGACGTTCAACGACGGCGACCAGGACTTCACCGCCCAGCTCTTGGCTGCCAAGAAGGCAGGGGCAGACTCGCTGTTCATATTCAGCTACACGCCTGAGATCGGCAAGATGTTGAAGCAAAGGGCAGAGCTGGGCATGAAGAACATCCCGGTGTTTGCGGAAAGGGCTGCAACTGTGCCTGACGTGGAGAACCTGGCGGGGAAGGAAAACTATGAGGGGCTCATCACTTCCACTACGATGTGCACCGGCGACCCCAACCCGAAGATCCAGGAATTCGTGAAGAAGTATGAGTCCAAGTACAACCAGATAATCTCCGCCACTCACGTCAACCACTACGACTCGGTTTACATCGTTGCTGACATCATCAAGCGGGTTGGTACTGACCGCGAGAAGATCAGGGAAGAGCTCTCCAAGCTTGATTATCAAGGTGCCCTGGGTCACTACGTGGCAGACAAGGAAGGCAACTTGATGCACTGGATGTACACTCAGATCCGCAGGAACGGCAAGTGGGAGCTCTTGGACAAAGAGGAGTACCCGGTAGAGAGGTAACCGAACGGCACAGAAACGCCGCGTAGATTCCACTTCCCGGAGGCCAGCCACCACGGCGGCCTCCGGATGCTGGATCGAGGTGGAAAGGGGAATAACCTGTGGGACTCGCAATGCTAATTCAGCTTTCTTTGAACGGGCTTGCCCTGGGCTTGCTATATGCTTTGCCTGCGTTTGGGATAGCCATGATATACAATTCCACGGGACTGTTCAACTACTCCCAGGGCGACCTGTTGACATTGGGTGGGTATTTGATGCTCACCCTGTTTGGAGTGTGGCACTGGCCCTATCCCGTAGCTGCGCCAATTGTGATTGCAGCAGCGCTTGCTCTGGGGTATTTCCTGGGCGCAGTGTATTTCTTCCCCATGTTGTACCAGAAGTTCACGCCTAGCGTCATCCTTATAGGGACTGTGGCCCTCTCGGTCACCATAGTAAACGCAGTACTGCTGTTGTGGGGCCCTATGGCTAAGAGCTATCAGAACGTTTTTGGCAACGACCCGTTCGTTATAGGGGAAATGTACATCATGCCCCACGTGTTTGGCATATTCGCGATCGTGGCCGTGTTGGTTGTGCTGCTCCAGTACTTGTTCACAAGGACAATTACGGGCCTTGCAATGAGGGCCGTTTCCCAGAACTACGTTGCTGCATCGCTTATGGGGATCAAGATCAACCGCATGATCCCGTTGACCATTGGAATCTCTACGGCTCTTGCTGCGATATCTGGTATCTTGATCACTCCAATACAGCCCCTTACGCCCCAGCTAGGTGGGTTGCTCGCCACAAAAGCGTTTGCTTCTGTGCTGATTGGGGGCATGGGCAGCATGGCTGGAGCGCTCGTGGGGGGCGCAATAGTGGGCGTGTCTGAAACGCTCATCGCAACCATGATAACGCCCACATACAAGGATGTGTTTACCTTCCTGATGGTAGTTGGATTCTTGCTTTTCAGGCCCGGAGGCATATTCCGGAGGACCGAAGTGGAGAAGGTGTGACAGCCTAATGCGAAAGCTCATTGACTTGATCAAAAAGAATTCACTGGCCGTGGTTGCGATCGTGCTGGTGCTGTTCCCGCTGATGTCTCCACCAGATTACCAGTTCTACATCGTTGAAAGGTCGCTCCAGAACGCAATTCTGGTCATTGGACTGGTGATCCTTCTGGGATACACAGGGCCCCTTTCCTTGGGCCATGCGGGTCTGCTGGCCACCGGAGCCTATACCTACGGTATTCTTGCCACGAAGGCCCACTGGCCTCTCTGGCTGGCCTTCTTGGCAGCACCGATAGTGGCTGGTCTGGTGGGCGTTGCCCTGGGTGTACCGTCTTTACGGTTGAAGGGCCCGTTCCTGATGGTGGTGACCATCGCATTTGGGGAAATCGTGCGTATTGTGGCGTTGAACGAGGAGAGGCTGACTGGTGGGCCTTATGGGTTACAGGGAATTCCAAGGGTTGTTCAATCCGAGTTAGGGCTGTACTACCTGATGGTGGCTGTAACCCTGGCCGTGGCGGTTGCTACCCTGAGGCTGCATCGCTCCAGGATTGGGCTGGCCCTGCTGTCTATCAAAGAAGACCAGCTGGTCACAGGGGCTATGGGCGTGGACGTGAGCAAGTACAAGGTGCTTGCGTTCGTGCTGTCCGCTGCGCTTGCGGGGCTTTCAGGGGCGTTCTTTGCTAGCCTCACCCGCTATTTGAATCCAGACTCGTTCACCATCCTTGACAGCGCCACCTACTTGCTGATGGTGGTCTTGGGCGGGATGGACAGCGTAGTTGGCGCCATCATTGCAAGTGGAATCGTCACTGCGCTACCCGAGTTCCTGAGATTCATCGAGCGAGCGCGTCTGCTTGTATACGGTATAATCCTGTTGCTGGTGATATGGGCTCCGAGCACGGGGGTCTACAGGAAACTAGTCAGCCGCTTTGGCCACAGGCCCGGGACTGCAGCGGGCCTTAAACTGGCTGATAGGAGCTGAGGACATGAACCTACTGGAAACCAAGAACCTGACTGTAAAGTTTGGAGGCCTTGTGGCGGTTAACGGCCTGGACCTCACTGTGAAAGAAGGGCAGATTTGCGCCTTAATTGGTCCCAACGGTTCAGGCAAGACCACTGCAATAAACCTCATTACAGGCATATACGTTCCGACTGCAGGGGAAGTGCTGTTCAACGGCGAGAACATTACTGGGTTACCCCGCCACAAGATTGTGGCAAAGGGTATTGCCCGTACTTTCCAGAACATCAGGCTCATCGGGAGCCAGACTGTGTTTGACAACATTAGGCTTGGAAAGCATATCCACACAAAGGCTGACCTGGTCTCGATCATGCTCAATAGCCGGGCCACCAGAGAAGAAATGCGGCGGGTTACCGAGGAAGTGACAGAGATCATAGGGTTCGTGGGCCTGGAGGACGTGGCCTTCGAGAAGACCCGAAACTTGCCCTACGGCAAGCAGCGAATTGTTGAAATTGGACGTGCCCTGGCGACCAACCCCCGGCTGCTGCTCTTGGACGAGCCTGCTGCGGGCTTGAACACTCAGGAGACCCTGGAGTTGGTTGGATTGATTAGGCGGATCAGGGACAGGGGCATAACGATACTTCTGATCGAGCACCACATGGAACTGGTGGAGGGATTGGCTGACTGGGTGTTCGTGCTCAACTATGGCCAGAAGATTGCTGAGGGTACGTTCAACCAGATCAAGGCGGACAGTAGGGTGCAAGAGGCGTACCTTGGCAAGAGGGGGGCGCGTGTGATCAATGCTTAAGATCCAAGACCTGGAAGTCTCATATGGAATAGCTCCAGTGCTTCATGGGATCAACCTGGAGGTTCCCGATGGTAAGATAATTGCCCTCCTTGGTGCTAACGGTGCGGGTAAATCCACAACCCTGAGAACCATATCTGGTCTCACGCGGATACTCAGGGGAAAGGTGGAGTTTGACGGTATCGACCTCACCAAAAAGACCCCTGCGGAGATTGTGCAGCTGGGCATTGCGCACGTGCCGGAAGGGAGACAGATATTCCCACAGCTGACGGTGCTTGAGAACCTGAAGATCGGCGCGTACAGCACGTGGAGGAAGGCAAACGTTGCTGACCTGATAGATAAGCAGTTCCAACTGTTCCCTTGGCTCAAGCAAAGGACCAAGCAGATGGCTGGCACCCTTTCCGGTGGCGAGCAGCAAATGCTTGCAATTGCCAGGGGATTGATGTGCGAACCCAAAGTGCTCATGCTTGACGAACCGTCCCTGGGGCTTGCGCCTGTAATAATCGAAAACATTTTCGAGAAGATCATTGAGATCAACAAACTGGGTACCACAATTCTTCTTGTCGAACAAAACGCAATGCTGGCGCTGGAGACGTGCCATTATGCTTATGTGCTGAGCGTGGGGCGTATCGTGATGCAGGGTACCAGCAAGGAACTAATGGGGAAAGAAGACCTAATCACCGCGTACCTCGGGGGTAAGGCAAGCTGAGAGCGCTTGGCATAAGCTGATTACTTGGCGCCCATTGTGGGCGCCATTTGAATTGGCTAGGATGTTACTGGTGGGGTGCGCCAAAGGGGGTAGCAAAGATGGACGGCGGGGCATGGTTGTGGTGGGCACTGCTTGCAAGCCTGCTCTGGGGTGTGGCACCAATGTTCGCAAAGCTAGGGTTAGAGCGGACAGGGGCTGAAGCTGCCATCTTCCTGCGGAGCGCAGTGATTAGCGCACTGTCGGGCGTATGGTTAGGTGCCTCCGGAAAGATTGGGGAGCTCACCAGTATTGGCCTAAAGCCAATCTTGGCAATTGCGGCGGAGGGCGTTGCTGCTTCGCTGGTTGGGCATTTTGCTTACTACAAGGCATTACAGCTTGGTGCAGTGAGTAAGGCCGTGCCAGTGAGCTCTACTTACCCTGTTGTGGCCATGTTAGTATCCGCGGCGGTCATAGGGGAAAAGCTGTCCCTTGGAAAGGTGCTAGGCACGGCCCTAATTGTTGCTGGTGTGGTGCTGCTTCGGGTGTTCTGAGGGGTTGGACTTGTGCTTGACCGGGGGTTGTCCCCGGTGTTAGAGTACGGTTGAAGAAACTGGTTTTGGCGGGCCCTGGCCATCCCGGACTGGGATCTTAGGGGGCGTTTTGTGTTTTCCGCGTGTATACAGGTATTACAAGCGGCTCAAATGGACCACGGTCCATTCGGGGTAGGCAAACTCGAGGACGTAAGGAGGTCGAAGTATGGGTCAACTGTTAGAGGTGCGCTGGCATGCCAGGGGTGGGCAAGGCGCCAAGACAGCGGCGCTGTTGCTGGCGGAAGCTGCCTCTAAGGCAGGCAAGTACATTCAGGGCTTTCCCGAGTACGGACCTGAAAGGATGGGTGCACCGATACTTGCCTTCAATAGGATCAGCGATGCACCCATAAGGGTTCACTCCCATGTGGAACATCCCCACGTGGTTGTGGTGCTGGACCCTACACTGATTGGCAAGACCGACGTTACTGCAGGATTGCGGGAAGACGGAGTAGTGCTGGTGAACACCAGCAAGGCACCAGGTGAAGTGAAGAAGAAGCTGAACCTGACAACGCAAAAGGTATTCACTGTGGATGCGAGCAAGATTGCCCTCGAGACCTTGGGAAGAGACATCCCCAATACGCCAATGATGGGCGCTTTCATTAGGGTTACCAACGCGATTGACTACAACAAGTTCGTTGAGCTAATGAAGGACGAGCTCCAGAAGAAGTTCAGGCATAAGCCCGAAGTGATCGAAGGGAACCTGGCAGCAATTGATAGGGCTTACCGGGAGGTGACCGGAGAATGAAGTCTCCTGGATGGAAGGATGTGCCATGGGGCGGCGTGATTGCCGAGGCAGGCAACGCTGAGACATACGAGACAGGCGACTGGAGGACCATGCGCCCCGTTTGGGATCCCAAGAAGTGCATACATTGTTTGATTTGCTGGGTGAATTGCCCCGATTCTGCAGTGCTGGTCAAGGAAGGTAAGGTGATTGGGATCGATTACAAGCACTGCAAAGGGTGCGGCATCTGCGCTCGTGAATGCCCCCCCAAAGTTAAGGCAATAACCATGGTCAATGAGTCCGAAGTAGAGGGAGGGGAGGGATGACAATGGCTAAGAGAGTGGCTCTTACAGGAAACGAAGCCGTGGCCCTTGCGATGCGACAGATAAACCCGGACGTGGTTGCGGCGTACCCCATTACGCCTCAGACTGACATAGTGCAGTATTTCTCCCAATTCGTGGCCGATGGCCAAGTAAAGACAGAGTTCGTCACTGTGGAGAGCGAGCACAGTGCCATGAGCGCCACGGTGGGCGCCGCAGTTGCGGGAGCTCGTGCTATGACGGCTACTTCGTCCCAGGGCCTTGCTCTGATGTGGGAAGTGGTTTACATTGCGGCCTCGTTGAGGCTGCCCATCGTCATGCCGGTGGTGAACAGAGCTCTGAGCGCGCCCATCAACATTCACTGCGACCACAGCGACACCATGGGTGCCAGGGATTCGGGATGGATCCAGCTTTACAGCGAGAACGTCCAGGAGGCCTACGACAACATGATCCAAGCGATCCGCATTGCTGAGCACCCGGACGTACGTCTTCCTGTGATGGTATGCCAGGATGGGTTCATCACCAGCCACGGACTTGACACCTTGGAGATCCTGGAAGAGAAGGATGTGCAGGATTTCGTTGGCGAGTTCAAACCCCTGCACTCGGTATTGGACCCTGATAAGCCTATTACCGTTGGAGCCCTGGACCTGCAAAACTGGTACATTGAGCACAAGCGCCAACAGGCTGAGGCCATGAAGAACGCCCTAAGGGTTATACCAGAAGTAGCTGCGGAGTTTGCCAAACTGAGCGGCAGGCATTACGGGTTCTTCGAGAAGTACAAGCTGGACGACGCTGAGATTGGATTGGTGGCTCTCAACTCGACTGCGGGGACACTGAAGGAGGCGGTGGACCAGCTACGGGCGGACGGTGTAAAAGTGGGGCTTCTGAAGCCAAGGGTGTTCAGACCACTTCCTGTGAGTGAGCTTAAGGCAGCCTTGTCGCACCTCAAGGTGATTGGAGTCCTTGATAGAGCGGACAGCTTCTCCGCTTTCGGCGGGCCGCTGTTTACCGAAATAAGGTCAGTCATGTATGGTTCCCAGATCCCAATCCTTGACTTCATCTACGGTCTGGGCGGTCGTGACTTCACGGTAACTGATGCGGCCAACATAGTCGAAAAGCTCGCTAGGGTTTTGAAGGATGGTCAGGTTGGAGAACTGGTAAGCTACTACGGTGTAAGGGAGTAGGGGGTGAGACAATGCCATCGCTCAAAGAGATTAGTGCGAAGCCAGAAATGCTGACACCCGGGCACAGGATGTGTGCAGGTTGCGGTGCACCAGTGGTAGTCAGGCAGGCTTTAAAGGCCCTGCTGGAAGGGGAAAACGTAGTTATTGCCAACGCCACCGGGTGTCTTGAGGTATCCACCACAATATACCCATATACGGCCTGGCGGTGTTCGTGGGTGCATAACGCCTTTGAGAACGCGGCTGCCACTTTGAGCGGCGTTGAAGCGGCATTTAGGTCTCTAAAGCGCCAGGGAAAGGTGAAAGCAAATTTCAAGTTCATTGCGTTTGGTGGAGACGGAGGCACCTATGACATCGGGTTACAATCCCTGTCTGGTGCCATGGAACGGGGCCACAAGATGGTGTACATTTGCTACGATAACGGCGCTTACATGAACACAGGTATCCAGAGGTCCAGCGCGACTCCAATGGGCGCCGATACCACTACGAGTCCGGTGGGCAGCGTGATCCCTGGCAAAATGCAGCCCAGAAAGGACCTTACCGCAATCATGGCAGCTCACAACATTCCCTACGTGGCGCAGGTGTCTCCCAGTCATTGGAACGACTTGGTAACAAAGGTGAGGAAGGCATTAGATGCTGATGGTCCAGCGTTCATAAACGCAATTGCGCCTTGCCCGAGAGGTTGGAGGTACGACAGCTCTGAAACGATCCAGATGTGCCGCCTGGCGGTGGATACTTGCTTCTGGCCTCTCTACGAGGTGGAAAACGGTAAGGTAAGGGTGACCGTTAAGCCAAGGGAAAAGAAGCCTGTGGCGGAGTTCCTTAAACCCCAGGGGAGGTTTAGGCACTTGTTCGAACCTGGCAACGAGAAGCTGTTAGAGCAAATTCAGGCCCAAGTGGACGCTAAGTGGGCGGAGCTGCTGGCGCGCAGCGAAGGTGCATAAACGGAAGCTCTGGAGACAGGTTGAAGGGGGCAGCTGCCCCCT
>JBNARI010000013.1:0-53538 GCA_049718765.1 Bacillota bacterium | reverse complement strand
TCGAGTTTGGCAACAGCCCCAGCGGGAAACATGGCTCAAATTTGAGTGGGAATTTGCACCGGTTTCCTTCTTATCCGGTTCTTGTGCCTCAGGCCAAATGTTATAATGGACAGCAAGGCCAGAACGAGGTGTTCGCTTTCATTTCGTTGGCTGTTCCACAAGCGAGCAGCATTGAAGGTTCTAAGCCGCCTCGGTTTAGAAAGCACAATGGAGAAAGCTCGTACCCGCAAGGAGCCCTGTTAGATCATGACTGTCATGCCAACAATTGTGCTGGTAACCGGCGTTTGAGCAATGTAAGTGACCTCAGGCATGCCAGATTTGACCCGATATGTTTACACAGGCGACGTGCACTGCGAGAGCCTAGACCCTAGAGGAGGTAGAGCATTGAAACCTCGGTGCAAGCTTGCCGCAGCCGCAGTGGTGGTCTTGGCCATGCTATGCCTGGCACTTCACCAGGCGCTTTTTTTGGGTTATCCTCACGACATCCCCAAGCCCCCTCTTTCATACCGCATCAAGCAACTCCTCGGGGGCGGGCCAAGTTACACAACGGAAAGAAGGCTACCAGACGGGACTCTTACGAGGGTAGCCAGCTTCGGTGAGGTCCTCCCAGACAGACAAGCGATGGCGGCAAAGAGAGCAGTTTCTACAATCAAGCCGGAAAACCTCCAGGCAGTGAGGGCAATCGTACGGCAGCTTCACTTTCAGATGAACGATCTGGTCTGCTGGGGGCATTATAGGCGGTTTAAAGACGATGCTGATTACCTGTGGGGCGAAAGGCTGAGACAGTATGTAGAAGGCAAGAGTGAGATGAACCTCACAGCACTAGCTCGAAATGCAGCAACCAATGTGGAATCTCCAGCCCTCAAACGGGACCTGGAGGCGTTTGTTCGAGCACTGGAAGTGGCGTACGAAAGAAGGGATATTAAGCTGCTGATACTAGCCCACAGACTCATCCATGACATTGATTACTGGGTGTTCGACGGCGAAACTTTCGAGTCCCGGGATTACTGGGGAGTTACGGTCACCCTTGAAGGCAACTGACGGAATTCTAGCGGTTGGCTCTAGCCGTAGAACCGTCTTGGCCCAACGCAGACGGGTAAGACGATTGCCGTCGCCTCCTTATCGTTAAGCAATGCGAAAGAAGCAATCGGCCCAGCTTGTTTTAAGTAGGCACACGGGTGCAAACTGGGATTACACCCCCAGAACCTGTAGCCACCCTGACCCGCTCGAGCGGGTCGTGCACAAGGCCCGGGATTTGACCCGGGCCTTGCTCGATAAGGTCTCGCTATCAAGCTGGAGGTTTAACATCGGGAGGCAGTGGACTCACGTAGGGCTTGCCACCTGTAGACTCCTGGAACTCAGCCTTCGCTTTCTGCAACACTGTGCCATCATCGGCCAGCAAATCGTAGACGGTCGCAGCAAGCACCTTGGCGGCAAAATGCATTGCGCAGAACCCAATGCCTGAACCAGAAGCTGCAGTGGCCTGCCAGGAGTGAGCTGCAGTGCCTACGGGCCATGTGGCTGCGGTGAATTGAGCAAAAGGCACGATGTAACTCACGTCCCCAACGTCCGTGGATCCCGCCATGACCTCGCCCTTGTCTCTGTTCTTCACAACTCCCTCATGTAGCACCATTGACAAGACCTCGGGGGGCGCAAAATAGGTCTTCATCACCTTTTCTTTCTGTTCTTGCGTGAGAGTACAGGACAACTCCTGGGCAAGTTCCCGGTCTTCCTTGCTGAACTTGGGTCCCCCCACCAGCTGCATGTTCTCAAACAGAAGCTCGCCCAACGCTTGATTGGGAAGCACGTCATAGCATGCAGCCAGTATTTCCTCTTCAACCGAAGTCTCAGTCATCATCGCAGCGCCCTGCGCTATTTTCTTCAAACGCGCGTAGATTTCCTCGACTTGGGCACGCTTGGGCGCTCTCACGTAGTACCACACGGACGCCTCGGCGGGTACCAAGTTGGGCGCTCCACCTCCATCGGTTATCGCGTAGTGGATACGCGCTTTCTCGTCAACGTGCTCCCTAAGGTAATTCGCACCCACGTTCATTAGTTCCACCCCATCGAGCGCGCTCCTGCCCAATTGGGGTGCAGCGGCTGCGTGCGCCGAGACCCCAGAAAAGCGGAACATGACTGAGTTCATGGCGAGGAAACTACATCCCCAAACCGTATTCATGCTTGCCGGGTGCCACGACAAAGACGCGTCAAGGTCGTTGAAGACACCCAGCCTAGCCATGAATACCTTTCCAGCAAGAGTTTCTTCCGCCGGACACCCATAATACCTGACTGTACCCTTCAGTTCTCCCGCTTCAATCGCATTCTTTACTGCAATGGCAGCTGCCACGCCGGCTGTTCCCAGCAAATTGTGGCCACATCCGTGTCCGGGACCATCCTTTATGACTGGTTCCCGCCTGGTGCCCACTTTCTGGGATAGCTTTGGCAACGCATCGTACTCTCCCAAGATGCCGATGACAGGACGGCCGCCTCCATACTCGGCAACCACGGCAGTGGGCATGCCAGGGAGCCCTTGCTTTACATTGAACCCCGCATTCCTTAAAGCTTCAGCCTGCAAAGTGGAAGCAAAGTACTCCTTGAATGCAGTTTCTGGCTTTTCCCAGATCTTCTGGGCCATATCCTTGAACTCCGTCTCATGCTCGTCCAACCACGCTAAGACTGCCCGCTTGTCCAAATGCGACTCACTCCCTTCCTCTTTTTTGTCGCTAGTAAGCCGATCACCAAATTCAGCCCATCACTTTATGGCGCCCCTGGAATGCAGTAACCTCGCCACAAATATGGTGCCAAACACCGCTGTAAGAGTGACCACGTAAGACCCTCCACCAGGGAGGAAAGCAAACACGCCTCGCCTGAGCAGCAGTGTCATCACAGTGGCGATCGAGAAGGCAACCACAGCCAACTTGGGCTGTGCAACGGAGAACTGCGCAAACACCGCACCGAACAAGGCCGGTAGGATGTAATTCAGGCTCTTACTGACGTTCGGTGGCAGACGCTGAATGATGCTTGCTCCAGCCACTATTGCCAGGGCAAGGATGACGATGTTCACAAGTACAGACACAGCCACGCCCAAGGTTGATATTATGGCTCCTTGCTCAGTTCCGGATTCCACTCCAGCAGCTTCTTGAGCCGACGCCGCACATGGCAGCCTAAGGTTTGCTATATTCCCGGCTAAGAAAGCCATGTAGGTACCAGGTATCCCGAGTATGGGAAAGTAGGAGATAGGTTCCACAAACCAGAAAACGCCGCTGACACTCCATTGCTGGACTGCACCAGCGAGTATCGTAGCAAGAGAAGGACAGATTCCGTAGACTGCTGCCAGAACCAGCACTGGACCAAACATCGTGATGAATCCAAGCAGGTTTGTCAGGCGCCCCCACCGAATAACGTATGGTATGAACTCGTCCGAGTAAGTATTGCCCTTCACCTCGGTGCCCATTCTCAAGACCCCCTCGTTAGACGATGCTGGTAATTAACATGCCACCGAACATAGATATGGTCAGAGCCCATTCCTTGAGCCACTGGATGTTTCTCTTGCGAGCGATCGTCACCAACACGAACATGATTACAAAGCCAGCAATACACGCCACTGTCCCTTTATCCCACCTGAGTATGCGATCAGCATCCAGGTAGGCAAAGGCCCCTAGCATTGCAGCAGCCGAGATGATGGGAATGAGGGCCTTCCTCCCCCCTGCAAGGGCGTTCCTAAAGCCATCCATCTTGTGGGTGAAGAACGCAGTAAACAGCAACCATCCCATGCAGCCCAGGGTCATGGTCCATACGCCGTTGGCGAAAGCTACGGCGTTCATCCCTTCTCCGCCCAAGGTGGCTCCTGCCGCCTTAGCGCCGAATCCAGCCGCCATGAGCTCGTAAGTTACTGACCCAATGATGGAAAGGCGCATCCACGCGATGGGAGCCCCCATCGCAACTATAAGTGGTACCGCTCCTACCGCCACAGCAACCGAGGGCCCCAGCGAAGATATAACGCTGCTCCTCAACGCACTGCGGATCTGCTGGCCAGAAAGACCAACTGACTCAGCAGCCTGAAGTGACTTCCTTGCAAATAGGAATGACTGAACCACAACTATTGCAACCACAACCGCGGATGAAAGCCACATGATGCCACTGTTGGCTATTCGCAAGTATTCCACTTTAGATCACTCTCCTCGACCTCAAGTTGGGCGAGCAAATCTACACCAGCTTACCAAAGAGGTAGGACCAGTCGCCGGGTTTGATCACAGGTAGGCTCCAGTACCCAACCACGATGCCGTCAAAAGGCGCTCGCACTTGGCCCACTGGCCTTCCAAAAACGTCTTTTACCTCGGCCAGGACATCGCCAGTGGCAGCGGGTTCGAGAACCTGCTTGACAGGCACGTGTATACCCCCTGAACTGGTATGTATGTAGTGCATCTCTTGTTCGATATGGTCCGTCCTCTGGTTAAGATCTCCCTCCACCATGCCAAGGAATCGCATGGTATTCATGATGCCATTGACACAGAGAGACACGTTCTTCCAGCGTTCGTGGAAACGAGTGCAGTGAGATCCAATTTCTGGCAGCACCCCAGGAATCCCTAGCTTTGCGGCTTCAATGGTGCTTACACCGTCGAAGGGCAGGCTGGACATCCTCCATATCACTTTCACGCCGAAAGCCAGCGCCATTTCCCGTGAGGTCTTGCCAACGTGATCGGGCGATGGGAAATACCCTACCAGCGGTTCCAAATGAAGGGTCGTGCCACCCCCATGGAAGCTGATCATGTAGCTGGCATGCCTAACCACTCGCTCCATGTAAGAGTGGGCGATCCTGTCGGTGATGAACAAATTGGGGTTGCCAGGAAACACCCTGTTCAAGTTCTTCCCATCGGCCGGGGACGCTCTGGTCCCAGCGCAAAACGCCTCAAGGTTGAGCGCAGGGATGGCAACCAAGGTGCCGGCCAGCGACTCAAGATCAAGTGAGTTCACCACCTGCAGGATCGCTTCGCATCCTTCGTACTCGTCACCGTGGGTGCATGCGTCCACCAGCAATGTGGGACCGTCCCTTTTCCCCACCAGCACTACAATGGGGAACTTCACCCACGTGTTGTCAGGTTTTGCTGCCACGTGAATAAAGCCTTGCACCCGACGTTCTTCTTGGTATACCACCTCATCAATTGTGATGCCGTTTACTCGTGTCATTCCGGTACACCTCGAGTCACAATAAGTTCCCTTCAAACTCTCAGCGTCCAAGTGAGCCTTCCGACGATCCGGTCATGTACCACCCCCCGCCGCAAGTGAAAGGACAGAAGCCCTTGTTATTCTCCTTCGGGCGACTCGGCTCGCTCACCGGGCGGCGATTGGGACCCCCGTATCTGTTCAAGGTAAGCGTACACCGTCTGCCGGGAAACACCGAGGGTTTCTGCAGCTATCTCAACACTCCCTTTGATCAGGAAAAACCCCTGGGACTCCAGAATTGAAACCACCTCTAGCTTGTGCCATTTTCGCATAGACTCCACTGGACAACCAATCCGAGCAACGGCCTCTTCCAGCATTAACTTGGCCATTTCGGCCACATCGTTTGGAAACTGCTCTTTGTTTTCATCTAGCCTCCTGGTCTCACAAAGCGCGTCAAGTAAGCACCTTGCTTGTTTAAACCGAGTAATGTCGAAATTGATGCATAGGCACCCAACGCACTTGCCCGATTGATCCCGAAGGAAAATCGTAGATGAACGCAGGACCCGCCCGTCTTCCAGCCTGTTTTCGTAATTGATCATGTCCTCGAAGCGACCGGCCTTGATACGGCCGAGGACCAAGTCAGTGATGGGTGCGCCACGGTGTCTGCCCGTCACGTTTCCAGCAATAGCCACAACAGAGTGCGCTAGATCGCTGAAATCATGCAGTACCACTTCTGCCAACGGTCCGAGCGTCTCTGCAAGGGGCTGCACGATCGACTTAATGTCAGCGAGCATAGATGTCGCCCTCCGTTTCACAAGCCAAAGGCCGCAGGTAATCTCCGCGTCCCGCCTAAGCACTAACTTCTGCAAGATACTGAGAATTCCTTCTGGATATTGAGACTTTTTTCTAAGGCAGAACCCAAACGACTTGGAGACCACTGGCTCTCCCACTTCTGTGTCATTCTCGAGCTTGCGCAGCCACTGTGAGGATGATACCAGACAATCGCCACAGCCAGCTTGATCGCTCCTTCCAGGAATTCGGCTAAAGATCATGAAGGTTACTGATACATCATGTCAGAGAGGGAAGTTGGAGCTGTGCCACAGGAGCAGGTTACCCGGCAGCGATTCCAGTGGGAGCTTTGGGTATCTCTCTCGGAGAGCGGCTAACGATCGCTCTCTTGTGCGGCCGCAGTTGCCAGCCCGGCTGTTCCAAGTGTACAATGCGGCAAATGCGATGGGCCACAGGACCAACGCGGACTGTATTGCCGAACACAGTTATCTTTCTGACGGGAATGCGTCTCAAGTTCACCCCTTCCAACAGCGCTAGTTACCCCAGACCTTCCCTTACAGCAGCTGTGGACCCGACACTCAAACACCATCAGCCCAGCTACACTCACGGCCTTCAACCAACCGAGCAGCCTGTAACTCCACAGGCTGGGGCTACGGCATGCAGGCGATTACATCCACTTCCTTCGCAGGGTTCCCAACCTTTCTGCCAAACTGGCGGGCCTGCCGCCTTCCTCTCTCTGGGTTGCCTGCAGGGGCAATTCCTATCACTTTCCATGGAGTATCCCTCAGCGTTTCCAGGCACAGCCACACCGGATCCACTTCACAAGAAGGCAGAGCCCCAAAGCGGATGACTAGCGTGGCACCTGGCACGCACGCCATCGCCACGTTTTTCCAGACGTCCCGTAGCGCGCTAGTGAAGGAAGCCAGGCCGTTACTTCCCACTTGCCCATCGTACTCGTAAGGTACAGCTGCCGACCCTCCCAAAAACCACCGTCTCAGCCACTGATCGGGAACGTAGGTCTTCATCCCGTAATAAGGCGGTGAGGTCACTACCCAAGAGTACGGACCCCCAAGCTTCATAAAGTCGTACGTGCGACTGTCACCCAGTGCCACGGCTCCGTCCACAGGTGGCAGATCCGGGTTGATGTAATCAGGAGCCTTGCGCCGCACCACTTCGATCACATCGACCTCTGGCGCTACAAGCCCTCGCTGCCTCCAGTAGCGCACAGCGTACGCAGGCTTTGGGGCATAAGTGCGAGGCATCTGATTGGAAAAGTAGGTTGGGTAGCGTCTGCGCAATGGGCCGTGCAGGCGCCCCAGCAGAATGAGGCGTAGCAGGCGGTGTGATGGATCTAACTCACCATTGGCCAAAAAGGCTTCCCGAAGGGAGCATAGGTCCCTAAGCGTGCTCCTGTGGTAAGCTAACTCCCAGAACTCCCCCTCGGGCACATCACATGGTTGGCCGGCTCGCCGCAAAAGGGAAATGCATGCCTCAACCACCGCCTCGCTAGAAGAACATGCTAGCATGGCATCGGCAATCGCTGCTGCCACGGGGCTAACATCCACTCCAGAAGCAGGAAGTCCCAATAATCTAGCCGCATATAGGGTGGTGCCACGGCCACAGAACGGGTCGAGCACCCATTGCCCAGGGTGAGCTTTCTGAAGGTGTTGAATGGGGAAGTCCAGGGGAAACATGGTGTAGTAAGGGCAGGCACGCAGAAGCATAGCAAAACTCAAATCCCTCGCTCACTGAAAGTCCTCGGTCTCGAAAAACTCGTCCAGGCTGTCTTTGCTCACGATGATCACCAACTTGCCATTAACCCTCTCAGTACGCCACCGGCCAGCGCTTTCCAGCCCAAAGAATCGGTCAAGGGCTACACGTACCAGATCTTTGGCCACGGTATTTGGCTGGCTGATACTCCCGTCTATTCTCGTGATATGTTCTTGCAGCAAGCCCACAACTTTCCCCCAGGCAATTTGTCCCTCCTTTCGCAACGGTGTGGTAAACCTGGCATCACCGCGCAGGCGCTGCAAGGCCTGGTCCTGCAATGAAGTGAGGTAATCCGGCTTGTCACTTGTCCCCAGGGCTTCATACCTTTCCTCCTCCCCGTCCCCTGACGGCTCCACTGCCGGTATTCCTATAGAACCAACACAAGTGGACACTTCTTGCCGATTGTAGTGGGGGTCAAGCATCGGGTAAACCCTTTCGAACGACAGTACCCGCACTGGAAGCGGGAAAGGCTTCCCACCAGCACTAGACCAGAACACGCAATGTCCGGCAATGGGCTCATTTAGGACGGAACTCAACAGGTCCTCGCTGAAGTGCGCGTTGGCCCGCTGAATGGCCTTGAGGTCTCCAGCTGCAAGGAGGTGAAAGACGAACCAGTTATCGCCCTGGCTGAGCAGCTCGTCTGGAATGCTACCAGGCTGCTGAGTGATAATAACAGCTCCAAGGTCGTACTTTCGCCCTTCTTTCACCCAAACTACATACGGGTTGTTCCCGCCCACATGCCCTTGACCTAACACACTCTGGGCCTCTTCCAACACGGCGATTACAGGGATTGTGGCAGCCTCCCGTTTTGTAAACTCACGTTGGTTGTGATCGAACAAGTACTGAAGCATCAGCCCTGAAATTGCCAACGCTGCTTCTCCCGAAAACTGGGAAAGGTCGACCACACAAAGTTTTCCCAAAGCCAGCGCGCTGGTTAGAAGATCAAGCAATCGGCTGTTTGGGTCATGGAGCATGTTAACTATCGTAGTCATGTTGCTGCGCGCTGCAATTGCCTCCGCATCTCCTGCCTGAGCGTCCAAGTTAAGAATCCTCTTAACCTCCATCAGCTCGGCCCCGTTCCCATATCTGTAAATGAGGTCTACCAGTTCCTTCCATAGACCAGCAGAAAGACCTTTTATCTTTCGCACGTTTTGCTGGTCTTGCCTTTCTGGTGAAAGCGCAATCGAAGCCACCGTCGAGGCAGGCAATCGCCGGATATCAAGCTTGATCCCCCCAGCCACAAACGATCCATAGAAGGCGGAAGGTGGCTCGCGGCAAGTGAACACCACAAGCTGGCTTTGCAGATGAGGCACGTCGCAAAGCCCTGGTCTCCCCTTATCGTCGGGCCAAAAGTACTCGCCTTCCCGGTCGAATATGATTGTGCCAACGGGCACCCGTCTCTCGCCGCGTTTCTTGACCGTCGGCGTTTCCCGGTAAAGCTCCGAGAAGAGCAGTTTTACAAGGTTCGATTTACCAAAGCCAGCCCGGGCAAAAACGAACGTTCGCCGGGATACAAGGTTGTCAACAGAAAAACGCACAATGACTCGGGGTTCTATAACCTGCATGTTGGACTCCAAGCCCTCCAGCCTGCTGTCGACTGTGGTGCCCTCTCTCCCCCAGATGAACTCGCCCATGGCAAGGAAGCCAAGTTCTGCACCTGGGCCGTCATGACCAGCAATGTACCGCACGATGCGAGTGTCAGGAAAGGCAACCGGACTGCCAACGTGTGGCAGGCGCCTGTGGGAAGGCACAAAGGTGAATTCACCATTGTTTCCCTGGCGGATGACGCCAAGGACGCGGATGTTCACCCTGTACTTCAAGTACTGTTCCCGAAGGTCCTCCGGGAATAGCTGGCCTTGGGTAACAATCCGAATGCTATAGTCTTCCCCTTCTGGGGAAACCAGCCTGCCCTCGGAACGCAGAGAGGTAATCCGCCCCAAAACAGCTTCATTCTCGTGTGCGAGCTGCACTAAAACAAACTGACCGTGCATGGGAATGTACTGGTACTCAGACCGGTACGGAAGCACGAGGTCAGCGTGAAACTCCAGGCCCCCCTCACTAAAACCCCGAAAAATTCCAATTACCTGGCTGTGTTCAATGAGCGGCTTATCCACCACGGAACTTCTCACCTCCAGCCCTGGAAGCGAGCCAGAAGAGATCTAGCACGTCTTGTTTCTCCTTCTCCACGCACCCCTTCGCTGCACGGATAACTGCGTCCTGCAAGATTTCCATGTCCAGTCCGGAAAGGCTGGCCTTTTCGTGTGCTTGCTGAAGGCACAGAGGATAAAACGGGCGGGGGAAACCCGCCTGTGCGTCAGCCAAGAGGTAGCCGAAGATTTCATCCACCTCTCCGCTCTTGAGGTGATGGTTCCACACATCTACTGGCCATATGGGATCGTACCTTTTCGGCCCGAATTTCGCCAAGAATAGGGTCCCCACTACGAACTTGGGCTCTTCTCCATGCTCCACTTCGCCAACTCCCCGAGCGTATTCCGCCCAGCGGTAAACTTTCTGCTCGATTTCCCTTGGAAGCTGCACATAACATGGCCCTGGCTGCACAACTACCCCTTCCAGGTACATTGCCAATTGATAGCGCTCAATCACCTTGCTGCGCTTTGCCACTCCAACGAGGAACACCTTCCTGCCCGTTTCCCGCCTCAGCCGACTTAAAGAATCTTCTATTCGTTCCCACATCTTGACGAACAAGTTCCGCGCAAAGATCTTGCTACGTAGGAACCCATCTCGGATGACCAAGGTATGCGAGACGAACGTGTGACCCGTGAGGTACTCATACAGCGCAGCCCACTCTCCGAGGTCCCTGTACACCCTAATCCAGCTAGGATTCACCTTTCCTCGAGGAGTACCAGGGTCTGGGATCATCGGGCTCAAATCCCACAGCGTACGTACCCCCAGATCTGTCATCAAGCGCCCCAAGGGCGTACGTGCTTCACCGTGATCGAGATGGCGTTGGTTCAACTTGGCCACATCCATAAACGGCGAAAGAACGTCCAGGAAGAGAACTTGTCCATGGGAATCCACAACTCGAAGGGGCATAACCAGATAGGGGTCAAATTGCACCACGTTTTCACCAGCGTCTGCAGAAACCAGTGAAACAGAAGTTGTAGTCCGCGGGCGAATAGGCCTCACACTACCGCCTAACCCTCTGACTTCGCGGCGCATTTCCTCAAGCTGCTCTCCGTCGGCTTCTGCCAGAGCCCGAATGCACTTTTCGAGCTCCGCCAATTGCTCGGAGTCGAGCATATTGAGCCACCTGCCAGCGACAGTACTACGTGCTTTGCCACGCCTGAGCGGGGGCTGCGTTGTCAATAAACCCAGGAATCATGCTACCCCAGCACGCCGTTGCGCGACACCAGCCCCATTCCTGCCAGTATCCCCCCACAGCGCCCAGCCGCGTACCCCAACAGCGTTCCGCTCTAATGGGAAGAATATAGCTACTGTTGGCAAAAGTAAAGTTGTCCCTATTGCATGGCAGTTTTGTGAAGCAGCGCTGTACTTGGGCAATGCAAAACACAGAGCCCATGCAGCACGAACGGAGATAACAATCCAGAAAGCTAGTCTGATCTGAGGAGCTAACCCCGTAGGACCACAAGCCGGACCGTCGGGTGGGTATCTGCACAAGCTTGGACTGCGTAGTATCTGGTCCAGTGCCAATACTACTAGAATTGATTAACGTGTTCCAGGCCGTCCCTGGGTGAGAAACTGGTGAGCGCTGGCTTTCGGGTGTAACTGGAGCTGGCGGCCGGACTCGAACCGGCAACCTGCTGATTACAAGTCAGCTGCTCTGCCATTGAGCTACGCCAGCCCCACAAATCAACAGTCGTGCACTTGCCACATACAACAGTGCAAGCTACATGTTAGCACGCGTAGCTTGCACCTTCAACCCATAACTCCCTACATTCTCACCATCCAGCGCACGTGGAACACTTGTGGCTCCCTGCCATTCGCCAGCTAGCCTTTCTCCGACATCTGGTCAAACACTTCCCATAGGCCTACGCAACTTGCATCTGACCATTCGAGACGCTTCCTTCTTCCGCTGTTCAAGGTACTTCTCCAGTTTGCGTTTGACTCTTTGCAGAGCGTTATCTATGGACTTAACATGTCTGTCCAGCTCAGCAGCAATCTCCTGGTAGGACTTGCCGTCGAGGTACGCTGCTAGTACCTGCCATTCCAAGTCGCTCAGCAGCTCCACCATCTTTGCCTCGATGTCGTCGAAGTCCTCGTTGTTTATTATGAGCTCCTCGGGGTCAGCCACTCTCGAACCAGATAACACATCCAGCAACGTGCGGTCTGAGTCCTCGTCGTAGATTGGCTTATTGAGGGACACATATGAGTTCAGGGGAATGTGTTTCTGTCTGGTGGCAGTCTTAATCGCAGTGATTATCTGCCTCGTGATGCACAGCTCAGCAAAAGCCCTGAACGATGATAGCTTGTCATCCCGGAAGTCACGGATCGCCTTGTAAAGCCCTATCATCCCCTCCTGTACTATGTCTTCCCTGTCAGCCCCAATCAGGAAGTACGACTTTGCTTTTGCCCTCACGAAATTGCGGTACCGATTCATTAGATGCTCAACTGCTGCAGGGTCTCCCTCTCTTGCCGCCTGGACCACTTGCTCATCATCCATGTCTTCAAACTCGCGGCGGGGTTCTTGAAGGGGAGCTGGTTTCACGAGGCTTTCCCTCCTGTGGCCTGGCTTGATGCAGTTACAGTCATGATTATAATATTGCGTTGATACTGTATCAAGTACAAGCACTCGGGACAACCATGACAAGCCATATTCCTTGCTCATAACGCTGTGCGCTGTCTCAGTACCTCGTACATTGCTATCGCTGCTGCAACCGATGCGTTTAGCGAATGTACCCGTCCGACCATCGGTATCCTTACCAACACATCACATTCTTCCTTCACGATGCGAGAAATCCCTTTGTCTTCCCCTCCCACAACCAGAACCAGCGGGACTTTGAAGTCCGCTTCCCATAGGGTGATGCGCGCCTCCTCGTCGAGCCCCATCACCCACAGACCCGCGTCCTTCAATCTGACCAAGGACTGGCGTAAGTTGACAACTTCTACAACGCGCACGTGCTCTACAGCGCCCGCAGACGTCTTGGCCACAGCAGGAGTGATCCCGACACTCCTCCTGGAAGGTACCATTACGAAGTCCACACCCACGGCGTCTCCAGTGCGCACAATGGCGCCAAGGTTGTGGGGATCCTGCAGGGAGTCCACGGCCACCCCTAGTGCAAGGTGACCCTCGGGAACAGATCCGATCCACTCCAACAAGCCGTCCAGGCCAAGCAGGCGCCTCCCCTCTAGCATGGCCACAACTCCCTGGTGTGCGTTGGATCGCTGGTGCAAGCCCAAGCCCCGCGCCACTTCTTGCACCACTTTGTCCAGGGTTTGCCTGTCCACCACTCGCACCCTGGCCCCAGCTTGAGCTGCCATCTTTGCCAGAGGAGAACCGGCGTCCGTGACCAGGATCTCCCTCACCTTTTGATTGGCTGCCAGTGCTTCGCGCACTGCGTTCTTACCCCAAATGATCCGCTCAGTCATTGTTGCGCTTCTTGAGCCTTTCAATTCTGCCGCAGCTTAGTCTGCCCTCCCTGCACACGCCCTCACAAACACACGGAGGCCCAGCGTTTTCAAAGAGGGTGGGGGCCACCTGTTTCACCAATTTGAGCATCTTGTATGCCAGCACACGAATCTCCCATTGCGCTCTTGAACAACACCTTAGCTTGAAGAAATTCAGCAGACTGCGGGCATTGAACGTAGCCACCAGTTGCGTGTGGCATGCATTGGGTAGCACGTACCTGGCGTCTTCCTTGGGAATGCCCAATTCCACCAGCCTCGCATAGCTCTCGTGAATACTTCGCATCTGCCGTTCAAATAGCTCCTTGGCTTGAGCGTTGCGCAGCACCGAAGGAGGAACAACGTATTCGAACTTCTGCTCGCTGGTCCACCTCTGGGATTTCTGGGAATACGAGGCAATCCTGTGCCTGACCAGCTGGTGGCTCAGGGCCCGGCTCACCCCCGAGATTCCAAACGTAAAGCTAACGTGTTCAAAGGGAGACAAGTGCCCCATCTGATACAACATCCTTACGAGGCGCACCACTTCTTCAGGGGGTAGCGCTACCTGGAGTTGTCTCACGCTTGAATTCGAATAACACAGTCTGGCAGCCATTGCCACTGTGAACTCAGGATCCGGGGTATACCTCAGCAAGAGCACCTCCATATCAGGTACCCCTCACCTTCTTCCATCTGGTCCCCGTTGGGCCGTCCTCCAGCTGAATCCCCAGCTCTCCAAGTCTGTCACGGATGTAGTCTGCCGTTGGCCAGTCCTTCTTCTCCCTCGCCCTTTGTCTCACTTCTATCAGAAGGGAAAGCAGCTCTTCGACGATGCGTGTCTCGCTGGGTGTAGCCTGCCTGTGCCGCGGGTCCTCAGCAATGCCCAAGACGGACACCAGCTTCATAAAGCTATCCAAATAGAGGGTTGCCTCTGCTGGGTGAGCGCCAAGCCAATCTTGGCAGGCATTTACAGTTCGGGTCAAGTCAAACAGCGCTGCAATAGCCCCTGCGGTATTGAAGTCGTCCTCCATGGAAGCTTCGAATTGCTGTTTTGCCCTGGAGAAGGCATCTTCAAGTTGGGGCAGAGTCTCCCCAGAGGCTGGTTGAGCTGATCTTGAAATGGACCACAGATTGTCCAGGGCAGCTTGCATCCTTTCGTAGCCCTTCACCGCTGCCTCCATAGCCTCTTCCGAGAAATTCAGAGGAGTCCTGTAGTGTGCCGACAGCAAGAAAAGGCGAATGGCACACGGGTGGTACTTGTCCAGCATTTCCCTTATTGTGATTATGTTACCAAGGGACTTTGACATCTTCTCCCCGTGAATGTTGACCAGCTCATTGTGGACCCAATACCGCACGAAAGGCTTCACACCAGTAAACGCCTCTGACTGGGCGATCTCGTTCTCATGGTGTGGAAAAACCAGTTCGGACCCACCCCCGTGAAAGTCGAAGCTGGGGCCCAGATACTTTATGGACATCGCGGAACACTCTATGTGCCATCCAGGGCGCCCTTCCCCCCACGGACTGCTCCACTTTGGTTCTCCTGGCTTGGCAGCTTTCCAAAGCGCAAAGTCCATGGGGTGCCGCTTCTTGTCACTTACTTCTACCCTGGCACCTGCTTTCATTTCCTCCAGGGTCCTGTGGGATAGCTTGCCGTATTCCTCAAAGCTTGTGACTGAAAAGTATACGTCCCCATCGGACTGGTAGGCGTATCCTTTGTCTATCAATCCTTGGATGAGGGCAATGATTTCACCGATGTGCTCACTGGCCTTAGGGTAAGCATCCATTGGCTTGACGCCAAGGCGCCTTACTTCCTCGAGGTACTGGTCCGAGTACCTGGCCGCAAGCTCCAAGGGATGAACCCCTTCCTGCTGAGCAGCTGCAATGATCTTGTCGTCAATGTCTGTGAAGTTCTGCACCGCAAAAACTCTGTAGCCCCGGTATTCGAGGAACCTGCGCACCACATCCCAGAAGACCGCTGGTCTAGCATGTCCAATATGACTTGGAGCGTAGGGAGTGATGCCGCATACGTACATCCTTATGGTCCCGTCTTGCGGAGGGGTAAATTCCTCCTTTTGTCCTGTTAGCGTGTTGTAAACCTTCAAGTCCTCACCTGCTTTCCAATGACATCAGAGTGGCTACGCACCAGCAGCACATACCCTCTTTTCGGCCCACAAAGCCGAGCCCCTCAGCCGTGGTAGCCTTGATGCTAATCTTGTCAGGGCTTGTCCCTGTTGCAGATGCCAGGAGTTCGCACATCCTTTCCACGTACGGCGCTAGCTTCGGCTCCTCTGCTACCACAACCAGGTCCGCACGCTCCAGGCACAACCCTTGCCGCAGTAAGGACGCCGCCACCTGATTGACCAGCCCAAGGCTGTAAGCCCCCTCAAATCGGTGGTCGGAGGGCGGGAACATGTGGCCTATATCCCTCATGCCTGCCGCTCCCAACATGGCGTCCATAAGGGCGTGGCACACCACGTCCCCGTCGGAATGCCCGAGGAGCCCCGCCTCCCAGGGAATCTCTACCCCACCGAGCACGAGCTTACGTCCCGGAGCAATCCGGTGTACGTCGAACCCCAGTCCCACTCTGGGGGAAAAATCGACGGCCCTGTGGCCAGCAGTCGTGGCCTTCATCATTACAAACTCGAGGTAGCTCACGTCCTTGGGGGTAGTTACTTTGAAATTGCTTTCTTCTCCCTCTATCACCTTTACCCTGACGCCGAGTTTCTCAACGAGAGAGGCATCGTCACTACAACTCCACCCTGCTTCCAACGCCGCTAGGTGGGCGCGCTTGATGAGGGAGACGGTGAACAGCTGGGGCGTTTGTATCACGAACACTGACTCTCTGCGGGGCGTGGTGAGCACGTAACCATCTTGGCCCACAAACTTAACTGTGTCCTTGACAGCAAGTCCAGGGACAACCGCCTCGTTGTGCTCCGCCTCAGCGATGAGCCGTCTGATAAGTTCTTTGCTTACTAATGGTCGTGCTGCGTCGTGTATCAGCACTAGGCCTGACTCCGCGTCCAAAGCCTCCAAGCCACGTCTGGCAGATTCCTGACGAGTCTCACCGCCAGTTACTACTTTCTTGAGCTTTGAAAGCCCCAGGTTGTTCACGATGAACTTCATCATTGGCAAGTCTTCAAGGCGGCAAACAAGCACTACCTCATCCACTTCTTCGCACGAATCGAAGGTGCAAAGGGAATAAGATATCAGGGGTCTTCCCCCTGCATACAGGAATTGCTTGCGCAGCCCCATTCTGCTGCCAGTTCCGGCAGCTAGGATGACCGCGGACACCTTCCGGTAGTTCAAGGTGCCACCTTCTCCATGGGTTTGGGTTTGGCAAATATCATTCTGCCCGCCGCAGTCTGGAGGACGCTGGTGACCATCACGTAAATGGTTTCACCTATGTGCTTTTTGCCTCCGTCTACCACAATCATGGTGCCGTCATCCAGGTACCCGATCCCCTGCCCCGACTCTTTACCGTCCTTGATGAGATGCACAACCATTTCTTCACCAGGCAACACTACGGGCTTCAGCGCATTTGCGAGCTCGTTGATATTCAGCACTTTCATGCCCTGCAACTCTGCGACCTTGTTGAGATTGAAGTCGTTCGTCACGATTATCCCGTTGAGCATCTTTGCCAGCCTGACTAGTTTCGAGTCGACTTCCTCGCCTGGTACGTCCCTCTCATATATCTGCACGCTGGCGTCAAGTTCCTTCTGCATTCTGTTGAGCACATCCAGGCCGCGGCGTCCCCTGTTCCTCTTCAGGGTGTCAGAAGAGTCAGCAATATGTCTGAGCTCTTCCAACACGAAGCCAGGTACGATCAGCGGGCCCTCAATAAACCCTGTAGAACATATGTCAGCAATCCTTCCGTCGATTATTACGCTGGTGTCTAGGATCTTGGGTTTTGCCGCAGGGGCCTTTGGAGACTGCCGGGCCTTATTGCCCCACCTAGGCAGGAAGTCAAACATTGCGAGTATCTCGTCGCGCTTCTTTTGCCCCACCGTCGCACCCAGATAACCAAACAGCAGAGTCGACATAGTTGGGAGGAAACTTCCCACCAAGGGCATGCGGGCCATTGGCTGGCCAAGTAGGTTGCCAATAATAAGTCCCAGAATAAGTCCAATGCTGCTCGCCAGGATGTCCTGGAACGAGGCCTTCTGGAGCCTGGTTTCCACCCTGCGGATGATCGACACAACTGCCTGGACACACACGGGGCCAAGCCAGGCAAACACTGCACCAATTATGACGCCACTTGAGAACACAACACCCACTTGCTGCCAAAGGCCGAGAGGCTTGCTCAGGATCCGAGCAGCTACAGGTCTCAAGTAGAAACCTGCTGCACATCCAAAGAAAAAGCCAAACAGACCGGATATCGTGCGCAACGCTTTATGCAACGCTTGTCACCTCCATTTCTACTATTCTTCTCCAATCCGGTCAGCAATAGTCGCTAATTAATATTCTAGCAGTTATCCTGACCTTGGCAACGACACCGCCGGGGCATTGGCCGAGTGCGCCAAGCCCTGGGTAAGCATCCTATCACAAAAAATATCGCGGGGTAAGATCCTGTCTTACCATCCGCGATGCTCCTCAACGATTGGCAGTTGGCTGTCCCAGGGGAGCAAAGGCCTCTAGCACGGCCATTCGCAGATCTCTACCAAGTCTCCCTGACAAAGTCCTGCAGCGTTGGCTTCGTCCGTATCCACGTGCATCTCCCACTTAAACTGGGGGTTTACTCTAACGAGCACGTCGCCCATGATCATCTTCCTGTCGCCTTTGCCAACCTTCACCGCAACGATTTGCTTGTCGTGCAAACTCACCTTTTCAGCGTCTTCGGGAGTAGCGTGAATGTGACGCTTGGCAATTATCACGCCTTCCTGCAGCTCCAGCTGCCCGCAAGGGCCCACAAGGGTAACCCCAGGACTTCCTGCTAGGTCTCCAGAGTCCCTCACCGGGGGATTCAGGCCGAGCTTCTTGGCATCGGTGGCCGCAAGCTCTACCTGGGTCTTGCTGCGCACTGGGCCCAATACCCTCACGCTGTCAAACTTGCCCTTGGGTCCAACAACCGCAACGCATTCGTTGGCTGCGAACTGACCTGGTTGACTCAGGTCGTTCCTTTTGGTTAGCTGATAACCCGGCCCAAATAAGATTTCAAGGTCCCGTTGGGACAGGTGCACGTGCCTGGCAGAAACCCCAACAGGCACCGTAGCCCCTGTTTTCATTTGGCATGCCCTCCCTGATCGCTATTTCCCGTTGCTCCCATTGATGAGTGCAAGGGTGTCCCTGGCAATGATCAGCTCCTCGTTGGTGGGTACTACCCACGCCTCCACCTTGGAGTCGGCCGTCGTGATTCGCTTCTCCTTCTGTGGACTGCTGTTGGCAGCCTCGTCCAGGCGCAGGCCAAGGAAGGTAATCCCTTTCAACACCCACTCCCTCACTCGCACCGAGTTCTCGCCAATACCACCGGTGAACACTACGGCATCCAGCCCATTCATCGCTGCAGCATAAGCCCCAATGTACTTTATGATCCTGTAGGTAAACACTTCGAAGGCTCGCCTAGCCCCTTCGTGGCCATTATCCATGGCGGCCTCTATGTCTCTCATGTCGTTGGAAAGCCCTGATAAACCAAGCAATCCGCTTTGCTTGTTTAGCAAATTGTCTATTTGTGATATTGACAGACCATAGTCATTGGCTAGCACCATTGGAATTGCGGGGTCAAGGTCGCCACACCGGGTGCCCATAACAAGCCCTTCGAGTGGGGTAAAGCCCATGCTTGTATCCACTGACTTTCCCCCGTCCACTGCGGCGATGCTTGCACCGTTGCCCAAATGGCATGTGACTATCTTCAGTGACTTCAAATCCCGGCCCATCAACTTGGCTACCCTCTCGGACACATATCGGTGAGAGGTGCCGTGGAAGCCGTACCTGCGTATTCGATAATCCTCATAGAACTTGTAGGGGATGGCGTACAGGAATGCCCTTGGTGGCATGGTCTGGTGAAATGCAGTGTCAAACACGCCCACCTGTGGCACGTTTGGCAGAAGCTCGTCTATGGCGTGGATACCAAGCAAGTTGGCCGGGTTGTGCAAAGGGGCGTACTTGCAGCATTCCTGCAAGGTGTCCCGCACTTCCTTAGTTAGCCTGACGGAACACGCAAATTTCTCCCCCGCATGCACCACACGGTGACCTACACCGTTTATCTGAGATACGTCCTTGATGGCCCCCCACTGAGGATCCGTCAATAGTTGAAGCACCTTAGCTATGGCAACTTTATGGTCGGGCACAGCCATGCTAAACTGGAGCTTCTCCTCGCCCTTCTGGTGACGGAATGAACCCTCCTGGGACCCAACCCTTTCTACAAGTCCCTTGCATAGCACGGTCTCAGTGGTCATGTCTAGCAGCTGGTACTTCACCGAAGAGCTCCCACAGTTAAGCACCAGGATGTTCAACCTTGCTCCTCCCCCTTCAGCACGTAATCCCAGTATGAGTTTATCAAAACAATCGTAGCCGGGGGTCTGCCCCGGCCGACTACTTGTCTTCGCTACTTCTCAGACTTTTCGGCCTGCTTTTGCTTCTTGGCCTCCTCAATGATGACCTCCGCCACGTTCTGTGGCACTTCCTCGTAGTGGTCGAACTTCATGGAGTAAATGCCCCGACCCTGGGTTATGGAGCGGAGGTCAATTGCATAGCGGCGCATCTCAGCCAGCGGCACCAAGGCCCTGATAACCTGACTGTTGCCCCTGGTCTCCATGCCCAGGATCCTGCCGCGCTTCTTGTTCAAATCGCCCATGACGTCACCCATGAACGCCTCGGGCACTATCACTTCTACACTCATGATGGGTTCCAGCAGCACGGGGTTGGCCTCGAGGCAACCTTTCTTAAAAGCCATGCTGGACGCAATCTTAAACGCCATTTCTGACGAGTCCACTGGGTGGTATGATCCGTCGTATAGAGTCACACGGATATTGGTTGCAGGGTACCCAGCCAGAACTCCTTCCTGCATGGCCTCACGTACGCCCTTTTCCACCGCAGGGATGTACTGCTTGGGCACCGCGCCGCCAAAAATCTTGTCCACAAACTCGAATTCCTTGTCAGCAATAGGTTCCAGCTCAAGGAAAACGTGCCCGTATTGGCCGCGGCCGCCAGTTTGCTTCTTGTGCTTCCCCTCAGCCTTTGCTGTACCCTTTATCGTTTCCCTGTAGGGCACCTTGGGAATGTCCAAGGTCACTTCAACCCCGAATTTCCTCTTAAGTTTTTCAGTCACCACATCCAGGTGAAGCTCGCCCATACCAGAGAGGATAGTTTGCAGGGTCTCAGTGTTGCGTTCAACTCGAATGGTTGGATCCTCTTCCATCAGCCTGGCCAGGCCGCCCGAAATCTTTTCTTCGTCACCTTTGGCCTTTGGCTGAACCGCAACGGAGTAAATTGGCTCGGGGAACTCAATTCCAGGGTACACAATTGGACTGGATTGTTCGCACAAAGTGTCTCCAGTTGTTGTCACCGCAAGCTTTGCCACTGCGCCAATGTCTCCAGCGATTATTTTGCCTGTTGGCTCTTGCTGCTTGCCCTTGACCAAATAGAGCTGGCCAATCCTTTCTTCCCTTTGCTTCGAGGCATTGAACACCCTGGAATCTGAATTGAACACGCCAGAGATCACCTTGAACAGGTTTAACCTGCCCACATAGGGGTCCGCCATAGTCTTGAAAACGAATGCAGAGAACGGCTCATCCCCCGAAATCTTGCGGCGTACCTCTGTCCCGTCGGGCGCCTTGCCAATCATCTCGCCAACTTCGCTTGGGGAAGGAAGCAACTTGATGATCAGGTCCATGATGGTTTTGACCCCAAGGTTCTTGAAACCCGAAGCACAAAGTACCGGGAACACCTTCCCTTCAAGGACCCCTTTCTTCAACCCGCTCCAAATCTCGTCAGGCGTCAGTTCGTTTCCGTCCAAGTACTTGGTGAGCAGTTCATCATCTGACTCTGCAGCCGCTTCGACCAGTTGCACCCTGTACTCATCCAGAGCACCTTTGACGTCAGCAGGCACGTCGCCATCTCGGGAGCTGCCAGTAACGATGTCTACAACTCCCTTAAACGACGCTTCTTGGCCTATGGGCAGTACCACAGGCACGACTCCCTTGCCAAAACTGGACCTGCACGACTCAAGAGCTTTCTCGAAGTTGGCGTTCTCGCGATCCATCTTGTTTATGATGATTATCCTGGGCTTGTTGGCTTCAGCGGCATATTGCCAAACTATCTCCGTGCCCACTTCAACGCCGGACACAGCGTCCACAAGCACCAGCACCCCGTCGGCCACCGCAAGCGCAGCCTTGACTTCACCCACAAAGTCGAAGTACCCGGGCGTGTCAATTAGGTTGATCTTGTGACCGTCCCACTCAACTGGCGCAACTGACGTGTTGATGGACACCTTCCTCCGTATTTCCTCGGGGTCGAAATCCATGGTCGTGGTACCTTCTTCCGTCCGGCCAAGCCTGTCGATAGCGCCCGCCGTGAATAGCATGGCTTCGGCTAGGGATGTCTTGCCGGCACCACCGTGGGACACCAGCGCAACGTTCCGCAAGAGCGAAGTAGAGTATTCCTTCATCAAGCCTTCCTCCCCAGACTGTTTCCTTTACTAGACCTCATCTTACAGGTCAGGGCGGGTCCATACCACCTGACCGCCCAAGACGGTCATATTCACTCGTGCTTCCCTCAGCACCTCGGGTTCAGCTTCGAAAATGTCATGAGATAAAGACACGAAGTCGGCGAGCATCCCGGGCCTGAGCACTCCCTTGGTTTCTTCTTCACCCGAAGCGTAAGCCGCACCTGCAGTGTACGCGTAGACGGCATCGTAGACAGTCACGAGCTCATCCGCATACCACGGCTCGCTTTCGTGTTCTGTTTCCCGCTTCCTGGTGACAGCGGCGTAAATGCCCTTTAAGGGGTCCATGGACTCCACGGGCGCATCTGATCCAAAGCACACCTTGGCGCCTGTGCTGAGCAGAGACCTGAAGGGGTACGCGTATTTGGCTCGGGCGCCCCAGTACAAGTCCGCAATGTATCGATCTGCAGTCGCGTGTATTGGCTGCACTGAGGCAATTAGGCTGAGCTTGTGGAAGCGCGGCAAGTCTTCGGGGTGGACTATTTGGGCGTGCTCAATCCTATGCCTCAATTTCCATTGCCGCGTAAACTCTAATGCTGACTCGAAAGCGTCCAATGCGTTCCTGTTTGCTGCGTCGCCAATGGCATGCATTGCCACGGCTATGCCACAGTTCGAAGCTCGACGAATGATCTTCACCATTTCGTCCTTTGTGAGAACTTGCACCCCAAAGGACTCGCTGTCCTCGTAAGGTTCAAGCATGAAGGCCGTTTGAGAGCCCAGGGAACCATCAGCGAAAAGCTTAATAGGTCCCAACCTTATCATTTCATCCCCGAATCCAGTTCGCAGACCCAGCTGCACCATATCATCGAGATAATCGCCTGGTAACATCATGTACACACGCAGGGTGAGCTCTCCAGAACTGCGCAACAGCTGAATTGCCCCGAACACATCAGGCCCTTCCGGAACGTGTATGCTGGTTATTCCAAGAGAATTGGCCAGCTTTTCAGCAGTGCGCAGGGCCTCCGCCAGCTCCTTCTGTGTGGGCTTCGGTATCACAGCCTGCACAAGCTTAATTGCGTTTTCCCTGAGTATTCCCGAAGGTTCCCTGGAACCAAGCTTTCTCAAGATCTCTCCGCCTGGAGGGTCAGCACTCTCGGAACAAAGGCCTGCAGCTGCAAGGGCACATGAGTTCACCCACATGCTGTGGCCGTCCTTGCTCATCAGCGCTACCGGGTGATCTGGAGCAACCGCATCAAGCGCTTCCTTGGAAGGAAAATCCCCGAGCCCCCATACATTCTTGTCCCAGCCTCCGCCGGTTATCCATCTGCCCCTGGGACGTTTAGCTGCTGCTTGCTTCACTTCGTTGAGCACGTCCTCGTAGCCCATGCCCCAGACGTCCAGGGTGTTGAACCTCATGGCAAACTCGCCAAAGTGCACGTGGCAATCCACAAAACCAGGCACTGCCACAGTCCCTGGTACATCTACCACAGGGCAGCTTTCCCCGAGGGCCGCACGGCACTCATCCAAGCTCCCTGTAACCGCTATCCTGTCTCCCACGACACCCATTGCTGTTGAAACAGGCCTATCCGGATCCATTGTGTGGAAACGCACACCGGTGTATATAGTGCAGTTCAATTGAAGCCCCCCGCGAGAACGCACATTTTGCCTGACCAAGTACCCTATTAATGGTATCTGGTGGTTTGTCCAAAGTCAACGCTCGCGTGGTTTATTACCTGACGACCGCAAACCTCCTAAAAGCGCTCCTCCATCCAAAAGTTTGACAACACATTAGTCGCCCAGAAGAGGCAAGTCCCCTCAAGCTCGCTTGCGCAAAGGATACTTGCAACAAGGTTCTCCCTATTTGCTTTCTCAAGTCTGAGAAGGACCATTTGTTTTTTCCCCGCAGCGTCACCACTCGGCCCACAGCTCCGTCACTTGCGGTGTTCTTTGGAACAAATCCTCACCCTCCCCAGCGATGGGAACTCAGGCCGAAGTCCCAGCCAAGGATGGCACAAGTTGGTGCCCAATTGTCAGCTGTGGTTTTCTTGACTTGGCTTGTGAGCCAAATGTAGAATTAGTTGTGAGTCAGCAACTGGTGGGCGTGTGGCTCAGTGGGAGAGCGTTCGGTTCGCATCCGAAAGGTCGCGGGTTCGAATCCCGCCACGTCCACCATTTTTTCGAGGTGACAACATGAAGGACCTACTTTGCGATGGTTTCCAGGAGACAGTAAACGAGTGTTTGGTTCGTCACCGCAGCATCCTCGACGTCCTCACCAAGCTTCAGGAAAGTACCGCCAGAGTAAACAGAGCAGTCGCTAAGTCAGTGACTTCGTGTGGTTGCATAAGGATTTCGGCTAGCCGCCAAAGGTTCCCGTGCGACGTTTGTATGGAGAGCATAAAAGCCCACGTCGGTACCCACGTCGATGGCGAACTTTGCGAAAGGTGTAAGGACATCTTGGAAACCGAAATCGGGTCGTTGTTGTTTTACCTCGCCGCGCTATGTAACCTCCTGGACCTCAACCTTTACGACATCATGCTCAAGGAGCAAAAGAAGTCGGCACTGCTCGGGGTCTACAAGCTCTCGTGATTTCCAAACCCCATGGAAGCTATGGCTTCCCGGATGTGCCGCGCGGTCAGCACAATCAGAGTTTCCCTGCATTGGGGGTCCAGTTGGGTCTTAGCCTTTTCCCAACCAGCTGCGGGGATCACACAACGCTTGAACCCAGCTCTTGCTGCTTCCTTCAAACGGTGAGCTGTACCCACCACCGGCCTTAGCTCTCCCCCGAGGCCCAGTTCACCGAATACGCAAGTGCAATTCCCGATGGGCTTGTCCGAGTAACTAGAGAACAACGCTGCAGCCACTCCCAGGTCAGCCCCAGGGTCATTAAGGCTTATGCCTCCAGTGACCTTTATGAACACGTCCTGTGTTGCTAGCTTCAATCCCAAGTGCTTTTCCACAATGGCTGCAATCAGCGTGCTGCGAGCATAGTCTAACCCTACTGCAGCCCTCCTAGGGGTGCCGAAGGGAGATGGCACGGTCAGCGCTTGCACTTCCACCAGAATTGGCCTGCTTCCCTCAACGCAGGCTGTTACCACCGAACCCACACTCCCCTGGAGCCTGTCGCCAAGGAGCGCCTGCGAGGGGTTGAGCACATCCACCAGGCCTGATTCCGTCATCTCAAACACGCCAATTTCGTTGGTTGATCCAAACCTGTTCTTGACTGCTCGGACCACTCTGAACGCTTGGGAGCGGTCCCCTTCAAAGTAAAGCACTACGTCCACCAGGTGCTCCAAAACCATAGGACCAGCAAGCGCACCTTCCTTGGTAACGTGGCCAACAATGAACACTGCAGTGCCAGTGGATTTTGCTAGCCTCATGAGTTGGCCGGTGCACTCTCTGATCTGGGAAACGCTACCGGGGATCCCGTCGGAATTCTGGGAGTAGACTGTCTGAATTGAGTCAACCACGCATAGAGCAGGCTTGAGTTCTTCTACCGTTCCAGTTACTTGATCAATGTCAGTTTCGGTAAGCACCAGAATGCCAGTACACGCCGCAGCAAGCCTTTCAGCCCTCATCCTTAGCTGGGGTCCGCTCTCTTCGCCCGAAACGTACAGCACTTTCTGCCCCTGAGCAGCAAGGTGCCTGCACACCTGGAGCAGCAACGTGGACTTTCCGATACCCGGGTCTCCCCCAAGGAGCACCAGGGACCCAGCCACTATCCCTCCGCCAAGCACCCTGTCGAGCTCTTGGGAACCCGTTTTGAGTCGAGGACGTTCCTCGAAGCTCAAGCCATCTATGCTTCTGGGAGCACTTGCGTGGGAGGAACGGCCCTCCTGGGGCCGCTCCTCCTGCATGGAGTTCCAAGCACCGCAGTTAGGACATCTGCCCAGCCATGAAGCGCTGGAATACCCGCACACCTGGCATACGAACGCCTTAAGGCTTTTGCCCTTCAGTCTGGCTGCCCCCTTCATACTGGGAGAACGTGAGCTTGCCCTCGGGCGATGCGTCGACCAACACCTCGCTGCCTGGCTTGAATCTGCCTGCAAGTATTTCTTCAGACAGCGGATCCTCCACGAGCCTCTGTATGGCCCTTCTCAAAGGCCTGGCGCCGTAAGTTGGGTCGGTACCTTCTTTCATGAGCACGTTTTCTGCCGCTTCCGTCACTCTGAGCTTGATGTTGTGCTCGGCAAGTCTCTTTTCCACTTGCGAGATCATAAGCTTAACTATCTTCCTCAGGTCCTCCTCGGTGAGCTGCCGGAACACGATGATCTCGTCCACGCGATTCAGAAATTCAGGCCTAAAGGTCCTCTTTACCTGCTCCATTATCCTGCTCTTCATGTCCTCATAGGACGCTTGCTGGTCATGGCTGGGCCTGAAGCCCACCATCCCTGCGCTCTTAATGTACTCCGCTCCAACGTTTGAAGTCATTATTATCACAGTGTTGCGGAAGTCCACTGTGCGCCCCTTCGCCTCGGTGAGCCGGCCGTCCTCAAGCACCTGGAGCAGTATGTTGAACACCTCAGGGTGCGCCTTCTCTATCTCGTCCAGCAGCACCACCGAGTAGGGTCGCCTGCGCACTGCCTCAGTCAGCTGGCCCCCCTCCTCGTAGCCAACGTAGCCAGGAGGTGCTCCAACCAGCCGGGATACAGTGTGGCGCTCCATGTACTCTGACATGTCCAACCTTATCATGGCATCCTCATGCCCGAACAACGCCTCTGCCAGGGCCCTAGCAAGCTCAGTCTTGCCAACGCCCGTAGGGCCAAGGAAGATAAACGAGCCAATGGGCCTCTTGGGGTCCTTGAGCCCGGAGCGGGCCCGCCTGACTGCCCTCGCCACAGCTTCCACAGCCTCGTCTTGCCCGACAATCCTCTTGTGGAGCTCTTCCTCGAGGCGCAGCAAACGCTGGGTCTCTTCCTCAGCAAGTTTGGATACTGGAATGCCCGTCCAGGCGGACACCACTTCCGCCACTGTTTCTTCGGTAACGACACTCTTTGCTGTGACCTGACGCTGTTGCCATTCGCTCTTTGCCTTGTCCAATGCCTCCATCAGCTTTTTTTCTTCGTCCCTGAGTCTGGCAGCCTTTTCGAATTCCTGGGCACCAACAGCAGCTTCCTTTTCTTTGCGCAAGCTCTCAAGTTTCTCCTCGAGGGCCCTAATGTTGGGGGGCGCCTCAAACGCCGACAGGCGCACCTTGGACGCAGCCTCGTCTATGAGATCGATGGCCTTATCGGGCAAAAAGCGGTCAGTCACGTACCTGTCAGCAAGTTTGGCAGCGGCGACTATGGCCTCGTCAGTTATCTGCACCCTGTGATGAGCCTCGTACCTGTCCCTAAGGCCCTTAAGTATGGCAATAGTTTCGTCCACAGTGGGCTCAGAAACCATGATTGGTTGGAAACGGCGCTCCAACGCCGGGTCCTTCTCCACGTGTTTCCTGTACTCGTCCAGCGTGGTGGCCCCAATACACTGCAGCTCGCCTCTGGCCAGCGCGGGTTTGAGTATGTTAGAGGCGTCTATGGCACCCTCAGCTGCGCCAGCACCAATGATGGTGTGCATTTCGTCAATAAACAGGATGATATTGCCAGCGCCCCGAATTTCGTCCATGACTTTCTTTAACCGTTCCTCGAACTCGCCCCTGTACTTGGTACCCGCCACAAGGGAGGGAAGGTCTAGCGCAATCACCCGCCTGTTGCGCAGTATCTCAGGTACCTTGCCCTCCACTATCTTCTGGGCGAGACCTTCAACTATCGCGGTCTTGCCAACTCCTGGATCCCCAATGAGCACAGGGTTGTTCTTGGTTCGCCTGCTGAGGATCTGGATGACCCTCTGGATCTCCTTGTCCCGCCCGATCACCGGGTCGAGCTTGCCTTCGGTTGCCAGCCGAGTGAGGTCACGGCCATAGGCGTCCACCGTTGGAGTAGCCTTCCTGGGCTTTGCAGTAGCCGCAGAACCGTGTACCCCAGGCTGGGCGCCAGGTGCAGGCACTTGACCGCTGAGCACCTGCATCACCTGGGCTCGCACAGCGTCAAGGCTTACCCCCATTTTGGCAAGCACCTGCGCGGCTACACCCTCGCCCTCTCTTACCAAGCCAAGCAGCAAGTGCTCGGTGCCGATGTAGTTGTGGCCCAGCATCCTGGCTTCTTCGCCTGCAAGCTCCAGCACAGTTTTTGTCCTTGGGGTGATTGCAATTTGGTCTCCCATCTGCTTGGGTTCACCCCTTGGGACCACTTGCTCAATTTCCGCCCGAACCCTGTTGAGGTCTACCCCCATAGAGTTCAAGACCCTTGCCGCAATACTGTTGCCTTCCCTAATCAATCCCAGCAAAAGGTGCTCAGTGCCCACATAGTCGTGACCGAGGTTTTGAGCCTCTTCCTTCGCTAGATAGAGCACTCTTTGAGCCCTTTCAGTGAACCTCCCAAACACGTTCACACCCCCAGTAACTCCCTGATCATTTTCGCCCTTCTGATGTCCCTCTGCAGGGGTTCCAGCTTCTCACCAGCCGAACGCTGGATGTAGCCTGGCCTGGTTAGCACAAGCAGTTGATCCAGCCTTTCCAGCGGCAAAGACTTGATGAGCCCCAAACAAACCCCTAGCCTCACATCTGACCACAACCGTAAGGCCTCGTCAGAAGTGATAATGCGTGCTTCCCTCAACGTGCCCCATGCCCTAAACACTCTGTCCTCAAGCTGGATACCGATCCCCGAAATCAGCTTGGACCTTGCGTCCCTCTCCTGCTCCAGGATCCTCCGGGCAACACCGCTGAGATTCGAGGCAATGTCGGATTCGGTGCGCCCCAAAGACACCTGGTTAGAAACCTGATAAACGTTCCCAATGGCCTCGGTGCCTTCACCGTACAGGCCTCTCACCACCATGTTGAGCTTGCTCACTGCGGACAGAACCTCACCCACCTGCCCGGTAAGGGTCAGCGCAGGCAAGTGAAGCATGACTGAAGCCCTCAGCCCGGTGCCCACGTTGGTGGGACAGCTGGTCAAGTAGCCAATCTCAGGGGAAAACGCGTACTTAACCACCCTGTCCATGACGTCGTCAACAGCGTTTGCCAACCTCAGGGTGTCTTCAAGCTGCAATCCTGAAGACAGGGCTTGTATCCTGAAATGGTCTTCCTCGCCCACCATGATGCTCACGCGTTCGTCTTCCCTGAGTATAACTGCTCCCATCCGGGAACTCTCGGCGTGCTGTGGGCTGATCAGGTGTTTCTCCACTAAGACGGCCCTATCGAGCTCACTCAGCTCCCCAATGGAGAACAACATGTAACGTCCCAGGCCGGTGCCGGCGTTCAGGCTTTCCACAACTCGCTCAGCGGCACCCATCACTGCCCGGGCATGCTCCGCCTTCATTGCTGGTGGGAATGGCATCCCTTCTAAGTTGCGCGCCAGCCGGATCCGACTGGACAGCACCACGTCAGTCTCGGGGCCATCGTCCCTGCTCCATCCAGACCACGGTCTTGCTAGGATTTGGTCGAGGTCCATCTCACACCCTCCAGCTACGCTCAACCTGTCTTCCTTTCGAGCTCCCTGATCCTGTCCCTGAGCTCGGCGGCTCGCTCATATTCCTCTTTCCTTATTGCTTCCTCGAGCTCGGCCTTGAGTTGAGCAAGCAGCGAGTCACCTGTGGGGGGCTTCATCCAACCGGGCATCTTGCCCACGTGCTTGGACGCGCCGTGCACTTGGCGCAGCATGCCGCCCATGCGCTTGCCGAACTTCTGGTAGCACTCCTGGCATCCCACAAAGCCCGTCCTGGCAAACTCGTCGTAGCTCCATCCACACTTGGGACACCGTTCACCCTGGGGGTGAACTCCCGACCAACCGAATCCCTCGAGCAGCGCGCTCATGAAATTGGCCGGCAGGCTTTCCTCAGGGCCTATAACGGTAATGTGCCCTTCTTCCCTTGCGCACTCACTGCAGAAATGGTACTCGCTCTTGACGCCGTTGATCACAGTCTGCACGTGCACCGTAGCGGGGCGCTTCCCGCACTTTTGACACACCATCATTGCGCACCCCCTATGCTGGCAAGCCCCTTGAGCACACCCCTCAACAGGGCTGCCCTGGCGGGCCCAGCCAATGACTCGTCACCGAGCTCCTCACACGAATCTATGGCAGAACGCAGCATCACTGCTTCCCTGTAATCGATGAGGCCCTCCCACGCCAGCCTGTCAATCCAGTGGAGCGCACTTGACCTTGAGAGACACGCCCCGATGACACCATACCATTCCAAGAGCACGCCCTGGGACCTGTCGCTTCTCACCCGCATTATGCGAATACGTCCGCCTCCGCCGCGCCTGCTCTCAACGATGTAGCCGCGCTCCACAGTGAACCTGGTTTCCAGCACATAAGTGACCTGTGATGGAACGCAGCCGAACTCTTTGGCTATCGCCTTACGCTGTAGTTCCACGACGCTGCCAGAGGACTCCAGCAGCCGCAGGATGTATTGTTCGATCATATCACATAGGTTGCTCACGGCTTTTGACCTTCCTTGACCTTCCTGGGATATTGTAGCACTGCAGGTGTTCATTTTTCAACTCTGAAAATGAAGCATTTCAAATACTCCGTCTCTGGAACGCCGATCAGAATCGGGTGATCGGGTGGCTGTCCCCGTCTTTCCAACAACCTGAGCCTTGCTCCCCCGTCTTGCGCAGCTTCGCTGACAACCTGAAGGAACTCCTCAGCGCTCAGGTGCTGTGAGCAGGAACATGTCACAAGAATGCCACCCGGCGTTAGCATCTTGATTGCTCGCAGGTTGATCTCCTTGTAACCCCGAATGGCACCTGGAACCGACGCCCTGTTCTTTGCAAAGGCCGGTGGGTCCAGTATGATCACGTCGTACTTTTCCCCCGCCTTCGCCATGGCCCTCAGCTCATCGAACACGTTCCCGACCCTGAACTTGGCCCCTCGAACTCCGTTCCTTTCCGCGTTGGCCTTGGCCAAATCGATTGCCAGCTCCGAAGCATCGATCCCCTCGGCCGACTCAGCGCCTGCTTTCAAAGCCTGCAGGGCAAACCCACCTGTGTGGCAGAAACAGTCAAGCACCCTTGCCCCGTTCACGTACCGTCCAATTGCAAACCTGTTCTCTCGCTGGTCCAGGAAGTGCCCTGTCTTTTGGCCCGACTGCACGTCCACTAGGAGCCGTAACCCGTTTTCATTGATCTCCACCAGCGTGTCGAAAGGGTCTCCGGCAAAACCGGAGGTCAGGTCGAGCCCCTCAAGCTGCCTCACAGGCACGTCGTTCCTCTCGTACAAACCTCGAGGGTTCAGCGTCTCCTTTAGAGCTTCCACGACCCACTGCTTGCGCACGTCAACTCCCAGTGCCAGGGTCTGGAACACCGCCACGTCTTCAAACTTATCCACTATGAGGCCAGGGAGAAAGTCTGCCTCTGCAAACACTACACGGTAGGAACCCACCTCGCCCAGCAGCTCCAGCCGCATGGACACTGCGCGCCTGACTCGCTCCAGGAAGAAATCCCGGTCGATCTCCTCCTGCTCGTAGGTGAGCAATCGCACCACTATTTGGGAAGCTGGGTTAATGAACCCACGCCCCACGAACTTCCCCCTGGAGTCGACCACGTCCACTATGTCCCCAGGAGCGAAATCCCCGTGTAGTCCGGCTACCTCGTTGGAGAACACCCACGGGTGGCCAGCAAGCAGCCTCTTGTGTTCTCCGGGTTTGAGCCTGACCACAGCCATTAAGTGGCACCTCTCTCAAGCTGTGCCAAATAGTTTTCCACGCTCATGGCAGCAAGCGCACCGTCGCCCACAGCAGTGGCCACTTGCCTTGCGTGCTTCTTGCGCACGTCTCCCGCGGCAAACAACCCGCGCAAGGAGGTTTGCAGGGTTTCGTCAGTGAGTATGTATCCCGATTCGTCCGTGGCCACCTTCCCGCGAACGAACTCGGAGTTGGGGACCATTCCCGCGTACACGAACACCCCTGAAACTTCGAGTTTGCTCTCTTCCCCGGTACGGGTATCCTTCAAGGCCACGTACTCAACCTTGTCTGTGCCGTAAATCCCCGTGACCACCTTGTTCCACTGGAACCTCATGCGGGGATTGGCCGTGGCCCTCTCCTGGAGGGAAGCCGCAGCCCTGAGGCGGTCCCGCCTGTGAACCAGCACAACTTCGGAAGCAAAGCGCGTGAGGAAGAGGGCCTCCACAATGGCAGAATCTCCTCCCCCAATAACCGCAACTCTCTTGTCCCTGTAGAAGGCACCGTCACATGTGGCACAGTAAGACACGCCTCGACCCCTGAACTCCGATTCCCCAGGCACCCCCAAAGGCTTTTCCTTGCTCCCGCTAGCCACGATCACCGCCTTGGCCACAACCTCACTCTCAGGAGTATGAACCTTGAAAAGGTCCCCTTCCCGGCTTATTTCTGTGACCTCAGCCATTCTGATTTCAGCGCCGAACCTCCTGGCCTGGGCTTCCATTTTAGCCATCAGATCGGGGCCAGGTATGCCCTCTGGAAAGCCTGGGTAGTTCTCAATCAAGTCCGTGGTGGCTGCCTGCCCTCCAGGCATCATCCTTTCCAGCACCACACAGCGCATCCTGGCGCGCCCGCAGTAAATTGCGGCAGTAAGCCCCGCGGGCCCAGCTCCAACTACAGCCACGTCAAACACCGTCACTGCGGTCCACCCCTTTCTCGCACATTCGCTTGAGCATCCCGTGGATGTCGGGGTGCAATTGCTCTATGGCTATCGGCCTCCCGCTTCTGTCGGTAAACGCAAGCACGGTGTAACCCTCAGCAATTAGCCTCCCTGTCTCATGCTCCCTTATGGCATATTCGAACCTGAACCGTGTGCCCTTTACCGTTGTGACCGATGTGTGGATCTCAATCAGCTCGTCGTACCTGGCTGGCGACTTGTACTTGCAGTATGCTTCCACCACGGGGGTGAATATGCCGCGCCTCTCGAACTCAGCATATGGGATTCCAGCAGCCCTGAGCAGCTCCGCCCTGCCTATTTCGAACCACACAAAGTGGTTGGCGTAGTAAACCACCCCCATTTGATCCGTTTCAGCGTACCTTACCCTATGTAGCGCCACGTGGGACATTTAACCACCTCTTTTTGCAATAATACTATAACAGGCGGCAACCCGGCCATTGAGTGGGCGCGGGCTACAGCTCAAGCTGGACGCGCCGAGCAGATTGATTCCTCAACCAAGGATTGCCTTAATGTCCTGCTCAGGGGTGGTTATTGGGGCAATACTGTACTTTTGCTGTAGCAGTTTAAGGACGTTGGCGCTGAGAAACGCAGGCAAAGAAGGACCAATGCGGATGTTCTTGACCCCGAGGTACAGCAAGGTGAGCAATATGGCTATGGCCTTTTGTTCGAACCACGACAGCACCAGCGACAAAGGCAAGTCGTTCACCCCGTAACCAAAGGCATTGGCAAGGGCAAGCGCCACCTGAATTGCGGAGTAGGCGTTATTGCACTGTCCCATGTCCAAGAGTCTGGGTATGCCGTCTATTTCGCCAAGGTCAAGGTAGTTGAACCTGTACTTGCCGCAGCCCAGGGTGATCACCACACAATCCTTGGGCAAGTTTCTAACGAATTCGGTGTAGTAGTTGCGCCCAGGCTTTGCGCCATCACAGCCTCCCACCAGGAAGAAATGCCTAATCTTGCCCTGTTTGACTGCGTCGATCACTTTATGGGCAATGGCGAGCACTGCGCGGTGGTGAAAACCTGTGACCGTGACAGGGCCAACTTGTTCTTGAAGGGGCGGTAAGGCCAGCGCCTTTTCTATCACTGGGGTGAAGTCCCTGTTCCTAATGTGGGGCACCCCTGGCAAGTCTGCAACGCCGCAAGTGAACATCCTGTCCTTGTAGCTCGGGAGCGGGATGAGAACGCAATTGGTGGTAGCCAGTATTGCCCCCGAGAACTCCTGGAATTCCTTCCTCTGGTTTTGCCAGGCGGAGCCGAAGTTACCCACCAGGTGCTTGAACTTCCTAAGCTCAGGATAAGCGTGGGCAGGCAACATCTCCCCGTGGGTGTACACGTTGATACCAGTACCCTCAGTCTGCTTCAGCAACTCGTACAGGTCAAGTAAGTCGTGCCCGGTCACCAGTATCCCGGGACCAGCCTTGGTGCCTACTTGTACCTTCACCGGTTCAGGCACACCGAAACGCGAGGTATTGGCCTTGTCCAGCAGCTCCATTACTTTGAGGTTCTTCTCTCCTGCCTCTAGGAGCAAATCCACGTGGTTCTCGAGGTTGAAGTTCACGTTGGTGAGGGTGGCAAACAGCGCCTTGTGCATGAAGGCGTCAACCTGTTCGTCGCGCTCACCCAGCTGACGGGCATGGTAGGCGTAGGCGGCAATGCCCTTCAGTGCGATTATGAGTGTTTGCTGGAGGCTGGAAATGTCCTCATCTTTCCCGCACACTCCCACCTTGACGCACGCTATACCACCTGCAACTTGCTCACACTGATTGCAGAACATGGGTCCACCTCCCCAATCTCTCTGTATCATTCCTTGTGTTGCAACTGTCTTACCTCTTTAGCCAAGTCTTCAAGGGTAGTACCCATCATAAACCTGGACACCTCTTCTCCCAAGGCTTCCCACCTCCCCCTCAGCGGGCAAGCAGAACTTCTGGGACAAGTGTCCCTCCCGAGCAAACATTTGCTGAACGTCACCGGCCCCTGCACAGCTTCCACCACGTGCAACACGGTGATCTCCCGGGGTGCGCGGGCCAAGGAAAATCCTCCTTGAGCTCCCCTGTGTGCTTTCAGAAGCCCGGCGCGGGCACACTTCCTCAGGAGCTTCTGGAGGAAGTCAGGGGGCACGTCCTCAGCTGCAGCCAGATCTGCGCTTGTTACCCTTGTCCCGCTGGGCCTGGTAGCCATATACACCAGTGCCCTCAGGGCATAGTCGGTCTCTCGCCGGATCAACTGGTCCACACCCACTTTCTATACTGGACTTATTTCGTCCACAATCTAACCTAATTCTACTCACGCAAAAAACTAATTGTCAAAGGGTTTGCAGACAGGAAATGCGAAAGATTTGTGGAATAGTACCAAATCAAGCCAGAGCCTAAGGAGGCAGGTAGCGTGCTTTTCGAGCTTGCAATCAAAGAATGTGAAATCGTCACGTCCGGCAACCGCACCGTCAGCGCAGACATTTGGGTGTCGGAAGGGAAGATTGCCGCCATAACTGCACCAGGGTACGCGCCAGGGGAAGCGTCGGAAGTCATCCATGCTCGGGGACTTGTGGCGCTTCCTGGAATTGTGGATGAGCATGTTCACATGATGGACCCAGGCCATACCGACCGTGAAGACTTCACTACTGGCACCATGGCAGCTGCTTACGGGGGCGTCACAACCGTAATAGACCACCACCGCACCGTGCCGCCTGTTTACAGCCTAGAGGCTCTCAGGCAGAAGCAGGAATACCTATCCACGCGCAGCGTCGTGGACTACGGCCTCAAGGGTGGAGCATCTCCTGACAACGTAAGCGAGCTCAGCAAGATGTGGCGCGGAGGCGTCACGGGTTTCAAGCTGTTCACCTGTGAGCTTCACGGGGTTCCAGCAATGCTGCTAGGCGCATTGTTTTCGTGCTTGAGGGAAGTGGCAAGCTTCGGCGGGACAGTCTTAGTGCACGCAGAGGAGGATTCCATTGTAAAGCAAAACGAAATCGAGCTTAGGGCAAACGGCCGTCAAGACTACATGTCCCACTCCGAATGGAGGTCAGAGACTGCAGAACTCTTTGCCATTCAGGATGTGCTCACAATTGCGCGCCTCACCGGTGCTCGAGTTGTGTTTGCCCACGTGAGCAAGCCCGACTTCGTCAGAATGATTTACAAAGCCAAGTGTGCCAAAGCCAAAGTGTTCACCGAAACGTGTCCCCACTACTTCTACCTCACCACAGAGCACCTCAAGTCCAGGGGGCCCTGGGTGAAATGCGCACCCTCAGTGAGGTCTCCAGAGGATGCACAGGGAATGTGGCGCTGTCTGGCCCAGGGCTTGATTGACACGATCGGCTCGGACCATTGTCCATACCCAAAGCAGGATAAGCAAGCAGGCACAGAAAACATCTGGATGGCCCCAAACGGACTCCCTGGCGTGGAAACATCCCTGCGCCTCATGCTCACTGGCGTGTGCCACGGCAAGGCCACTCTGGAAGACGTTGTGCGCACCATGAGCACAAACCCTGCAAAGATCTGGGGGCTGTACCCGCGAAAAGGCGCGTTGCTGCCCGGCACCGACGCCGACATCGTACTTGTGGACCTGAAAGCCAGGGAAACCCTGTCCAACGAGGGGGTGGTTTCCAAGTGCGGCTGGACACCCTTTGAGGGGTTCGAAGTACAGGGCATACCAATCCACACCATCCTGCGCGGCAAGCCAGTCATGCTCGAGAGGCAGGTCATTGGCAAGCCTGGGTACGGGCAATTCGTGCCAGGAGCTGGAGCAAGTGCAACTCACCTAGAAAGGAGGCAGGCCCCATGAAAGTGGGAGATGGGGTGTTCATGAGGAAACTCCACTTTTCGATACCAGCAAGGGAGGCAGCAGTGCCGAGGATAACTTACTCGGTGCTGCTCGTGGGAGACCAGATTGCCCTTGTGGATACTGGCGTCTCCTACAACCTTGTGGACATAGAACAGCTTTGCTCAGAGGCTGGAGTACGGATCGAGGACATAAGCCTGGTGATAAACACTCATTGCCATCCAGACCATATTGGGGGAAACGCGGTAGTGAAGCAGCGAGCCTCCAAGGCTCAGGTGTTGGCCAGCAGGCTGGCAAAGCCATTCATTGAGGACCTGAACAGCCAATACGCGCGTCGTCCCGTGCCAGGCTTTTTCTTCCTGGTGAGCGGTTCGGTCCAGGTGAACAGGGCACTCGATGACGGAGACGAAATCCACATTGGCTTTCCAATTAGGGTAATTGCCTCACCTGGGCATTCCGCAGACTCCATTAGTCTGTATTTGCCCGAGCAATCTGTGCTCATCACGGGCGACGCCGTTCCGTATTCCCTAGACGTACCCATATACGAAGACCTTGAGGCGCTCAAGGGAAGCCTGGGGAAACTGTCAGCACTGGGCGCCAAGTGGCTTGTTTCCGCATTTGCTGGTCTGGTCAGCATTCCCAAGGAAGATCCTTTTGCCTCTGCCTTCCAGTACCTGGACAAAGTGCAGGCAGCGGTGGATGAATTTGGTCCCGCTGATGCCCAGAACGAAAGGGCAAGGGCCGAGTTTGTGCTGAAGCGCCTGGGCGTGCAATCCCCGGTGTTGCCCTTTGTGCTTACAAGCTTGAAACAACACGAAAGCACTCACTGATGCCAACGCCGGGATACAAAACAGCCAGACAATGTGGAACTTTCACTCCAGAACCAGCAGCGTCCGCGTGGAGGCTTTGGCATGACTCGGCTTCGGGGAATAAACGCTTGTGCCAAGCTGCGGCAGTCCAGTACTGACACTGGGCAGCCAAGCAAGGAAGGGATCAGCAAGGGTGCGACCGCGCGGACCAGTTTGGCCCTGAGCGTCTACTGTCCCAGGCGGACAACTGGTTCTGGCAAGGCCCAACAAGGGGCCGGGATCCTTGGAGTAAGAAATGAACAGGGAGGTGTTTGCGTGACACAGCTCAATCAAGTTTACAAGTGCGAAGTCTGTGGGAACATAGTGCAAGTGTTGCATACAGGTCGGGGCCAGCTGGTTTGCTGCGGCAAGCCCATGGTCCTCCAACAGGAAAAGTTGCAGGACGCCGGATATGAAAAGCACGTTCCTGTGGTGGAAGCCTCGCCCGGTTCTGTGACGGTGCGCGTGGGAAGCGTCCCCCACCCCATGGAGGACAAGCATTTCATCGAATGGATAGAGCTTGAAAGCGACGGTGTGGTTCAACGCAAGTTCCTTCAACCAGGCAATGCACCTTCTGCCACCTTCTGCGCCACGGGAGATAAGGTGAACGTGCGCGCCTACTGCAACATCCACGGTCTGTGGCAGGCAACCAAGTGACCTTGTCTGCCTGCGCCGACACCGGTCGGGAGCGGACCTCCTCTACCAGGAGCTTTTTGGAACCGCTCCCGTTCCTATTTGGTGGCCAGGAGGACCACTGTCTCCAATCTCCAGACGAACCACAGCTTGCACGGAACTCCACCACGTGATAGCATTGCATTAAAAATATAAGTGAATTACTAATATTTCTCTTCAAGAGGCGGTCTTGGGGTGAGATTGTCTACGAAGTCAAGGTACGGCCTGCGCGCCCTGTGTGCGCTGGCGCTCTTGTCGAGGGAAGGCGCCCCTGTGTCCCTGACGCGCATAGCCCAGCGTGAAAACATATCCAGGCAATACCTCAGTTTAATTTTCCAGAAACTTAGGGAGTGTGGCTTTGTGGAAGCTGTGAGGGGCGTAAGAGGTGGGTTCAGGCTAGCCAGGAACCCATCCGAGATCACCGTGGGTTCAGTGGTAAACTGTCTGGATGGCCCCGTTGCACCTGTGGACTGCCTCGCTGTCAAACAATGCAGCAGGCAAAACGCGTGTGTGGCCCGAGGGGCGTGGGAACACCTCAAACAGCGTATAGAGCTAGCGTTGGAGGAAATCACAATAGAATGCCTGATCAAGGGGAAAAATGGAGATTACACGGGCTGAAAGGAGAAAGCCACATGAATCAAGAGGCTGAGGGCAAAAGCACCATAACCCTGAGGATAAAGGGCATGAGCTGCGCCTCCTGCGCAGGCAGAATAGAACAGGCGCTTAAGTCGGTGCTTGGGGTAGCCGACGCAAGCGTGAGCTTCGCCTCTGGATTGGCCAACGTGGAATTGGAGCCCGGGCAAAGGCCCGTGGGCGACATCCTGCGCGCAGTTACCGAAGCGGGATACCAGCTGGCTACAGATACTGTGGAGCTTAGTGTTTCGGGAATGAGCTGTGCCTCATGTGCCTCGCGCATAGAACGCGCCCTCAATCAGCTCGAGGGCGTTGTCCAGGCACAAGTCAATTTCGCCACCGGCAAAGCTCATGTGGAGTACGTGGCCGGAGTTCTTGCTCCCGAAAGGCTCATCGCAGCGGTACAAAGCACCGGCTACGACGCAAAGATGGTTACCCATGAGGTGTTTGACAGGGACCGCGAAGCCAAGGAAAGGGATATGGAAATCCGGCGTCAGCAAAGGCAGCTGGCGTTCACTGGAGTACTTGCCCTGCCATTGCTCTGGTATATGCTTGCCGAGCTCGTGAGCCTGCCTCATCCAAAGATCATAATGAGCCCCGTATTCCAATGGGTTCTGGCCACTCCCATCCAGTTCGTGGGGGGCTGGCAGTTCTACAAAGACGCGTTCAACCAGATCAGGCACCGTAGCGCTAACATGTCCGTGCTGATTATGCTTGGCACTTCTGCAGCCTATTTCTACAGCGTTGTTGCCACTTTCTTCCCAAACTTGGTAAGAACCCGTGCTGTGTATTACGAGACGTCAGCGATCATCATCGTTTTGATCACCCTAGGAAAGATGCTTGAGGCCAGGGCAAAAGGTAGGACTTCTGAGGCAATCCGCAAGTTGCTGGGGCTCAGGGCCAAGACAGCAAGACTGTTGAGGAACGGCAATGAAGTGGAAGTACCTGTGGAACAAGTTCTGGTTGGCGACATAGTTGTGGTACGACCAGGTGAACGGATTCCAGTGGACGGAGTCATCCTAGAAGGGTACTCGTCTGTGGACGAGTCAATGATCACGGGAGAAAGTCTCCCTGTGGACAAGGGGCCAGGCGATGAAGTGATTGGGGGTACGGTGAACAAGTTTGGCTCGTTCCAGTTCAGGGCAAGCAGGGTCGGCAAGGACACCACCCTAGCCCAAATCGTCAGGATCGTGGAGGAAGCCCAGGGTTCCAAAGCTCCAATACAGCGCCTCGCAGACGTGGTGTCCAAGTACTTCGTGACAGGCGTAATAGTTGCAGCATCTGTCACGTTCCTGGCATGGTACTTCATCGCCGAGCCAGGGGACTTGGCTACCGCCCTCATGCATTCCACGGCAGTGCTGGTTATCGCGTGCCCCTGCGCCCTTGGCCTTGCCACACCCACAGCCATAATGGTGGGCACAGGCACAGGTGCAGAAAACGGCATATTGATCAGAGGCGGGGAACATCTCGAGCGTATGCACAACCTCACAGCCATAGTGCTTGATAAGACCGGAACCATCACCAAGGGAGAGCCCACGGTAACCGACGTGGTAACGCTGCCTGGAATTGAGCAAGATCAGCTCTTGCAGCTTGTGGCTTCCGCCGAAAACCTGTCTGAACACCCTCTCGCCCGGGCCATAGTCCGACACGCTCTAGACGCTGGTATCCACCTCCAGGAAGCAACTCATTTTAGCGCTGTGCCTGGACAAGGAGTCGAAGCCAGCGTGAATGGGCGCATTGTGGTGGCCGGAACTCCAAAGCTACTTCAAGCCAGGGGTGTAGACATCGCCCAGCTCGCCAAGGATTTCGAAGAGCTCCAACAGCAAGGTAAGACTGTCACAGCGGTTGCCTTGGACGGCAAGGCAGCTGGACTCATAGCTTTGGCGGACACGATCAAGGAAGGCTCAAGGGAAGCCATTGCTGCTCTCAAACGGATGAACATTGCCGTCGTCATGATCACTGGGGACAACCAAAGGACAGCGTGGGCAATTGCCCGCCAGGCGGGCATCGACCAAGTGCTTGCAGAAGTACTGCCCGAGCACAAGGCCGAGCAGGTGAAGCGACTGCAGCAGCAGGGCTACAGGGTAGGCATGGTTGGAGACGGCATTAACGATGCTCCTGCTCTGGTAACTGCAGATGTTGGTATAGCCATCGGCACAGGCACAGACATCGCAATTGAGTCAGCTGATGTCACCCTCATGAGGGGGGACTTGCGAGGAGTTGTGGGGGCAATCGAACTCAGCCGCGCCACGATGAGGACCATTAAGCAGAACCTCTTCTGGGCGCTGGTGTACAACACCCTTGGTATTCCCCTGGCGGCAGTGGGTCTGCTATCCCCGATCATTGCAGGGGGAGCCATGGCCTTCAGCTCGGTGTCAGTAGTTACCAATAGCCTGCGCTTGAGGCGGTTCAACCCCTACTGGCGGTTCCAGGAACAGTAGGTGACCCCCTTTTGGGGTAGAACCCTGCGCACAGCAGGGACACGCCCTGTCACCCTCAAAGGTCCAGGGCATGGGGGGTTGCCCCAGAGGTGGCAGTTGCCCTATTGGGGGCACTGGCCAACTTCCCAAGAGTTCAGAGGCAACAGTTGAAGAGATTGAGAGAGTGAACAATGAAAATGAGCTGATGGCTCAATCGCGTCTTGGGAGGCCCCTGCAAACAGTAGACAAAGCCACAAGGCCGTGATACAATGAGGGTTTCATTGACGGTACTGCCATTACATGCTATCCTAGGAGTTAGGTGGTGTGTAGGGGGCAGAAGGATGTTCAAGGTTGGAGACAAGGTAGTCTATCCAATGCACGGAGCTGGCATAATCCAGGCCATAGAAGAAAGGGAAGTACTGGGCGAAAAGCAAAGCTATTACATCATGAAACTTCCCATTGGCGATATGCAGGTGATGATTCCCGTTAAGAGCTCCGAACAGGTGGGTCTACGTCCAGTGATCGCACCAGACGAAGTAGAAAACGTGGTGCGGGTGCTCAGGTCCGGTTCCAGCAAAATGTCCTCGAACTGGAACAGGCGTTACCGGGCAAACCTCGAAAAGATTAGGTCGGGCAACATCTACGAAGTAGCGGAAGTGGTGAGGAACCTCTGGCTGCGGGAAAAAGAAAAGGGACTTTCCACAGGGGAGCGCAAGATGCTGGACAGCGCCCGCCAAATACTTGTGAGCGAGTTGGTCCTTGCGAAGGGAATTGGGGAAAAGGACGCCAACGAAATGCTTGAAAAGATCCTTGCTTGAACCCAGAAAGGAGCGAACCCCCAATGGAGCACTCTCAGAAGGCTGCACCTCTGTCACCACCGCCACCAGTGGTGCCTGTAACCCCTCCCGCATCGGATCCAGTGAGCTTGGCGCTGTTCAAGATAACCTATGGTCTGTACATCGTCACATCTAGGAAGGACGGGAAGTTCAATGGCCAGTGCTGCAACACTTTGTTCCAGATCACCGAGACTCCCAGGAGGATTGCTATTGGCATAAACAAGAAGAACCTCACCCACGAGTTCATTTCGTCCAGTGGCGTTTTCGCGGTGACAGTCCTGGGGACCGACGGCCATCCATTGGTCGGCCGCTTCGGCTACAGGTCCGGCAGGGAGATCGACAAGTTCTCTGGCCTCAGCTACTTGCTGGCAGAGCGCACTGCCTGCCCTGTAGTGCTGCCGGGCATAGCTTTCTTTGAATGCCAGGTGCGACCCGAAATGACTGTGGACGTTGGCACCCACACCCTTTTCGTGGCAGACGTGCTGGGCGCTGGTATCCTCCACGATGCGGAACCGCTGACCTACGCTTACTACCGGGCCACAAAGAGCCTCGTCCCTCAAACCTACAAGTAGCGGGAATTCCCCAGCATCCGTCCGAGCTCCATGAGTCTTGCTGCCCTCTCGGCCGCCCCTTCGATCAACTCTATGGCATGAGCCATGGCCTCAGCAAGCTCCATAGGACGCTGGACTATTGGGATCATGGCTGCAACTCCACGATCGTATAGACTCTCGTACCCCTTCCCAAGCCCCCCAGAAATCACCAGCACGGGCACGCCTTGTGAACGGGCAATTTCGGCGACACCAGCCACCGTCTTTCCGTGGGCCGTCTGCCAATCGGTCTGCCCTTCTCCAGTCACCACCAGGTGGGCCTTGCCCACCCGTTCCTCAAGTCGTGTGGCCGAAGCCACGATCTTTATGCCGGGCTGAAGCTTGGCACCAAGGAACGCCATTAGACCGAAACCCAGTCCGCCAGCCGCTCCTGCCCCTGGCACGTTCCTCAAGCTCCTGCCTATGGCAGCCTCCACCACATCCGCGAAATGGGCAAGCGCCCTGTCCAGCTGATCCACCATTTCCGGAGTCGCCCCCTTCTGGGGCCCATAAGTTGCCGAGGCCCCAGTGGGCCCGCAAAGTGGGTTATCCACGTCGCACGCCACCACTATGCTGGCGGTCTTGATTCCCGGATGTAGGCCACTCAGGTCCACAGCGCGAAGCCTGGCGAGCTCGCCCCCCCCAAAACCAATGGGCTTGCCATTCTCGTCATAGAGGCCCACTCCTAGAGCCTGGGCCATTCCCGCCCCGCCATCGTTAGTGGCACTACCCCCAATGCCCACAATGATCGAGCGTGCGCCCGAGTCCAGGGCGTGCCTAATTAGTTCACCTGTGCCATAGGTCGTAGTCAGAAGCGGGTTCCTCCTGATTGGCTCTACAAGAGTAAGCCCGGAGGCTTGTGCCATTTCCACCACCACTGTGCCATCTGGAAGTATGCCGTATGTAGCGGCAACCGGTTCCCCAAGGGGTCCCGTCACCCGAACAGTGCGGGTGTGCCCACCCGTGGCCCTAACCATTGCCTCCACTGTCCCCTGTCCGCCATCCGCAAGGGGCACCACATCCACTTCAGCATCAGGCCATACCTTGCGCAGCCCCGCTGCCATAGCTTCACCCACTTGAACAGCAGAAGCGCTTCCCTTGAACGAATCAGGAGCCACCACTATCCTCATTCGCACTTCCTCCTTGGTACCAGCACTGCCACTGCTAGATTCGAGAAAAACGCCCTGTTTCCTGCCAGCCAAATGGCCAAATCTCCAGAAGAGCAGTAGAATTACGGCAGGGAGGGATTGGCTGGTGAGGAGAACCAAAATAGTGGCAACATTGGGTCCGTCCAGCTCGTCTGTGGAAGTGCTCAGCCAAATGATTGAGGCGGGCATGGACGTGGCACGCCTGAACATGTCCCACGGCACCCATGAGGAGCATCAATCACGGGTGCTGGCGCTTAGGGAGGCAGCGCAAGGCCGGCCCGTGGCGATTATGCTCGACACCAAAGGGCCAGAAGTGCGCCTTGGCCGTTTCCGTGGCGGCCTGGCCAGACTTGAAGGGGATGCTGTGTTCCAGATCAGGGTGTCCCCAGCGTACAAGGACTGCGAGGGAGACAGCACGTGGGTTTATGCAGACTACCCTGGGCTCCCCAAGGACGTCACTCCCGGCGACGTGTTATTGATCGACGACGGCAACATCGCCATGGTAGTGCTCGAAGTGGATGAAGACTGCGTCACTTGCAGGGTCAAATCACCAGGCACAGTCACCAACAAGAAGAAGCTCAGCGTGAAGGGAAAAAGCTTCAGTTTGCCCCCAGTTTCAGATGCGGACGCCCGCGACATTGCCTTCGGCGTGAGACTTGGGGTGGACTTTGTGGCAGCTTCGTTCATTCGCACGCCAGAAGACGTTATTGCAGTGCGCAGGGTGATTGAGGGTCAGGGTGCAGTAATTCCAGTGATTGCCAAGATCGAAACCCGCGAAAGTGTGGAAAGCATCGAACAGATCCTCAAGGTCTGTGACGGCCTTATGATCGCCAGGGGTGACTTGGGAGTGGAGTTCCCACCCGAGGAAGTGCCAATTATCCAGAAGCGACTCATCAGAATGTGCAACCGCGTGGGCAAGCCCGTGGTGACAGCCACACAAATGCTAGAATCCATGGTTAATCGGCCAACACCTACCAGGGCCGAAGCCAGCGACGTGGCAAACGCAATCCTTGACGGCACCGACGCCGTGATGTTGTCGGCGGAAACTGCCACGGGCAAGTACCCCGTGGAGTGCGTACGCACCATGGCCTCAATTGCCGTGCGCACAGAACGCGAGATGGCTCTCCAGCACAGGGAGATCCCTGCGTTTTGGGGGGAATCAGTCACTGTCACAGATGCAGTAAGCAGAGCCACTTGGACTGCAGCGCGCGAGCTTCGCGCGGCCGCGATTATCACCGCCACCGAATCGGGATACACCGCCAGGATGATAGCACGCCTGAGGCCTTCCATGCCCGTGATTGCAGCTACTCCCAACGAAGGCACTTTGCGCCAGCTCTTGCTCACATGGGGAGTGTATCCGGTGCTAGTACCAGGAGCTCCAGACACGGACACCATGATAGACCAGTCCATTCAAGCTGGTCTGAAGTCTGGGATTGTAGCCAATGGCGACCTGGTGATACTCACCGCCGGTGTGCCCACTGGCATTCCAGGCACCACCAACCTGATGAAAGTGCACGTGCTGGGCAACGTCATGGTGAAGGGTACAGGCATTGGAGGGAAAACCGTCACTGGGCGAGCCAGGATCATCACATCGGAGGCTTCTGATCCTGCAGGGGAAGGCGACATTGCAGTGCTTCGCAGCGTGGAAAGCCCACTGGTACCTTCGATCGCCAAAGCCTCGGGGCTAGTGGTAGAGGAAGGAGGACTGTCCTCCAACGGCGCAGTGCTTGCAGTTACCCTGGAAATCCCGGCGGTGGTTGGGGCTAGCGGTGCAACTCGCCTCATTGCCGATGGAAGCCAGATCACCATAGACAGCACTAGGGGCTTGGTGTACTCAGGTAGGGCAAACATCCCCTCCTAGCACCATAATGTCACCGCAGTATTTTGCCGAGGAACTCCTTCACCCGCGGATTCTTGGGGTTTTCGAAGAACTCTTCGGGTGGCGCTTCCTCGATTATGATTCCTTTATCCATGAACGCCACCTTGTCAGCCACTTCCCTCGCAAACCCCATCTCGTGGGACACCACTATCATGGTCATGCCCTTCTTGGCAAGGGCTTTCATGGCATCAAGCACTTCCTTTATCATCTCGGGGTCAAGCGCGGAGGTAGGCTCGTCGAAGAGCATCACCTTAGGTTCCATCGCCAAGGCCCGGGCAATTGCCACCCTCTGTTGCTGCCCTCCAGAAAGCTGGGCCGGGTAGGTGTTAATCTTGTCCCCAAGCCCCAGGCCTACCAGCAATTCCTTGGCTTTCACCTCAGCTTCCGCCCTGGGCATTTTCTTCACGTACACTGGCGCAATCATCACGTTTTGCAAAGCGGTGAGATGGGGGTAAAGGTTGAAATGCTGGAACACGAAACCAATTTCCTGCCTCAGCTTGTTCAAGTTCGTTCCCCTGGAGTGGACGCTCACCCCATTAACCACGATCTCGCCCGAGCTTATTGGCTCCAATCCGTTTATGGTGCGAAGCAAGGTGCTCTTGCCTGCACCGCTCGGCCCGGAAATCACCACCACTTGCCCGTCTTCCACCGTGAGGTTCACTCCGTTCAGCACCTGCAGGTGGCCGTATCTCTTGTACACGTTGCGAATCTCAACCATGCTCTGCAAACACCCCTATGCTTGGCTAAGTCAATGCTCCACTTTGAACTTGCGCTCCAGGAAGCGAGATAGCTGCGACAATGTGAAGGTCATGGCAAAGTATAGCAGTGCCGTAAATGCCCACACTTCAAAGGAACGGAAGGTGGCGATTATCACGTTTCTGGCCTGGAGGGTGAGGTCCTTGCCAGAAATCACCGACACAAGGGACGAATCCTTGATTAGGGAAATGAACTGACCCGCAAGTGGCGGCAATATGCGCCGCAACGCTTGGGGGAGGATTATGAGCCACATTGCCTGAAGGTACGTCATGCCAGACGACCGCGCAGCTTCCATCTGTCCCTTTGGAATGGACTCAATGCCCGCGCGAACGATCTCGGCAACGAACGACCCGGCAAATATGCCCAGACCGAACACCGAAGCTACCTGCACGTCCAGGTTTATGAAGCTGCCTATCCCGAAGTAAATGAACATCAGGAAAACTAGCAGGGGTATGCCTCTGAGGAACTCCACGTATGCGGCGGCAATAAAGGAAATCACGGGATTTCTGGAGATTCGGCACAGCCCAGCTATAACCCCTATGACTATGGCAACCATTATTGCCAATACGGATAACCTCAAGGTGAGCACCACTCCGTACAGCAACACCGGAAGGTACTCCTTTATAACTCTCCAGTCCATCGTGTACCCAGAAATCACAGAGGCACCCCCTGCTCACGCCACTACTTTATCTCTACGTCCTTCATCCAGTCCATCTTAACGAACCACTTGTCCACTGCGGCCTTATACTCAGGCCCGTCCTTGTACGAGTAGAGGAAAGAGTTGAGCCACTGGATTGTGGGGAAATCGTCCTTCTGCACCGCAATGCCCAGGTTTTCCACTGACAGCAAGTCATATATCCCGTACACCGAATCTGGGTGCTGGGACACGTAAACCCTCACGCCAGGTTCGTCGTACACTATGCCATCGATCTTGCCCGTGGACGCTGCAAGGCAAGCGTCTGGGAAGATGTCAAAGTCCCGCACCTCGGCGTTCTTGAACAGCTGCTTTGCAAGCATGGCGCCGGTGGTCCCCAAGGAAACCCCGATAACCTTGCCCTTCACGTCCAAGTCCTTCCAGGACTTCACGTTGGGGTTGTTCTTCTTGCTTACAAGGAGCACTTGGCCCGTCTCATAATAGGGGTTGGAGAAGCTCACCGCAAGGGCACGCTTGCCAGTAATGGTCATCCCGGCAATCACCATGTCCACCTTGCCTGTCTGAAGTGCCGGGATCAAACCGTCGAAGCCGTACCTTTCGACTCTCATCTTCACCCCAAGGGTGTCTGCGATTTTCTTTGCAATGTCAATGTCGAAACCAATGATGTTGCCCTGCTTGTCGATCATCTCGAAGGGGAAGTAGCCAGGCGCGGTACCAACAACAAGTTCGCCCTTTTCTTTGACTTTGTCAATGGTAGACTTGGCTGCCGCCTTGGGCGCTTCTGCTGGCGCTGGGGCCTGCTTTTGAGCTGTCTGAGTGGCGCCAGAGCTGCACCCCACCAGCACAATAGCCAGGACCAAAACTGCTGCAAGCACCGTTAATACTCGTTTGCCATAGGACATGGTTATCCCTCCGTCTCTTCAGTTTAGATTGGATCCCTTTTCAGGAAGGCAGTCATGCAGTGGACTGCTCCCCATCCCTTCATCAACTCGGAAATGTCCACTTCGATCACGCTGATTCCAGCCGATTCGAGGACCGCCTTGCAATTCTTATTGCCCGCTGGCATCACCACCTTCCCTGGTTCTAGCGCCACAAAGTTAACTCCAAAGGTGAGCTTGACCTCCCTTATGTCAGTTGCCTCCAGAATTGTGAAACCCCTATCCAAGAGCGCCTTGCACACATCGTATGGCACCTGCCAGGGAAACACGATGGCAGTCTTTCTGTCAGCAATGTTCATCAGACCATCGATGTGGGCATGTCCGTATGGTATTTGGAACTTGATCACGTATTTGACCCCAATGTTCCTGAGCTCAGATTCCACCTGAGCTGCTCCAGACTGGTTGCACCGGGAACCTGTTCCAAGGATAACCGTTTCCCTATCGACCCACATGGCACAGGCCCCTTCGAATATGCCATCGCCGTTCACCGTTTTAATGATGGGAACACCCAGCTTGGCAAGGGCCTCCGCAACATAGCGTTCCTCTCCCCTGCGTGAGGCCATGGCCGGCCTACCTATTATTGCACCCTCAGGGGTCATGAACATCAGGTCCCTCATGAAAATGGCGTTGGGCCTGTCAAGCCTGGTCTGCTCCACGTAATAGACCTTTACCCCGTGTTGCCTGTAGATCTCAGCCAGCGCGTCGTGTTGTGCCCTGGCTTTCTCAGGATCCATGAGCGCCTTAAACCTGTATGGAGCAGGGTCCTTCATGTTATCTATCTCTGGACCAGGACGGTGCATGAGCACTGCCCTGAGCTTCCCAACCTCGGAGTCGCAGTACCAATCCCCCCACAGCTCGGGCATCTCTTCGGCAAACGTGCGGTCCGAAGGGAACCATCGCTCTCCCCTAACTGTCACTTCCTCCACAGCCAGGTTCACTCCTCCCTTTCGAAGTGCTTTCTTAGCAAGCATTGCCCTTGGTGATATACTAATACACCTTTGGCGTAGGTGCTATGGATAGTGAGGTCATCGTTGACAACCAGCAGGTCAGCATCTGACCCTTGAAGGATGGCTCCCTTTGCGGGAAACAAGCCAAGGCGCCTGGCTGGGTTCTCAGACCCGAGCTTCACTGCATCCTCAAGCCCAAGTCCTGCCCTAACCAGATCGGCAATCTCAGCCCACAGAGAACCCACCCTTTCCAGGTACAAGCCAACCTTAGTGCCGTCAGAAAGCCTTACGGGCATACCAACGTTGCCATCAGAACTCAAGCTGATCTGAGAAAGCCCGACACCAGCTGACATCAGTTCTTGCACCACAGTGGAAGCCTTTACTGAAGTGATGCTTCCTCTGGTAGGGCTCAAGACTGTGCTAAGGTCAACGAATCCGCCTTTCAGCGCATAGGACTTGGCTCCGTCCACCAGTTGCTTGCTCCAATTACAGTGAGTGGGGATGAACTGCTTCTTGGGTACCCCGGACAGCCGCTGCACCTCTTCGATTGTCTGGAACGGGTCTCCATGATGACCTACGTGCAGGTGCACTACGCCAGCCTTGCTTGCCTGCAACCCCGCTACGTACGCTTCTGAAGCAATCCGGGCGAGCTCCCAAAGTGTGGGCTGGGAGCAATATGCGTCTCCAATTGCCACCTTTACCCCTAGCACCTTGTCCATGAGCACTATGTCTTCTGCTACGCTTCCAGTAATCGTTGGGGAGGGAACAGAGAAGGAACCGGTGTAGACAAACGTAGAAACGCCCTCCTGTTGGAGCGCCACAGCCTTGGCATACAGGTGCTTGACGCTTTCGGTTGCCCTTCCAAATCCCAAGCAGCCCACTGCCGTGGTGACCCCCGCACAGACAAGGTGCGAGGCGAAGAGCTCTGGCGTTTGGCTGTTTGGCCCTTCGTCTCCAGCAGCTCCAATGAAGTGTATGTGCTGATCCACAAGGCCAGGAACCACAGCACGGCCTTCCACGTCAACTACGTTGACACTTGTCCCAACAACGCCAAGCCCTGGGCCTACCCCTAGCACCCGTCCACCGCCCAGGAGTAGGTCCATAGCTTCTCCTCGTCCGTATATCTTTGCATTTTTTATCAAGGTAAGAGCGCTCATGGAAGGCCCCCCAAGAACAACCCGGATTTTCATGCACGGTGTGACCTTGAACATATTCGATGCAAGCGCCGCTTTTCCTGCTTGCCATCTGAAATTCATGAATTCAAAATGTATAAACCTTTTCGCTGGAACGAGACCCCAATGAATGTATAATGTATTATTGGGAGGCAAGACCGTGATCCTGAGCGTGAGCAGGCGAACTGATATCCCTGCGTTCCACTGGCAATGGTTCAAAAACGCCATTGCACAAGGCAGACTGGAGGTAGTGAATCCTTACAACCCCAGGCAACGCAGGCCGGTGGTACTAAGCCCCGACTCTGTGGACGCAATAGTCTTCTGGAGTAAGGCCCCACAGGCTCCACTGGAGGACTTTCGGTGGCTGAAACGGCTGGGTTACAGGTTTTGCTTCCATTTCACCATAAACGGTTATCCTGAAGCTCTCGAGCCCAACTTGCCTGCTCTGGCTGACCGAATACACTATCTGTTCGAGCTTGCGGAACTCTTACCGACTGGCGCGGTGATTTGGCGTTACGACCCCGTATGCATTACGAGTATTACCCCACCGCAATTCCACGTCGATCAGTTCGGCAATCTTGGGCTCAAGCTGCGTGATTGTGTAACGCGAGTTGTGGTAAGCAAGGTAGACCTGTACCCAAAGGTGGTGAAGCGCCTCAAGCATCTTGCGTCCCGGGGAATCACAATGCCAAGCCCAGATCAGCTTGAGCTACAAACCCACACCGTAATGCAAGCGCTGGGCAACATTGCCCGGGAGTTGGGCTTAGAAATCCAATCTTGTTGTGAGCCCGATTCGCCCCACGACTGGCACATCCCCAGGGGTAAGTGTATCGATGAGGAGCTCATCAACAGTCTCTTCGGTCTCAACCTCCATTACCGCAGGCACTACGGCCAGCGCCAGGACTGCATGTGCACCCATTCCCTGGACGTTGGCAGCTACAGCATGTGCTTCCACGGCTGCGTCTATTGCTACGCAAACCCCAGTCGTCCCATGTGACGGTTCTCGGCAAACCTACACACGCCACCCGCGGCTTGGACTTTGCTAGACCTGATTTCGGTAGACCAAAACGCCGTCTACTTCTTGCTTTCCAACCAAGTCCTCCCTTACAAGCCGCTCAAGGTGGGCGTATACCTCAAAAAACGCAAGCTGGTAATCAACTGGTGTCATGTCGCCCTGGAAAAGGGCCCGCACCACCTGGTAGACAGTTTGGGCGCCGCTTCGGAGCGCCTCGGTCACCTGGGCTAGACGTTGGGTGTGGTGCACCTTAATCTCCTCGACCCTTCCGGCGATATCTGAAATGGGCTCCCCATGGCCAGGCAAACCCAGTTTGGCGTTTAATCCTTTTAGTTTTTCGAGAGAAGAAAGATACGATCCAAGAGCGTCCAGGGATTCGTCTCCAAGCGCAGCCCCCACATTTGGGCTGATATCAGGCAATAGGTGGTCCCCACAGAACACCAGGTCACGCTCGGGCGCCCAGTAACACGCATGTCCCAGGGTGTGCCCCGGAGTTACCACGGTGATAAGGCTCAACCCGGGTACTTGCAGCGCCCCTGCAGGCTTACCGTCTACCGCGAGCAAGTCTGCTTCTGGGGGTATGCCCAACTGCATGGCACGCCTCCTGAGGGCGGCTGCCAGTTGGAGCTTTTCCTGGGGCATGCCGTGCCTTTCGAAGAACCTCCGGATGCGTGAGAAATGCTCCTCCGCGCCGTCCCTCCAAGCTTCAAGCATCCAAGCTTCCTTTTCTGGAACCCACACGGGGGCTCCGGACAACTGGTGTAACCACCTGGCAAGCCCCCAGTGATCTGGGTGGGCATGAGTAATCAGTATGGCCTTTACGTTTCGGGGAGCTAAGCCTATGCCTTTAAGGCTTTCGAGGAAAACCTCCTGGTTCTGTTCGCAATCAGCCCCAGCATCGACCACGATCGAGTCTCTGCCTTTTGAGACTATGTACGAGTTGGCTGTACCTTTCCCAAACGGAACCTGCAACTGGATTTGGAATACCCCTTGAGCCACCTCGCGCACTTCTGCCAACTCAATCCGTCACTCCCGCGAAAAGCTCGGCCGCACTTCGCACGTCCACGTTGCCGCCGCTGATTATCACGCCTATTCTCCTGCCCTCGATGGGCAACTTTCGGTGAAATAAGGGTGCTAGCCCCACTGCACCCGACGGTTCCACCACGATCTTGAGCCTGGTCCACAGAAAATACATTGTGGAAACTATTTCCTCCTCGGACACGGTGAGCATATCGTCAACGTACCGTCTGATCAACGGGAAAGTCACCTTCCCCAAGGACTTGGTTCGCAGGCCGTCAGCCACCGTTGGAGGATCATGGACTTCGTGGAGCACTCCCGTCTTGAACGACCTGGTAGCGTCGTCCGCTAGCTCCGGTTCAACCCCAATTACCCGGCAACCTGGCAACATGTTCTTCACGCTCACTGCGCTACCGCTCAAGAGCCCTCCCCCGCCGCACGGCACAAAAACGTAGTCGAGCTCCCCAACATCCTCTAACAACTCCTTCGCGGCTGTGCCTTGTCCTGCCACGACATCCTCGTGATCGTAAGGGGGTATCAGAGTGAACCCGTACTTATCGATGAGCCCCTGCGCTACCGCTTCCCTTGCCACTTTCTTGCGGTCATAAGTAGTGATCGTTGCACCATACCTCTTACAGGCCGCAAGCTTCACTGCAGGCGCATCAGAGGGCACAACAACCGTAGTGGTAACTCCTAGAAGCTTACCCGCCAGAGCAATTGCCTGAGCATGGTTCCCAGACGAGTAAGTCACCACGCCTCGCCTTCGTGCCTCCTGGGACAAACAGCTTATGGCGTTGTAAGCCCCACGGAACTTGAATGCTCCTACTCTTTGGAAGTTCTCGCACTTGAGGAAAACCCTGTTGCCAGTTTGCTCGTCAAGCAACCTCGAAGTTAACACTGGCGTCCGATGGGCAACTCCCTCCAATCGCCGCGCAGCTTCTACAATCCTTTCGAAAGTCACTTCTGCCAAATCAGGTTCCTCCTCTCTTGACCGGATGCCTGAGAACAGTCCTAAGCTTTTCTGGCCTTGCTCTCCGTGGGTTTGATAAGTAGACCTCGTGATGCTTTCCGCCACTTCCAACCATATCCGTCAAGCCCATGTCCTTGATGAAAACTTCTATCTTCCTGAGAGTCTCAGACTCCGAGGAGTATTGGCCAACATCCATGGCCTGCATACACAGTCCCTCATTTAGCAGGTCTAGCCGCACCCTGTCCACTAAGGCCCCAGGTCTTTTCCTCTCCGGTTCTTCCAAAGCCCATTCAAACAGCCGCTCGTCCACAAACTCGGGTTGCCGAATCATGAGCGTCCACAGCCAATTGTGCTTGTCCTCGAAAGAAAAACCTCTGCCTTCGACCCACCACAGGCCTTCAGCGGAGGGACCACATACTCGAAATACTCCTCTGACCCCCTGCCCTTTTTGGGGCTCATCTTGATGGTGAACGCCACGCCGTAAAGCAGTTCCACTGCGCTCTCAAACTCGGGGTTTCCCTCTGGGCCACCTTCCCCGTCAATCATCACGAACTTCATGGTAGGCAGTTCAACGATCTTGGGCTCCAACCCGGGCTCGTACAGATCACGGTATTCCTTCTTGTAGTCAAAAGCCTTACCCACTCGCCCACCCCCAAGGCTTGGTCTCCTTCAAAGTTACCACGCCACCCCCATGAATTCAAATG
>JBNARI010000012.1:0-54006 GCA_049718765.1 Bacillota bacterium | reverse complement strand
CAGGTTGTGACTGTGGTATTCCCACTACCAGACGGGAGGGTGCTGAAGCTGCGGAGGGCGACGACTCCCGAGCCGGAGCATGTGGAGATTTACAACGCTCTAAGGATACCGACAGAGCCAATGAAACCGAAGAAAACGTGGGTCAAGCCCACATAGTGACTATGGCTCAAACGAAAAAAGCAGCCTAGCTGGGATTATGGATTAATAATGCGGAAGTCGGGTTAGGAACCTGCTCCGGCTCAAAAGACCAGTGGGTGGGTCAGTTTCCGTACCAATCTCGAGCTGGCCCACAGTCTCAGTGCGGTAACGTTGGAGCACAAGACCAAGGTCCAGCAGTAGCAACATTGTTACGCTTTTGCCAGTGAGCCAAACACGCTGCCAGCTCGTCACAGTAGGAACCAAGGAACAATCCACAGCTTGCCACAAGCTCTTTCAAGGACGTCCCCCAAGCGTGGAGGTTTCTCCCAAAGCCGATCCGTCGCCGGATCACCTCTTCCCCGGGCTTGCCGTCCAGCAAATCCAGGAGGTCTTTGGCCGCCTGCCGCAATTTGTCATCCACAGCCTCAACTGGCTGGGCAGCCAGGGGCCTAAGCGCCTGGAGATATGCCTCAGCTAGCCTTGCCCTGCCCTCCTCTGGGAAAGGCACCCTCGCGTCCTGGAAGCAACTCCCGGATAACCTTCATCACGCCCCTTCTTGCCTGCATCTGCAATCCCCACCCGAGGCGCAGCCATCTTCATCCAGTTCAGAGCCCCTTTCAAATTTGTCGCTTGCGGTTCCACCCCTGCACCCAGTTCCAGCGCCTTTGTCCAGAGGCCCTGCCCCTTACCCTTGAATTTCCTTGAGCTTTCGCGCCACGGCCACATCTGCTGGCGCAAGCTTAAAGGCGTCCAGCTCCCAAGGGCTGACCCATCGCACGTGAGGGGTTTCTTCAATCCCCTCGCCAGGCAGCAGAGCGCAATCGTAAGCAAGGAGCAGAATAGGCCCATCTTGGTACTCGTGGTAAACCACCGCCAGAATGTCCTTGACCTCCGCGCCCACATTGAGCTCTTCCATCAGCTCCCTGGCCAGACATTCCTCGGGGGTTTCCCCAGGTTCAAGCTTGCCGCCTGGAAACTCCCACATGCCTGCCAGGTGACCTTCTTGGCGCTGGGAGATGAGCACCTTGCCGTCCCTGCGCAAAACTGCTGCAGTAACAATTAGTGGATAGCCCTTCAATGCCCCTATGCTCAAACAACCAAACCCCTCTTCCCCACTGCTTATTCCTGAACAGCTCTGGCAACGCCCACCGCAACGGCCCGGACCGTTTCCGGGAAGATCACAAGCACCTCCGCTTCCACCATTGGACCCCTTGAAAGGGGGTACAACTTTGCGTCGTACACCACCACCGCCTCTTCGAAGTTCTCCTCACCCTGGGCCACAACTTTTACCCCGCCAAGCCCATCAAACGCGTCCTTCAGTGATTGCGCTGGTGTGTTTGTGTGCCCGTGACTGGCGGAGACCTTGCCCACAACAATTGCGTTGTCAAGCACAAGCACAATCTGCTTGTCTCTGCCCAGGGCAGCCAGTTCCCTTAAGAGCAACACCGTCCTGGCTTTGGGATCCCTCACCGAAATCACCCCAGTTAAGTCCTGGCTTCTCTCCCTGGCGCGCGGTGCACCAGGTCAAAGGCCTATGTCGTCTACCTGCCTCTACGCAAAAACATCTTACCTCACATTAAGCACGCCCAAGAGTTGCCACCAGGGGTAAAAGAACAAGCCAACGCTAGCAAGGGTCACCACCATGAGGGGTAGGGCAAACCGCAAGGTCTCAGCAACACCGAACCCCGAGGGCTCACTTTGCCCCACCAGAATAGTTGAATGGTGGAAAGGCAATACGTAGTACATATTGGAAGCAATGTATGCGGTAAGGCAGCAAACCGCAGGGTTTACTCCAAGGCGCGCTCCCCAGAGCACCAAGAGAGGAGCAGCAACTGCAAGGGAGGCCAACGCGCTGCCAACAACCACGTGGATGGCCATACTCACTATCGTTGCACACAGTAGAAACCGAAAAGGTTCAGCAGCAAAGCCAATTCGGGAAACCAAGTCCACCAGCAAATCTGTGAGCCCACCCGCCTGGGCAAGGGTTCCCAGGGTTGCCGCACCTGCCACAAACAACACGGTGGGCCAGTTCACGCCAACCCAAACGTCGTCAAGCGTAAGCACTTCCCCAACCACTGGCAAAGCAAGCCCGCCAGCGCAAATCAGGGACACCCAGGCTGGGTTGATTCCGTGCCATTCAGCGGTAGCCCAAAGCCCTGCAGCAAGCGCACACCATGCTAAGACCTTCTTTTCCACCTGAGTCATCGGCCCGAGCTCGCAAGCCATAACCCTAACCCGTGATTCCCCAAGCCCGTGCCGCTTTAAATCAGGTCCAAACACCACAAAAAAGCAACACACCATCAGGCAGCTCGTAGCAAGGGAAGGCACAGCCATCAGTTTCAGCCACTGGGTCCAGGTGATCGGCGGGTCTACCAGGGAAGCAGCGGTCACGTTGAGAACCGAATCCGAAGTGAGGAACAACATGGAGGTGGGCACTGCCGAAGCGAACACCCCAAAGCACATAAGCTTGACTGCGGTGGCGTCTGCGCCCACTGACTCAAGCAAGCTGCGGTACACTGACCATATGAGCACAGTCCTGGGAAAAGGGTGGGGTATGATCAAGCCCAACACAATTCCCACTACACACGACGCCAAGATCAAACGCGCGTAGCCAACGCCAAGGCAGGACACCAACACAATGGCCACGCGCCTTGCCAATCCAGATGAAACTGTAGCCCGTGCAATCAGGAACGAACCCACCATCATCCACACCACGGGGGTCGTCCACAGCCGAAACGCCACGTCCGCAGGCACAATGCCCATGACCATGATTGCAGCGTACATGAGTAGCGTGACCACGGCAGGGTGGGCTGGGGCCACGGTCCACGCAATCACTGTGCAAATCATCAAGCTGGCAGCCTTTGTGCTTTGGACACCCAGTGTTGGCCTGAGGAGCACGCTTGCCCCAAGAATAGCTGCGCCACACAGCGCCAGGGTTATGAGGAACCTTGACCGCCTCCTCGTGAGGGGCTCTTTCGATTCTATGGCTAGGTCACCACCTCTGTGGGCTGCAGCCGCCATAACACCCTGTGAGTAAACTCTACAAACACAATAACCTTAGCCTCCAGGGAACTCAAGGGATTCATCCTTGCACGCCAGGCTGGAAACCCAGGAAGGAACTGCCGTAAAGGTGAAGAATACTAAGATCCATAGTGATTTCATTTGGTCAGAACATACAGAGGTGCTGTTCATGGACACAACTCGCTGGGACGAACTGCTGCCGCTGGTGCGGCGTGCAGTGCCAGAGGGCGAAATTGCGGAACTCCTAAGGAGCCTCGTGAGGATACCCAGCCATCCCCAGTGTGAAGGGCTTGAGTCTCGCCTGGCGGAGTTTCTGGCAGGCTTCCTCAGGTCAGAGGGGCTGGACGTGACGGTCCAGCCCGTGGTTGGCGTAAGGCACAACGTCATTGCCAGGCTCAAGGGCGCGGGTCACGGAAGGAGCCTTATCCTCCACGCCCACATGGACACCGTCCCCCCATACAGGATGGAAATCGAGCCTTTCGAGGGCATCGTGCAAGACGGCAAGCTTTATGGAAGAGGGGCTGTGGACGTAAAGGGCGGCCTGGCTGCAATGGTCATGGCGATAGTAGGCCTTCGCAGAGCTGGCATCGCGCTGCGGGGGGATGTGATCCTGACTGCAGTGGTGGACGAGGAGTTCAGAGGAGAAGGCACCGAAGCGCTGGTGTTGAGCGGCTTGAAGGCTGATGGAGCAATAGTGGCGGAACCCACGTCTTTGAGATTGTGCCGGGGTCACAGGGGCCTTGAATGGCTGGAGATAACGGTCAAGGGCGTGGCAGTACACAGCGGCACCAGGGAAAAAGGCGTTAATGCCATATCCAAGGCAGCAAGGCTTGTGGTGGCTCTGGAACAGCGCCTGACACCCAAGCTTGCGAGCCGGACAGATCCTTTCCTTGGCCCGCCCACCATAAACGTGGGTTACATTTGTGGTGGTTTCCAGCCCAGCACGGTTGCAGAAAGCTGCCTCATAAAGCTGGACAGACGCACAACTCCCCTTGAGTCAACTGCCCTGGTGTGGAAGGATTTCCACGAACTCTTCGACCAACTTGCCCAGGAAGACCCAGAGTTCACCGCGGAGATCCGCCGCATGCCGGAATCCCAGGCAAAACTGGATCACCTGGCGTTCGTGACGCCACCTGATCACCCTCTGGTCAGGTGCTTGGAAGGCGCAATAAGCGCAACGGGCCTAACCCCCCAGCACGCGCCGTTCCCAGCCTGGTCCGATGCAGGGTTCCTGGCCGTGCACGGTGCAATCCCCTCGGTGGTGCTGGGACCAGGTGATCTTTCTGTAGCCCATTCTGCCCTGGAATGGGTCAGCCTCGAGGAGGTGGTGGCCGCCACTCAACTATACGCCTTGGCAGCCATGGAGTTCTGCGGCACTGTGGACCAATCAAGTTGAAGTGTTGGAGAAGAGGAGGGGCTCTTCTATGTCTAACAGCAACGGCAAGAGTAAGTTCCTCGATGCCTTCGCCATTCTGTTCCTGGTGGTGATCGTAGCTGCTGTGCTCACCTGGGTGCTGCCTGCAGGTGAATTCAACAGGCAAAAAGACCCCAACACCGGCAGGATGCTTGCTGTGCCCGGCACTTACCACTACGTTGACCGTAGCCCAGTTTCCCCGTGGGGGGTTTTCGTTTGCACGTTCAAGGGCTTCATGGATGCTGCTGACATTATCTTCTTCGTCATCATAGTAGGCGGCGTTTTCCAGGTGCTCAAGGCTACTGGAGCTGTGACCACTGGTATACTCACGCTGGTGCGGAGGTTTCAGAAAAACAGGCGTCTGCTCATTCCCATCGTGATGACCGTGTTCTCCCTAGGCGGAGCAATATTGGGGTGGGCAGAAGAAGGGCTCATCTTCATCCCAGTTATGGTGCCCCTAGCCTTGTCCCTTGGTTGGGACTCGCTGACGGGCCTTGCAATGGTGCTCGCGGGCATGAACGCTGGGTTTTCGGGCGCCTTCATGAACCCGTTCACCGTGGCAGTGGCTCAAGGAATTTCAGGGCTTCCCATCTTCTCGGGCATGGGGCTAAGAATAGCCGCCTGGCTAGTATTGACCGTGATCTCCATCGCCTACGTTTACCGCTGGGCTGGCAAAGTGGAGCGCGATCCCCAATCCAGCCCCATGTACCAGGACGACCAGCTCAGGGAAAAGGAGTTCGACGTGAAGTCCATCCCCCAAATGACCCCAAGGCACATCGCGGTGTTGCTCTGCTTCGTTGCCACGCTCGTCGCCTTTGTGTACGGGGTGCTTAAGCTTGGCTGGTGGTTCACTGAAATGTCCGCCATATTCCTCATCCTGTGTGTTGTGGGTGGGTATCTCGGCGGACTGAGCACCAACAGGCTCTGTGAGGAGTTCCTGGCAGGGTGCAAGGAGCTGCTGGGTGGCGCCTTGCTCATCGGCCTGGGCAGGGCAGTGGCGGTTACCCTGAGTGCCGGCCGGGTAATTGATACGGTGGTTTTCGGCATGGCCTCGATAGTGCAGTACTTCCCCCACCTGCTAAGGGGCACGGCCCAATACATAGCTCAGGCAGTCATCGAGTTCTTCATCCCGTCTGGGAGCGGGCAGGCCGCAGCCACCATGCCCATAATGGCGCCGTTGGCGGACGTCACCGGGATCACCCGTCAGACGGCGGTGCTTGCCTACCAGTTCGGTGACGGCTTCACAAACGTCTTTGAACCCACCGCAGGGTACTTCATGGCCGCACTGGCCCTGGCTAAGGTGCCTTGGCCCAAGTGGGTCAGCTTCTTCTGGAGGCTGCTGCTCATGTGGGTTGGAGTAGCGATAGTCTTCACAATAGTGGCCGTAGCCATAAACTACGGGCCCTTCTGATGGGCACATATGCTTCGGTGGCGTCACCATGGACACAACCCAGTGCAAAGTCAAGACCTTTGCGGCAATTGACCAGCTCAAGTCCAGGGCAGTGCAGGCCCTTTCGGAGCTTCACGCAAATCCCGAACTAGGGGGCCAAGAGCACAAGTCTTCGGAGATACTCTGCTCTTGGCTTGAAGAGGCCGGATACCAGGTCCAGAGGGGCCTGGCCGGCCTCCCCACCGCCTTCTGCGCCCAGATAGGGCAGGGAATCCCCGGGGTGGCGCTCATAGCCGAATACGATGCGCTCCCCCAGTTGGGCCACGCTTGCGGGCACGATTGGAGCGGGGTGTGCAGCGCACTGGCAGCAGTGGCCCTGGCCAAGACCATGCCGGGGGCCAGTATTGAGGGAAGAGTGCTGGTGGTGGGCACCCCAGACGAGGAAGGCTACGGTGGCAAGATCCCCATGATCGCCGCCGGGGTGTTTTCCCACATCGACGCGGCCATGATGGTACACGCCTTTGACGAATGGTGCGTAAAGTGCGAAAGCCTGGCGCTCCAGGAGCTCGGCTTTGAATTCCAGGGCAAGCCAGCTCACGCAGCGGCTGCCCCGTGGGAAGGTATTAACGCTTTGGACGCCGTGATGGTAACCTTTGCCGGGATCAACTGCCTACGCCAGCACATCCAAGACGGTAGCCGAATTCACGGCATCGTGGTCGAAGGTGGATATGCCACTAACGTGATACCAGAACGCGCCGCGGCTCGAGTGTGCGTGCGAGCCCGGAGCTCTCAGTATATGGACACGCTACTAGAAAAGGTGGTGAACTGTGCCAAGGCTGGCGCCCTGGCAACTGGTTGCAGCTTGCAGGTGGCGCAAGTGGGCGCACGTTACGAAAGCTTGAGGTCCAATCCAACCCTGGAGGGGTTGTTCACCAAGAACTTGGCACAAGCTTCAAACGGCAAAGTGAGCGTAGACACTGGTCCTGGCCCAGTGATCGGCTCTACGGATATCGGCAACCTCTCACAGGTGGTGCCAACGATCCAGCCTCTGGCAGGGGTGGCGCCGGCAGGCACAAAGCCCCATACGCCAGAGTTCGCGTCAGCCACAACCACGCCCAGCGCTATTGGAGCTTTGCTGGTTTGCGCCAAAGCTCTGAGCGCCACAGTCATCGACCTGCTAGCAGACAGTGGCCTCAGAAAACGCGCTTGGCTTGATTTCAAGGGGCAGTCGGCTCCGTGAAGGGGTGGATTCCTTGCTCGACTTGCTCATCCACGATGCAACCGTAGTGGACGGAACTGGCAAGCCTGCTTTCCGGGCCAACGTGGGCATAGCTCAAGGCAGGATAGCGCTCATTGCGCATGTTCCCTCTAGCCAGTCGGTTGTTGCCCGTCGCGTGATCGACGGTCCCGGGCTCTACCTTGCGCCAGGGTTCATCGACATACACAACCACTCAGACCTCACCCTGGTGCTGAACCCAAATGCCGAAAGCATGCTGGCCCAGGGAGTCACCACCCTGGTAGTCGGAAACTGCGGTTTCTCCGTGGCCCCATGGCCAGGAGCTGATGCTGGCTGGAAAGCCGATCAGCTCCGCGAAGACATTGCCTTCCTCAAAGTTGACCTACGCGACCACTTTCAGCCTACCTGGAAGAGCTTTGGGGAATACTTGGAACAACTCCAGAGACGGTCACCAGCAGTGAACGTAATTGCTTTGGTTGGCCATGGTACCATCAGGCAACAGGTGCTGGGAAGAGTGGCAAGGCCACCTTCCCGGGAGGAACTTAATCAAATGAAACGGCTGTTGCAGGCTTCCTTGGATGAAGGAGCTGCAGGTCTTTCCTCAGGCCTCATATACTATCCAAGCTGTTACGCCCGGACCGACGAATTGGTGGAGCTAGCTTCCGTGGTGGCCTCAGCGGGCAAGATCTACACGACCCACATCAGGGGGGAAGGCGAAACCCTCTTTTCCGCAATTGCAGAGGCTATCGAAATTGCGCGCAGGGCACAGGTTTCCACTCAAATATCCCACGTGAAGGCGGAAAGCAGGTTGATGTGGGGACGCTTGCCCGAAGTCCTGTCCATGGTAGACTCAGCACGGCAAGAAGGCCTGGACGTTGACTGCGACCAGTATCCCTACACCGCCTACTACACCACTCTTGGCTCGTTCCTGCCTCCTGACCTGATGCAGGGGGACTGGCAGGGGGCGCTCAGGTGCCTCAGAAAGCGCCAGGACCTCAGGAAGGTGGTGGAAGAAGGTACCAGTGACTGGAGCTCTCCAATCAAGGGCATGGAATGGGACGACTTCGTGGTGGACGGTTCGGGAAACCCGCAAGTGGATGGCAAAACCATTCAGCGCCTTTCGGAGCTTTGGGGAATGGACCCTTTTGACGCCCTTTGCCAGCTGCTTCTAGAATGCGGGCCCCAGCTCATGGTAGTTGGGCATGCCATGTGCGAGAAGGACGTGGAAGCGTGTGTGGCCCGAGAGGACGTGATGGTGGGCTCCGACGGGTTTGCCTTGCCCTTCCATGGCACCGTAAAGCCCCACCCCAGGTGCTTCGGCACTTTCCCCAGGGTAATTGCCCGTTACGCCAGGGAAAGGAAACTGCTAACCCTTGAGGCTGCAGTGTACAAGATGACCGGAGCCCCTGCCAAGAAGCTTGGGCTCAAAGACAGAGGCTTTGTGCAGGAAGGTTATTGGGCCGACCTGGTGCTCTTTGACTGGAAAACCATTGAAGACCGTGCATCCTTTCAAGAGCCGCGGGTACCACCCATCGGCATCCAATACGTGCTTGTAAACGGGCACGTGGCTTATCCTACCCAAAGTTCTAGTGGCAGGTGGGGCAAGGTCCTCACTTGAGTCAGGGTCTTGCCCCCCTTGGGCATGGATCTCCCCTGGATACGCTTCACACCCAGGAAACAGCCCCACACCATTTCCCCAGACTACCTAAACCCCAAGCCCATTTAAGATTTGTGCCGAACGTTACGATGACAATCCTGGGACACTGTTACAGCAAGGTTTGGAGTGACCTGGGTGAATTTAGAGGAGTTCCGTCAACTTCGGGACTACGTAAACCGGAAGTGCGGCTTGTTCTTCCCTGACCGCAAGTTGTATTACGTGGAGCGAAGAGTGCGGATCAGGATGCAAGCCCTTGGGTTGGCCAGCTTCAAGGAATACTTGAGGTACCTCATTAGCAGCCCGTCGGAGCAAGAGCTTCAGCGTTTGCTGGACGTGCTAACCATCACCGAGACCTTCTTCTTCAGAGAGGTGGACCAACTCAACTGCCTTGCCCAGCACCTCCTGCCCCAAATGCTAGATGGCCCACTGGGCAGGGTTCGTCCCGAAATAAGGGTGCTGTCCGCTGGCTGCTCAACTGGGGAAGAAGCGTATACCGCCGCAATCATCCTAGACGACACCCTCAGGAAGCTCCGCCACCGTCACCTGCTGTGGCACGTACTCGGTACAGACGTGAACACATCAGCAATCCAAAGGGCACAGCAGGGAGTTTACACCCAGCGCTCGGTCAGAGCTGTGCCCCATCATTTCCTCGAGGAGTACTTCGTTGCCCAGGGGAGCCATTTTGAGATTGCGCCTCGGTTGAGACGGCACGTGACCTTTGCTTGGGGCAACTTGTTCGACCAAAAGCAGGTGGCCACCTGGGGTACTTTCGACATTGTGCTATGCAGGAACGTGCTCATTTACTTCGACGAAAAGTCAAGGTGGCGCGCCATTGAAAACCTCGAGGGGATCCTGAAGCCTGGAGGTTTCCTCCTGCTGGGGCAGGTGGAAAGCCTCAACAGGATCCCTTCAGCGCTGCTGCCCAAAAGGTTCGGGAACGCCACCGTCTTCCAGAAGACTCCAGTCCAAGCAGGGTCCAGGGAAGCGAGGTTCTGTGATCAAGGAGGCGATGCGTCGTGACAATTAGAGCTCGTGGGTTTTTCATCCTCGCCGTAGCGGTGTTGTCAACGTTAGGCGTGTGGTACATCAGCAACAACACCCTCTCCCAGATGAGCCAAACCGTGGCCGTCACTAATGATGTGTTCCTGGCCAGTGTGGAAAAGGTGCTCAACGCAGACAGGGACCTTTACCAAGTGTACGTAGCGGAGCTGAAGTTGTTTGAAACCACGCCAGGCAGCCCTGACTGGAACAAGTATACCAAGGAAATCAACGACAATTTCCAGCAGGTAGTGGAGAGAGTAGGAGCGTATTCTCAGCTTGCTACAACCCAAAAACAACGGGAGCTCATCAATCAGCACGGGGCGGCAAGATCTGCGTGGAAGAAAGAACTTGACGACTACGTGAAGCTCCTGCAGCAGGGGACAGAGGAGTCCAGGCAGCAGGCCAGAGCCATCAGGGACAAGGCAGACAGCATGTTTGAAAGCGTGCGGGAGCCCTTGAACTCCCTCACAGACATTTCCCTTGAACTGGCAGCGCAAGCCCAGCGCGATGCCCAAAACAGATACGCCATGTCCCGCAGGCTCTCCATGGGACTTTTCTCAGTGTGCGGAGCAATTCTGCTTTTGATGACCTTCATGCTCCTACGCACAATAACTGCCCCCCTTGCCATGGTAGTTGATCACCTGGGGACACTTTCCCGGGGCGACTTCACCTCCCCTGCGCCGGAAAGGCTGCTTCGAGCTAAGCACGAGATTGGGAAGTTGGCGGGCGCAGCGGAACGCCTACGCGCAGAAATACGGCCTTTGCTGGCAGGAATCAAGAACGACGCCGGCACCCTCAAGAACAACTCGGAAAGCGTTGGCGCAGCCTCAGAGCAAATCGCACGCACTTCCGCCGAGGTGGCCAAAGCAATAGAACAGGTGGCTCAAGGGGCTTCCGAACAGGCAGCAAGTCTCCAGGAAATACTCCAGCTAACCCAGAAAATGGCTCAGAACCTCCAGCGAGCCCATGATGAACTGATGAAGGTGAAGCAAAACAGTGAAGGGACCACCGAATTAGCCCACAAGGGAAAGGCGGAACTTGATGGGCTCACCCTTTCTATCAGGAGCGTGGGAGACGCCTTTGGCGCTCTGGTGAGCAGGTTGGAAGTGCTTAAGAACTCGGTTAGCCAGGTGGGGGAAATCCTCGCTGTCATAAACGACATAGCAGCGCAAACCAATTTGCTTGCATTAAACGCAGCCATCGAAGCCGCTCACGCAGGAGAAGCAGGGAAGGGTTTTGCGGTGGTGGCTGAGGAAGTGCGAAAGCTGGCCGAGCAATCCCGGGTCTCCTCTGACCGAATCAGAAGTCTGCTAACCAACATTTCATGTGACACCAATGAAGTGGTGAGCACTCTCGAGGGCGTGGCAAAGCAGGTTGGGAACCAACTGGAAGGAGTGGAACGCACCAACAGGGCATTTGACGCAATCCTCAACTCGGTGTGTTCAATGGGGCCCGTGATTCAAGCAACTTTCGGAGAAGTGGAGGGCACAGCCAGGGCTAAGGACGTTATCCTGGACAAGCTTCACGGGATAAGCACGGTAGCCGAGCAGTCGTCGGCCACCGCTGAGGAGATTTCCGCTTCTGCGGAGGAACTTTCTGCAGCTACCCAGGAAATTGCAGCAAACGCCCAGCAAGTGCTGGGGGTTGCCAAACGGCTTAAGGAGTACGTTGACAGGTTCCAAGCCTGAGGCTGAAGCTACTCGTAAGCACCAAGGCCGGCTGGGGCAAAGCTTAAGCCCACAGTCGGCCCAACTGTTCATCGCCTGGGCAACCAGCGGACCTTCCAAAGCCCGTCCTGCCTCATGCACGACCAGGGCTCCTCCCTACCAGTGAAAACTTGCCCTGATGAACGGTACCTGAACCTGTAGCTTACGTAAACCGTAGCGTGCTCTGGGTCCAGGAGCTGGTAACCCTCTACTCGGTATTCCAGCAGCTCATCATCGGCTTGCTCCCTTTCCAGCATGAACAACTCAAGGGTTACATCATCTGGAATGAGTCCAAGGCAGCCAAAGGCCCCTACCCAGTCCTTGGCCAGGCAAGCCGCCAGGTAATGGCACATAACCACGTCGGGAGTCCCTCCTTTGGAGTCCACAGCGGAGTTAAGCTGCCCTGGGCTCAAACTGGGGGTGCGCCTGGCGGCACAGCCAAGGAAAGACGCACACACAACCGCCAATGCCAGCAGGACGGTGGTGGCTGGCCTGGGTCGAAACCTCATCCCCCCAAAGCCTGTACCCATCACCGGAGAGCGAATTCGGCGTTGACCACGGCAGTGATCTCTTTCTCCAGGGATGAAGTGTCGTTTATGCCGTAGTCCGAGACTTCAGTGGAGTTCTTGGGCGTTATCTGGAACACTCCCATCTTTGCCGACCTCAGGTTGCCAATGCGAGCGCCAGTGGAAGCTGCAATTTTCTCAGCCCTGTTCATGGCATCCTTAGCTGCCTCCGCAAGCATATCGATCTTGAGCTCGTTCAACTTGGTGTAGTAATACTGGGGCGGGTAAGATTCGAATTCAATACCCTTCTCGATAAGTTCAGTTGACTCCCTTGAAATCGTGGTCACCTTATCCACGTCGTTTGAACGGATTTCTATGCTCTGTCTAAGCACATAACCAGAAATGTCCCTGGTTATCATGCCAGTCTTGGGATCCGACGCGAAAATCGTTTCGGTGGTTACTGGCCAATATACTATTTCCTTTTCGTTGATACCTTTTTGGATGAGATATTCTTTCACCACTGCCATGTCTTGCTTCAACAACGAGTACGCCTTAGTAAGGTCCTGAGCGCGCCTGGAAAACGATGCCCGCCACACGATGAGGTCTGACCTGATTTCCTTCTTGGCCGAACCAGTCACAGTTATGGACTTCTTGGACGTCACGAACTCCACAGCCGGTCTGGACACTATCCACGAACACAACACCAGGGACACGCCAATGATCAGTGCGCTAACTACCTTGCTCAACCTATCCACAAGGCTCCCTCCCCATGAAAAGCATGTAGGCTCTTCCTTCCAGTACTCTTGACGATGGAACTGGCAAATTTGTTCTCAGTAAAAGGCGCGTCCCAGTAAGCACTGGTTTTTCTCATGCCTGTCATCACAGTGAGGCGTAGACCCCCTCGTACGGATAATCCACGTACGAGATGACCCAGCTCGATTCTCCCTGGGTGCGCCGGCTGACCACCAGCCTGGCGCCATATTCCCCCGCAAAGCCCGTGGAAGTCACCATGCGGAACTTGACCGCGAAGGCACAATAATCCCCCCTTGGCCCGTGCAGCTAACCTGATACGACTCCACCCAGGGGCCCGACACCCATGTGACCCAACCAAGTTGTTCAAACGCAGGCCTGTATTTCTCGCGCAGCTCAGGCGAGAGTAACGCAAACTGAACAGCTCCATTTCGGTTCTTGACCGCATCGGCCCACGCGTTTGCCACCCAAACCGGATCCTCGCCAACAAGCGCTGCCTCAAGCATTGCAACCCTGCGCTCAGCACCCCACGCGGGAGTCTGCACCGCGACGGTAAAGGTGGACTCGTCCCAGTCCACCCTAGCCCCCAGCGCTTCTGTCACCCACCTCAAAGGCACCATCACCCTCCCACCAATTACCTTAGGAGGAACATCCGGGAGGATCTCTTTTCCGTCCACCAAAAGCTTGATGGCTCGCCCAGCCACTCCGGTGCCGGCTACTGTCACGGCCAGCCCGGCCGCAAGCAGGATCCAAATAGCTAAGATCCTGAGTCTTGCTGTTATTCTTCAACCCTCCCTTTCATGGGTGGCGGTGGGTACCCAAGATCAACGTCGCCTGTTGCGCGACTCGGATAGCGCCGAAATCCCTTTGCAGGGAGCACTTGCTCGTTAACACCAGAAGCGTTGAGAGTGCTGCCGCTAGCTGGTCGTTGCCGTGGCAATCTGCCCCGGGGGTAGCCTGATAGTTGACGGCGCTTTGCAATAGCTACCTTGTCACCAGCCAGGTCCTCTCCTCAGACGCTAGAACGTCAATCTTATGGCGTTGCTACACTTCCACAGGGATTGGTTCACTCAGAAGTTCAATAGCATTGGGGCTCACGCGACACCGGTAGGCGTACAAGCCCACGCCAGCCAGCAAAGCACAATGAACGGCCGCGGCAAACTCCGGGTCCAGTTCGCTGTTAGGCCTTACCCGAATCACGTCTGCGCGCTGGGCAATGAACACCAAGCACGCAGCCGTGCCCTTCCTGGAGAGCTCAGCAAGCTCATGGGTGTGGCGCGTGCCTCGCTTTGTAGGAGCATCGGGAAATAAGCCTACCCCATCCCGGCATAAACTGACAGACTTGACCTCCACCACAACTGGTCCACTTTCTGTCTCGACCAAGAAGTCGAACCTTGAAGGGCCGTTCTCCGACAAGTACACTTCCTGGCGAAGTGACTTCACGCCTCTGAACTCATGAAGGGCGCCGCGCCTGAGGGCCTCCTGAAACAATCGGTTAGGAAGGCGCGTGTCCACGCAAACCCAAACGGAACCAGAGTTTTTGGATTGCGAAGACACGAACCGAGCGAGCACCAAATCGTAAGCGGTAGCCCTTTCCCCGGTTCCCCGCCTAACCATCACAACGTTCCCAGGGAAAACTAGCTCCTCTAGCCTCCCAGGGTCAGCCAAATGTGCCTTTACTACGCGACCGGACAATTCCACTTCCACAACGAAGCGGTTTTGCCTCTCCACCACCTTGCCCGGTAAGAGCTGCCCCAGAGCCAACCGAGCCGCCGCTTGTCCGGCCAACACCTGGTTACCGCCCCCTGTCAAAGTAGATGCTCTTGCCCGTGGCGCTTAAGGGGATACCCAGCACGATTTGGTCATCGCACAAGCCCATTTTCTTTGCAACCACGCCAATCCTGTACATAATACGGTTGTCCACGTTCAGCATGGAAGCGGTCTTCACCGCGGATCCCACTGCAATTCCAAGGTCCACGAGACGCCACGCGCACACAGGCCCATCGAATTCTGGTCCTTGGTGCTCCTTGAGTTCGCTGCAAGTGTTGAATCCGCAAGCCCCACAGTTCAAGCTAGCCGTCTGGGCGCCCTTCAAACCAATAAGTACCACCGCTCCTGAGTTCCTGACGTTTTCGCCATCCCTGTCGAAGTTCTTCTTGCCCGATGCCTGGCCATAAGCGGTCATTTCATCTGCCAAACGCTCCAACACTTCCCCCGACAGCACCCGCGTGGTGATAAAATCCTTTCCAGTGGCCTTGGGCGCGGTCCTGGCGGACAAGCACATCAACTGCGCCGTTACAAGCAGGCCTTGAGCTTCTGCTGGGTCTCTGTACACTTTACTCTTTCCTCCTCTCTCACAGCATTTCCGTGTAGTTCACTTTGCAACGCACGATAGAGCTGTCCACGTCCTCCAGCTTCCTGCAACCAGTGAGGGCCATTGCTCTGGCCAGCTCCTCGCCGATCCCTTGGAAAAGCTCCCGTACCCCATCGCTGCCCCGGACGGCAAGGGCTGCCATGACCGGTCTGCCCATGAGCACGGCGTCGGCTCCAAGAGCCAGCGCTTTCAGCACGTCTGTTCCCCTCTTGAGGCCGCTATCCACTATGACCATCACTTTGCCAGAAAGCTCCCGGGATATTTGAGGCAGCGCAGCAAGGGGCGGCAAGGCGTAGTCCAACACCGCGCCTCCATGGTGGGACACCACAATCCCTTTGGCTCCGGCCTCAGCAGCTTTAAGCGCGTCTTCCCTGCTCAGCACCCCTTTTACGATGAATGGAACGCTTACAGACTCTATGTATTTGCGAAGCTGCTTCATGGACTTTGGCGCAAACGGATGTGGCATAATCATCTCATCCTGGCGTTTGCCTCCAAAGAAGAAGTCAACGTCCATGCCCACCGCAACGCACCCTAGCTTCTGGGCAGCCTCAAGCTTTGAGAATACGAGGCTTTCATCCTTGTAAGGCTTCACAATCTTCACCACAGGGGCACCCACTGCCACTATTTGTTCAAGCTCCGCCTCGTTGCCGATGCCAACCCAAGTGGCCGATCCGGCTGCTTTAACCCCTTCAGCCACTCTTACCATGGCGTCAGGATAAATTCGCTGCAACCCGGAAAGCGCAGCGGTCATCACTGGGTACTTCAGCTTGTGCCCAAAGAAGTCAAACCCAGTATCGGGCCATTCAGAGTCGATCACGCGCATCACCAAGCAAATGCTCTCTAAGAATTCTCTGTTCAACTTAAGCACTGCGCTTGTTTCCGCGCCGAAATCCAGGTAGTGGCCCAAGCCAAGCTCCCTCAGTCTCTCCTCGCCCTGCCCAAGCAGCTTTCCAATCACTCGTCTCTCCCCTTTCCAGGCAAGCCTTTATGTTATACTGATTCGGGATATGCGCGATAAACTTACCACAACAAGTTGCACTTTTCCAGTTCTGTTCACGGCTGCGTCTCTCCTGCTTGCAGTGGTTGGGCTGCACGCACCCGCCTCTCTTGCACTGCTCGCCTCCGCATGGTTCTCATGGCTTTACCTCTGGCGTACGGGCTTTAGCCCAGAGCTCCTACTCCGCTGGTGCGGGGCCGGAGTGAAGTGGACTCTTTCAGTTGTCGTCATCATAGTTGCCATGGCGTTCCTCACGTCCGTGTGGATGGCTAGCGGTACAATTCAGAGCATGGTGTTCTACGGCCTCAGGGCACTACGCGTGGACAAGATACTTCCTGTATGTTTTGCGCTGAGCGCCGCCACGTCTGTGGTGCTGGGTTCAGCAACGGGAACAGTCTCCACGATTGGAGTTGTGCTTGTGGCGGTGGCCAGAAGTCTTGGGCTTTCGCCCGCCCCAGTGGCAGGGGCAATCATATCTGGAGCAATGGTTGGAGACCGGTGGTCGCCTACTTCCGCCCAGTTTCACCTGGTTACCCACATGACCGACAGCAAGCCATCAGCCAACTTCCGATACTTCGCGGTGACTGAGCTACCGTGTGCGGCAGTTTCGTTGGCACTGTACGCTGTGCTCAACTCAAGCTACAGCCAAGTTGCCGTGAAAGCTAACCATACTCTGGACGCCATTGCTAGCACGTTCAGGCCAACGCCAGCATTGCTTGTCCCAGCCTTTGCACTGCTCACCATGGCAATCGCCCGCCGGCCACTGAAGTATTGCTTTTTATCGGGCATCGTGAGCGCTGGGCTACTCGCGATTTGTGGCGGCCGCGCTACCCTGGGCCAACTCCTGCGCTGGGGGCTGTTTGGGTACCGCGTCCCGACAGGGCATCCCAGCATGGACCAGTTGTTTCAATCTGGGGGGGTGGTGTCAACCATTAACCTGGTCGGGGTACTCGTGTTTGCCGGGGCACTCAACGGCATGCTGGCAAACAGCGGCATCATCGACGGGCTCACACAGGCCGCCACCTCTAGAATAAGCAGCGCCCGCGGCCTCAGGTTGCTCACAATGGCTATGAGCGTGGCCGTGGCAGCAGTCACGTGCAATCAGGCCCTGGCCGCAATCGTGCCGGCTCAGGCTCTGAAGAACGAGTACTTCAAGCGTAGAATGCCACCAAGCGAGCTTGCCCGAACCATAGAGGATTCAGGGGGAGTGTTGATTGCTGCGATCCCGTGGTCAAGCATGGCTGCCCTGATGGCTGTCATGCTTGGCGTGAGCACCCTCGAATACCCAAAGTACGCACTTTTCGTATTGCTCCAACCTGTTGTCTCTCTAGTCGCCTCTGAGCTGGAACCTTACCTGCTCCGGCAAAAAACAACCTCCAGCCTCAGAAGGGGACCTTTCGCCTGTGCACCCAAACGCTTTGGACCAGTCCCAAAGCAATCGAGTTGGACAAGAACGAGCTGCCCCCAGCGCTCACAAAAGGCAGAGGGATCCCAACAACGGGCATGATCCCCATCACCATACCGGCGTTGACCAGGACGTGGAATCCGAGCATGCACCCGACGCCAGCTACCACCAAGCAGCCAAACCGGTCCTTAGCGGCCAAGGTAATCTGGAAAACACGAATCAGGAGCACAAGGTATATGATCAGCACCGTAGCCGCACCAATGAACCCCAGCTCTTCACCAATTACTGCGAATATGAAGTCAGTGTGTGGTTCGGGAAGGAACTTCAGCTGACTTTGATCGCCCATGAAAAGTCCTTTGCCCCACAGTTTCCCAGAACCTATTGCAATTATGGACTGCCTGATATGGTATCCCGCCCCCAACGGGTCAATAGAAGGATCAAACAGCACTGCAATGCGCTTCAACTGATAGTCCTTGAAGGGCAACGGCACCCCGTACTTGAAGTGGAGCACAATTAAGGCAGCTACGGTACCAATCCCAGATAGCACTACTGCTGCAATTCGTCCCCCGGGGGCCCCGGCCATGTACGTTATGCCCAGCACCGTTGCAGGCAGCACAAGTGAAGTGCCCAAGTCGGGCTGCTTGTATATGAGCAGCGTGGGAAGAGCGATCAGGACAAGGGGCTTGGCAATGTCGCCCCACTTGCGCCAAGAAGTCTCGCTCCTGGTCAAATTGGAGGCAGTGAACAAGATGGTGAACACTTTGGCAAGTTCTGACGGCTGAAGGGGGACTGGGCCAATTTGGAGCCACCGTTGAGCTCCTAGCGCAGATTTGCCTGCAACGAGCACCGCGCCCAACAGCAAGATGTTTGCTCCGTAGAACCACCACGCGTACTCTACAAGGCCTTCGTAAGGCGTGAACGCCACGCCCAACATGATTACCGTGCCCAGGAGTACCCAAACCGCCTGCTTCTTGACCACGGTGTAGTCCCGCGTGGATCTGGCTCTCGTGGCGCTGGCAACCATGACCAGACTCAGCAGGCTCAATAACAGGAAGCAGGCAACAATAACCCATTCCAATTGCTTCAGTTCCCTAGCGCGCAGCAACACCCAACAACCCTCTATGAGCAAGCGCCACGTCTGATGTTGCGCACGGGGATGCTTGCAACAAGTGCCACACTGGAGTCCCCGCTCTTGAGGTCAACTGTCATGGATCGTTCGTCAATTTCCACATACTTGTTAACCGCAAGGATAATCTCGTCTCTGAGGGCTTGCATCAATTGTGGGGACACACTGGCCCTGTCCATGATCAGCACCCGACGCAGTCTTTCCTTGGCGATTTCCTTGCTTGGGGGTTCCTTTTGAAACAAACGGTCCAGAAAACCCATCTCCCGAAAACCTCCTAGCGATTCATGCCCACTAGCCTCTTGACGAATCCCAAGAAGCCATCGGAGCTGTCCAGCTGAATTAGGGGCACCTGCTCCCCCATGATTCGCCTTGCAATGTTGCGAAACGCCTGGCCAGCCCTGGAGTTGTTCTTGAACACGGCGGGTTCGCCCTTGTTGGTAGTGACCACTATGCTTTCATCGTCCGGCACTACTCCCAGTATGTCCAGGGCTAATGTGGTCTGTACGTCCGATATGTCAAGCATGTCCCCTCTCTTTGCCATGGAAGGCTTGTACCTGTTAATGATCAAGCTTGGTGGATAAAGGTCAGTGGGCTGAAGCAGTCCCACTACTCTGTCCGCGTCCCTGACCGCAGCAACCTCTGGAGTTGTGACCACGATCGCCTTGTCAGCACCTGCAATAGCGTTGCGGAAACCCTGCTCAATGCCTGCAGGGCAATCCACAAGCACGTAATCGAAGTCCTGCCTGAGCTGATCGCAAATGTCCTTCATCTGCGCTGGTGTGACTGCACTCTTGTCCCTGGTCTGCGCGGCAGGCAACAGGTAGAGTCCTTCAACTCGCTTGTCCCTGATAAGCGCATGTTTGATCTTGCAGAACCCCTCCACCACGTCCACTAGGTCATACACAATACGGTTCTCCAGACCCATAACCACATCCAGGTTCCGCAAGCCTATGTCTGCGTCCACCATGGCCACCTTCTTGCCACACATAGCCAGGGCAGTGCCCACATTGGCGGCGGTTGTGGTCTTACCAACGCCCCCTTTCCCCGAGGTAATCACATATACCTCACCCATTGCGATACACCTCCAGCAGGTCTTCTATGACGATCACTCCGTCCTTCACCATGGCCACTTCAGGTCGACCAGAACTGGCGCGGTCCCCGTCGGGCGACCGGGAAATGAACGGGCCTATCCTGAGCTGCAATGGTTCGAGCCTCAGGGCGGCGATAATTGCGTTCTGGTCCCCAAGGGCACCAGCATGAGCCATCCCCCTCAGCGAACCCATCACCAATATGTCGCCTGAGGCAACCACCTCGGCCCCTGGGTTCACGTCCCCTACGATTACCACATCTCCATCGTACAGCACTTCCTGCCCGCAGTGCACAGTGCGTTTGAGGATCAATGCCTTCTTCGAAGGCTGGTCTTCGCGACCAGACCCAGGTTCCCCTGCAGGAACCACTTTGACCAACTTCCCCCCACAGGTGTTTCCAATCAGGGTCTTCAACTCCTCAACCTGGTCTCGAGTGAAATCCCTGTTGCCAGCGGCCAGGATCAATCCAGCGCCATTGAAGAACCTGGCGTTTGCCTCCAGCTTTTCCCTCAGCTGCTCCTTGAGCTCTTGGAAATCGTTAGCACCGTTCAGCACAATCATGAGTCCCTCTTTTGTTCCCTTGAGAACAACGCTTTCCGACATACTTGCAACTGCCCCCGCCCCAATTCTGGATTCGATGGTAGTTTTCCAATTCCTTCTATTTGTCAGCCTGCCCGCGTAATCCCAAAATACTGTTCCAGCACAGCGCGGGCAACAGGAGCTGCTGCTGACGAACCATGCCCCCCTTGCTCTATGAGCACGCAAACCGCGACCTCGGGAGCGTCAAAGGGCGCGTAGGCCACAAACCAAGCATGGTCGTCCCCTTGGGGATTTTCGGCTGTCCCAGTCTTACCAGCCACCTTGACTGGGAACCCGGCAAACACCCCACCAGCTGTGCCCCCTGGCATGGTCACTTCAAGCATGCCCTTGCGCACAAGGGACAGGTAATTTGGGTTAACATCGAGGGTTTCCTCCACCACTGGAGTTCTTTCTTCGAGCACCTTCCCTTCTGGAGACACCACTTTCTGCACAATGTACGGCTTATGGCGTACCCCCGTAGCAATCGTGGCCACGTAGTTTGCCAGCTGGATTGGAGTGTAAATGTGGAACGTTTGACCCATCCCCGCCATCATGTTTTCTGCCATCAACACGTCCTGCTTGAACGTCCTTTTCTTCCACTCCGTGGTTGGAAGCAACCCGCTGGATTCACCGTAAAGATCAATACCCGTAGGCCTCCCAAGGCCGAACTTGGCACCGTATTTGGCAAGGAGGTCCAATCCAAGTCTCCTGCCCATTTCGTAGAAGAACACGTTACATGACTCCTTGATTGCCCTCACCAGGTCTACAGCGCCATGCCCAGAAGCAGCCCAGCAGTGCAGTGAAGGCACTGCCCAGTGGTAGCCCGGATCAAACACCACTTCGTCCGGAGCCAGCTTGCCTTCCTCCAAGGCTGCCAGCGCAGTGACCATCTTGAACGTCGATCCCGGGGGGTACGCTGCGCTGATAGCCCGATTGATAAACGCGTTTTGCCTTTGGAGCTCTTGGTATTTGGCCGACGAGATTCCGGTTGCAAACTCGTTGGGATCGAAGGCGGGAAGGCTAACCAGCGCCAGCACTGCTCCGGTTCGCACATTCAATACTACCACAGCGCCAGACTTGGCATTACGCAGCCCCTGGGTTTCCCGGAGCTTGCTCAGCTGGTCGGACAAAGCCTTTTCTGCCACTCGCTGGAGGTTCATGTCCAGGGTCGTGACTATTGTGTTGCCTGGCACCGGTTCCTGCCTGCCCAGGATGGATCTTGGGTGACCTAGGGCGTCCACTTCAACTTGCTTGCCACCGTTTTGGCCCCGTAGCACTTGTTCGTAATATGACTCGAGGCCGAACTGTCCGACAATGTCTCCGGGCTTATAGTCCCGAAATCTCGGCAAAGAAAGCTGCTCCTGACTTATCTCGTGCACATACCCCAGCACATGGGCAGCAAGGCTCCCCTGGGGATAAGACCTAATGGGTTCCGCTTCGATCACTACCCCCGGTAGCTCGTCCATCATTTCGGCAATCTTGGTGTGTATTTCCGGGGAAATACTCGACGCTACTTTCACTGGATCAAAGGGCCTCAGCCTTTGCCCAAGCTTGACCTTCTCCACCAGTTCGTTAGGGTCCTTCCCCAAGAGCGGCGCCAGTTTCCTGGCGCTTTCCACAGCCTCGTCTGGTTTCAAAAGCATTATGGATACAGAAAATGCGGGCTTGCTCAAAGCCAAGGGCTGCCCATTTGCATCCAGTATTTGCCCTCTGGGCGCGACCAGCGGAACCACTCTAAGTTTGTTTCCCAGGGACAGCTGCTCAAATCGCTCCCCCTGCACCAGCTGCAAGTTCACCAGGCGCAACCCCAGTAGGAACGTCAAAGCAACCACTATTATGAGGAACACTGCAACCCTTCTTTGCAGTTCTTCAAGGGTCATTTCCTGCCCGCATCCCTCTTCTCCTCAAACCACTGAACCATCCGCAGCCACACAGGCACAAGCAGACAGTTCCAAAGGGAACCAATTATCACGGTTCCTAGGACAGTCGTGAATGGAACCACCAGCCCACCTGTGCGAAGCGCCACAGCCTGCAAGGCATGCTTCATAGCACCCCCAATGAGGCCACAGCTCATACCCAGCAAAGGGCTAACCCTCAAGTAATCCCTGGCCAGCCACCCTACCACCAAGCACGCGCACGCGAAAGAAAGGGCGTTGGCCCCAACGTACCTGCCCATCATGGCGTCAATAACGGTCCCGGCAAACCCTCCTAACACTGCGCCACGGTAGGGCCCGTGAAACGCTGAAACCGCAATGCAAAAGCTCAACGTGAGGTCGGGCTTCCTGCCTGCAAGGCACAACCAGTCGGGGAGGGTGCTTTCAAAGTATACCCCCACTAGCGCAGCAACAAATGGGTAAATCACTTGAGTCCCTCCACATCCAACTGGCCCCGTCTCCCCTGGGGTTGAAGCACCAACACCTCGCTCAGACGGTTGTAATCCACACACGGCAGTACATCTGCCACTTTGACCAGCCCATTTTCCTCGAATCGCACTTCCTTCACGTACCCAATGACGACACCCCTGGGGAAAGTGACCCCCAGCCCAGAAGTGACCACCGTATCCCCCGGCTTAACGTCAGCGTCCCGGGAAAACAGCCTCAAGTGAAGCATCCTGGCGCTGGACATGGCACCCACCACCAGCCCTGGTTCTCCAGATCTTTGTACCAAGGCTCCTGTGTCCACCTCTGGATCGATCACCAGAGAAACTCTGGCAGCCGTAGGGTAAACCGCAGTCACCCTGCCCACGAGCCCAGAATCGGTGACCACCAGGTGGTTCTTGCTCACTCCATCCAGTGATCCCCTGTCTATGTACACCTTGGCAAACCAGCTATCAGGATGCCTGGCCACCACTGAAGCAACCACCGCTTTGACGCTGGGATCGGGAGTGTATCCCAAGAGCGTGCGCAGGCGGTTGACCTCCTGTTCCAGTTCTATCACTCTGGCGGCTAGCGCTTGGGCAGAGTCCGCCTTCTTTCTGAGCATTTCAAGCTCACTTTCCCTTGCGGCAATGCTGGCCACCAGAGACCCAACCGATCCAACTCCCCTGGCGATAGCCCGAATCCCTTTTTGCACCGGCAGCCCAATCGCCACCACCACTCGGGACACCGTGCCAGGCTCCTGCGCCATGCTGGATGTACGTGCCACCAGCGTGAAAGCAAAAAGCACCGCTACGGTGCCCAGCACAAGCCAGCGGTGCTTCACGAAGTTACCCACAACCACACCCCATCCTCAAGGCTTCCTTGAGTTTTGAGCCAGCCTCCTCAATATGCCAATATCTTCAAGCACTTTGCTCGTGCCCCTCACCACACATAGCAGCGGCTCTTCCGCGATGTGGACAGGCATTCCAGTCTGCTCGGACACCAGCCTGTCTAAGCCTCGGAGCATTGAGCCGCCTCCGGTGAGCACTATTCCCCTGTCCATGATGTCCGCCGCAAGCTCTGGCGGGGTCTTTTCCAGCGTCACCTTGATGGCATCGATAATCGCAGCCACTGGCTCCGCCAGAGCCTTCCTAACCTCTTCTGCCGTCACCTTAAGCGTCTTTGGCAAGCCTGTTACTAGGTCCCTGCCCCTCACTTCCATGGTTTCGCCGTCGTTGATGGGATACGCGGACCCAATGCGTATCTTGACTTCCTCTGCAGTGCGCTCACCAATCATGAGGTTGTACGTGCGCTTGACGTAGTTGATGATAGCCTCATCCATTTCATCGCCCGCTACCCGAATGGAACGGCAGGTGACAATACCCCCCAGGGATATGATGCCCACCTCGGTGGTGCCTCCACCAATGTCCACCACCATGTTCCCAGTGGGTTCATGCACCGGCAGGCCCGCCCCAATTGCTGCTGCCATTGGCTCCTCAATGGGATAGGCTTCCCTAGCACCAGCCTGGAGGGCAGCTTCAATTACAGCCCTCCTCTCCACCTCAGTCACACCACTGGGAACCCCAATGACTATCCTTGGCTTCACGAGGCCCCTGGGGTGCGCCTTCTTGATGAAGTACTTGAGCATTGCCTGGGTAACGTCGAAATCCGCTATGACCCCGTCCTTCATGGGCCTTATGGCCACAATGTTGCCTGGGGTCCTACCAATCATCTGTTTGGCTTCTTCCCCGACGGCCAAGATTGCGCGGGTCTCCCGATCTAGGGCAACCACTGAGGGCTCCTGGAGCACGATTCCCCGGCCCTTTACGTGAACCACGGTGTTCGCAGTGCCCAGGTCAATGCCAATATCCCGAGAGAAATAGCTGTAAATGAAATCTAGCATCATGTGCTCCTCCCTGACCATTCGATCCCCGATTCCCTTAGGCTTATGTACCTGCCGTCCCCAATGATGACGTGATCCAGCACTTCAATTCCCATGATCCGGCCTGCTTCTATTAGCCTCTTCGTCACCATAACGTCTTCGGGACTCGGCGACGGATCTCCGCTCGGGTGGTTGTGCACGAGTATTACCGAAGCGGCACTCCTCTTCACGCAAGTTTTGAAGATCTCCCTGGGGTGCACCAGAGAAGAGTTAAGGCTTCCCACGGACACAAGTTCGGTACCCAGCACCTGGTTCTTGGTACTTAGTAATACCACAACGAAATGCTCCCTGTCCAGGTAGCTCAAGCGAGGCATCATCAGGCTGTATACGTCGGCAGCACACCTTATGGTAGCTAGCTGCCTTTGTCTGGAAAGCACCCGAGCCCCAAACTCAATTGCTGCCTTAATCCTGCAAGCTTTGGCCTTGCCTACTCCTTTCACCTTGATAAGGTCCAGCACATCCATCCTGGCAAGGTCGCACAGCCCGTTGATGCCCCCTCCTCCCAACACCCGCCTTGCAAGCTCTATGGCTGACTCCCCGGGTCCCCCAGACCCCAGGATAACCGCTAAAAGCTCCGCGTCAGAAAGGGAGGCAGCTCCGTGCGTGATCATCCTCTCCCTGGGGCGCTCGTCTTCGGGCAGCTGCTTTATGGTGCGATGCAAACTGATCCCCCTTACCCAGATGTGCGGCGCCCCTCACCAATTAATAATTTTACCCCAAAACGTTCCAGTATTTTACAGAGCCTTGCAAGAGGCAAACCCACCACGTTGTGATAACAACCCTCGATCCTGTCCACGAGCAGTGCACCAAGACCTTGTATCCCGTAGGCACCGGCCTTATCCAGAGGCTCGCCAGTGCTCACGTAGAACGCAATTTCGTCTTCACCCAGTTGTCTTACGTGTACGCGGGTACACTCATGGCCCACTTCAAATTCGCCGCTGGAGCCGTCAACCACTGCGACTCCAGTCACAACCACGTGCCATCGTCCTTGAAGTTTTGCTAGCATGAGCTCAGCTTCTCGCGGCGAGCCTGGCTTGCCCAAGATCTCGTCCCCCAGCACCACCACGGTGTCTGCTCCAATCACCAGGCTATCCCCTACCCTGCTGGCCACCTCTCTGGCCTTGCTCAAAGCAAGGCCCTGGGCCACCTGAACAGGGTCCTCACCCATGACAGTGGATTCCTCAACCAGACTTGGCACAACTGAAAAATCCAATCCAATTTGGGAAAGCAACTGTTGTCTTCTGGGTGAAGATGACGCAAGCACAATCCTTTTCAAGTGAAATCACCTACGACCTTGCCACCAGCACCACACCAATTAGTGCCCCAAGCACAGATCCCAGGTTGAGCCTGAAAACTAAGCCCAGGCTCACTTTCACAACAAAGAGATCAACGGTGAACGGTGGTTCAATTCCAATGGCAGTCGTTTTCCCAAATAAGGGCAAGTACCTGCCCACAAGCTCTCCAAGAACACCCCCACAAATGCTCAAGGCGAGGATCACAACGACCACCGTTGATACACCTGGACTCCTGGTACGCCTCACCCTTGTCACACCCTCACCTCAAACTGCCCATGTGCCAAACCGGGTACGTCCCCCACTGCCACACGAAAGCCTGATGGTTCACCCTAAGCCCCACAAGTCGATAACAGTGTACCATCCTCGAAAACTCCCGCGCCGGGCCTGTCCCAATTAGAATGACGTCTCCCGACACATCAAGTTCCGGGCACTATTAGGTCTACGCTCACCACCAGGCACCCCCTCCTGCGTGCCACACAGGTCAGCCCCAACCCTGGATCCTAGACCAAGCAAGATGGGTCATCACGCGTAAAGTTACTCACCCAGCGCCTGCTTTGGGCACAAACCACCTGCCCCGGTCCTGGTGCGAACGCCCTACCCGCCCTCTCCCGACCCATGATATCCCCAGTGTTGGTAACCGCCAGCCGGCAAACCGCAGCAAGTTAGCAGGCAGCCGCATTTTCCTCCAGGGCCTTTGCTGGCTTTGGGGAAATCACTTTCACCGGGCACTTTGTGGCACAAGTGCCACAGTCGTCACACTTGGAGTAGTCGATTACCGCTACATTGCTCTCCACCTTGATTGCTTCCCTGGGACATGCCCTCACGCAAGCCTGGCAAGCGATGCAGCCAACGGAGCATTGTTTCCTGGTTACGGCGCCTTTCTCCTGGTTCCTGCACATCACATGCACGTGCTGGTCCGCAGGGACAATCTCTATTATTCCCCTGGGACATGCAGACACGCACTTGCCACAGGCAGTGCACTTTGCAGGGTCCACCACCGCAATGCCCCCGGGCCCAACCTTGATGGCGTCAAAGGCACATGCCCTCACGCAATCGCCAAACCCCAGGCACCCGTACAAGCACTCCTTGTGCCCGCCCCCAGCAAGCACTGCTGCCCGGCACGTGGGAACTCCCGCGTATTCACCACGCCCACGAGCCCTTTCCCTATCCCCAATGCATTTCACCAGCGCAACCATTCGCCTCTTGGGAAGCTCCACGGTTGCTCCCATCACCTGGGCTACTTTAGCGGTCACGCTGGGACCCCCTGCCTTGCAGGCGTCTACAGGTGCTTTGCCAGCCGCAATGGCTTCCGCCAGGGCGTCACATCCTGGAAAGCCACAGGCACCACAGTTTGCGCCAGGCAAGACAGACCTGATCTCCCCTACCCGCGGGTCAGTCTCCACCGCGAACTTCTTAGAGGCAAGCGCCAGCAACGCCCCGAAAACCAGGCCCATGAGGCCCATGGTTGCTATTGCGTACGTGAGCACCAACTTCATCCACCCCTTGTACTATATCCCGAAAAGTCCAGCAAAGCCTGTGAGCGCCAGAGACATCAGCGAAGCTGTCACGAAGGCGATTGGGTATCCCTTAAACACCGCCGGCACCGGGGCAGAGTCCACGCGCTCTCTGATTGTGGCAAACACGAGCAGCGCTGCACTGTAGCCCAGAGCCACTCCCAGGGTGTATACCCAAGCCTCGGGCAGGGTATAGTGGTACGCCACAGACAGCTTGATGAAACCTGGTTTGGCAACTTCGGTAGCCGCGGCAAGCACAGCGCAGTTGGTGGTAATCAAAGGCAGGTAAATGCCCATAGCCCTGTAAAGCGCGGGCGCAGCCTTCTTTATGAACAGCTCCTCAAGCTGTACGAAAGAAGCAATTACTAGGATGAAAGATGGTATATACAGGAACTCGCCTATTCCCAAGGGCGCCAACACGAAGTTCCAAAGCACCCATGTTAGGGTGCTGGATATCATCATCACGAATATAACTGCAAGGCTCATGCCCACTGACGTTTCCACCGAGGTGGAAATGCCAAAGAAGGAGCACAGCGCGATGAACCTGATGAGGAGGATGTTCTGCACCAGGAAGGTTGCCAAGAATATCAGGAAGTACCGACCGAGGTCCATTTAGCATTTCCCCCTCCCCTTTTGCCAAGCTTCGAACTTGTTGAGTAGGGCCATGAGTAAACCGAAGGTTAGAAATGCCCCCGGGAAAGTTATGGCCAGAATCGGGGGCTCAAACCTTGGACCTAAGTCGAGGAGCTTTGCTCCCAACACAGTTATGCTCCCGCTCCCCAACAACTCCCTCACGAAACCCATGACCAACAATACAGCAGTATAGCCCAAGCCCATGCCAAGCCCGTCCATGGCCGAGCGCACCACGCTGTTCCTGTAGGCATAGGCTTCAGCCCTTCCGAGGATGATGCAGTTCACGACGATCAGGGGGATCCACACGCCCAGCCTGGCGTAGATGCCCGGGAAGTACGCCTTTAGCACCAAATCCACAATTGTGGTAAATGAGGAGACCACCACGATGAATATGGGTATCCTGATGTTTTCGGGTGTGACCTTCCTCAGGGCTGACACCACTATGTTGGACATGGTCAGCACGAATATGACTGCAATGCTCATGAACAAAGAGCTTTCAAGCTTGACTGACACCGCCAGAGCCGAGCAAAGCCCAATCATCAACCTGAGCAACGGGTTTTCCTTGACGATTCCCCGCGTCAGCTCCCCACCAAGTCCATTCATCTCACTTGCCCCCTCGAGCTGCCTTTTGGACATGTCCGTACACCCGCGGTGTGAACGTCCTGTCTATCATGGGAGTTAGCATGTTCATGAAAAGGATGGCGTATGTTACTCCCTCTGGTGCCTTGCCGTAAAGCCTGAGCAACATTGTGAGAAAGCCGCAACCTATGCCGAAAATCACCCTGCCCTTGGTGGTGACAGGGGAAGTAACGTAGTCAGTCGCCATGAACCAAGCGCCCAGCATGGCGCCACCGGCCAGCAGGTGAAAGACTGGGTCGTTTCCGCTAATTAGCGCAATCAAGGCCATGGTGCCCAGATAAGCGATGGGTATCTCTGGATGTATAACCTTCTTCCACGCGAGCACAAGTCCACCTACCAGCAGCAGGAAAGCCGACACTTCACCGATACACCCGCCCGTGTTTGCGAAAAGCAGCGGCAGGTAAGTATTCGCCACCTCAGCCCCCACCCTGTTCTTGAACAGGCCAAGAGGTGTTGCTGACGTGGTTGCGTCCACAATTGGCTTGTACCACCCAGTGGTGACGTACTTGGGCCACGAAAGCACAAGCGCAGCGCGAGCCACCAGGGCAGGGTTGAACACGTTATAACCTAGGCCACCGAAAAGTTCTTTTGCCAGGGCAATTGCAGTTATGGCTCCCACATACACAACCCACCATGGGACCATGGGCGGCAACACCATGGCCAGCAGCAAGCCCGTCACGGCTGTACTGCCGTCAAAACGGTGCTCCCTTTCCAACCAAATAATGCCAACTAAGAGGGCACACATGATCCACTGAATGAACATGCCGAAGGGAGGGATTGCTCCAAGGGCAGGCACCAGTATTCCGGCCGTCAGTTCAGCCCATGTACGTCTGACGTTCCGTCCGTCCCTGAAGTTGTGCCATATGACTTCTGTGGCCATACACGCAAGCACGCTAACCAAAATGATCGGGGCAACGCGGAAGCCAATGAGGTAAACCGAGAATATTGCTGAAGGCGCCAGGGCAAGTACCACCCATCTCATCAGGTACCCGGTGTTTTCTGGCGCTCTGATGTGAGGAGAAGAAGTTACCTTCAACTACTTTGCCCCCCTTCGCCTGGCTAGCAGTTCGTTCTTTCCAATCCTAATCCACTGCACCAGCGGTATCTTCGCCGGGCAAACGTAAGCACAGCTCCCGCATTCAATACAGTCCACGGCGTTGTAGCGCTCAACGTAGTCCCACTTCTCTGCTTCGGTATACGTCCTGATGAACAGGGGCATAAGATTGATAGGGCAAGCTTCCACGCAACGACCGCAACGGATGCAATTGGTGCCTTCCTTGAGCTCCGCCTCCTCAGCAGTCATCGCAATCAGTCCTGTAGTGCCCTTCACGACAGGCGCATCCAAGGTGTATTGGGCGACTCCCATCATCGGACCGCCCATGATCAGCTTGGCAATTTCAGCCTTTAGTCCGCCACATTCCTTGATCACTTCGCTGAAGGGAGTGCCGATCTTCACTTCCAGGTTGTCGGGCTCTGCCACTGCCCCTCCCGTAACAGTAACCACTCTGCTCACAAGCGGCAACCCTGTCCGCAACGTGTTGGCTACCGCTGCTGCCGTACCCACGTTGGAAACTATCACCCCCACGTCCAGGGGCAGGCCTGGTGGAGGAGGCACTTCCCTGCCCAACACTGCCTTGATCAGTTGCTTCTCGGAACCTTGCGGGTAACGCGTGGGCAGGGAAACCACCTTCAGCTCTTGAACGGCTTTGGTGGCCCGCTCAAGGGCGTGGATAGCATCGGGTTTATTGTCTTCAACACAGATAATGCCTCTGGTCACTCCCGCCGTCTTCATGAGAGCTCGGGCACCTTCCACTACCAGGTCAGGCCGTTCGACCATTATGCGATGGTCTGCGGTGAGATACGGCTCACATTCACAACCGTTCAGGAGCAAGGTGTCAATGGGCTTGTCTTTGGGGGGAGACAGCTTGACCGCGGTGGGAAAGCACGCTCCACCCAAGCCCACTATTCCAGCATCCCTAATGATGGTGCGCAGCTCTTCCTGGCTCAGCTCGTCCACAGATCCCTTTGGCGTAACGCTTTCGTGGAGCGTTCCTTGGCCGTCAGACTCGATCACCACAGCAGGCACCTTCCTGCCCAATGCTGGGTGAATCCATGTCTCGATTGAGGCTACCTTTCCAGATACGGGGGAATGTACGCTTGCTGAAACGAAGGCCTTAGAGTCCCCTACCTTTTGACCCACTTTGACGTGGTCGCCAGCCTTGACCAATGGTTCGCACACTGCGCCAGTATGCTGGGAGAGGAGTAAGATCACCTTTGCGGGCTCACTTGCCTTCCTTATTGGCTTGTCCTTGGTCCGATGCTTGTTCTCAGGAGGGTGTACACCTCCCTTGAAGCCAGCCGATGCCACACCAGATCCCTCCATCCACCAAAAAAAGATCCCTGCGCCTCAAGCGCAGAGCAGCCCTCGCGCCCAATACATGATATCACAACTAACTGGTAGCTGCCAAAAACCAGTACTGATTAACCATTTCTATGAACTTTTGCATAGCTTCTGGCAGCGAGCCGGGCTTTGCACCAAACTCCTTACATGACTGTGCCAGCTTGCGCAGCTGCTGGACCAGGCTGTCCGCACCTGCATCTGTTGTCAGACCTGCCAGCGCTTTCTCAACACCACTAGCAGAAGGGCTCCTGACAGAACCAGAGCCGCTCACGAAACTTTCGTCGAACCTTGCTGCAGCTTCCTGGATGAACTTGCAGCACTCATTCGCAACGGCCTGCACTACCTTGACGTCAACCGAAGTAGCCGCTGACCTCGCAGAGATTTCGGTTACATCCACAAAGGTCTCAAACCCTGCCCTGGAGAATAGCTGGGCACCAGCCTTGGCACCTTCACGGGTTGCAGCATACGCGCCAACTACCCGGTATGACTGTCCAAGCTGTACCACAGCGGCACTGAGCCCCTTTGACTTAACCGAATCCGCCAGCTTGGTCGCGTTTTCCTTCTTGGAAAACGAGCCAAGCTGCACTCTATACACTCTTAGGGAAGGCAAGGACACCTTCTGGATCGGGCTGCTTTGAGAGCTCCCAGATGGTTGAGCCTGGCTGGACTGGGGCTGGGACTGTTGCACCTGGGTAGCTGGCTGAGGTTGGGTGCTTGATTGCTTCTTGCCTGAAAGGAGCATCGGGGTGATGAGGTACTTTGCTAGCAGGAAGCCAGCAATTATGCAACCACCCCAAATGAGCAGGACAAATAATATTACCGCCCAACGCCTCGCACCACGCTTGTCCCTCCTCGTCATTCGCTCCACGGTCCCACCCCCGGCACAAGCTAATCGGGCTACAAATCAAACCAAAGGCACACGCCTGGAAAAAAGCACTTCCCCCGACCGGCCAACCACAGCGAAGCAAACGCTTCCCCTACTTCCATAAGCTTCTCTTCGAGGCATGGCAATCACTGCCATTGGCGCAGTCATGGTCATGGTCACCAAATCGTACGGCCCCGGGTCTCTCACGGCAACATGGATGAATATGACGTTCTGATCCCTGGTCACGGCCTTAACGCTCAGGGAGTAGCCTCCTGTGGGCTTGATGCCTCTTTGAATTGCGCATACCAGCTCGGTAGCGAAATCCACACCAAGCTCAGCCGCACCCACCTCATACGCTTCAGTCAGCTCGGACTCGTCCAACAGCACACGCAGGCCGGGTTCAGCCACAGCGGGCCCAAATGGAATAGCCCCGCTATCCAGTACACGAAACCGCACGTGAGTGGTGGTCCTCATTCCCGCACCCCGCCCCCACCAAGCACCCGCGCAAGTGTCCCACCAGGTACAAGGAGCCGGTCACACACAGCACTCCGTCTTCTTCGAGCATTTCACGTGCAACCTCAAGCGCCTCTGCCGGCACTTCCTGCACTATCACGTTATGTGTGTATGTGCCAACATGTTCGGCAAGCGCTTGGGCAGACAAAGCCCTATGGCTGGGTGGTGTGGTCACAACCACGCGGTGAGCCACCGGCACCAGGGTGCGCACCACGTCACCCACTGGCTTATCCTTCAGCATGCCCATGAGAAGTGTGATCTTACTTTCGGGGAAGAGCTCCCGTAACGCCTGAGCAAGCACTTCCGCGCCACCGGGGTTATGGGCGCCATCCAGGATTATCAATGGATCACGTTGTACTATCTCCAAGCGCCCAGGCCACTTCACTTTGGCAATGCCCGACACCACAGCTTCGTCGGGAACCTCAATTCCTTGGGCGCACAGAGCGTCCGCAACCAGAACGGCCGTGGCGGCGTTCACCTGTTGGTGTCTGCCAAGTAAAGGAATAAACAGGTCACTGATTTCCCTCCTCGGGGAACGCAGTCTGACCCTCTGTCCAGAAAGCCCAAATTCTAGTTCCTCCCAGGCGACCTGATCCCTTACTTCCATCAGCTTGCATCCCTGAGCCACGCACGCCTCTTGTATCGCCACGGCTGCTTCCTTGGGCTGGGGACTGCTCACAGCAATACAGCCCCGCTTGATGATGGCTGCCTTTTCCCTTGCAATGGAACCCACAGTATTGCCTAGCCACTCGGTGTGGTCCAAGCTCACGGGCGTAATCACGCACACAAGAGGGTCCTCGATGACGTTGGTGGCATCCCATCTGCCCCCTAGGCCGACCTCAATCACGCCAAGGGATATCCCCTGATCTTTGAAATAGCTGAACGCTGCAACAGTGACTGCCTCGAAGAACGTAAGGTCCCGCACACCAGCCTCCTCGGCGGCAAGCATCACCCGCTCGAAGTGACTGGCTGCCTCCTGGGAGGAGATCATCTTGCCGTTCACAGATATCCTTTCCTCAAAGCGTTCCAGGTGAGGCGAAATGTACAGTCCGGTTCGAAATCCCGCTTCGCGAAGTATGGCGTGCACCATGGCACATACCGAGCCCTTGCCGTTGGTCCCTGCCACGTGCACCCAATGCGATCCCAGGTGGGGATTTCCCAGCTCCTTGAGTACGCACCTCATCCTCTGAAGGCCCAGCTCCCAGCCGGACGACGGAGGCAGCTGCGACTGAAGCTGCTTGAGCATCTCTTCAAAACTCATTTAGCGCTTCCAGCCTTTCGTTTAACCTGCGTATCTTGGTTTCCAAAGCCGCACACGTGTTCCGTTCCTTTTCCACTACCTCGGCTGGTGCCTTCTCCACGAAACCAGGGCTCTCCAACCTTTGCCTGGAGCGCGCCAACTCCCTTTCCGCCTCTGCGAGTGCCTTCCTCACTCTTGTGATTTCCACTGCCGGGTCTACAAGGCCTTCTAGAGGCAAGTAAATGATGCCGCCTGGAATGACAGACGAGATGGCCTTGCGTAGTCTTCCCCCCTGGGCTACAAACTGGATGTCCACATCACACCCAGCCAAATGGTAAATCATGGACTTGAATTGCTTGTAAATGGGCAGATAATCTGCGTCCATCACACGCAGCACCACGCCTACCCTAGCGCCAGGGGGCACGTTCACTTCTTGACGCATGTTGCGCACCGCCCTGACGGCCTCTTGCACCGCACCAATCCGTCGCTGGGCCTGAGCAAAGACTTTCCTTGCCTCCTCGTTACAAGTCGGCACCGGATAGGCTGCACTGATCAGCGCAGCCCCCTCATGGGGCAGCCTTTGCCATATTTCCTCGGTTACAAAGGGCATGAACGGGTGGAGCAGGCGCATGCTGCCCTCTAGCACCCTCCAGAGGGTGTATAACGCTGCAACCTTGCTGGGGTCCCCCGCCTCCAGAGCTAGCCTGGGCTTGACCATCTCGATATACCAGTCGCAGAAATCGCCCCAGAAGAAGTCGTACAGCTGGCGTGCCGCTTCACCCAGTTCAAACCCGCTTAGTGCAGCGTTCACCTTCTCGCAGGTCTCCTGGTATCTTCCCTCGATCCAGCTGTCCTCCACCTCAAGCCTCACGCTGTCTACCTGAAGCGGGTCAAATCCCTCCAGGTTCATCAGCACGAACCGCGCAGCGTTCCAAATCTTGTTACAGAAGTTCCTGCTTCCTTCGGCCTTTTCCCACGAAAACCTCATGTCGTTGCCCGGAGTGTTTCCTGTGACTAGAGTGAACCTGAGCGCATCCGCCCCGTACTTATCGATCACTTCCAGGGGGTCAATGCCGTTTCCCAGGGACTTGGACATCTTCCTGCCAAGGGCGTCACGAACGAGTCCATGCACCAGCACGTACTTGAAAGGCTCCTGCCCGGTGAACTCAAGTGCCATGAAAATCATCCTGGCCACCCAGAAGAAAATGATGTCGTAACCAGTGACCAGAACGGTGGTGGGATAAAACGACCTGAGGTCTTCCGCGTTGTCGGGCCACCCCAGTGTAGAGAAAGGCCAAAGCGCCGAACTGAACCAGGTATCAAGCACGTCTGGATCTTGCTCGAGCCTGGTAGAGCCGCACTTGCTGCAGCCTCTGGGCGGTTTGGTGTCAACAGTCACCTCGCCACAATCACTGCAGTACCACGCAGGGATTCTGTGGCCCCACCAAAGCTGCCTTGAGATACACCAGTCACGAATGTTCTCCATCCAGTTGAGGTATATCTTCTCGAACCTCTCTGGCACGAACCTTACACGCCCTTCCCGCACCACCCTTATAGCTGGCTCGGCCAGGGGTTTCATTTTGACGAACCATTGCTCAGACACGAGGGGCTCCACCACTGTTCCACACCTGTAGCAATGCCCCACAGAGTGAACGTAATCCTCAACTTTTTCCAAGTAACCCTCTTGGGACAGGTAATCAATCACAGCTTTCCTGCACTGTTCCCTGGTGAGCCCGGCGAATTTGCCAACCTCCCGAGCCATACGGCCATCCTTGTCAATCACGTTCACCACGGGCAAGCCATGGCGCTTCCCAGCCTCGAAGTCCGCTGGGTCGTGACCAGGCGTAACCTTCACTGCACCAGTGCCGAACTGCGGGTCCGCGTACTCGTCTGCAATAATGGGGATCTCCGCGCCAGTGACAGGCAAGATCACCTTCTTGCCCACAAGGTGTCGGTACCGAGGGTCATCAGGATGCACTGCCACCGCAACGTCGCCAAGCATAGTTTCTGGCCTGGTTGTGGCAACCACCACATGGCCAGACCCGTCCGCCAGCGGGTACTTCACATAGTACAACTTGCCTTTGACTTCCTTGTGCTCGACCTCGATGTCTGAAATCACCGTGTGGCAATCGGGGCACCAGTTTGTTATGTATTGACCGCGGTAGATCAGGCCTTTTCGGTAGAGGCGCACGAACACCTCGAGCACGGCCCTGGAGCACCCTTCGTCCATGGTAAACCGGGTGCGCGACCAGTCACAAGAGGCCCCCAGCCGCTTGAGCTGGTTGAGGATGTTGCTCTCGTACTGCTCCTTCCACTTCCAGGCCCTTTCCAGGAACTTCTCCCTGCCCAGGTCCCATCTGGTGAGCCCCTCCTTGGCAAGGTGCTCCTCGATCTTGTGCTGGGTGGCAATGCTGGCATGGTCAGTACCTGGAAGCCACAGCACCTCACTGCCACACATCCTCTTCCACCGGACGAGCACGTCTTGTATGGTGTTGTCAAGGGCGTGACCCATATGCAAGTTTCCTGTCACGTTGGGCGGGGGCATAACGATCACGAACCGGGGTCGCAGCGACTTGGCATCGGCTTTGAAGTAGCCGCCTTGAACCCACATGCTGTAAATCCTGCCTTCAACAGCAGAGGCGTCATACGCCTTGGGCAATTCGCTATTGTTCAAAAGCTACACCCCCGAAAGAGCCGAAACTCTCAAGTTCGTGCCCAATTATACCTTAACAGGCACTTTGAGGGAAAGTGACTTCCATTAATAAGATGTCCTGAGCTCCCTCCCGCCCGTTGCGAAATCTCAGCATCTTTCGCTTGCGGAAGCCGCATTTGGTGTAACACCTGATGGCCCGATGGTTCTCTACGGCAACCCTGAGGTACACGCTCTTCAGCCTCAACTGGAACGCAGCCACCTTCAGCGCCGTCAACACTGCGTCGCTGCCAAGACCCTTGCCCCACTGGGTCTTGTCTCCAATGCTTATCCTGAGCTCAGCAGTGCGCCTCTTCCAGTCTATCTGTTCTAGCTCCAAGTCCCCAATTAGCCTGCCATCGTGGGTAACTATTGCAAACGCCACCGAGTTTGGGCTCCTGCGGCGGGTACGCAACCAGTCCCGACATTCTTCGGGCGACTCGAATTTCTTTCCAGCCCAGGCGTGTACTTCGGGGTCCTTATCCCATTTGAGGACTACCTCAAGGTCCGCCTCCTCAAGGGGGCGAAGGTATGTAAGTGCTCCAACAGCGATAGTTGGTGCATTCATATGGTGATTGATTCGCCGCTCGAAGTTCCTCTCCTTTATGTAAACAATATTTAACGGCACCCTTCCATTTCGGACGGGTGCCGTGTGCAGCACAAGGTAACAGGGGTCAGGCGGTCATGTAAAGTTCCTTCCGCAAGTTGCGCCCACTACGCACATGGCTGAGACCTAATCTACCAGCCGCCTCATCCAGAATTATGGCTACCAGCTCATTGTAGTTCAGCCCTGCAGCTTCAGCGGCTCTGGGAAAGTCGCTGAAGCCAGGCGCCATTCCAGGCAATGGGTTTATTTCAAGCACATTAGGGATACCATCCTGGTCAAGCCTTAAATCCACCCTGCCAAAGTCCCGGCATCCAATCGCCTTATACGCCTCAACTGCTGTCCTCCTGAGCCAGCCCGCCAGCTCCTCGCTCACAGGGGCGGGACACATGTAGTACTTGTCATCTGCCCAGGCTTCCTTGAACTGCCGCGAGTAGATTTGCCCATGATCCTCGGGACATTCAGCGAAGTTTATTTCCATGATGGGCAGAGTCCACGGATCCCTGTTGCCAATGACACCGACAGTGAATTCGCGACCGCTCAAGAACTCTTCAACCAGCGCGGCTTGCTTGTAAAACTTCCATATCATGGTGACTTGCTCTTCCAGCTCTTGCTGGTTGTTCACGCGGGACCTGGGAGTTACCCCCATACTGGACCCTTCGTGTGCAGGTTTTACGAACATTGGGAACCTCATGTTTGAGCAGTCGATTTGGTCCCCCGGGTGCAACACAGCGAACTTGGGCGTGGGAATTCCATGGAAGGAGAATATCTTCTTAGCTACGGGCTTATCTAGGGCTACTGCCAAAGTGAGGACTCCAGAACCCACATACGGGATTCCCAGCATTTCGAGGATAGCCGGAATGTGCGATTCCCTTGATTCTCCTCTCAACCCCTCACAAATATTAAAAGCCAAGTCTATCCTGGCTTCCCTCAGCTTCTGATAAGCGTTCAAGTTCCCCTCAATGAACACAACGTCATGCCCGGCCCACCTGATTGCGTCCGCCAGAGCTAGAACGGTACCTTCCCCGTCCAGCTCGGCGTGAGCGTCCGGAGGCTCACCCTCTTCGGGAGGCTCATACTTGCCAAGGTTGTAAAGCAACCCAACGGTAGCCACTATTTACACCCCTCTTGTGCCTGGAATTTCTCGATTTTCTAGGACATTATTGCACGCATCCGGTGGGGTGTCAACAAGAAAATGGGTGCCGGTTATCCCAGCGTGACCTGGCTCAACAACTCCCCCAGCTGATTCACAGGCACCAGCCTGAGCCCTCTCTCCATTGCAGATTCTTCCAAACTGCGCTGCCAGTTTTCCGCTGGTATGAACACCCTCCTCACCCCGGCGCGCCATGCTGCTTCTAGCTTTGCTGAGATTCCGCCGACAGGCTTTATTTCACCTCTGATTGACACTTCCCCGGTCATGGCGCAAAGATTGTCCAGGGCTTTCCCCGTGGCGGCAGAGTACAAAGCGGCGGCTACTGCCGCGCCAGCCGATGGGCCATCTACTGGTATCCCTCCTGGGAAGTTTACGTGGATGTGGTAGGATTCCGGAGTCATCCCAAACACGTGCCTGAGCGCGGTGAGCACGTTCTCAACTGAGCCAAGAGCCATGCTCTTGCGCCTGAGTACCTTGGACTTTATTCCCATTTCTTCCTCCTCAATGATACCAGTCACCTTTAGAGTTCCTCTGCAATCGCTGCATGGCACACATACAGCCTCCACTTCCATGAGCGCTGCCATCCCAGGCCCGTACACCGCCAGGCCGTTGGCCACGCCCGTTCTGGGTTTGTCTGAGACCTTCCTTTCGGGCCTGGGGGTGTACTGTCCCGCGTTGAGCACCCATTCCACGTCTGTCAAAGTGATTTGGGACCTGCCCTCACACGTGGCCAGTCCAGCGGCCAGCTGCACCATGTTGGCCGCTTCACGCCCGTTCGAGGCATACTTTTGGATGAGAGCTACCGCTGCTTCCTCCACCTGGAAGCCCGCCTTCCTGCAGCAGTTCCTTGCAATGAGGCCTATTTCATCGCTTCCCAAGGGGCGGAAAAACACCTCAACACACCTAGACCTAATCGCAGGCGGAATGTCCTCTGGCAACCGGGTGGTGGCCCCAACAAGCCTGAAGTCAGCTGGGAGCCCGTTTTCGAACACTTCCCTCACGTAGTCGGGCATGTTTGAGTCGTCGGGGTTGTAATAAGCGCTTTCAAGCATCACCTTGCGGTCCTCGAGCACTTTGAGGAGTTTGTTCATCTGCACAGGGTGTAACTCCCCGATCTCGTCGATGAACAGTATGCCGCCGTGCGCTCGGGTCACCGCTCCAGGCTTGGGCTGGGGAATGCCAGCCATCCCGAGGTTGCCAGCCCCCTGGTAAATTGGGTCATGCACGGAGCCAATTAGGGGGTCAGCAATACCCCTCTCGTCGAACCTGGCAGTGGTCGCGTCGATTTCCACGAACTGTGCGTTCGCCCCGAACGGAGATAGGGGGCTCCTCTTGGCCTCCTCCAATATGAGCCTTGCCGCGGCTGTCTTGCCCACGCCTGGTGGGCCGTAGATGATCACGTGCTGGGGGTTGGGGCCACAAAGGGCTGCCCTGAGGCACTTCAGCCCCTCTTCCTGCCCTACAATTTCTTCCAGACGGGCGGGGCGGGTCACTTCGGCAAGGGGTTTGGTCAGGGAGATCGCCCTCATTTCCTTGAGTTTCTGCATTTCCCGCTTGCAGTCGCTCACACTGATTCGTCCAAGCTGAGGCGACCTCAAAGCGGTCCACAGGTAAACCCCCATTAGCGCCATGAGCCCAAGCTGCAGGTAGGTGACTAACCCTCCGTCCATCAAGAACAAGCCCCCCAAGGTGCTAACCTGAGGTTATTATCTGACCCTGGGGGCAAGCATATATTGGAAAACGAAAGCAAGCGTGGCAGTGCCACGCTTGGCCTCGTTAAAAACACCCACTATGCAGTTTCTTCCCTTTTGCGTTTCCTCTCGCTGGTGGTCACTAGGATGGGAGCTTCCTTCTTGAGGACCCCATCCTTGGTGATGATCACCTTGGACACATCGCCCCTTGAAGGAACCTCGTACATCACTTCCAGCATGATTTCCTCGACAATAGCCCTCAGCCCACGGGCACCAGTGTTGCGCCTGAGCGCTTCCCTGGCAATCGCCTGCAGGGCGTCTTCTTTGAATTCGAGCTCCACCCCATCTAGCTCCAGCAACTTCTTGTACTGTTTGATGAGGGCGTTCTTAGGTTCCGTCAGGATCCTGACCAAGTCGTTCTCAGTGAGCTCATCCAAAGTGACGATGATTGGCACGCGCCCAATGAACTCGGGTATCATGCCGAACTTGAGCAAGTCTTGGGGAAGGATTTGCTCCAGTATTTCGCCTATTCGCCGCTCTTTCCGGGACTTGACGTCGGCGGCAAATCCCATTACTTTTTGTCCAATGCGGTTCATTATTATTTTGTCGATGGACTCAAAGGCCCCGCCGCAAATGAACAATATGTTGGTGGTATCCACCTGAATGAACTCCTGGTGCGGGTGCTTGCGCCCCCCTTGCGGAGGTACGTTGGCCACTGTGCCTTCTAGGATCTTCAACAGGGCCTGCTGCACCCCTTCTCCAGACACATCCCTGGTAATTGACGGGTTCTCGCTCTTGCGGGCAATCTTATCTATCTCATCAATGTACACGATACCCTTTTCCGCCCGCTCTATGTCGTAATCCGCCGCCTGCACTAACCTTAGAAGGATGTTCTCCACGTCCTCACCCACATACCCCGCTTCGGTAAGCGTGGTGGCATCCGCAATGGCAAAGGGCACGTTGAGCATTTTGGCCAAGGTTTGAGCAAGCAGAGTCTTGCCCGTGCCAGTGGGCCCAAGCATCAGGATGTTCGATTTTTGAACCTCGACGTCGTCCATCTTGCTGCCCATGTTGATGCGCTTGTAGTGGTTGTACACCGCCACAGACAAGATCCTCTTTGCCTTCTCTTGGCCGATCACGTACTGGTCCAGGAAAGCCTTTATTTCCCTGGGCTTTGGCAAGTCCTTGAGGCCAGCCCCTGACTCCTCATTGAGCTCTTCCTCGATTATCTCGTTGCAGAGCTCAATGCACTCGTCACAAATGTAAACGCCAGGACCAGCCACCAGCCTCTTAACCTGGTCCTGGTACTTGCCGCAGAACGAGCATTTCAACTGGTTTTTCTCATCGGAATACTTCAAGCTTGCTCACCACTTTCCTGCCGCGTCACGCGGCCGACGCACCGCTTCTCGAGACAAGGATCTCGTCTATCAAGCCGTAAGCCTTCGCTTCTTCCGGCCACATGTAAAAGTCCCTTTCGGTGTCTCGCTCTATCTTCTCCAGAGGCTGACCTGTGTGCTTGGACAGGATTCTGTTCAACAGTTCCCTGGTGCGCAAGATCTCCTTTGCGTGGATTTGGATTTCGGTAGCCTGACCCTGGACTCCGCCCCATGGCTGGTGAATCATCATCTTGGCGTTGGGCAGAGAGAACCGCCTTCCCTTTGTCCCCCCAGCCAGAATCACCGCAGCCATGCTCGCTGCTATCCCCACACAGATCGTGGACACGGGCGGCTTGATGTAACGCATGGTATCATATATTGCAAGCCCAGCTGTTACCGAACCCCCAGGAGAGTTGATGTAGAGTGATATTTCCTTGTCAGGGTCCTCCACTTCCAGGAAGAGCAATTGAGCCACAACCAGGTTCGCAACTGCGTCGTCTATTGCGGTCCCTATGAATATGATACGATCTTTCAGCAGCCGCGAATAGATGTCGTAGGCCCTTTCTCCTCTGGCGGTCTGTTCCACCACAATTGGCACCAGGTAGCCGTCCACACTGACCCCTCCTTAAGTCTAGACTTGGCCGGAAGCGTTCTTGGCCGCGAGGTCTAGAAGATATTGTACCACCTTGGCCACCTTCAAATCTTCCCGCAGCTCTTCCCTGCTGGACTGATCCTTGAACAATTCCTTGAACCTGGCAGCGTCTTTTTGACCAAGGGATTTTGCTGTGGTCTCTATGAACTCTTGAACCTCTTCTTCCGAAACCTCAACTCGCTCCTGAGCTGCAATCGCCCTGAGCACAGCGTCCTCCTTGATTTGCCTCTCTGCCTCGGCAGTAGCCTCCTGTTTCAGCTGCTCAACGGTCTGCCCCGTCACTCGCAAGTAGGCGCCAAGGGGAATCCGCTTTTCTTCCAACCTCCTGAGCAGCCTCGAAAGGATTGTGTCCCGCCTGCGCGCAACCATGCCTTCGGGCACTTCCACTTTGCACCTGCTAAGCAGTTCGTCCAGCACCTTTCTCTTCTGTCTTTCTTTGGCTTCCTTGTCCTTTTGCACCAAAATTTGCTTTTCAATGTCCTGCTTCAACTCTGCAAGGCTGGCGTAATTCCCTACGGACTTGGCCAGCTCGTCGTCCAGTGAAGGTAGCCTCTTTTGCTTCACGTCTTTGACCTTCACATTTAAAGATAGGCGCTTCCCTGCAACGGTCTTGTCAGCAAAGTCATCGGAAACTTGAATCTCGATTTGGCGCTCTTCTCCTTTGACCATCCCGAGTATCTTTCCATCCAAACCCGGTAAGAACGTTTCGTTACCTACCCTCAGACTGACGTTCTCCCACGAAACGCCTTGACCCTCTTCGCCCTGGATCTGACCCTCCACGTCCAGCACAGCGAAAAGCCCTTCCTTCAGGGGCAGGTTTTCCACAGACACCAGTTCGCTTTGAACTTCCTGGAGCAACTCAAGCTGCTGCTTGACTTCCTCTTCAGACACTGACACTTCTTCCCCAGCCACAGCAATGGTCCTGTAATCCCCCAGGCTTACCTCGGGTTGAAGCTCCACAGCAACCCGGAAGCGGAAAGGCTTGCCGTTGCCCACTTCCAACACTTCCACCTCAGGAGTGCCCCAAACGTTCAAACCCGACTCCTTTATCGCCTGGTCCAGGTTCTCCCTCAATAGCACCTTTGTGGCCTCAGAGTACACAGTCTCCTGTCCCAAATGCCTGAACAGGATTTCCTTTGGCGTTTTGCCAATCCTGAACCCCGGCACCGCAGTGCGCCGGTTAAGGTCCACATAGACCTTGTTGAGGGCCTCTTCGAACTTCTCGGGCTCTATCTCAACGTCTATGGACGCCTTACATCCCGGTTGCTTTGTCGCATCTATCTTCATGTGAAGTGAATCCTCCCCCACGCCTCGAACTTGAGAAATTATACCACAAGCAACCCTAGCCTTCCACGAACAAGCCTGTTGAAGGTGTTCAGACTTATAGTATAGTACAATTACACGTGATGTAGACGATTGACACGATTCATGAAAAGAGAGCGTGATGCCCGTGAGCGCACCTCTGGAGGGATTGTCTCTTTCCCTGGTGCTGGATGCACTACCCGTTGGTATCATGCTAGCGGACCAGGAGTTGCAGCTGATTTACCTAAACGCCGCCATGAGAAAGATGCTCGGCCTCCCGGAAAGTAAAGAGTCCCCAACCATCGGAACTCACATCCGGGAAATACCTGGTCTTGAACAGCTGGGGCAAGACATAGGCCTCTCTTTGGGATTCTCCGAGGTGCTTGTTGCGCCAGGAGGACAAAGCACGCGCTACTTGCATGCCCAAAGCATCCCTTTACTCTCTAACAACACGATCATTGGAGGACTGATCGTCGTCACTGACGTCACAGAAGAGCGCCAGGCCAAACAACGTGCTCAGGAGCTAGAGAGTTTACAGCGTTGTGTGCTCACGGTCATGCATTGCCTGTTGACTCAGGAGGACAGCCAGCACCTCTTGGACAAGGGGTGCGCAACACTTGGCTCCGCCAGGGGTTACACCTTTACCTGGCTTGGCTTGTTGGAGGGCGAAGGCAAGAAACTCAGAGTGGTTTCCTGCTCTGGAGATCAGCCACCAGAGTGGCCCAAGGCCGACACGGAGTTGGTACAAACTGCCATGGCCCAAAAACGTACAGTGACCATGACCTTGGGTGGAGACCAAGCACCCTCAACTTGCGCAGCTGTTCCCCTGATGCATGGGGGCAACGTCAAGGGAGTGCTATGCGTGGTTTCCCCAGGCGCCAAGGCTTTCGGCAGGCAGGAGATTTACCTGTTGGAGATGCTGGGCAGCGCTCTTGCGTACACCATCCACAACATGAACACGGCCCAAGCGCTTCACGCCTCGCAACACCACTATCGCACTCTGGTAGATACCCTGGGAGAAGGTGTGGTGCTCGCCAGCTCTTCTTTAACCATTGAATACGCAAACCCTGCCTTCTGCCACCTGGTGGAATGTAACGAGGAAACCCTTGTGGGCAAGGACCTTAAGCAGCTCGTGGACCCAGGCGACCTCCACAAACTCACAGACCAAATTGAGCCCGACGGCAGGATCCGGGCTTCCTCCGTTGAATTGAAGATCAAGACCAGCACGGGTTCGAGCAGACCGGTGCGTGCCACCTTCACTGAAATGGCTGAACCAGCTAACCCTGATCCCAAAGTGCTGGGCATCTTCGTGAATATAAGTGAACTAAAGCAGCTGCATGAGCAGCTCAAGAAACTGGCAATCACTGATAGTCTCACTGGCGTATACAACCGCACTTACTTCAACGAGCGGATCAGGGAGGAAGTGGCCAGGGCAAGACGGTACGGTCACCCCCTTGGTTTCCTGATGATTGACATCGACGATTTCAAGAGGATAAACGACGAGTTTTCTCACATGGAAGGAGACGAAGTCCTTCGGGACGTGGCAAAACACCTTTTGGCGTGTACGCGCCAAAGCGATATCCTTTTCAGGTATGGTGGGGATGAGTTCCTGGTGCTCTTGCCTGAGACAGACCAGCAGTACGCAGCTGGGATAATGCAAAGGATCGAACGGGAAATCGCCGCTCTGAGCGAGAGACGAAGGAAATGGGGCAAAGCTCCCGTTTCAGTGAGCATGGGATTTGCTAGCTGGAAGCCAGGCACCAGGAAGTGGGAAGACGCCCTCAGGGAGAGCGACGCCAACATGTACAGGGCCAAGTGGCATAAAAAGACAGCCTTCATAAGTCCTAGCAGGACTTATGCTACCGAGTAAATCACAGTACAGGGGGCACGCGCTTTGAGCAGATTTCGGGAACGTCTCGGGGACCTGATGGTAAATGCTGGACTCATAACCCCTGCACAGCGTGACCAGGCTCTGGAGCTGGCGAGGGAAAAGAACATCAAGATAGGCGAAGCCGTGGTTGCTTTGGGGTACGCTACCAAGAACGAAGTGGCCTCAAGCCTGGCAAAGCAGCTGGGGCTCACCTACGCAGGCGACAGCAGCGTGAAGGTTAATCCCAAGGCGGTGGAGCTGGTGCCCGAAAGGGTGGCACGGCGTCTCAGAGTGGTGCCAGTGGACCTTAAGGGCAACAAGCTGGTGGTTGCCATAGACGATCCTACAAACTTGCTTGCGGTGGACCAAGTGTCCATGCTCACCGGCATGAGCGCCGAGGCAATAGTGGTGACCGAAGAGCAGTTGAGCACCTTGATGGACCTGGCATATGCCAAAGCTCCCGCTGCCCCTCCACCTGTTCCCGAAAGGCCAGACCAAGCAGGGGCTGCGCCAGAAACCTCTCCGGTAGTCAATCTGATCAACTCCATCATAGAGGACGCTGTGTCCAAGCGGGCAAGCGACGTTCACATTGAGCCCCAGGCCAACCGAATTTCGGTGAGGTATAGGATAGACGGCCTGTTGCGAGAAGCCACAGTCATACCGATGTCATGGTTGGCACCCTTGGTTTCAAGGGTGAAGATAATGAGCGGAATGGACATATCCGTGAAGCGCCTGCCCCAGGACGGCAGGGCTCTGTTCAAGACCGCAAATGGCGAGGTTGACCTGAGAGTCTCCAGTGTGCCCACGATTTACGGCGAAAGGATTGCAATAAGGATCCTCCAGAAAACGGGAACCCTCCTGAGTTTGACCCAGCTGGGCTTTACTCCCCAAGTGCTCGAGCGTTACAAGAAACTGATTGCTAGGCCTACTGGAATGATCCTCATCACTGGTCCAACTGGCAGCGGAAAGACCACAACCCTTATGGCCACGCTCAAGGAGCTGAACTCTCCTCGGGTAAACATAATGACTGTGGAGGATCCAGTTGAGTACGAGATCGAGGGTGTAAACCAAATACAGGTTCACGAGAAGGCAGGCCTGGACTTTCCCAAAGTGCTCAGGTCCATTCTTCGGCAAGACCCAGATATCATCATGGTGGGAGAAATCCGGGACAGGGAAACAGCAGACATTGCAATCCGCGCTGCCCTCACGGGGCACCTGGTGTTTGCCACTGTCCACACTAACGACGCTCCTTCCGCACTCGTCCGGCTCATGGAAATGGGCATAGAGCCGTTCCTAGTTGCCTCCGCAGTCAACGCTGTGCTAGCCCAGAGGCTTGTGAGACGCGTGTGCCCCCAGTGCAAGGCACAGCCCAACCCTTCAAGCCCTTGTACCATCTGCGGTAACACCGGGTACCGAGGCAGGATAGGGCTGTTCGAGCTCATGGAGGTCACAGATCAGCTGCGTCGTCTGGCCCTGGAAAAGGCACCCGCTGACAAGATCAGGCAAGCGGCCGTTGCCGAGGGGATGACCACCCTGAGGGAAGACGGCGAGCAGAAAGTGAAAGATGGCGTCACCACGTGGGACGAAGTTGTTAGAGTTGTTTACTCGGATTGAGGTCATCAGCGTTTCGTGCTATATATTGGTAGTGTCGAATTCATTACTGGCTAGCTTTCCCAAGTCCTCAAAGCTTGAAGGTAACAGGTGAGCGCCTTGTTTGAACAGGTAATGTACGTGGCCAAGGTACCTGTGGACTTGGAGCAACTCTTTGAGCGCTTTCGGGGTACGCAACAAGCCCTGATGGTGCTCGTTGGGGAGAAGGCGCCCGTGGATTTGGATGAGCTGTGCGCGGCAGCCACCAAGTCTGAAGCAGAAGTGTTCGGCGGCATCTTCCCCGGCGTGATATTTGGCGGGAAGTGTTCCAGCTCTGGCATAGTGGTGGCCAGTTTGAGAGCTCCAGTGCGCGTGATCACGGTGCCGAACTTGGAGAAGCCTCCGCAGCTCGAGCTTCAGGGTACGGCAGTAATTCTCCTTGACGGAATGGCCACTTCCATTTCATCGTTTTTACACACACTGTTTGCTTCTACAACCGCTCCCACCTCTTTTATTGGAGGCGGCGCTGGAAGGCTAGGCCATAGAAAAACGCCTTGTCTCTTCAGCAGTCAGGGGGTTTTCTGTGGCGGCGCTGTCATTGCTGTATCGTCAGCCCCAGTGGGCGTGGGAATCGGACATGGTTGGGAAGCTTTCCTGGGGCCGTACGTAGCCACAAGCACCGAAGGGCCTTGGCTCAGGGAGCTCAACTGGAAGCCTGCGTTTGAGGTATACACGGGAGCAATCGGGCAGTGCTGTCCTCAACCATTGGACGCCCTCAACTTCTGGAGCGTTTCCAGGAGGTTTCCCTTCGGCATGGCACGGCTGGACGGAAGCATCGTTATCAGAGATCCCATACGAGTGGAGCAAGACGGCTCCATTTTGGTCGTAGGTGAAGTGCCAGAAAACTCGGTACTCCTGCTCATGAAGGGAGAGCCAGAAAAGTTGGTTCTAGCAGCTACCGAGGCAACCAAGGCGGCCTGCCATAACTACGTTAGGCGCTCCCAGGCCAAGCCGAGGTTTGCGCTTGTGATGGACTGCGTATCGCGGGTAGTGTGCACGGAAGAACATATGCTGGACGAGCTGGGCGCAGTAGAGCACACACTACCTGCTGGGGTGCAAAGCTTCGGATTCCTCACAGTCGGCGAAGTGGCTTGCGCGGATGGGTACTACTTGGAGTTCCATAACAAGACAGCTGTAGTGGGGGTTTGCTGAGGTGGTCAATGCTGAGCTTGTCAAGGCGGTGGCTGCGCTGTCTCTATCTTACGAAATTGCCCTGTCCATCGGGCAAAGCTTCCACACAGGCAAGATGTTGCAACAACTTGTGGAAACCCTGGTTAGAGGCGCTCGAGCAAGGTCCGCCGCAGCATGGCTATACCAGCAAGAGTCAGGCATCACCCTAATAGCGCGGGTTGGCCCCAGACTTACCAACGTGGAAACCCTCCTGGAAGTGCTTTCTCAAGGACAGCCCGTGGTGTTCGATCAATCCCATCCTAAGTTCAGTGAGGTATGCAGCTGCACCACCCTTCAGGTGAGCGAAGTGTTGCTTTTCCCCATCGGCGGGCTGGTAATACTGGAACTGGCATTCCCGAAAGCGGGGAGTTCCCAAGAGCTCATCAGGGTGCTGGAGCGCCTTTCACCCAGGATATACAGCGCAACCCTTTCTTGCTTGTCATATGAAGGTGCCCTAAACAGTCTGGAATCAAGATACAGGGAAGTGGTGGACAGCGTCGACGTAGGCATCTACAGGAGCACCGTTGTAGGTCGCTTCATGGACGCAAACCCAGCGTTCCTCAAGATGTTCAGGCTGAGCGGCGCGGACCTCCTGAAGCTGAAGGCAAGCGATTTCTACGCCGACCCGGAGGAGCGTCGTAGGTTCCTCAGTCACATTTTTGAGAAGGGCGCGGTGCACAACTACGAAATACTGTACAAGAGGCGTGATGGCACCACTTTCTGGGGAAACGAAACGGCAACCTTGGTGAAGGCTTCAGGGAGAGCGACCCACATTTTGGGCGTGATTACAGATGTGACAGAGCGCAAACTCCTAGAACAGCAGCTGAGGGAATCTGAGCTCAGGTACCGCCTCCTGGCAGAAAACGTAATGGTTGGGGTGTACTTGGTACAGGATGGGCTGTTGCGTTACGTCAATCCGGCGTTCGCAAGCATGTTTGGGTACCGACCGGAAGAAATCGTCAACAAACTTGAACCCTTGGATCTCATTCACCCGGAAGATAGACCGACTGTTAGCGACAATATGAGGCGCCAGCTCCAGGGAGAAACAGAAACAATCCACTACGCAGTACGTGGCCTGCACAGGGACGGCAGCACGATTATAGTAGAGGTGCTGGGCAGCCGGGCTGAGTACAACGGTCGCCCGTGCTTGCTGGGCTCAGTAATGGATGTAACCCACCGCAAACTTACCGAGGCTAAGCTCGAGTTTCTCAGCACCCACGACTCCCTCACTGGACTTTACAATAGAGCTTTTTTCGAGCAAAAGGTGCAAGCGTGGAACGACGATCCTACCCAGTACCCCATTGCCGTAATTATGGCAGACGTGAACGACTTAAAGTACACCAACGACACCATGGGGCATCACCTTGGAGACGAAACCCTGAAAGCTGCTGCCTCCGTCCTGCGCGCGTGTTTCCGTTCGGAAGACCTGGTAGCGCGGATTGGCGGGGATGAATTTGCAGCTGTGCTCCCCCACACACCGGCTCAACACCTCCCGGAGCTCCTGCGCCGAATCCGTACCGCCATAAAAGAGCACAACAGTTCCAGTTCGGCAGATGCAACGGTAGTGCCCCTTTCTGTTGCCGTGGGGGCCGCAGTTGCGGAGTGGCCAAAGAAACTCCTGGTTGAGGCAATTAGGCAAGCAGACAGCAACATGTACGTGTGCAAGGAAACGGACGAGGGTTTACCTTCACCTCTCGTCGGGGCGCTCCTGTCAGCGCTCGTTGGTCGCAGCCTGGAAAGGGAAGAGCAATTGAGCAGGCTAAAGCAATTGTGCATGCGTATGGCTGAAACCCATCCCCGTGGCGACTCATACAAGGCCAGCCTTTCCGTGCTGGCACTGGCTCACGATATTGGCAAGACTGGCCTGCCCGATAGCTTGTTTCTGAAGCCGGGGCCCCTGTCTCAAGCGGATTTTCTTGAAGTGCAAAGGCACGTAGAAATTGGCTATCGCATTGCCCGGGCAACACCACACCTGGCTTTCGTCGCCAAGTACATATTGCACCACCACGAGCGGTGGGACGGTACTGGCTACCCTGCAGGCCTCAAGGGCGAAGAAATACCGGTCCAGTGCAGGATCTTCGCCATTGCAGATGCCTATGATGCCATGATAAGCAGTCAGCCTTATCGCCCAACTCCGCTTACCCACGAAGAGGCTCTTGGCGAACTGTCACGATGGGCAGGAAAGCAATTCGATCCAGAGCTGGTGTCCATGTTCATCAAGCTCATGAGATGATGGGAGCAATTGCTGAGCGGGAAGTGGTACTCTTGGCATGAGGTTACAGTCTTACCGAGCGCCCTTCTTGAAAGCACTGGTGCGGGCGGAGGGATTTGAACCCTCACGAGCGGTAGCTCACAGGATCCTAAGTCCCCATCGTGCTCCACCCCCAACAAATCCCCAGCTCAAGGTTGCTTTTCCCTCTCCCGGGGGCAGGGAGCTTTAATGGATTCATTCTCTGTGTTCGACGCAGGAGCTGAAAATCCTGCAAATTGCATGAAGCGTTTTTCCGCTTCGTTAATCCCGCTGGCCTGCAGGGCGGAAAGGACAGCCTCCCATCCCGGTCCAGGAATGTCCCCGTGCTCCACCACCAGTGCGTAGAGCTTTTCCGCCACAGCAACGCCTCTTTCCCGGGCCACCCGCAAAAGCGAGGCATAACCTGCTTCCGTAAGGATTGGCCCCCTCTTCGAACGTGGCCTCTTGGCCTGCCTCAGTCTGGCCCTGAACTTTTGCAGGGCTTTCTCCTCTGGCGTAGCGTGCGGGGAACATTTTGGACAGCTTACGTCCCACTTACCCTGGCGTTTTCTGGCCCAATAAACCGTATAGCACTTAGGGCACACCCGGGGCCGGGAGTGCAGGCTTACCCTGTGCATTATCATCAAGACCACTTCGGCAGCGGCAACATCCAGAGCGTCTTCCCCGGTTACTTCCCACCACCAGGAACCCCAATGGGGAAATGGTGTCACCCCGCACCTGGCCCAACCAGCTTTCACTGCATCCCAAGCTGGATTGCCGGAATGTTCAAGGCTCTCATCCCAGGCAAGTTCACTGGCAAGAACGCTGCGGGCCACTTTCCCTTTGAGTCGGCCCTTGCTTTCCAAAACGGCCAATCGGCTAAGCCATGCCTCCATGATCGAAAGCAGCATGGGGGCCTTCGCTTGACAGGCCACAAGGGGCATTGGAAGTGCTTTTTTGCCCTCACCGGCTTCCCAAGTGAGAAGTTCCGCCACGGGTTCTTCAGAGCTTTTCCCGCTTGCCCGAGCACGATACCACGCAAAACACACCTGAAGAATACTGGCCAGGCAGTGGCCAGTATTCACACCACGAAATTTCCCTTTTGCAGTGCGAACCTTTTCCTTGCCACTTGGCGAAAACAGGATTGTCACAGCCTTTGAATGCAGATTTTTTTCGTTCGCCATAATCCCAGCCCCCAGAACAACCGTAGTAGGCTGTCACAGCCACATAACTCTTGAGCTTCTGCTGCTTCCAAGTTAACGTAGAGCTGGGACCTTGACAAGGGGCTTGAAAACCTCCGATGTGCCCGTGGCGGCTGTGCCCGTGGCGGCGAAGGGGGGGAGGGGTGCGGTGACACCGCAGGCCAAAAAGCGACGGCGAGAAAACCGGCGAAAGGGCCGGGCCTTGGAAGCTCTTCTGTGTCAGGAGTTGCAGAGCAGATATTTTCAGGGAATCCATGACACGACACTGCGGGATTTGCTGGAAATCACGTCACGCAGGGCAAGGTGAGCCAGCCTGAAACTAAGGCTGGCAATTCTTTCAAAAAGGGGGTGTGAGGGATAACTGCAGAAAACCCAATCCGTTCGTGGCGGCAATCCGCTGGCCTCAAGCTGGCGGATTTGGCCCGGAAACTCCAGCTGAGTTACCACGAGCTGTGGAAACTCGAAGTTGGGCACCTAACCAGTGTCAGCCCCAAAGTCGCAAGGGGGCTGGTAGATCTGGGGTATCCCGGCGACCCGGTTGCGGATTACCGGTGCTGGCGAAATCAAGTCGCCTAAAACAAAAATCGGGGGCCCGGCGAGAACTGGCCCCCACATCGTAAGGAGTGGCTTTCTATGGCAAAATCACGAGGAATTCCGCTTTATGTAAACTACCAGGGCAAGCGTGTCCTCTGTGGCGTTCTCGGCCCAGACAAAGTTTTCCGCAAGACAGTTCAAACCAAGCAAAAACTTATCGTTCTGGACAGCTATGGCATTGACGCCACAACCGTTGAGCAGCTGAAAACCCTTGGCTGCAGGACCATCGAACTTCATGAATGTGACACCGGGGTCACGTACAGGGTTGACTTTGCCGCCTTTCTGGCCAAAGCCGTCCCCCGGAGGATCGGGAAGTTTGGATTGAGATTTTATTTCCCACTCCGATACTGGCACCGCCTTGACCCGGCAGGGGGTGGAAGCATTGCCCTCGCCTGCAGCAACTGAGCACACCAAACCCAGGGCCTCCCCGCTGGAGGCCCGAAATGTTTGGTGGATACCCCACCAAATTGCAGTTTTTGATTGTCAGGTCGCAGACTGGATAACCCTCCGCTATCCTGAGCATACTGCGAACGTGCGTTCGTGGCAAGCTGTGGCAATCAGCCCTTTGGATGTCTCAGGCAAGGCCCATTTTGTGGCCTGGGATGTTGATGCCGGGGGCTGGGATGCAGTCAAACGCCTTTTAAAAGCTCTTCCCAAAGGCTGCTGCCCCCTGGTTTCGGCCAGCGGTCAAAAGGGCTACCACGTTTGGCTTTTCCCGGATTCCCCCATCCCAGCTCAGCGGGCGGCGGCTTTTGCCAGGGCGGTTGCAGAGGCGGCGGGTGTGAAGGAATTTTTCCCATCGAGTGCGTCTACCTCCAGGTGTCTGAAATGGCCTGGATCGCTGCACCCCAAAACGGGGCGGTGCGAAGAGTTTGTCGCAATCGAAAGGCCCACTCGAACCCTCGACACAAAAGCCGTGCTGGAAGGCTTGGCATCGGGGATGTTTCGCACATCAGCAAACTTAATCAGCGTGCATTACTTGCGGTCGAGGGCAAAGTTAGAGCTGGTGCAAAAACAGCACGATCACGCTCCCGAAGCAATGTTTGAGCAGGGCTGGCTTGAAGTTTTCGAGGATGAGCAGACAGCCTGGAAGCTGCTCGAACTTTTTGGCAAAGCAGCCACGGCACAAAGGCTGGGCCAATCATTCATCTGCCCAGTCCACCACGAACAGCATCCCTCGGTGACGTTTGTTCGTGATTCAAACCAAAGAATCGCTTTCCATGATTTTCACGCCAGTAAGCACGGCCTTGAGTCGGAGTTTTTCACCCTGCCGGAGCTGTATGCCGCACTCAAAGCCGGTGAAGAACTCCGCAAACTCGACAGAAGGCAGCAAGCTGCGTGTGCGAAAGAACTTGCCTTCCTGGTCGGGTATCGCAATGAAACGGTGAACCAAACTTTGAGTGCTCTGCTCCATTCAACGCAAATCCTTTTGAAAACCGGATGGCTTACTCAACCAACCTTTAAAAGATTGGTAGAGGCTCCGCACCCAAAAGATTGGTTGGAACTCTTCAGCCGCAAGGATTTGCAGGATTTTGAGCGTGTCTGGGCGACTTGCATCTGGTGTTTCATCCAGGATGCCATGGACGGGAAAACGCAGACGGTGATGAGTAAGCGTTTCGTTGCTGCAAACGCTGCCGTTAAGCCTGAAATGGCCAACCGGAGCCTGAATTTCCTCTGCACAATCGGGATTCTTGAGAAACTGCCAGTGGTGAGGCGTGGCGACAGGGTCGGAGCCGACAGATTCCGCCTCTGTGTGATTGATGAAGCAACGGTGGTGGCAAGGCTGCAGGCACTGGGGGAATTCGATCTCCTTCGCCTCAATCGAAAGCTGGCAGCGGAAAAGCTGGGCCTGGAAATTGCCAACGCTGTCTTCCGAAGGGGGTGAGCTCATGTTTTTGCCCACCAAGCAGGATTTGCGAGAACTTGCCCTTTCATTCCTCACGGGGGTGATTGCAGGGCTAATCATCAGGGCAATGCTCCTTGCTTTCTAACTTT
>JBNARI010000011.1:0-57394 GCA_049718765.1 Bacillota bacterium | reverse complement strand
CTAACCATAACACGCCCCGCTTACCACCTCATCCATCCCTCACCGAACCCCTCAAACCCTACCTATTCCCCAGCCCCAACAAATAGATCAGGCCCCCGATCTCCTCGGGGGCCTGTACGATTCTCAGCTCAGCTCACTGCTGAGTGAAGGACACCCAGGTGGGCACAGCATCCTTCGGACCCCAATCAACCACTGCGCCACAAGCCTCGGCGATCGCCCTGAACGGCAGCATCGTGCGGCCGCTCATAATCTGGGCAGGCACCTCAGAGGTCACAGTGGTCGCGACCCCGTTCTTCACCACAGTGATGCTGGGCGACCCGATTGTTATGGTTATCTGGATGTCCGGCCTGGTTAGGCTAACCGTCACAGGCACGCCATCCTTCGGGCTCCAATCCGCTCCAAACCCCAGGGACTCAGCAACCGCACGGACCGGCACCAGAGTCCTGCCACCAACGATCACGGGTGACACGTCCATCACCGCAGCAGCGCCGTCCTTCACGTACCCAGTTGAACCGATGAACATGACCACATTCTTGGCACCGTAGGCAACCTTCGCACCAACCTTGAACTCAACCCTCTTGGCGAAGGTCCAACCGTTCTGCTGTTCGGCATATACCATCAACACAACTGTACCAGACTTGTCGCACGTCACCGTCGCTTTCGCCAATCCGTTCCGATCAAACTTCCTTTCGGAGTCCGCATAGCTAACGCCCACCACTGCGTCGGACGGCTTCTGCGCGACCTGAATCCTCAGGAACACATCCTCGTCTTTCAGAGCCGCCTTGTTGCCATCTACATCCTTCAGCTGAGCGTTAATGTCAAGGGCTTCGCCAGCCAGCACCGAAGACTTGCTCAAGCTCACATCCATACCCACAGGCGGCTTGGTCACATAGAACTTGTAGCTGGCCGACAGGCTACCATCGTCGATATTGACCGCCGTGACAGTCACTTCGCCTGCAGACGGATCCTGCTTCACATTTACAACAACTTGGTTGTTCGCAGAGTCCTTGGTCAAATAGACCTTGCTTCCATCGCTCACCGCCCAGTAGTAGTTATCCACATCGTCCCGAGCCTTTACGCCAACAGCGTCTACCTTGTATACCTCGAGGGTTGCCGCGCTGGTAATCTCCCCATTCTCGCTGGACGGCAAGACTACCACATCATCAGCTTCCTCGATGACAACCGAGGTCACGTCTCCCTGCTCCACAGCCTTAACAGTCGCTACCGCCTTGATATCCTTGCCCTTTATGCTGACTGTAATCGTGTATGTGCCCTCTTCAATCTCAGTGGCTCCTGCACCCAGCTTCACAATCAATTGCTTGTTGTCAGGATCATAGTTGTTGTAGTCGTTGCCACTCTTGCCCAACAGCGTGTCCTTATCGCTACTATTATCCATGCTGTATCCATTAGTATTCTCAGCCGGACTGATTGCTACACCCTCAGGGCCATCAAGCTCAACCTTAATGACGTCACCAGTTAGGTTCCTGAGATCAATCTTGTTGCCCTTCGAATCATAGAACGTGAACTTCACCTGGGGCTCGCAGTCAGCCTCGAACTGAGTGGCTACTACTTTAGAAGCTTCATCCGCTACGATCTTGCTCGTTTTTCCACTGGTGAAGTTCAGCTCGGCAGACTCGCCAGTCTCGCTCCCAGCCTTTGCAATTACTTTGTAGGTTCCAGCTGCAGTAGTCTTCACATACGTGGTTACTTCGCCATCTTCGTCGGTCAAACCGCTGGTCAACGTGAATTGCAAGTCGCTTGTGTCATACCACTGGTCGCTTACCTTTTTCTTCGCGCTGAACCGCACAGCCTGGCCTTCAATCGGCAAGTTGCCAGCCTTGACCGACGTTGTTACCTTTATCAAAGCAGTTCCGTCAGCAGCTGCACTTGTCGCGTCAGTTGCCACTGACACCTCGCTAACTCCAGAGCTCTTCCACTCTACTGTGACAGTCCCAATCCTTCCAACGAAATCAGTTACTGTACTGTCCTCTACCTTCGCCCCTTTGAAGACATCCATTGCAGCTGTAGTAGCCACATTGCTTGTAACCTGCACTTGCAAGTAATCGTTTATCTCAAGTTGCCCAGAGCCAGAATAAGCGTACTCTACTTTAAATGCATAACCCCACAGGTCTTCAGCCGCTGCAAAGGTCCCAAGAGACCCATCGCCAGCTTCCAAGGCGGTACCTTGGCAGTTGGAAGCAAACGCGACGGGCGAAACACTTAGCACATCCTTGTCGGTCTTGATAAAGAACACAACCTTATCGCCGTTGTTCAGTTTGACATTGTTGCCCGAATCATCGCGGAGCCTAACTTTCAATGTTACAGCCTTTCCTGCAGTGGTCGTAGTGGATGACACTGTCACCTTTGAAGTGGCTGTGGAGTAGCCGACAATCGCCGCTAGAGCAAGGCTGCTAAAGCAACCCACAACCATTGCCGCCACAATAACCAGCGTCAGCAGCTTTCTCATGCTTTTTTCATCCTCCTTTGTTAAAGTGATTTCTTGCGCTGTTGGGTAACCCAAGTACACGTATTACTCCCCCTGATACCCCCCTCCTCCCACCGATGTAGCAAATCCTAGCATGTGGGATTATAGCATTTGCCAATGCTACCAGCAATTCAGTTCACCAACTTGTAACACACAAAAATTGAGGCTAGAAATGCGTACGGTTACTCCCATAACTTGGAATTTTAGCCTGGCACACCCACAATATGTCCCAGCAGTCATCAAACGGGATATATCCCTCGGCTACCTGTCATTTCGGTTTGTTCCACAATCCCAAAATCTACTTGCGTTCTTGCAGCCAAACGCTCTTGCAAGAACTTTAGAGCCACCTGTGGAAACAGGATATACGACAGCACATCTTCTACATTCTCCATGTAGCCAGCAATTCCCTTCTTTCCTTGCTCCAGCCCAGGCTCCAGGTAATCCGCAGGCCGCCCGGTGATTGGCTCCTCGTCTCCTATGATCATCCTGCGCACTTCCTCGTTCACTGGCGCAGGAGGCTGCCCGTAGAGCCCCTTCATGTACGCCCTAGACTCCGCAGTGACCATCTTGTAGCGCCCCGCGAGTACGTTGAGCACCGCCTGGGTGCCCACTATCTGGCTCGTGGGCGTCACAAGCGGCGGGTAGCCGAAGTCCTCCCTCACCCGGGGCACCTCGTCCAGCACTTCCTTCAGCCTGTGGAGGGCGTTCTGCTGCTTGAGCTGGGCAATAAAGTTGGACATCATGCCGCCGGGTATCTGGTAGCGAAGCACGTTGGTATCAACGGTTTTGGGCGCAACATCAAACGCAGCGTACTTCTTGCGCACCTCCGCGAAGTACTCGGAGATCTCCGACAGCAGGTTCAGGTCCAGGCCCGTATCGTACGGCGTGCCCTGGAGCGCTGCCACAATCGACTCGGTTGGCGGCTGCGAGGTGCTCAGCGCCATGGATGAGGCCGCGCAGTCTACCACGTCCGCACCCGCCTCAATCGCCTTGAGGTAGCTCATGGAGGCCATGCCGCTCACGTAGTGGCAGTGTATCTGCACCGGAAGCCCAACTTCCTGCTTGAGCCTCCGCGTGAGCTCGTAGGCATCCTTGGGGTAAAGTATCCCTGCCATGTCCTTAATGCAGATGGAGTCGGCCCCCATGGAAGCCAAGGTCTTGGCCATGTTGACGAAGTAGTCCACGTTATGTACGGGACTGATGGTATAGCAAACGGTAGCCTGCACGTGGGCCCCCTCGCGCTTGGCAACAGCCATTGCCTTTTCCATGTTGCGTACGTCGTTGAGGGCGTCGAATATCCTCATTATGTCTATGCCGTTGCCCACTGCCCGCTTTACGAACTCCTCCACCACGTCATCAGGGTAGTGCTTGTAGCCCACCAGGTTCTGGCCCCGCAGCAGCATCTGAAGCTTGGTCTTCTTGAAGGCCTTCCGCAGCTTCCTCAGCCTTTCCCAGGGGTCCTCGTTTAAGAACCTCATGCACGTGTCAAAGGTAGCGCCGCCCCACACCTCCAGGGAGTAGTACCCAACCGCGTCCATCTTCTCGGCGATAGGCAGCATGTCCTCGGTCTTCATCCTGGTGGCCAGTAACGACTGGTGTGCGTCCCTCAGCGTGGTGTCAGTGATCTTAACCAACCCTACTCCCTCCCGACCGCATGCCGGTACTCCAGCACGGCCCTAATGAAATCCCTGAAAAGCGGGTGTGGCCTGTTCGGCCTGGACTTGAACTCAGGATGGAACTGCACCCCAACAAACCAGGAGTGCCCTTTGAGCTCAACGATCTCCACCAGCTCCCCCGCGGGCCATATCCCGGTGGGCACAAGACCCGCCTGGCTGAACATTTCCCTGTAAGCATTGTTGAACTCGAACCTGTGCCTGTGCCGCTCGTGCACCATGTCCTGCCCGTACGCAACGTGGGCCAGGGAACCCGGAGTCAGCTTGCACGGGTAGAGCCCCAGCCTCATGGTACCACCCATGTTCTCTATATCCTTCTGCTCCGGCATCAGGTCGATCACCGGGTGGGGCGTATCTTCAAACTCAGTGCTGTTGGCTCCTTTTAGCCCAAGCACGTTTCTGGCAAACTCGATCACCGCGCACTGCATTCCCATGCACAGTCCAAAGTAAGGTATCCCGTGGGTGCGCGCGTAGGTGACCGCCTTGATCATGCCCTCCACTCCCCGGTACCCGAACGCCCCGGGCACCAGGACCCCATCTGCGTCGGCCAATTTCTCCTCGGGGTCTTCCTTCTCAAGATCCACAGAATGAATCCACCTGATCTCCACCTTGGCATCGTTGGCGATCCCCGCGTGGCACAGCGCCTCCACCACGCTCAGGTAGGCATCGTGTAGCCCCACGTACTTGCCCACCAGCGCCACAACGCACTTGCGGGAGGGGTTCTTCACCCTGCGCACAAGCTCCTCCCACTCGGCAAGGTCCGGCTCCCGCTCCTCCAGGCCAAGCTTCCTCGTGGCGATCTTTCCCAGCCCCTCCTGCTCCAGCATCAGCGGCACCTCATATATAGTGGAAGCATCCACGTTCTGGATCACAGCCTCGGGCTCCACGTCGCAGAATAGCGCAATCTTCTCCCTCATCTCCCGGGACAGGGGCCTCTCCGACCTGCACACAATGATGTCGGGCTGTATACCAATGCTGCGCAGCTCCCTCACACTGTGCTGTGTGGGCTTGGTCTTCTGTTCACCAGACGAGTGCAGGTACGGCACAAGGGTCACGTGCACGTAGATTACATCTTCCTTGCCCACGTCGTTCTTGAACTGCCTGATAGCCTCCAGGAAAGGCAGGCTCTCGATGTCGCCCACAGTGCCACCCACTTCGGTGATCACCACGTCGGCACCTGACTCCCGGGCCACCCGCATGATCCTCTCCTTGATCTCGTTGGTGATGTGGGGAATTACCTGAACCGTGGCGCCGAGGAACTCGCCCTTCCTTTCCTTTTGGATTACCGAGTTGTAAATCTTGCCCGTGGTCACATTGCTCAGCTTGGTGAGGCTCACGTCTATGAACCTCTCGTAGTGACCCAGGTCAAGGTCTGTCTCCGCCCCGTCGTCTGTGACGAACACCTCCCCGTGCTGGAGGGGGCTCATAGTACCCGCATCCACGTTCACGTAGGGATCGAACTTCAGCACGCTGACAGAGTATCCCCTTGCCTTCAAAAGCCTCCCTAAAGAAGCGGCGGTGATGCCCTTCCCGAGACCGGACACCACCCCGCCTGTCACAAACACAAACTTCGTCAAGTTCCTCCACCCTTTACTCATAGTCCAGCATTATCACCACTGGACCTTGTCTTCCTTCTTGACCCTGCTTCGTGTCTTTCAGCAGCTCCTTTAGGGACTCCTGCGTGATCTGCACTAACGTCCCGCCCGGCTTCTTCACGTTGGACATCTTCTTGAGGAACGGCTCTGCCGTAGTGATTGGGAAGTTCATAACCGGGGTCTTGTAGTGCATGGGTATGACCACTTTGGGCTTGAGCTCCCCCACGATGGCTGCTGCGCCCTCTGCGTCCACCGTGTAGGTGCCGCCCACAGGCACCAGTAGCACGTCCACCTGACCAATGGCCTTCACCGTGTCCGAACCCAGCACGTGGCCGATGTCCCCCATGTGCACCACGCTAAGCCCGTCCATCTTGAGCTTGAACACCACGTTTGGCCCCCGCTTGGCCCCACGCACCTCATCGTGCCAGCAAGCTAGACCCGTGATCTCGATCTCCTCGCCCTTGGCTCCCTTAACCCGGTGCTCGCCAGGACTCCGAACCACCACCGGGCTTCCCTTCACGAACTTCACAGCGTTGTGGTCGAAATGGTCATGGCTTACCGTCACGATGTCCGCTTCCTGAGACGGCACCACATAGCCAACAGTCTCATCAAAGGGGTCCGTGATGATCCTGGTTCCCGCCTCCGACGTGATCAGGAAACACGCGTGTCCCAGCCACTTGATCACCATGTGCTTTCCCCCCTGGCATTTGGTCCTCACGCCTCATCACGCTGGTGCCCAATCGTCTTCGGCCTGCTTTTCCTCCTCGTCCTCCTCGCCCGTAATGCTCTTCAGCCAGCTCTCCAAACCAGAACTGCTGCGGGGCGTCACCGTGATCACCCTCTTGACCGGCTGTGGCTTGACCCACTCGCGCAGTCCCCACATGCCCTTCTCAGCGTACACGAACCTCAAGTCCAGGTTGATCTCGGTGTGCACCCTTGCCGCAAGCCTGGCCTTCTGCTGAGCGTCAACCTTCCCAGAGCCCCCATCGGAAGCGCCATCCCCAAGCTTTATGGAAACCACCAGGTCAATTAAGTCCTTTACCTTCATGGGGCTTCCATTTACCTTAAGGGCTGCGTATACCATGTCCGCAGCCGACCCTCCGTTGGCTGCCACCTGTTCCGCAGCCCTCCTCACTTCTTCGTTCACTCTGCACCACTCCCAACCGGTGCAACCAGGGCCCGCGCCCTGCCCGCTTCAACTCAGAGTAATTTTACCAGATTCCCGAAACTTATCAACCGAAGCACGCCTGCAAACCCGCGCCACCTTCCTCAGGACCTTCTGCACGCAGCCCTTTGGCATACCTAACCAACCCGCCGGCATGCTGCCACTTCACAAAGTTGCCGGCCTCTGAGGCACTTTGCGCCGAAACTACGCATCACACTTTTTCGTTTCTACCTCAAAGCCTGTACCAGCCCCTCAAGCAGTCTTCTCGCCGTCAACCGGCACGCACTCCAGCCAAGCGCCCGCTCTGCCAAACGTACGATCCAAATTCCCGTCACCTGCGCTCCTCAAGCTCCAACATTTCAGAATTGCATTTCCTGTCCCAACGGGTTATGCCGATGCTATCAATTGATAACACCGCCGGAGGGTGGCTCTGCCTTCTGAACAAGAGATCAGACAGTTGTTGTTGGAGCTCAAACTTGCACTGGCACAGGACGATAACCTCGTCTTCGTTGACAGAGACAAGAACACCAGTGCCCTCGCCTCCCTCGGCATGCTCCCTAGCGAGGTACCTTCCGTGCTGAGAAGTCTAACCCTACGGGACTATTGTCAAGTTCCGTGCCAGATGACAAAGGCAGGCAACTCAAATGGTGGGTGTTTGGCCCGTCTTTCTGCGGAATAAGACTCTACATAAAGCTAACCATAACAAACGGGAAAGTGCCTCCTGGGAGCTCCACTATCCCTTTTCCCAAGGCAAAGGAGGCGTTTGAGGTGGCCAACTCATTGTTCTGCCCCAACTGCATCTCAGAACGCCCAGTACAATATGAAACCAGGGCGCAAACGCTTCTGGTTCGCGAAGAGCCAATCCAAATACAAGCAAAGATAGCCCGATGCACGGTATGTGGCACTGAGCTCTTCGATATGCAAGCCGAGGAGCAAAACCTCAAGACAGCCTACTATATCTACAGGGCTAAACGTGGCTTCCTCACTCCCGAGGCAATTCGGGCTATCCGCGAACGCTACGGCTTTTCCCAGCGGGCGCTTGCCCGAGCGCTCAACTGGAGCGTGGTTACAATTCACCGCTATGAAAAGGGAGCGCTTCAGGACGCTGCACACGACGCATTACTCAGAAAAGTAGGCCAAGACCCCCTCTTTCTCCTCGAGAAGCTCGAAGAAAACAAGTGCAGGTTTTCACCCAAGGAGTGGGAAAGCCTCCGAGCCAAAATCACAGCCCAAGCCACTGCCTCTACCGAGAGCGCGCTTATCACCGCATTTGAGAGGACCCAGGCCGCCTCGTACGGCGTAGACCCGGCTTTGCACGGTTTTCGGCGCTTTGATCTTCATCACGTGGCAACCATCGTTCTGTGGCTGGCCCAAAGGGTGCCAACCCTATTCAAAACCAAGCTGGCCAAGCTGCTCTGGATTGCCGACTTTGCCCACTTTGCCAAGTACCGCGCGTCACTGACGGGCCTGGCCTACAGACGCCTCCCCTACGGGCCGATGCCCGACAAGTTCCACCTGTTGCTCTCGCTGTTGGAGGAGTCCGGCTACGTCGCACTGGTGCCCAAGGACTCCGAAGAATGGTCAGGCGATATCATCGTGCCAACCACAGTGCCAGACCTGGCGGAACTCTCCCAGACCGAGCTGGAAGTGCTGGGCAAACTGGTGGACCGCTTTGGTGCTCTCACTGCAACTCAACTGAGCGAGCTCTCTCATAGCGAGAATGTCTGGATGGTTAGGGAGACAGGAGAGGTAATCCCATACCTCGACGCTGATTCCGTGGAGATAGTCCGTCGGTTTTGGGCGGAGTGACTTTCAAGAGATGCGCGCAGAACGTGGCTGACGAAGGGTTCGCGACCGCCCCTAACGCCACGGGGTACAGGTTTCAACGAGAGCACCGTACGGCCGTTGGAGCCTTGGCGATTAATGGCCTTTTCGCCGTAGCTATGAACTGATTCCCCCGCTTGTCTGCAGCAGGCATTTTGCGCGATACCAATCAAGTCAATGCTTGGATCCTGCTCGTCCAGCATAGCTACAGGTAAGCCTTCTCGAAGCCAGAGGCGTTAGCAAACGTCGCTTTCCTCGCTGCCTCCGAAGCGAGCCCGCGCTCCATGACACATCACAAAGCCCATCGCAATGCCCCACCACTCCCCTAGTTGTCACTGACTTGGACATTCTCGAGATGGCCACCAGAATTCTCAAGGCTTCCGGGTTCCAAAAAAGGCCGAAAACGGCCTGAAACAATTGTCAGAGTGCGTAAGTCGGGTGAAGTTAAGATGTTGAGTACACCCCAAGCAGGACAGTAGCTTTGAGCACCTCTACAGTTGATTTGGGCAGGTGAGGAGCACAGCTGCCCAGCAAGAGCAGTCAAAAGCCGCAAAAGTCAGACGGGCTGTATGAGGCCAGTACCCAATTGAATTGAGTTAGAGTTCAGTAGCGGCTCCCGACTCAGCGGGCTGAAATCGGCGCTGGACGCCTTCCCTGAAGCAGGCTCTAGCTAAGGGAGACACACTTCGAACGGCAGCCTCTTTCGAATCTGCGCTTTGTCTTGGTGTGAATACCAGACAATTGTAGCCCCGGAAAGCTCCTCACTATCAATCGAATAACGCAAATGCAGCCCTTCTACTTCGTCATCCTCAACGCTGACGGAAGGCACAGGCTCGCCGACGCTAATGTACAGCACGTCAGCCTGTTTGTCGTAGTATACATCCACGACTTTATCAGTTGCCATATCCATGTTCCCTTCCCCCGTCTAGTCTAGCTCCCCGAAAGCCTCGTTGATACATTGCTGTGACGACTTTTAATGGAACCCCGGAGCAATCAACGACTACCTTGCAATACAAGTGACTATACTTCAGCCTAGTATCCGCCCCGTAATTGAAGTATACTTCACTCGTGGCCACCTTGGAACTTGGAAGTATTTGAGACTTTGGGCTTTCAAGCGTACTTCGAATTGCCGACAAGGCTACTTCAGGATGTCTCTCCTGATATGAGTCCATACTTCTTCCGTCAGTACGATCCACCTACCAAGGCAATCGTGGGTGGAGAACACAATGCTTTCCAAGTCTCATCTCCTCCGGTGAAGGTGCTGAACTCCGACGATCTCCTTTCAACCCGAACCTCAGCAAGATGTCAAACGGACCTGTTTCAACAGCAACAACATTGCTGTAAAGCACAGGTATGTCTCACATCGCATAACCCTCCCGTCAATGTCCTCCTCCGTCCTCAGGGACCAATTGCAGCAAATCCACCAGAGCTCCACGCTGGCATCACCGAAGCTTTCTGCTGCCGATCCACAGAATGTAGCCCGTCTCGCTCCACCGACAAGCACCCTTTTGCAAATTGGCTCCTGACACGTTTTTGGCACATTACTCGCGTGGGAAAGCTCGATTCATGTCGAATCTTCATGAAACCGAGTAGACCCAAGGGAGTGTTAGCATCGGCAGTTCACTGAGTCCTCACGTTGATGCAGTCCACTCCGCAGTTCCGGCCTCCAAGCGCGCTTTCCCACACGGCCTGCCACCGTGGGTATGCTCAAATGCCGCACCGCCGGTCTCGCTCCATGTCAACCTCATGCTGTATTCGACGACCGCCACAGATAATGAAGTCTCACCTCACTTGCCGCAAGGCTGGTTCATAGCGGTGAACGCGGTTGCTTAGTACAGGAGGTCAACTTCCCTTATATAATGCTAAACAACCTTAGCTTTCTACCCAGGTACTCGATGTACAGGCTCAGGCTGAAGACCTTCATCGCCGACGGCTACCGCCTTTACCGTCCGGCCAGCCTGACAGCGAGGTCTACATCTCAACGGTTCGGGCCTTTGACTGCAGGGCTGATTCCCGGCGTTTTTCCGTCCCTCGGGCCCCTGCCTTCAGGCGCATACGAGGAGGGGGAAGTCACCGAGCTTATGCGCCTGCTCTTTATCACCACCCCAGGGTGTTGCCAGAGCCCCGGGCAGCTGCAGCAGGCAAGAACAGTAGGCTTAAAGCTCGGAAATAATCCAGGGCATGGCTCTATATCACCCAGAAAAACGGCTAAGTCAGGCGTAAGTGATCCAGGAGAACTGCGCGGGGCGGGCGATCGTCAAATGGATAGGATCTTGCTTAACACGGCGACTTCGACTCCTTCTACCTTCTGGGGCAGCCTGGAGTCGTTCGTGAGACAGAGCCTAGCGTTCTTTTCTGCCGCTGTGGCAAGGTGGATTGCGTCAGGGGTCCGGACGCTAGGTATTTTGCACGGATATGTGCGCAGCGCACTGCGATCTCTACACTCAAGGGAACCACTTCTATGTTGGGGTAAGAGCACAGGAGAGCTACGTACTTGTTGCAGGCATCCTCTTTGCCAAGACATTTCGGGAGGACTAGTAGTTCTGCTAGCCGAGTGTGGATACGACAGCGTGGAACGCGCCCTGCTCCAGCGGTTGGAAAACTTCATTCCTCAGCTCACGTGCAAACTCGCTTCCCTCAAGGTAGTAGATAAGGCAGCTGGCGTCAATGGCCACGATTCCTGCGGAACACGCCAGTTCTTTCAGTCTTCCCAAGAATTTCTCTCCTCTGCCAGGTAACCCTCAGGGTTGGTACGTGCCCAGATGTCGCCATAAAGCCCCAGAAGCCGATCAGCATAGCTGGTTGGCTTGGGCACGAGTACTACTGTGTTGCCCAGAAGCAACGCCAGCAGCTCGCTTCCCTCAGAGACGCCGAGGGCCTTCCTGAGCTTCATGGGCAGGACCATTCGGCATTTTGATCCAAGACGGATGGTTTCAACTGCTGGCAACAAGTCCACCTCCTCCAAAGTCCAGAATAACAACCTGTGAGTTGGAAACAATCACGTCGTCTCCAAACAAGTGACGTTGCTAGCTGCCTACTGCCTCTGAGCTGCAGCACGTGATTCGTGCAGGCACCCAGCTTGCGTGGCCAAGTAGGGTGCCCCATCTCTCCGTCACGTGTCAGGTCACGCTGATTGCTCTTGAACGCACGTCTAAGGCAGAGAACGCCTTTCGCAACATGAAGAGTCCGCTCGCAGAAGGACCGACGTTCTGCTAGTTTGCGGACAGGGTGTGCACCCATGTTTTCCTTTTGTGTCTCCGCCGATAGAGAAAACCATGTAACGTACACCTATACACACCTCATTGCAGAGGCCACGCAAAGCTCCGCACCTACGAGGTTGTGACGGCAGCATTCCCACCACCAGCCTGAATTGAAGTGAAGCCGAGAAGCGCAGCCCCTCCCGAGATAGAGCACGTCGTTGACCTGAACCGTTCCGGGGATAGCGCGAGACCCAATGAAACTGGACAAAACCCGAGTCAACGCCGCATACTGCCTATTGCTCAAACGCAAATGCGTTCTAGCCGGGATCATCGGTTCTAATGCGAAAGTCAGGTTAGCTCCTTTCTACCACAGTAGGGAAGGGTACAAGCTCGATTCTTGTCGACCGGGCGAGCTTTTCGAGGGGGGCACGACGAAGAACGCAGGCGCTTCTCAGGCCATGAGTCGTAACTGGGTGACCAAGCTAGATAGGGTGGCTACGGTCGAGCAAACGCAGCCTCAAGGGTGCCGTCTGAGGATAGTTAGAGCAGCTTAACGCAGCTCTTATGGTGCGAACCAGCGAAGCTTCTTCGCCAGTACCTGTACAATGAACGCTGCCACCTCTGACGCCACCGTACCTGGCCCAAACCCCACGTCGTAACTTAGCTTATGGCAAGCTCCAGCCCCATCCGAGGGCCACCACAGATACTGAAGTCTCACCGCACCTGTCGCAAAGGCTGGTTCTTAGCGTTGAACGCCATTTGTTTGGTACAGGATCTACGATACCATTGGCAAATGGGCGTAATGGTCTTGGGGCTGAAAGTGGTGGCTTTACCATGTAGACCGCGTGACTATGCTAAGGTCTATGGCCTGGCCGACAGAGCGAGTTACGCTGGAAGAAGCTCGGGAAATTGAAGCAGGGTTTGCCGAAATTCACGCAGGTAAGGGCGTGAGAGCCGAAGATGTTTGGAAAGTACTTGGTATTTGAGATTTTTCTCCCCCAGGGCCGTAAGGCAGTTGAACAATCTTGAGTGGGAAGTGCAGGTAAGGATTAAATCTGCAATTGAGACAATAAACTTTTTCTCCCCACGGAGACGTCGTGAAATTAGAGGGCAAGACGGCGTTTTCAGACTCAGGGTAGGCGACTGGAGAGTGACTTTCCGATACAGCTTTCACAAAACAGAAGTGCATTTTTCGCAAATCGCCCATCGGAGGCGAGCTTCCGGGTAGGACATGTAACCAAAGATCTCACATTCAGTCAGTAATGTGGCCCAGCTAAGCAGCCCCGCGGCGAAGCTTCTTTGCCAGGGTCTGCACGATGAACGATGCCACCTCCGACGGCACCGTGCCTGGCCCAAACCCAGCGTCGTAACCTAGCTCAATGGCAAGCTCGTGCTGTATGCGGGGTCCACCGCAAATCAGCACCACCCTGTCCCGGTAGCCCTCCGCTTCAAGCAGCTCCACGAGCCTGGTCAAGTTGGGGATGTGAACGTTCTTCTGTGTGACCACCTGTGACACAAGTATTGCTTCTGCCTGAACCCCTATGGCTTTGGCCACCAGAGCCTCGTTGGGCACCTGGCTGCCCATATTGTAGCACACGAACTCGGGATAGCGCTCAAGGCCGTAGTCCCCATGGAAGCCCTTGGGGTTCATTATTGCGTCAAGCCCCACGGTGTGGGCGTCGCTGCCCGTGGCCGCGCCCACTATAACCACTTTCCGCCCGATTTCCCGCCGCACGAACTCGTTTATTTCATCGAAGCTCATCTTCTTCACAGAAACTGAGGGCACCTGGATCTTCTCCAGGTCCACCGAATGCACCAGGGACCCATAACCCACGAAGAAGGTGAAGTCCGCGGCAATGCCCTTCATGTGCACTACCTGTGGGTTCTCCAGACCCATCTTCCTCATGAGCTGCCTGGCAGCTTCCCTGGCTTCCTCCCCCTCCTTGATAGGCAACGTGAAGGACACCTGCACCGCGCCATCGTTCATCGTGTCTCCGTAAGGACGCACCACCATGGCCAATCCCCCCACTCGCGCCGCCTCAGCCCCGCCCCAGCATAAGCTCGGGGAACGGGTTGAAGTAATCTGGAGCCTTGGCAATCACTCCATCAAGCCCCTTGCCCCCATCCCTGGGACGTTTCACCCTGGCGAACATGCCCCGCTCCAGCGCGCCAAAAAGCCCCAGCTCCTCGATTTGCTTCAACATCTCCACAGCCTTGCGCAGCACCTCTGAGGCGCGCCGTTGTATGGCGCCATTTGCCCTGAAGCTTATCTCTTCGCCAAGGTGCCTGGCGTTGTTCATGACGTACCTGGCGTTGGCGATAGACAGGTACCTGTCGTGGAGATAAGGCGTGTGGATCGCTTCGGTGAGCATCCCCACAAGGTGGATGGACTGCCCCGTTAGCACTGACACAAGGTTAAACATGGCGTCCATCACGTGGGCGTGGAAAATGTCCCCGCCCTTGTGCTTGGTTGGGGGCATGAACTTCACTGGCGACCTGGGAAAGAGCTGGCGCACAAGTTGCGCCTGGGCAATCTCGTAGAGTAGCCCGTCCTTGAGCCACGGGTCCATCTGGAAGGCGTGGCCCAGACCAATTTGCTCCTCAGGTATGCCAGACTCCAGCGCGAACCTCTCGTTGATGAACTGGGAAGCGATCACCGTGTGGGCCGCCTCGTACGCGTCGTCCGTGGTGAGGTAGTTGTCCTCCCCAGTGTTGATGATGATCCCCGCAAACCCGTTGATCATCCTGGAAAACCACTGGTCAACCAAAGTGCGCTGGGGGTTTATGTCCCGGAACAGGATCCCGTACATGGCGTCGTTGAGCATCATGTCCAGCCTCTCTAAGGCACCCATTGCGGCAATCTCGGGCATGCACAGCCCCGAGCAGTAATTGGTCTGCATAACGTACCGGCCCAGCCGCTCGCTCACTTCGTCCAGGGCCTGCCTCATGATGCGGAAGTTCTCCTGGGTGGCGTAGGTGCCCCCGTAGCCCTCGGTCGTGGCGCCGTACGGCACGTAGTCCAGGAGGCTCTGAGCGGTGGACCTTATCACGGCGACCACGTCAGCTCCCGCCTCCGCGGCCGCCTTGGCCTGCACCACGTCCTCGTAGATGTTCCCTGTGGCCGCAATCACGTAAATCCAGGGCTGCTGCCCCGTGCCAAGGCGCCTGATCATCTCCTCGCGTTCTAATCGGCGCTGCCTGATCCTGTTGCAGGCGGCCCGTGCCAACTCAAAAGCGCACTCCCTGGCGCTGGCCTCATCGCCCGCTCCCTCGCGCACCAGGTCCAGCTTGCCCCGGGCCACTTCCTGGGCAACCTCCTGCGGGGTGAGCCCGAACCTCGCCACAGCCCCTCCAACCCAAAACGCGGCGCCCTTTCCCAAGACCCCAGCCCTGTGCAAATGGTCCACAAGCACGTTGGGCAACGGCACCCCCTCGTCGTCTACGCCGTCCACCCCGAAAAGCCGGCATACAGTGCGCTCTATGGACGTGGTAGTGTGCGCCTCGATATGGGGCCGCACCTCATCCACAATGCGCTGCGCAGCTTCTCTCGCCCTCTCCACCAGCGATTGGTCCAAGCTCAAGACCGCCACGAACCATCCCCCCATTGACCCCGCCTCGGCGGGCCAGGATCGCCTCAGCCAGCTCCAGCACCCCGTGGTCCAGTCCCAGCGCCCTGGCAACCGCAATGGCGTCCTTCGGGGTCTCCCGTCCCTCTTCCACTCGCTCTAGCCTGTAGTCCATGTGTTCCTGTAGCCACTCAACCCCGCGCTCGGGGCATTGGTTGAGCGCTGCGATGTCCTCCCGGCTCAAACCCTTCACCTGCCAGTGGGCAGCCCCACCAGCCTGGGCAAGGCCATCGTAGTGGGACGCAAACACGGTTATGCAGCCAGTGTCCCTTAGCACCTGCAGCACTGCCGCAGAAATAGCAAACCCCTCGCTGGGATTGGTGCCCCGGGTGAGCTCGTCAAGGAGCAGCAGCCCCCGTTCGGAACGTCTGGCCAAAGCCCTGTTCAGGTGAGTCACTTCCGCCCCAAAGGAGGACAGCCCAACTGAAGCACCCTCATCCAGCTGTGAGAAAAACACAAAGCCCCTTAGCTTGAACGCGAACCTGAGCGCCGGCACCATGAGACCGTACTGGGCCATTGCAGTGCAAAGCCCAATGGTCTTGAGGGTGACTGACTTGCCGCCCATGTTGGGGCCAGTCATCACCGTAGCCCCTTCATCAAGCTCGATGGTCACCGGGGTGAAGCTCCTGCCTCTCTTTGAAAGCGCCTCTTCAACCACCGGGTGCCTGGCTCCCACCAGCACCATACCGGGCCCAGCCTCATTCCCTGGCAGCACCTCAGGCTTGGTGCAGCGCAGCCTCCTTGCAAGCTCAGCCTTGGCGATGAGCAAGTCAAGCGCCCCGATCCGCCCCATGTTTTCCGTGAGCGTCCCGCTGCACCTGGCCACCACCCTGGAGAGCCCCGCGCGCACCCGCGCCTCCTCCCGGTACTCCCTCTGCTTAATCTGTTCAAGCTCCCCCTCAATCTCCATCATCCTGGGAGTGGGTTTTACCTGAAAGTACACGTGCTTCTCGGTTTCCCTCACGTATCCAACCTGGGGGTGGCGCCTTGCTGCCTCCAGCGCCGCAGAGTCAGCCTTGCTCACCGTGAGCTCCCCCCGGTAGTTGGGTGCCAGCCCAACCGCCGCCTTCACTTCCTCATACAGCCTGGTGCGCTCCTCTCGGTAAGCCTTCTCTCCCTCCCGGCGCTTGAGCCTTATCCTGGCAAGCGCCCTGGAATGGCTCTCGTCAATGTAAAAGCTCCGCTCCCCTTTGCCAGAAGGGTCCAGCGCCTTTTCCAGCTCCCCCAGGGGCACCGGCTGAAGCTCAGGGGGATACTGCCAGCCAGACTTGGCCAGGGCCACGATTATCTCCCGCACCAGCAGCACGAACCGCTTTATCTCGTACAGTTCAACTGTGTCAAGCACACCGCCAGCCTGGGCCTTCACCAGGGACCCCCGCAAGTCCTTCACCTGGGCCAGCAGGCCAAGGATCCCCCGAAACGAGGCAGGCGTTGCCTGCCACCCCCACACCGCCGCTTCAACCGTGTCCAGCTCACGCCTCAAGGCTTCCTCTTCCCCGGGGAGGTAGGGCTCGGTCTGGTTCTTGAGTTCCCTGCCGTAAGGGGTCACGGGGGTAAGCTGCTGCCACACCCACTTGAAGCCCACTATGTTAGCGCTTTGCTCGTCCATGAACCCGCGCCTCGTTGCAGCCCCAGCCTCCAACCAAGCCACCCCCTACCCCTTTGCCAGAAAGCCCTCAGCCCCTTGCTTCCCTGCCCAGCACGACGTCAACCACAGGCAGGGGCCGCACCACCTTCGCCACCTTCTCCAGGAAGTCACCTGGGTCGAACGCGGCCCCGCCCAGGCCCACCGGGTTGGCGCTCACTGCCACCAGCCTCACCGGGTTCACCACGCTAAGGCGCCTGCCAGAGCGCTTGAATCTGTACCAGGCATCCGGCCCCACCAGAATGCGCGTGGGGTCCGCCGCAACAACCTCCACCTTCACCTCGGGCGGGAGGTCCGCCATGGCCTCGAGCAGGCCGTCGGTGAGGGCACCCCCAAACACCACAGCAAGGGAATCCCCCTTCACTGCGGCTGCAATGGCCCCAGTGCTCTCCAGCGCCGTCTTCATCTTCAAGTTCTGCACCTCATAGCCCCTGGACACCACCGCCACCGCCCGTTCCCCCACGATCCGCCTTGCAACCTGCCACAGCTTCACGTCCCCCGGGGGGCCAAGCCTGAAAAGCTCCACCACCAGCCTGGTCTTCTCCAGCACCCCCTCGAGGTCCAGCGCTGCAGCCGCGCCCGTGCAGAGCACAGTAACGTCAGTCACCGTGGGCGCGGCGGCCGCCACCCTGTCAATGGAACCGTCCACCAGCACCAGCTGGGCGCCATGCCTGTGCATGGCCGCCACCGTCTCCCGGAGCTCGGTGGTGGTCTCGGGACCAACCACCAGCACCTCTCCGCCCTCACGCACCCTTCCCAGCACCACGTCCCCCATGAGAGTGGTGTACGGCATCACCTCCAGGATCTCCGCGTACACCTCGCTTTCCCTCAAGGCGGCCTCGGCAGTGGCAAGGAGCGCCCCGGCAGGCACGTAAATGGGCGGCTTCTCTTCCGAGGTGAGGGTGTCCGTCTTCTCCCCCTCGCGCCCCGTGGAGGTAACCCCAATCCCAATGCCCCGCTCGGTGGCCTCGTTGATGAGCTGGTTTAGGGTCACCGTCTTGCCCACGTTCTTTGCAGTGCCAACCACTGACACGCTGCCAGCCTTAGCCCCCAACACGTAGTCCAGGAGGCTCACCTGGGCTCACTCCTCGCTCTTCGCTGCGCCCTCTCAAGGCCCGCTGGCTCCAGGCTCACCTGCTCTCCCGCAAAGAGCTTCTCCAGCCCCACCCTGTGGGAGCCCTCTGGCTGCTCCTTGCACAGCTTGCAGCCGGGTGGGCACTTGCTTGGAGCACAGTCTGGCTCCTGGTAGGTGCAAATTACCCCCTCATAGTTGCGAAGCACAACCTTGTTGTCCGACTGGGATATCAGGTACTGGGGCCCCACGGGTATCTTGCCGCCCCCGCCCGGCGCGTCCACCACGAAGGTAGGTACCGCAAAGCCGGAAGTGTGACCCCGGAGCATCTCAATGATCTCTATGCCCTTGGCAACCCTGGTCCTGAAATGCTCCAAGCCCCAGCTTAAGTCGCACTGGTAAATGTAGTAGGGTCGCACCCTGATCTTGACCAGCTCGTGCACGAGCTTGCGCATTACGAAGCCACAGTCGTTTATCCCTCTCAGCAACACCGACTGGTTGCCCAGGGGGATCCCCGCGTCCGCCAGCATGTTGCACGCCCGAGCAGCCTCGGGTGTGACCTCCTTGGGGTGGTTGAACTGGGTGTTCAGCCAAATGGGGTGGTACTTCCTGAGCATGTTGCAAAGCTCAGGCGTTATCCTTTGGGGAAGCACCACCGGAGCCCTGGTGCCAATGCGCACTATCTCCACGTGAGGGATTTGCCTGAGCTCCCTGATCACCCACTCGAGCGCCTCGTCGGGCAAAAGCAGAGGGTCCCCTCCCGAAAGCAGCACGTCCCTCACCTGGGGCGTGCGCCTTATGTACTCTATGCCCGCCCGAACCCTCTCCACTGGTGCGGCTTCGTCTCTCACCCCAACCAGCCTCCTGCGGGTGCAGTGCCTGCAGTACATGGAGCACTGGTCCGTGAGCAGGAGCAGCACCCTGTCTGGGTACCTGTGGGTGAGGCCGGGCACAGGCGAGTCTACGTCCTCGTGGAGCGGGTCCACCATGTCCGCGGGTGACCTGTGAAGCTCCCGCGCCGACGGCACAGCCTGCTTCCTCACAGGGTCGTCAGGGTCATCTGGGTCTATCAAGGAGGTGTAATAGGGCGTGATCGCCATCCTCAAGGTCTTGAGGGTGTTGCGAATGCCCTCTTCTTCCTCCGGGGACAGAGGCACCACCTGCTTGAGTTGCTCGAGGCTGGTGATCCTGTGGGCCACCTGCCACCGCCAGTCGTTCCACTCTTCTTCCTTAACGTCAGCCCAAAGCGGCACCTGCCGCCAGGGTCGAATTGCTTGCCCCATGTTCTGACCTCCGTACATCTTGTTGTGTTGCTCCCCACGGCCGAGGAAAGCCAAAGCCCTATGCGAAAAGCTCTTCGAACATCTGCCGCAGCTTCGGGCATTCCCTCAGCACGTGGAGGGCTATTTCCGCGTGGCCACGAGCGTAGCCGTTGCCAATGATCATGCTCACGTCGGCGCCCACGCCTTCCGCGCCAAGTGCGGCCGCCGTAAAGCTCGTGGCCATGCTGAAGAAGTAAATCGTGCCTCCATCCCTGGCGCAAAGGATGGAAGCCATCTCAGTTCTGGGTATGTTAACGCAGTTGATCACGACGTCCGCCTTCTTGCCGCCAGTGACCTCCAGGAACTTGCGCATTGTGCCCAAAGCGTCTGTGGCGTCCCCAGCAAACAGGGCGTCAGCGCACCCCAGGGCCCTGGCCCGCTCCATGGAGGCCTCACTGTGAGCCATGCCCACAACTGTGCCCGTCACTCCAGCGCGCTTCTTGGCCTCGTAAAGGCAAAGCAGGCCGGACTTGCCCCCAGCGCCTATCACAAAGACCAGATCACCTGGCTTCACAAGCCTTGCGGTTTGGGCTGGAGCACCCGCCACGTCCAGCACAGCAAGCGCCAGGCTTTCGGGCATGTCGTCAGGCAGCTTGGCGAATATGCCGCTCTCGAAAATGATTGCCCTGCCCTCCACGTCAATCTGGTCCTTTTCCCTGTGCACCGCCTTCACGCTGTAAAGCTTGAGGGGGGTCAAGGATAGGGAAACCAAAGTGGAAATCTTGTCTCCAGGTTGAACCCCAACCTTGGCCTCGATGGCAGGGCCAACTTGCAGCACCTTGCCCCTGAGCACTCCACCGGAACCCGTAACGGGGTTGTGCATCTTGCCGCGCTCTTCCACTATCTTGAGCACAAGCTCCCCAATGCGGCGGCACACCGCTTCTTGGGAAGGCTCCGCCCCCGCGGCCCTGAGCTCCTCTTCGGCCTGGCCCTCCAGCTGGGTGAAGCTCGCAGCGTCTATGTTGAGGGTTTCCACGTCCACCAGGATCTCGTTGTCGCAAACTTGAGGGGTGTTGTCCAGTTTCCACGCTGGCTGAGGCAGCACCCCCTTGGGCTCGACCACTCTGTGGGAACCGTACCTGCAACCGCTCCTCATTCCACAACCCCCCGTACTGGGCCGCACTTGCCCATTTCCCCGGCCGCTCATAAAGGCACGAAGCTTCCCTAAGCAACAGTCGTGCCACTCATCACCTCCCTCTTGGCGCAGCTTATCGGAGGTTTGCCCTCAACCAAGCTGCCGAGTTTTGGGCACTGATGGGCGCCGCGCCTTATGGCGCCTTTGGCCTGGAAAGCCCAAGCTTCTTCAGCCTGTACTGGAGGGTTTGCCTGGGTACGCCAAGAACGCGCGCGGTCTTGCTCACGTTGAAATTGCACTCCTCGAAGGCCTTGCGCACGATCTGTTCTTCCAGGCGGTGAATCCTGTCCCTGAGCCCATGGCCACTTTCCTCCGCTACTGTAGCTGCCCAATTTTGGTCAGGCCCCTTGGCAGTCAGAGGTCTTCCCGGAGCGAACACCCTCCTTAGCTCGCCCCTGGAACTGAAGATAGCGTGCACCAGGGTGTGGGGCAGGTGGTCGAGCTTTATCACCGGGCCTTCCCCTATGCCCATGGCCGCCTCAATGACGTTTTCCAGCTGCCTCACGTTGCCCGGCCAGTCGTACTCCATGAAGAGCTCCAGCACATCTGGGCTCACCCCTTCGAAGGAGCACCCGAGCCTGGCGTTCCACTTGCGGATGAAGTGGTCCACGAGAAGGGGAACGTCCTGCTTCCTTTGGCGCAGAGGTGGAATTGCAATGGAAATCACGTTCAGCCGGTAATACAGATCTTCCCTCAGCAGGCGCTGCTCCACCGCCTGGCGCGGGTCCATATTGGTGGACGCCACTATCCTCACGTCTACCGGCCGCTCGTGGGAATAGCCCAGCCTGCGCACTTTCTTTTCCTGCACCGCCCTGAGCAGCTTGGCCTGGGTCGCCAGGGGCATGGAGTTGACCTCATCCAGGTACAGTGTGCCCTTTTCCGCCAGCTCGAAAAGGCCCGGCCTGTCGCTGGCCCCAGTGAAGGCGCCCCTCACCGTGCCAAACAGGATCCCCTCAAGCAAGGTTTCTGGCACGGCGGCGCAGTTTTGCGCCACGAAAGGCCCGTTCCTCCTGGCGCTTCCAGTGTGGATGGCCTGGACGAAAAGCTCCTTGCCTGTGCCAGTTTCCCCCCACACCAGCACTGAGGACGAGGTCCTCGCGGCCTTGCGCGCCACCTCCTTGAGTTCCAGCATCACCGGGTCCTGGGTGACTATGTCCCTAAACTCGAACAGCCTGTCCCTGGGGCCCCCATAGCTGTACAGCTCAGCCTGGAGGTCCATGATCTTCTCGGACATCTTCCGGACCTCCGTGATGTTCTTGGAGATTTCAACCGCACCAACTACGCGGCCAGCCTTCCACAGGGGCACAGTGGTGTTGACCGTGGTAATCTGTTTGCCCTTGTAGTTCATGAAGCTTTGCTGCCTCTGGTGGATGGCCTTGCCCGTGGCGATCACCTGGAGCAACGTGCTGGTGCTCTCTGAGAGGGACGGGAACACCTCAAGCACGTGTTTGCCCATGACTTCCTCCACTTCCAGGCCGTCTATTTGGGCTGCCGCCCTGTTGTAGAGCACGGTGCGTCCCCGGCTGTCCACCACGTGTACTCCCTCTTCAATGTGCTCGAGCACCTTCTGGAGCACCTCAAGCTCGCCAACCTCCACCCCAATCCCCTCCCCACGTCCGACTGCCCAATTTCCGGCGACCTGACTACATGTTATCACGAAGCTGGGAAGGCCTCACCGCAAACAGAGCAAAAACGTTAGGCCAGCCAACTCCAGGTTGGCCGGCCCAGCAAAGCGTCAGAAGAAGAAAAACCTCACTTTGCCCTTAACCCGGAAGGTCCGTCCCCTGCCAGCTTGAACAGAACTGCCGCCAGGAGCGTGGCCACGATGCCCCCTGAAAAGCCGTTGTTGTACAGGTTCACCCCACCGTGGAGGTCCACGATGTTCATCACCACCGCCAGGTGCATGGAACCCGCAAGGAACCCCGCAAGGGGCCCAAACATACCCGCGATGGGAGCCAGGTTGGTCCCAAAAAGCGCCGCAAGCAACGGCCCTGGGTGGGAAGGCTGCCACACAGAAACCAGCGCCGCCACCAGCACGCCCAACATCACGTGGAGGCAATTGCGCACGTGCTTGCCGAAGGCCCCAAAGCCAACCATTGTGAGTATCCCGCCAATGGTTGGACCGTTCAGCTCCCCCCTCACCAAGGTGACGTAAGCGAGCCCCAATAGCCCAACAAGCCCCATGTTCATGAGCACCGTGCCGAAATCGAAACCGTCAACGAAATCCGAAGGGAGGGTGCCCTTATGCAGTTGAAGCTCCCGCCATTTCCTCCACGAACCCGAACAAAGCCTGCCCACAAGCACCAGGGACCCAACGTACACCCCAATCAAGGGCACCGTTAGGCTGTTAAGCCCCGTGCCCCATATGAACACCGGTTTGAAGTTGAGCCCGAGGCTGCGCAACACCGCCACGAAGGCAGTGCCCACAATCCCTGCAGCAAAGCCCGTGTTGTAAAGGCACAGGCCCCTGTGGGTTGGGTAAAGGTGCAAAGCAATCGGGGGCAACAGGACACCTGCGCCAGTCCCCACTGCAAACCCCACCAAAGGCCCGAGCCCGCAGTTCACCGCCAGCTGACTCACCAGGGGGGACAGTGCGGTGCCGAACAGAGCTGAGCCAAGGTGCTTGCGGAATGGCTCCCCCACAGCCTTCGTGTAAAGCCACACCCCCAGGATCGTGGGCCAAATGTTGACCACGTTCTTGCCGAAGAAGGCGAATCCAGCCATGGTGAACACACCCGCAATGGCTAAACCCCGGAACTCCTCCCCAGAAATCAACACCATCAAGATACCTGCCAGACCCACCAACCCGGCGTTGACCATGGCAGCCGCTGGCCCACCCACCACCACGTAATCTGTGATCAGGATCGATGGTGAGGTGATTATCCTGCCAAGACCAGGAACTACTCCACCAGGATCAAGCAGGATGCCCACAACCACAAGTGCAAGCATGTATCCGGACAAAATTGCCGCGTTGAGCTTCCTTTGGGTTACTTGCTTTGGCGCGTCGACCACGTTGGCTCCCCCTACTCGCGAGTTTTGGTCCTGTGACAACTTGCGCCAGGTACCTCCGCACCTCCTTTGGGCATCCGTGAGTTTCAACTCTCGAAGTTTAAGGTTAGACGCAGTTCGTGAAAATCCTCCCACAATCCCTGATCCCTTTGGGCCCCAGTTTTATGCACCGTTGTCCCTGTGACAAGCCCAGGCTTGAGTTGGCCATCCCACTGGGCTAAAATACCCAGGGCGCCCACCAGGTGCCCGCAGCAAACGTTAACAACACGGAGGTAGTCGCGTTGAAGATATCCCTCATTGGCCCCAGCGCCAGCGGCAAGAGCACCCTCTTCAGGCTGCTCACTGGCTGCAGCGGTGAGGTTGGTGTGGCCAAGGTGCCAGACCTCAGGGTGGATCGCCTCTCCGCCATGTTCAACCCACGCAAGACAACTTATGCAACCATAGAGCTTCGCGACCCTAAACAGCAGGCCCCAAACTTGGCTGCTCTTATCAAGCAGTCGGACATGGCCATGGTGGTGTTGGGGGTTTACTCTGGCTCTGACCCAGTGAAAGAGCTGGACGAACTGGTCACCCAGCTCGTGCTTTCAGACCTGGAGCAGGTGGAAAACTCCATAGAAAGGCTCAAGAAGTCGAGGAACGGCCGGGAAAACCAAATCCCTGAGCTTGAAAGGTTGCGGGAATTCCTCGCCCAAGGCCAATTGCTCCAGAGCAGCCTAGAGGGTCTACCCGAGGCCTTGAAGGGTCACGACTTCGCCACCCTGCGGAAAGTATTGGTAGCAGCCAACTTGTCCGAGGATCAGCTCCAGCTGGGCTACCCAGGCAAGCAGCGCCTTCACGCCTTTTGCGCTGAGCACGGCCTGCAGCTAATCGAGTTTTCCCCAATCCTGGAGGCGGAGATCGCCCAGCTGCCCCTTGAGGAACAGCTCGCCTTCATGAAGAGCTACGGCCTTGACGAGCCAGGCATATACCGCCTGTCCCGCACCGCTTACTCGATATTGGGACTCATATCCTTCTTCACCGTGGGTGAGGATGAAGTGCGGGCATGGCCCGTGAAAAGGGGCTCCACTGCCCTGGACGCGGCAGCCAAGATCCACTCGGACATTGCCCGCGGTTTCATCAGGGCAGAAGTGATCCATTGGCAAGAGCTCGTTCAGGCGGGCTCCATGAAAGCGGCAAGGCAGGCCGGCCTCATCCGGCTCGAGTCCAAGGCCTACCCTGTGAAGGACGGAGACGTGATTCACTTCAGGTTCAACGTGTGATTCCTGCGCCGGCGCAGCAAATCCCCTGTAGCGTCCTGAGCCAGCACCATGCCAGCCAGGATCATCAGGTCGCCCAGGGCTTCGTTTGGGCGCAGGCTTTGTCCAAGCAGCGCGAAGGCGAAGACAGCCGCCCAGATGGGCTCGCTGGACATCACCACCGCCGCCTGGGTGGCGGTGGTGTGCCTTTGGGCCCAGTTCTGGGCAAAGAAGGCTGCCGCAGTGTTTACCGCTCCAAGGTACACCAGGCTTGCAACGCCTACTGGCTCAACGCGGGTAGGCCAAGGGTCGATCAACAGGCCCAGGGCCAGGCATATTGCCGATGCCGCTCCAACCTGTATGGTGGCGAACCTGGCCACGTCTATGCCCGGCGCCCACCTACCCACCGCCAGGATGTGCAGCGCAAACCCAAGGGCGCAGCCCATGCCCAGCACTTCCCCTGGCCACAGCTCCTGCCACAGGGTGGCAAGCACGGAACCCCTGATGTTTCCCAAGGACGCCACCGCCACACCCCCAAAGCTCAGCACCGCCGCAAGCACGTGAAGGAGCTCCACGGTCTTTCCCAGCACCAGGGAGCTCAAGATGGGCACCAGTACCACGTACAGCGCCGTGAGGAACGCGGATGTGGACACGCTGCAATACTTCATGCAGTACGTCTGCATTATGAAGCCCGCCGCAAGCACACTGCCAGTGATGGCGCCCGCCTTGACCTCTTCCTGGGTCGCCCCCACCACCTGTCTGCAAAAGGCCGCAAGCATTATGCCGAAGCCCAGCAGGAAGCGCAAACCCAGGAAGATCACGGGAGACAGCCACTCGAGTACCTTCGCGGTTGCCACAAAGCCCAACCCCCAAGAAGCCGCCACCGCGGTGAGCACTGCGCTTGCAGCAAGTCTCTTGTCCTTCACCACCAGCACCTCCAGCGCTTGCAGCAACACAAGCTCAAGGTTTCTCCATCCCCGCGGGGACTTCCTTCAAGAAACATCCCGTTTTTTACACACGACTCCAAAGGAATGTGGAGGGATCGTGTCGAATCACAAAAAGACTCAATAACCCTTGTGCTTTCGAAGGGAGGATTGCTAGTTGAGAAAGCTTGCGTGCTCGATCCTGGGTCTGGCCCTTGTGGCATCGCTTGTTTCCGGTTGTGCACAGGGGACCTCGGAAATCCGGATTGGCCACTACGCGCCAATGTCCGGAGACATGGCAGCCTGGGGACAAATGGAAAAGAAAGCAATTGACCTGGCCGTAGAGGAAGTGAACAAGGCAGGGGGGGTACTAGGCAAGCCCGTAAAGGTTTTCTCTTACGACGACAAAGGGGACAAGGTGGAGGCGGTAAACGTCGCCAAGAAGCTCGTGTCCCAGGACAAGGTGTGCGTAATCATTGGCGAGAACACCAGCTCCGCTTCAATGGCAGTGGCGCCGGTGCTTGAAGAGGCCAAGATCCCGGCCATCGCCACTGCAGCAACCAACCCAAAGGTGACTGAACCCGAGCCGGGCAAGGTCCGCCCCTACTACTTCCGGGTGTGCTTCATCGATCCCTTCCAGGGGCGCGCCATTGCCTCTTACGCGTACAAGAAGATGAACGCACGCAAGGTGGCCATCCTGTACGACCTCAGCCAGGATTACTCCCTGGGGCTCACCGAGTTCTTCAAGAGTACTTTCACCGAGCTAGGTGGCCAGGTGGTGGCCCAGGAAACGTTCAAGGGCGGGGAGGAAGACTTCAGGGCCCAGCTCACCCGCATCAAGCCCCCGGAGCCCGACGTGATCTTCCTGCCAATCTACTATAAGGAAGCGGCGCTCATCATGAAGCAAGCGCGTGAGCTAGGCATCCAGTCCAAGTTCGTGGGGGGCGACGGCTTAGAGTCCCAGGTTCTGGTTGATCTTGGAGGCCCTGCGGTGGAAGGGGTGTGCTACACCAGCCACTACTCCCCTGAGGACCCGTCCCCGGTGGTCCAGAACTTCATCAAGAAGTTCAAGGAAAAGTACAAGGAAGACCCAGACCTCAACGCCGTGCTGGCTTATGATGCCTTCTACATGGCAATAGACGCAATCAAGAGAGCTGGCGCTGCTGACCCGGCCAAGATCAGGGACGCCCTGGAAAACACCAAGGACCTGGAACTTGTGAGCGGCAAGATAACCAGTGACCCGAAGACCCACAACCCCAAGGACAAGGACGCAGTGATCATCACTGTGAAGGGTGGCAAATTCACCTTCACGGAACGCATCAGACCCTAGCCCTCTTTTGGGGTGACACCCCCGAGGGTGTCACCCCTTCAGGTTTCTCTGGCCAAGGATAGGGGTGGTTAGATGCTGGTTCAGTTACTCCAACAAATCATCAACGGCTTGTCCGTAGGGGGCATATACGGCCTGGCTTCGGTGGGCTACTCCCTGATTTACAGCGTGATGGGCTTTTCCAACTTTGCCCACGGGGAGCTCACCATGGTTGGCGCCTTCGCCGCCTTCTTCACCATGGTGGCGCTAAAGCTTCCCTTCCCAGCTTCCCTGATCACAGCCATGGCCTGTTCGGCGCTGTTTGCAGTTGTGATGGAAAAGCTTGCTTACAGGCCCCTAAGGCTCAAGCGGGCACCCTCAATGTACTTCTTCATTGCTGCAATGGGTGTGTCTGTGTTCCTGCAGAACCTAGCCCTTGTGACCCTTGGAGGGGCCTTCAGGTCCTTCCCTCAGGTGTTCGGGGTTAAGACCGTGCAAATGGGTCCTCTGGCCATTGGTCTCATAGACCTGGTGGTTTTCCTGGTGTCCATGGCTGCTGTGGGCGTGGTACAGCTGATCCTCCTTCGCACCCGCACAGGCAAGGCCATTAGGGCAGCTGCCTACGATGGCGTTACAGCAGGCCTCATGGGCATAAACGTGGACAGGATTTGCTTCACCGTGTTCCTGATGGCAGGTTCACTTGCAGGCCTGTCAGGCCTGTTCCGGGGAATGAAGTACACAGTGCACGCCAACATGGGCAACATCATCCTCAAGGCGTTCATTTGCGCTATCTTCGGCGGCCTGGGCAGCGTGCCGGGAGCCCTGGCGGGTTCCCTCCTCCTGGGGGTGATCGAAAGCCTGGTGGCCGGGTTCATTTCTTCCTCCTACCGGGACGTCTTCGCCTTCCTCCTGCTCATCGCCATACTGCTTTTCCGTCCCAGAGGGCTCATGGGACAGGCGGCGGAAGAAAAGGCTTAGCAGAGGTGACCTTGTTTGGACTATTACCTTGGAATTCTCACCGTGATTTGCATAAACGTGGTGGCGGTACTTGGGGTGAGCTTGCTCATAGGCTTCACGGGGGTATTCACCTTTGGCCACGCGGCTTACATGGCCATCGGCGCCTACACCTCTGCGCTGCTCACCCTTAAGGCAGGCACCCCCTTCCTTGTTTCCCTGGCCGGTGGCGCAATCCTGGCAATGCTTGCAGCGGTGCCAATTGGCTACCCGACCCTCAGGCTGTCTGGGGATTACTTCGTGGTGGCTTCCCTGGGCGTGGCCGAAATCGTGGTGCTGCTCATAGAGAACATGCACGGTATAACTGGGGGCGCCCGGGGACTGGTGGGCATTCCCGTGAAGAGCCGATTCCCAATAGTGGCGCTCATCGCGGTGGCCTGCACCTGGTTCATCCGCAACTTCGTCAACTCCAGGTTGGGCAGGAACTGCGTGGCCCTCAGGGAAAACGAGCTAGCCGCCCAAACCATTGCCATCAATCCTTTCCGCCACAAAATGATGGCCCTGGTGATAAGCGCCGGGTTAGGAGGCCTGGCTGGCGGCTTGCTGGCCCACTACACGGGTGTGCTCCACCCCTCCATGTTCGCCTTCGTCAAGTCCGAAGAGCTGGTCATAAGCGTGATCTTCGGGGGCATCGGCAGCGTAACAGGCTCGGTGCTTTCAGCGGTGATCCTCACCTTCCTGCCAGAGGCGCTCCGTGCGGTGGCCGAATGGCGCCTGGTCATCTACGGCGTGCTCGTCGTAATCATCATCATTGCCAGGCCCCAAGGGCTGCTGGGATACAGGGAAATCACCCTTGAATACCTGCGCAAGCGCCTGCTTTACTCCCGGGCGAAGCCCCAAGCAAACAGGCCCACAGGGGGTGACGCTCCATGACCGCGCCCTTGCTCGAGGTGAGGCACCTCACAAAGCGCTTTGGCGGCCTCGTGGCAGTGGATGACTTCAACCTTGAACTGCACAAAGGGGAGCTCGTTGGCCTGATTGGCCCCAACGGTGCGGGCAAGACCACGGTGTTCAACATGCTCACGGGCATATACAGGCCAACTTCAGGCGAAGCTTATTTTGAGGGCAAGCTCATAAATCAGTTGCCGCCTTACACTATTGCAGAAATGGGCATCGCCAGGACTTTCCAGAACATCCGCCTTTTCTCCAACCTCACCGTCTACGAGAACGTGAGGACCGCGTGCCATCAGCTCGCGGATTACGGCCTGGCAGACTGCCTGTTCAGGTCAGGGCGCTTCCTGAGGCAGGAGAAGGCGATCGCCCAGGCTACCTGCGAGATCCTGGAGCTGGTGGGCCTTTACCATAGGAAGGACGAGGTGGCGCGCAACCTCCCTTATGGCCACCAGAGGCGACTGGAGATAGCCCGTGCTTTGGCCTTGAGGCCCAAGCTTCTCCTCCTCGACGAGCCTGCGGCGGGCATGAACCCCCAGGAGTCCCAGGAGCTCAGCGATTTCATCGTGGGATTGCGGGAACGGCTTGGCCTCACCATCCTACTCATAGAGCACCACATGGACGTGGTGATGAGGGTGTGCGAGCGCATACTGGTGCTCAACTTCGGCAAGACCATTGCCGCTGGCACCCCAGCGCAGATTCAGGCAAACCCCGCGGTTGTAGAAGCTTACCTTGGCGAGGAAGAAGAGGTGGAAAGCCCATGAGCCTTCTGGAAGTGCGTGACCTGGACGTATTCTACGGCGGCATTCATGCCTTGAGGAGCGTTTCTCTCGGCGTGGACCAAGGGGAAATCGTGACAATCATCGGTGCAAACGGCGCGGGTAAGTCCACTCTGCTCAAGACCATCTCGGGAATCGTCAAACCCAAAGCGGGACGGATCCTTTTTGCTGGCCAGGACATCACCGGCAAGAGCCCGGACAAGGTGGCCGCCCTTGGCATCGCCCACGTTCCCGAGGGCAGAAAGATGTTCGCAAACCTCACCGTGCTGGAGAACCTGGAAGTGGGCGCTTACCTGGTGCGGGACCGTGCCACCTTCCAGAGGAACCTGGAGCTGGTTTACGCCATCTTCCCAAGGCTCAAGGAAAGGGCTTCACAGCTTGCGGGCACCCTCTCGGGAGGGGAGCAACAAATGCTGGCCATAGCAAGGGGCTTGATGATGCGCCCCAAGTTGCTCATGATGGACGAACCCTCTTTGGGACTGGCACCTGTGCTGGTTAACACCATCTTCGCCAAGATCAGGGAAATCAACGCTGAGGGAACCACAGTGCTTCTGGTGGAACAGAACGCCCACAAGGCTCTCAAGCTAGCCCACAGGGCATACGTGCTGGAAACGGGCACCCTTGTAGCAAGCGGCCCGGCCGCCCAGCTGGCCCGGGACCCCATGGTTCAAAAGGCCTACCTTGGGAAGAAAGCCATCTAGCCCAGTTCCCCAAAGGCAAAAAGCACCGCGGTGGCGCTCACAAGCCCCGCGGTTTCTGTCCTGAGCACCCGGGGACCAAGGCTCACCACCCTGGCACCGTTCTTCCTGGCCAGCTCCACCTCGCCACCCGTGAGCCCTCCTTCTGGTCCAATGAATATGGCCACGCTCATTGCGCCCATGGCCCCTTCGAGCACCCCCTTGAGGGGCTCTCCGCCCTCTTCCCACGGAACAAGCGCAAGGTCCACCCTGCAACCCCAGAGCACCGCCTCTTCCCAGGTCATGAGGGGCCAAACCCGGGGCACCGCACCCCGGCCGCACTGCTGGGCAGCTTCCTGGGCAATTCTCTGCCAGCGCTCCACACGGCTGCGCGCCTTGGCAGGCTCCAGCCTCACAACGCTGCGGCTTGTGGTTACCGGTACGAACTCTGCCACGCCAATCTCGGTGCCCTTTTGAACCACGGTGTCCATCTTGTCCCCTTTGGGCAGCCCCTGGAGCAGAGTGAGCCGTACCCGTGGCTCCCCCCTTGCAGGCTGCTCCTGGAGCACCTGTGCCACCGCAAGCCCCCCTTCCAGGCCAACGAGCGCGCAAGTATACTCCACGCCCTCAGCAACCACGGTGAAGCGCTCCCCTGGGCGTGCCCTAAGCACCCTCACTAAGTGGTGAGACTGCTCCGGATCAAGCACTACCTTCTTCCCCTGCACCCGCTCAACGAAAAACCGAGTCACGTTGCCGTGGCGAGTACCGCCAGCCAGCCCTCCCGCTCCACTGTGCGCACCGGCACAAAGCCGCTTTCCACCATAGCATGCGCTAGCTCCCGCTTCCTCTCACAGCTGGTGCCCGACCACACCAGCCATCCGCCCTTCTCCATGCGTTTGGCCACTTCCGGCAGCACCTCCTGAGCCACCTGGGTGCCCAGGTTGGCCACCACCACCTGCCAGGGGCCGTCTCCTGCCGCTTCCACCGAACCCAGGCGCAGTTCCACAGCCACGCCGTTCCTTGCCACGTTGTTCCGGGCCGCCTCTATTGCAGCCCCGTCTATGTCCACTGCCCACACGCGCCTTGCGCCAAGGCGAGCCCCTACAATCGCGAGGATCCCGGTGCCTGTGCCCACGTCAAGCAGGGAGTCCCCAGGTTTCACCGTGTCTTCCAGGAGCTCAACGCACATGGCCGTGGTGGGATGGGTTCCAGTGCCAAAGGCCCTGCCGGGGTCAATGTACACTTTAAGGCGGCCTTCCTCAGGTGGGGGTTCCTGCCAGGCCGGCACTATCAGGAACCTTTTGCCCAGGCTGGTGGGGACAAAGAGGCTGCTCCAGTATTGGGTCCATTCTTGCTCCTCCACCCACCTGGCTGTAAGCTCTCCCAAAGCCCGGGCCGCCTCTAGCGTTCTTGTTTCTCGGTGGCCTTCCACCCACGCCTTAACCCTGGCACCTGACGGCAGAACCTCGAGGATAACCTGGTGGGGCATCACGCCCAGGAGTTGTGCCAGGCGGTGCTGGGTTTGTTCGGCCTCGTTCAAGCCGCAGCTCACGCAAACTTCCAGGTACCTGGGGCCTTTCACATCTTCTCAGGCGCGGACACGCCAATGATCTCAAGGCCGTTGCGCAGCACAATCCTTGTGGCGTCACTGAGATAAAGCCTGGCTGCAGTGAGTTGTGGCTCAACCCCCAGGATCCTGCACCTGGTGTAGAAGGAGTGGAACGCGGTTGCCAGGTCCATGAGGTACCTGGGCATACGGTGGGGTTCCCTCGTAAGGGCAGCGCCCGCAATTTCCTGGGGGAAGTACACCAGTTTCTTGGCAAGTTCAAGCTCGCTTTGGTCTGTGAGCTGGGATAAGTCGGGTTCCGTGCCCCCGGGCCACTCCACACCCCGCTCTTTGGCTTCCCTCATGAGGCTGCAAATCCTTGCGTGAGCGTACTGTACGTAATACACCGGGTTTTCATCGCTGCGCAGCTTGCCCAGGTCAAGGTCGAAGTCCAGGTGGCTTTCGCATGATCTCATCAGGAAGAAGAACCGCGCAACGTCCCGACCAACTTCCTCAAGGAGCTCGTCCATAGTGACGAACTCACCCGCGCGCTTGGACATCTTCACCACTTCCCCGCCCCGGATAAGCCGTACCATTTGCACGATGAGCACCTCCAGGGCATCTCTGGGGTATCCCAAGGCCTCCACCGCGGCCTTCATCCTGCCAATGTAGCCATGGTGGTCCGGCCCCCAGATGTCGATGATCTTGGCAAAGCCCCGGCGAAGCTTGTTCAAGTGGTAGGCGATGTCCGCAGCCAAGTAAGTGTAGTTTCCGTCAGACTTCACGAGCACCCTGTCTTTGTCGTCGCCAAAGGCAGTGGACCTGAACCACAGGGCTCCGTCTTGAGAGTAAACGAACCCACGCTGGCGGAGCAGTTCCACCGCGGCTGCAACCTGGCCGCTCTGGTGAAGGGTGCGCTCGCTGAACCACACGTCGAACTCCACCCCGTACCTCCTCAGGGATTCCTCCTGGGATCCCCGTATGCTTTCCACCGCGTAGTCCCTGAGCTCAGCGAGCCTCTCCCCCTCAGGCTTTTGCAGGAACCCGCAGCCCCTTTCCTTGAGGTAAGCCGAAGCCACGTCTATGAGGTAGTCGCCCGGGTAGCAGTCTTCTGGCAGCTCAATCTGCTCGCCAAGGAGCTGGCGCAGCCTCACTTCCAGGGAACGTGCAAGCACTTCCACCTGGTGGCCAGCGTCGTTCACGTAGAACTCCCGGCTAACGTCGAATCCAGCCCAGGCCAGCAAGTTGGCCAGGGTGTCGCCCACCGCGCCCGCCCTGGCCTGAACAACCACCATTGGTCCCGTGGGGTTGGCACTCACGAACTCCACCTGTACCCTGGTGCCCTTCCCCACGTCGCTCTTACCGAAGTCCCTGCCCAGCTCCATTATTTCCTTGAGACCTTCCAGGCACCAGCTGGGCTTCAAACGGAAGTTGATGAACCCTGGTCCCGCCACTTCCACGCCTTCAAGCCACCCGCCGCTGGTGCTGATGAGCGGGGCAATCGCTTCCGCCACCTTCCTGAGGGGCTGGCCAACTTTCTCTGCCACAACGAACGCCGCGTTGGTGGAGTAGTCCCCAAATTCCTTGCGAGAGGGCGCCATCAGCTCGGGCTCCATCTCTATTCCAAACTTGGCTGCAACCGCCTCACGAATCCTCTGCTTGAGCTGGTCCTCTATTCGGCTGGCAAGGCCCCTCATTCGTTTGCGCCTCCTGCAAACATGATCAATGCGTCCCTCACAGCGCGGGCCGCAAGCAAAGAAGTCACGTCGGATGGGTCCTGAGGTGGTGACACTTCAACCACGTCCATGCCAATCACGTTGATCCCTTTGCTCCCGATCAACCTCAGCCCTTCCAGCAGCTCGGCAGAGGTTATGCCCCCAGGTTCTGGCGAGCCTGTGCCCGGTGCAAAGGCTGGATCAACCACGTCGATGTCAATCGAAAGGTACACGGGCTTGTCCTCAAGGGCCTTGAGCGCCTCTCCTAGCGCCTCAAGGAAATCCCCTGGGTAATAAGCGGCGTAGCGCCGCATCACCCCAACTTCCTCCGCTACCCCGGACCTAATCCCCACCTGGTGCAGCCTGCCCGGACCAATTTCCTCCAGCACCCGCCTCATGACCGTGGCGTGGGAGAGCTTCTCCTCCCCGTATTCATCCCTGAGGTCAGCGTGGGCGTCTAACTGAAGCACTTGCAAGTTGGGGTAGAACTTCTTGGCAGCCCTCACCGCGCCCAGGGTGACAAGGTGCTCTCCCCCAAGCAGGAATAGGAGGTCCCCCCTCCCAAACACTTCAGTGCAAGCAAGCTCAATTTGGTCCACGCTGCGGGCTGGGTTCCCGAGGGGGATGTCTATGTCCCCAGCGTCCTCGAAATCTACGTCCTCAAGCCCCTTTTGGAGCACAAAGCTGTACTCCTCCAGGCTCCGGGACACTGCCCGAATGCGCTCCGGGCCAAACCGGCAGCCTGGCCTGAAGGACACGGTGACGTCAAGGGGCGCTCCGAGCAGCACCGCCTTCCTGGAACCATCCGCATGGGCACCAGGCCTGTGGGCAGGGGTTGTGCCCCTGAGTCTGCACCCGAGGAACGACCCAAGCTCGAACTCCCTCAAGACCAAGACCCCCAAACACTCTCCCTGACGAACTCCGGCAGGGCAAAGGCTCCTTGATGCACGGCAGCGTTATAGTATTTGCACCTAAACGATATGGGTATTAGGGGTTCCCCGGGCAAAGCAGGTCCCTTGGTGGCAATGCTGAAGCTCCAAAGACCGCCAGGATAAGTAGGAACAGTGGCAAGGTACAAGGCCACCTCTGGGAAAATCTCCCTCAAGGTACGCTGCACGTTGGCGATCAACTCAAGGTTGTAGAACGGGGACTCAGTTTGCGCAGTGAGCACCCCGCCGTCGTTGAGCACGTTTGAAACTGCCCTGTAGAAATCGGCTCCAAAAAGGCCAACAGCAGGCCCTGTTGGGTCCGTGGAATCCACCAGTACCACGTCGAACTTCTCACTGGTTTCCTTGACGTACTGGATGCCGTCCCGGAACTCAATCTGCACCCTGGGGTCTGCCAGGCTGCCAGCAATCCCAGGCAAGAACTGTCTGGCCGCCTTGGTGACCTCCTCGTCAATTTCAACCAGCTTGACAAGCTCCACCCACGGGTGCTTCAGCACCTCACGCACGCACCCGCCGTCGCCACCGCCAATGATCAACACGCGCCTGGCCATGCCATGCACGAACATGGGCACGTGAACCAGCATCTCGTGGTAGACGAACTCGTCCCTCTCCGTGGTCTGAATCACGTCGTCCAACGCAAGCAAACGGCCGAACGAGGGAGTCTCATACACAGCAACTTCCTGATACTTGGTCTTGCACCAATGAAGCACCCTGGTGACCTGGCAGCTGATCCTCAAGCCCGGACCCTGGTCTTCTGTAAACCACGCGTTCATAGGCTACCCCCCCCCTCATTCACCTAATTGAGCAAGGCCGCCCAGGGCGTGTCCGCACTGGGCAGTCAAAAAATCAAGCCCTTCCGGGCCAGGCGCTGAACCAAAACTGAATCAGTACCACAGGGCAATTGCAGCGAAGGCACAACCCGCTACGTCGTCCACCTTGCATTCGGTAGCCGTGGAGATGATCTCCTTGAGCTTCATGCCCCTTATCCTGAAGCCCTCCCGAACCATTTCCCTCACAGTTTGCTCCGCTTCCTGAGCGCTGCAGTGGGAAGAGTACTCCATGATTACGCCAAAGGAGTCGGGATCTTCCGCAATCCCTACTGCCACCGCCGCCGCAATCACGTCTCCCGGGGAAGTGCTCACGATGGAGGCGTATGCAGTCGGCACCAGCGACCCAGGTGGAATGGACAGCTCAGGATCTAGCTTGGCCCTGGGGGGCAGGATACTGGATACCTTTACCAGGTTCAGGTTGCCAATCCCTGCTTTCAGCAAAGCAGCATCAAATGCGTTCAGCGCGCTCCTGGCGCAGGCTGAGCCAGATACAGGTTTAAACTTTGTAGGAGTAGGAAGAATATTCATTGGTGCCTCATGCCCTCCGTTTCAAGTACGAATGGATTATACCAAATACATCTGGCACCCACAACATCCTGGGAAGAATTGCGCACACAACCCGGGCAGCACGGCTCTCTGTTGCTCAGCCTGGCAGTATTCTTGACCGCACTGGTCCTGATTGGCGCGCTGGCCACGTACGCTGCAGCCATTTTGGTGCCATTACCCAAACCCAACGTGCCTGTCACTACTCAAGTGTATGATGTGGCGGGCAACGTTGTGTCAAGTCTTTTCGTCCAAAATAGAGTCGAGGTTTCCTTGTCGGAAATGCCCGCACACCTCAAGAACGCTGTGATCGCTATCGAGGACAGCTCCTTTTACTCCCACCGGGGCTTTAGCCCAAAGTCCATACTGCGCGCGCTCTGGCGCAACATCTCCGCAGGCAAGGTGGTGGAAGGAGGCAGCACAATAACCCAGCAACTCGCCAAAACCCTTTACCTGTGGCCCGAGCGCACCCTTTGGCGCAAGCTCCTGGAAGTTTTGGTTACCATCAAGCTAGAGGCCACTTACACCAAGGACCAGATCCTCCAAATGTACCTTAACCAGATATACCTCGGGCACGGCACCTACGGCGTGGAGACGGCCTCCAGGTTCTACTTTGGCAAGCCCGTAAAGCAACTGACCCTCCCTGAAGCGGCCCTAATTGCAGCCCTTATCCGCAGCCCCGAAACTTACTCGCCCTACAACTCAGTGAAGCTGGCCACAGACCGAAGGAACCTGGTGCTGGATAGGATGAGGGAGCTCAAGATGATAAGCGACTCCCAGTGGGCTGCAGCCCGGGAAGCTCCGGTGAACCTGGCAAAGCGCATCCCACCATCAAAGACGGCTCCCTACCTCTTGGACTTCGTGCTTTCCGAGCTTGGCCGTGCCATGCCCGAGATAATGCCCCGCCTGTACACTGGCGGCTACAAGATCTACACCGCGGCCGACATGCGCGTTCAAAGGGCCGCGGACAAGGCTTTCAATGAGGCAATGCCCAAGGGCGTGCCTGACGCCAACGGCGTGCTCCAGCCCCAGGGAGCCCTGGTTGCCCTGGACCCCCGCACAGGCCAGGTCAAGGCAATGGTGGGCGGGCGGGACTTCGCCAATACGCAGCTTAACAGGGCAACCTCTGCAAAGCGTCAGCCTGGCTCGGCTTTCAAGCCCTTTCTGTACACTGCGCTTATAGACTCGGGCATTCCCCCCACCGCCACCCAACTATGCAGCCCCATCGTCCTCCCAGGCGCTACTCCCGGCGCAACCTGGAGTCCCAGGGATTACGGCACCCAGCCCTACCACTACCGCCCAATCGGCGTGAGGGAAGCCATCGCCATCTCAGACAACGTGGCGGCTGTGAAATGGGCGCAGCAGCTTGGTCCAGAGAAGGTCGCTTCGTATGCTGCACGCATGGGGATTCAAAGCGGACTTGTCCAAGACCTAACAATTGCCCTGGGCACGTCAGAAGTGACGCCCATGGAAATGGCCACCGCTCTTTGCTGCCTGGCCAACGGGGGTTACAGGGTAACACCCACGTGCTTGACCAGGGTGGAGGACAGGAACGGCACCGTGATTTACCGGGCTCCAGTCCCCAACCCGGTGCCAGTACTGGACGCCAGAGTGGCCTATGTGGTGACAAACCTCCTCCAGAGCGTGCTCCAGCCAGGAGGCACCGGCGCCGTCATGGGAGCAACCCTGACAAGGCTTGCTGCAGCCAAGACAGGCACCACCGACCGAGAGCTGGACGCCTGGTTTGTTGGGTATACACCTGAACTGTGCGCAGTGGTGTACGTGGGCTGGGACCACCACGAAAGGCCAGTGGGCACTGGCGCCGCCGTGGCCGGCCCAGTGTGGGCCACGTTTATGGAACAGGCCCTTTCTGGCACCCCTGCCACCCAATTCCCGATTCCCCCGGGTGTGACCTTTGCAACCGTATGTTCCGAGACGGGACTTTACCCCAACCCCACATGTGCAGTGGTCACCGAGCCTTTCCTCGAGGAAACTTTGCCTGATGCTCCTTGCCCCTTGGACCACTGGGCGACCACCCCCATCTTTCCTCCTGAGTTCGAGGAGGGATACTCGGCGCCGTAGCGAAGATCTTTATCCAGGGGGAGCCGCATGGTCAGCACTTACGACCTCATCCTCAAGAAAAGGAACGGCGAGTCGCTCACCGCCAGCGAAATCCAGCAGCTGGTAGAAGGATATACCCAGGGATCCATCCCCGATTACCAAATGGCTGCTTTCCTCATGGCGGTTTACTTCCGGGGTATGAGCCCGGAGGAAACCCTCAACTTCACCGTGTCCATGGTGAAAACAGGGGAAGTGCTCGACTTATCGCCCATTCCAGGCAAGAAAGTTGACAAACACAGCACTGGCGGGGTTGGGGACAAGACCACCCTGGTGCTCGGCCCAATGGTGGCAGCAGCAGGAGCACCCGTGGTGAAGATGTCCGGCAGGGGGTTGGGACATACTGGCGGCACCCTAGACAAGATCCAATGCTTCGCTGGGTTCAACGTGGCCCTTGACCCGCCTTCAGTCATCAGCCAGGTGAAACGCATTGGCATTGCGCTGACGGGCCACAACGCCAGGCTGGTACCCGCTGACGCCAAAATCTACGCTTTGAGGGATGTCACTGCAACTGTGGACTCCATCCCTCTCATTGCCTCGAGCGTTATGAGCAAGAAGATCGCGGCAGGCGCGGACGCAATAGTGCTGGACGTGAAAGTGGGTTGGGGGGCGCTGGTGCACAGCTTAGACCAAGCAATCCAGCTGGCCCAGGCAATGGTGAACATCGGTACCCTGGCCGGGCGCGAAACCCTCGCCCTCATAACCAACATGGATCAGCCCCTTGGCAAGTCGGTAGGCAACGCCCTAGAAGTGAAGGAAGCAATCGCTGCGCTGCAAGGCCAAGGCCCTGAGGATCTCATGGAGCTCTGCTTGGCGCTGGGCAGCCACATGTTGAGGCTGGCGGGCATCTGCTCCAGCGTGGAACAGGCAAGGGGCTTGCTCAAGCGCACCGTCGAATCGGGCAGCGCCCTACAGAAGCTGCGCCAACTCGTGGAGGCCCAGGGGGGAAATGTCCAGGCCGTGGACGACCCGGATCTCCTGCCCCAGGCGCCCCTGGTCCAGGCAGTTCGGGCTCAACTAGGAGGATTCGTGCACCAAGTGGACGCCCTAAAGGTAGGTAAGTCATCGGTAGCCCTTGGGGCGGGAAGGGTCACCAAGGACTCGCCCATAGACCCCGCAGTTGGTGTGGTGCTGGAAAAGAAAGTTGGAGACCCAGTGGAGAATGGCGAGGTGCTGGCTTGGGTGCATGCCAGGGACCAAGGCACCCTGGATTACGCTGCAGCCCTTGTGGGTGAGGCCTTTGTGATAGCTCCCCAGCCGGTAAAAGCGCCCAGGCTGATCAAGGCCATGGTTACAAGCGAAGGGGTTGAGCTGTATGAAGGGGCTTGAAGGCGAGTGGGCCACGCTTGTGCAGGCCGCAATGGAAGCACGGGAGCGAGCCTATGCGCCTTACTCGGGCTTCAAGGTTGGCGCTGCAGTGCTGGCTGAGGACGGCACCGTGTGGACAGGGTGCAACGTGGAAAACGCCTCTTACCCCCTTTCCATGTGCGCCGAAAGGGTGGCGCTTTACGCTGCAATTGCCCAGGGAAGGCACGCCTTCAAGGCGATTGCGGTGGCGGCAGACACCCCGGAACCAATCACTCCCTGCGGCGCCTGCCGGCAGGTGATTTCCGAACTCGCACCTGGAGCCCGGGTAATAATGGCTGGCGTTCACGCCAACCAACTACGCGTGGAAGTGAGCACTCCTCAAGAGCTCCTGCCATCTGCCTTCGCCTTGCCCAAGTGACTTGGAAGCTCACTCAACCCTGCGAATGTCTGCGCCAGCCCAGCACAGTTTCTCTTCCATGCGCTCGTAACCTCTGTCTATGTGCTCCACTCCGTACACTTCGGTTACGCCCTTCGCTGAAAGCCCCGCGATGACCAGAGCAGCGCCACCCCGAAGGTCGCCTGCCCTCACGGGCGCACCGTATAGCCGTTCAACGCCCTCCACAATGGCAGTGCGTCCGTCCACCCTGATGTTGGCCCCCATCCTCACCAGTTCGTTGGCATAGCCGAAGCGGTTGTCGTAAATGGTCTCCTGTACCACCGCTATGCCATCTGCCCTGGCCATGGTGGCCACGTAGGGCTGCTGCAGATCCGTGGGGAAGCCCGGGTAGGGCAGCGTCTTTACGTTGGCCGCCTTCGGCCGTTCTGGCCCCACCACGTGCACCTGATCCCCGTTCATTTCCACAGTTGCCCCCACTTCCCTTAGCTTTGCAGCAACCGACTCCAGGTGTTTGGGGATGACGTTGGTTATGGTGAGCTCCCCTCTGGTGGCAATGGCCGCAAGCATGTAGGTGCCAGCCTCAATGTCGTCGGGTATCACCGAATGGCTGGCCCCGGTGAGGCTAGGCACACCCCGAATTTTGATCACGTCTGTGCCCGCCCCCTGGATCCTTGCGCCCATGGCGTTCAGGTAGTTGGCCAGGTCCACTATGTGGGGTTCCTTTGCCGCATTCTCAATAACGGTGACTCCTTCAGCAACTGTAGCAGCAAGCATTATGTTTATGGTGGCGCCAACGCTAGTAACGTCCAGGTAAATCTGCGCCCCGCGCAGCTTGCTCGCTTCCGCCTTGATAATGCCGTGCTCCATGGTCACGTCAGCGCCAAGGGCTCGCAAGCCCTTGATATGCTGGTCCACAGGCCTGATGCCGATGTCGCAACCCCCGGGCAGCGCAACCTCAGCCTTTCCGAACTTGGCTAGAAGCGCCCCCACAAGGTAGTAAGAAGCCCTCAGTCGCTTCACCAGCTCGTAAGGGGCACACCACGTGTCCAGTGCGCCCGGGTCCACCCTCACTGACCCTTGGCCCAACGCCTCCACCTTTGCGCCCAGGTCCGTGAGGATCTCACAGAAAATCTTCACATCTCCTATTTGGGGCAGGTTGTCTATCACGCTGGGGGAGTCAGCAACCAGCGCCGCGGGCAATATGGCAACAGAGGCGTTCTTGGACCCGCTGACTTTCACCCTGCCCCGCAGGAGCTTCTCCCCGTTTATTACGAATTTCAATTGAATCCGCTCCAATCACATGCTGACTTTGCTCCCCAACCCACTCCAGTTCTCCCGTATAACCGTTCAAGATCAGGTCCAGGCCGGCGCCAGTCCTCACCCTCCACGCGGGCACAGCTTCCCACTGGCTGGCGTCGTATATTTCTGTGAAGTACCCCTGCTCCACAGAAACGATGGTGTCCCGGCCTTGCCTTCTGGCGATCTCCCGGCCAGCCCTCTTGAGCACTTCCCCAACTGGCACCAGCGCCTTGCGGTACCCGCTTGGACCCTCCACCGCCAGCCAGCGCAGCCTCAGGCGCCTTACCCGCTGGCCGCTCACTTCCCCATACACCTGACATCCGAAAAATGGAAGGCCGTTTATGCGTTGTTCCGCAATAACTATAACAAGTTCTTGCTGCCTTGACACCACACAATTGTTGGGCTCGAGCTGCACCCCTTTCCCCGAGAGGAATTGCACCAGCGCTTCAACCGCCCGCCGGGGGGCCGTGGGCTCTCCAGGGCGCACCCCCCTGTCCAGGTACTCAATGATGCTCCCCTTCTCCACACTCATGGTCACCGGGCCCTTCCTGTACACAGTAGCAGACCCAAGGGCAAACGGTGACACGTCAGTTAGGTCCGGGCCAAGGAAGGCGCGCGCAGCGGAATCCGGGTCCTGGAAGAGCGGCCTCACCATAACGAAAGGTGAGGGTTTGCCTTGCACCGGTGGTTCACAAGAAACCTGCACTCCCAGTTCCCGGAGCTGCTCTATGGCAAAACTAAGCTCACCAGCAGGGTTTTGGCCACCCAGCTGAGCCCGGAGGATTGCCCACGCCCTCACGCCCAAGAACAGGTCAAGGCATAAGAACGCCACGATCAGGATTGCCCTGGCCTTGCCCCAGTTCACAGCAAGTTCACCTGGCCCGTGAAAGCATCCACCACCGCCACACCACCCTCGCGGAACTCCACAGCCCAGCACGGCCTGAGGCTGGTGCCAGTGTCGAGGTAGCAGGGATAGACGTACTTCACCGTTACTTGCTTGCCCACCGCGCCCACCCCTGCGCTCACAGCTTCCCTGGCGCTCACCTCAAACTGGCGCTGGTTCAACACCCGGGAGGCCTTCCTCACCGCCCTGAAGTAGCGCCTCACGCCGTATTTGCTCAGGTCCAGCGTTAGGCTGGCGCCAGGCCGGAGCACCGGGTACCCGCCCACGAAATAACAAATCTCTGTGTGGGAAAGGTCCACCCTCTTGAACCGAGCCTGAGCAGGCAGCCCCCCATGTGCCTCTACGAAGTTCACCGCTTCTTCCATGGTCCGGCGCAGGTCCTGCCCGGGCTGCGCCTCGGCGGCTTCTGGCCAAGTGAACTCGATTTCGCCCGAAGGGTATATCCTCAGGCCACGCTGCCCGTCGGTGAAAATCAGCGCCCCGTCCCTCTCCATCACCCGCCTGAGCATGGCTGAATCCATGAAGAAAGCCGCCAGCGCTTCGTTACCTTGGAGGTCGTACTCCCCAGCGTATTCAGTCATTGTGATTTCCTCGGGCACGAACACGCCCCTTTCCACCACCGTTCCGTTGAGCCTTGCAGGAAGTTCCACCGCCCGCAAACCGCTGCGAGGGTCAAACTTGCCCAAAGCTGCCCCAACCAACTGAGGCAGTTCCTTGAGAGGCAGCTTCACCCAGGTCCCTCCAGGGTAGCTCTTGGCCAGCGCCGCAGGGCTCTTGCCCCCCAAAAGGGTGAGCTGTTCCACCCTAAGGCCAGATACTTTGAGCCCATACTCCTCGGGGTTTATGGGCATGGCGAACTCCAGGGTAACCCCGGGCCCCTCGAAGGCCAAGGACTCTGGACGAACCTCCTGGTGCCCTCCTGCCAACAGCCCGGACATTTGGCCAATTAGGTCGCCGCGAGCCCACACGTCGGCAAGCACTGGGTTGCCTGGCAACACCACGTAGTGCTCCCTTGCGGACAAATGAATCACTCCGCGCGCAGGCGTAACCAATTGCCTCCAGTCCCCAGGGTTGCGGGGGAACTTCGCGGGCACAGTATCTTGGGAAGGCCTCGCCAACGGAAGGGAAGATCCATACCAAACGACGGCGCTCAGCGCCAGGCTTGCTACAACCAGCGCCGTCAGCAACCCTCCCTGGAAGCTGTCGGACTTCAAGAAGCGGGCAATACGAAGGATACCTTGGTACCCACGCCCAGCGCGCTTTCTATCCATATGCGGCCTCCGTGTCCCTCAACTATCTGCTTGGAAATTGCCAGGCCCAGACCGGTTCCCCCCATTGCCCTGGACCTGCCCTTGTCCACCCTGTAAAAACGCTCGAACATCCTAGGTAGGCATTCCTGGGGAATGCCGATCCCAGTGTCCTCAACCTCGGTAAGCACCATCCTGCCACCTTCATAGGGGCGCACGCGCACAGCAATCTTACCCCCCTCTGGGGTAAAGGCAATCGCGTTCGACAGCAAGTTGCTCAGCACCCTGGAAATGCCGTCCCCGTCCCCAATCGCCCTTGGCGCCGCCTCCCCGTCGATAGTGAGGTTTAGCCCCTTAGCTTTGATTTGCGGGGCCAAGCGCTCTGCAATCTGCCTGGCTAGCTCAACCATGTCCAACGGCTCCTTCTTCCACTGCACCTGCCCTGAATCCAGCCTTGACAGTTCCAGCAGTTCCCTCACCAACTTAGCCAGCCTGTCAGTTTCTGCCAGCACGGTCTCAAGGAACTTCCGTTGGCTTTCGGGGCTGTCCAGCTCCCCGTCGAGGATAGTTTCCACGTAGCTCTTTATTGTGGTGAGAGGTGTCTTGAACTCGTGGGAAACGTTTGCCACGAAGTCCCGGCGCATCTCGTCCAGTCTTACCTGCTCAGTGGTGTCCTGCAACACCACAACGCTGCCAGCGGGTTCGCCCGAGCCCCTCATGAAAGGCGCGTATACAGCCCGGATTGACCTGTCCCCCACCTTGAGCTGCCTGGACTCCACGCTCCTTTCCCTTTGTACCCTGGACAAAATCTCTCCAGACAGCACAGTCTCTGGGGGGTTACCTCCCAGCAAAAGCTTGGCAGTATCGTTCACGGTGATCACCCGGCCATCGGCGTCCACTGCAATCACGCCGTCAGCCATATTGCTGAGTATGGCCTCGAGCTTGGCTTTCTCATTGGATATATCCTCAAGGGTTTTGCTCAGCCTGGCAGCCATCATGTTGAATACGTTGCCCAGCTCGCCAATCTCGTCACGGGCGTTCACCTGGATCCTGTAGCCGAAGTTGCCAGCCGCCATGGCTCGCGCACCTGCAGTGAGCTGCTCTATGGGTTCAACCATGGTGCGGGCAAGCACGTAGCCCAAGGCAGCCGCAACCCCAAGGGCAAGGGCGGTGCCGTATAGCAGAATCATCCTCACGTCCCCGATCACCCGGTACGTGCCCTCCATGGAAGCAACCATGTATACTGCCCCCACCACTTTGCCCTGGGACTTGATGGGGCTCACCACGTGCAGAGCGCGTTTTCCGCTAACCGGGTCCGCCCGAAAGGCATGAGTGCTGCCTCCAGCAATGGCAATGGCTGCATCTGACTGACTCAAGGTGTTCCTGAACCCTTCGGGGTCTTCTACGGAAGCAGTCAGGAATGCACCAGTAGCGCTCAGCACAGCAATGTCCGCCTCAGACTGGCTGCTCAGCTCAGCAATGAACGCGTCGATCTTGTCCTTGTCCGGTTGGGGCAACATGTACCGTTCCAACAGCCCTGCCACCAGCTGCGCCCTGGAATTCAGGCTTGACACGAAGCTGGACACAAAGTATTTCTCCAGGGACTGAAGCAGGAATGCCCCCACCAGTTCCATCGAGAGCAATATGAGCAGAAGGTATATAAGGGTGATCCGCCAGCGGATGCTGTTCCTCAAGCGTCCTCTCCCTCACGCCCTCCACGCACTTGGTCACCAGACACAGGAGGCTGAAAGAAGTAGCCCACTCCCCTCCTGGTCTGGATGAACTGGGGCGCAGCTGGATCGTCCTCAATCTTTTCCCTCAGCCTGCGAATGGTGACGTCAACAGTCCTCGTGTCCACAGGGCACTCGTATCCCCAAACCTCTTTAAGCAGCTGTTCCCTGGTGAACACCCTGCCAGGGTGAAGCATCAGGTACTTGAGGAGCTCCAGTTCCCTCACGGTGAGGGTGAGCTTTTGGCCGTTTCTCATTGCCTCGTAGGTACAGTTGTCAATCGTAAAGGGCCCAATCTCTATCCTGTCAGGTTCCGGCGCCTTGCAAGATTCCGAGCTGCGGCTCATGGAGGTGCGCCGCAGCACAGCTTTCACTCGCGCGATCAGCTCCCTTGGGCTGAAAGGTTTGGTAACGTAATCATCCGCGCCAAGCTCCAATCCCAGGATTTTGTCGCCCTCAGCTTCTTTGGCTGTAACCATTATGATTGGCACAGACGTGAACCTGCGGATCTCCCTGCACGCGGCAAACCCATCAAGACCAGGCAGCATGATGTCGAGGAGTATGAGGTCCGGGGGCGACTTGCGTACTGACGCTACTGCTTCCTCACCAGTGCCCACAGTTTGAACCTCGAAGCCCTCGCGTTTGAGCCTGAACTCAATGATTTGGGCAATCGGCTTTTCGTCCTCAACCACAAGGATTCTAGGCATTAGGTCCCACCTCGTGTCAGGTCTCAAATAAGGTGATTCGATCCCAACCCGGGTTTATCCTGCAGTTTTTCACGAAGGACGTTAACATAATATCACAATTGGAAAGGAGCTGTTCCAACAAGGCAGGTGCCAATAAAAAGAAGCCAGGTGCCCGCGAAGGCACCTGTGTCTATGTGAATAGAGGGGGTCATGAAAGGTTCGCAACACAACTTTTTCGTCAAACTGACTCTAACATACACCCTGTTACACTCAAATTACATTGCGGTAACATTTTCATCACTTCGGACATTCAGCAATTCACTCTTTGTAGAACTGCATTGGGTCCACTGTATCCCCGTCCACCCGAACTTCGAAGTGGAGGTGGGGGCCAGTGGTGCGTCCAGTCATCCCCGAGTACCCGATCACTTGCCCCTTTTGCACGGTCTGTCCTACTGAGACAGCCCTGGAAGACAGGTGACCGTACACGGTCACCATCTTACCCCCTCCATGGTCTATCATTATCATCTCCCCGTAATAGGCTTTGCGTCCTGAGAACGTCACCACTCCCGAATCGGCCGCAATCACCGGCGTGCCCACGTCGCAGGCTATGTCCACGCCGTGGTGGAACCCCGACCTGCGGTAGCCATAGCGGGAGCTGATGTTCCCTGGAACAGGCCAAGCCAAACTCCCCGAGCCCATGGCAGGAATCTGCTTGGTTCCCCGCACCTCGATTTGGGTCACAGGCTCAGAGAGGATTTCTTCCTCCAGCACTCTCCTGGACACCTCTCGGCCGTTTTCGGTGACCACCTCTGCTGTAACCCTCTTGCGCCCCGGCACACCCCGTTGCTTCACTGTAACCTGCCAGGGCCACTGGTCCTGGTCGCTTTCCACCTGCACAGAGAAGGGTATGGACACTTCGTAAGTCACAAGGGAACGACTCTCGCAGGTGACAAGGGGCTGAGTTGTCACAATGCTTATCTCCTGCCCAGGCTGTAGCCGGTCAGGTCTCACCTGGGGATTGGCGGCCTGGAGCTGAGCAATGGTCATGTTATGCCTCCGCGCAATCTCCCACAGGGTTTGCCCTCTCTGCACCACGTGAACCATCACTCTGTCGGTGCCCCTCACCAGGATGCTCACCGCACTGTCCTCGTCCCGAAGCCTCTCCAGCTCCACCACATCTTGCCTGACTTCCACGCGCTGCTTGAAATGCACCTCTGTGAGCTTGACCTCTTCCCTGAGCGACCCCGGAGCGCCGCCTGAGCCCAACAGGTTACGCACCCTTTCCACAACCCGCTCAGCTTCCTCTTTAGTGTTTAGGGCAACCACCGGGTTCCCGTCAACTGTAATTACCCAGGCACTCAGGCCAACCCTTAGGCAACTTGAGAGTGCCTGAGCTAGCGCTTCCGCTGTCTTGCAACCAGCCCTGTCCCCCAACCCCCCTTGATCCGCTGGGAGGCTCTCCACGCTTACCTTGCTAAGCAATACCAGCTCTTTCTTGCCTTCAGAACGAGCTTCAACCACATCCTTGCACGCCCGATCCACCATTTGCCTTGCCATGGCAAGGGTTGGGGCCTCAACCACCGCAGCTCTTGCGCCGTCCACCACTACGGCAAACTTGGCTGGATTGCAGCTTGCTCGTATCGCCCACGCCAACAGGGCAACCAGCAGGGAGCCAGCCGCCAACCACTTCTTCCTGTTCCAGTGCGTGCTCATCTACGCCCCCCTTCCCCAATCAAAGTCCACGGCCAGATTTTACTATAACCATCTTATGATTTTCCAACTCCCCCTGCCAGAAACCAAGAAGGGGGCTTACTGGCAAACCAGCAAGCCCCTCTGTGGATCTTATGCCACTACCTCTTGACCACCATAGCAATCCCCTGACCTCCTCCAATGCAAAGAGTGGCCAGGCCGTACTTTTCATCCCTCTTGATCATCTCGTGGATCAAGGTCACCAGGATCCGCGCGCCCGAAGCACCTATAGGGTGACCCAAGGCAATGGCCCCACCGTTCACGTTGAGCTTATCCATGTCCACGCCCAGTTCCCTGCCCACTGCAAGGCACTGAACCGCAAAGGCTTCGTTGGCCTCAACCAGGCCCATGTCCTCCAAAGTAAGGTTTGCCCGAGCAAGCGCCTTGCGAGTGGCTGGAACTGGCCCCATGCCCATGTAGGCAGGCTCAACCCCGGCCGATGCCCAGCTCACTATGGTAGCCATTGGCTTGATCCCAAGCTCTTCGGCCTTGGTGGATGACATCACAACCACTGCAGCAGCCCCGTCGTTGATGCCGGAGGCGTTTCCCGCCGTTACGGTGCCATCCTTCTTGAAGGCTGGCCTGAGGTTTGCCAAGGCTTCCTTGGTGGTTCCGAACCGCGGGTGCTCGTCCTGCTCGAATTTTATGACCTCACCCTTTTTCTTCCCGGGCACCTCCACCGGCACAATCTCATCCTTGAACCGCCCTGACTTGATCGCCTTCTCAGCTTTCTGCTGGCTCCAGGCGGCAAACTCGTCCTGTTCCTCCCTGCTTATCTTGTACCTTTCGGCAATGTTTTCCGCAGTCATGCCCATGTGCACGTCAGTGAACACATCCCACAAACCGTCATAGATCATCAAGTCCAGCAATTGGCCATGGCCCATGCGGTAGCCTGACCGCGCCTTGTTTAAGGCGTAGGGCGCCAAGTCCATGTTTTCAGTGCCGCCCGCCACCACGATTTCCGCGTCTCCCACAAGCACCGCCTGGGCCGCCAGCGCCACAGCCTTAAGCCCACTCCCGCAAACTTTGTTTACCGTCCAGCAAGGTGCCTCCACGGGCAGCCCAGCCTTTATTGCAGCCTGTCGGGACACGTTCATTCCCTGTGCCGCCTGGAGCACACAGCCCATGATCACTTCGTCCACCTGCTTGGCCTCCACGTTCGCCCGTTGCAACGCCTCTTTGATCACCACTGCTCCCAACTCGCTTGCAGGCACGTTCGCCAACGTTCCCTGGAAAGTGCCAATCGCAGTCCTGACTGCACTGACTATCACTGCTTCCCTCACGCCAGAACCCCCCCACTCGCAGTATTGAAGTGGCGGGCTTACAAGCCCGCCACCAGAGCCGCAATGCTTAGCACAATGCCGGACCAGATCAGCACGAGCGTGGTGTATCCCATTATGTCCCTGGCCTTGAGACCCGCGAGCCCCAGTAAGGGCAGGGCCCAGAAAGGCTGGATCATGTTGGTCCACTGATCGCCCCAGGCAACCATCATTGCAGTCTTGACCGGGTCAACTCCCATCTTTTGGGCTGCCATGACGCTAATCGAGCCTTGCGCAGCCCATTGACCGCCGCCAGAAGGAATGAACAAGTTGATCAGCCCGGCTGCCCAGAACTGCAACATATAGAAAGTGGTCTTGGACGAAATCGCCACGAACCAGTTGGCAATCACCGACGCCAGGCCGGTACCAGTCATGATGCCCTGGATGCCCCCGTACACCGGGAACTGCAGCACTATGCCGCCTGCTCCCTTGACTGCCCTTTCCACCGCGCGCACATAGTTTATGGGCGTCCTATGGAGGATCAAACCTGCAAACAAGAACAACCCGTTGACGATGTTCAGGTCCAAGCTGAACCCCTTGAGGGCAAAATAGCGTACGAAGAAGATCACGCCCAGGGCGCAGAAAATGTAGTTGACTAGAACACTGTTTTCTATTTTCTCTGCCCAAGTCTTGGGAACGAACTTCTTGCGCTTTTCCTCTTCTTCCTGCTCCTCAGCCTGCACCCTGGCAAGCACCTTGGAATCCAGCACTTTTGCCTTCTCTGGCGCCGGTGCAGCTTTTGCCAGCAGGAACGGGGTGGAAATGATGATTAACCAAGCTGGGATCAGGTTCCACGGTGCAAACACCGTTTGGGACACGGGCACTACCATCTTTGCAATCTTCTCAAGGTGGTTTGCCGGGTTGCCCGCGGTTGCCACTGTGAGGGGGACCGAGCCTGAAAGCCCCTGGTGCCAGCAAATGAACCCACCGTAGGCTGCAGCGATCAGCAATGGGTAGTCAACCCGTTCCACCTTCTTCACCATTTCGAGCGCAAGCAATCCGCCAACTATGAGACCAAAGCCCCACTGGATCCAGGAGCAAATCCCCGCCACCAACCCCACGATGATCACGGCCTGTGCAGGGGATTCCGCCCAGCCCGCAATTGCAGACAGGAGCTTCTTCATGGCGGGCGCAAGAGCGAGACAGTGGCCGGTAACCAGGATCAGCACCATTTGCATGGAGAACGAAAGCAAACTCCAAAAGCCGCCCCACCACGCCTCAATCACATCGATGGGACCCTTGCCTGTGAAGATGAGTGCCAAGATGACTGTCAAGAACGTCAGAAGTACTGCGAACAGGTAAGCGTCGGGAAGGTACCTTTCCATGACGCCCGTAAAGAAATCGCCTAGCCGCCTGAGCATCTTATCCCTCCTTGAAAATGATTAGCCTATGGCAGCGGGTCAAACCCACACGCCATGCGCTAATCCACTTCAAGCAAGGCTCGTGCCATGGCGGCGCCCAATGGCGTCAAGTGCTGCTGCCAGGTGTGAGCGGAGTGAACCGCTCACCCTGCGAATCCGGGTTCACAGCTGTGAAATAATGTTCTCACTTCTCTGGGCCTGTGGGGTTCAATGCAGCTTCAAAGCTTTGATCTTAGCCTGAAGGGCCCTCCTTGAAATGCCCAGATACTCCGCGGCCTTTGTCCTGTTGCCGCCGAACTTGGCCAAGGCCTGCTCTATTATTTGGCGTTCCTGCTCCATTCTCATCTCCTTGAGCTTGCCCCTTAATGCACCTCCGCTTGCCGACAGCGTAGTCCCACACTGCTCCACAGCCCGCCTTATGTAATCAGGAAGCATTTCCACAGTTAGCACTTCCCCTTCTCCCAACACCACTGCCTGCTGGATGACGTTCTTGAGCTCCCTCACGTTCCCAGGCCAGCTATACTCCTTCAACAATGCCATGGCCTCAGGGCTCACGCTGGTCACCTTCTTGCCGTTGGAGCGTGTGAAAGTCTGCAAGAAGTGAGCCACCAGAAGGGGGATGTCCTCCTTACGCTCCCTGAGCGGAGGAAGGGTAATTGGGATAACCGCAAGCCTGTAGTAAAGGTCCTGGCGGAATTCGCCTTTTTCCACCTGCTCCCGCAGGCTCTTGTTGGTAGCGCTGATGATCCTGATGTCCACGGGTATACGCTTTGTGCCCCCCAACCGCTCGATCTCCTTCTCCTCGATCACCCTCAGCACCTTTGCCTGCATGCCCTGGGGCAAATCCCCGATCTCGTCCAGGAAAACGGTGCCCCCGTCCGCGAGCTCGAACTTACCGGGCTTCCTTCTCTTGGCCCCGGTGAAGGCGCCCTCCTCGTACCCGAAGAGTTCGCTTTCCAACAAGTTCTCGGGCAAGGCAGCGCAGTTTACTGGAAGAAAGGGCTTGCGCCTGCGGGCACTCTCCCAGTGTATGGCTCGGGCCACCAGTTCCTTGCCGGTGCCGCTCTCCCCTTCAATGAGTACGGGCGCGTCGGTCTGGGCCACCTTTTCTATGATTCTGAACACGTTGAGCATTGCAGGAGACGCCGTGATTATGTTCTTGGTGTGAAACTTCTCTTCGAGTTCGCTCCGGAGCTGCTCCACTTCCCTTGCCAGGCGCCCGAACTTCAACGCGTTTTCCATAATTATCCTGAGCTCTTCTACGTCGAAAGGCTTTGTAACGTAATCCTGGGCGCCAACCTTCATGGCCTCAACGGCTGTCTTGACCGTTCCGTATGCGGTCATCATCACCACGGGTACGTTTGGGTACTCCTGCTTGAACAGCTTGAGCAGCGCCATGCCATCAATGCCGGGCATCTTAAGGTCCAGCATGATGAGGTCCACCTTGTCCCTGCTGAGCTTCTCCAGGGCTTCCTCACCGCTCCGCGCGCCGATGATCTCGTACGCGTCGCCGAAACTGCTCCTGAACAACCATTCCATGTTGGTCTCGTCGTCCACCACAAGTACCCTGGGCAATGCGGCCATCGGGTCAAATCTCCCCCCGAAGTTGATATTCCGTGAGCTTGAGGAACAGCTGCTGTACTGGCAAATTCACAGTGAAACAAGTGCCAACCCCTGGCCTTGACCTGAGCTCTATGAACCCCTTGTGCTCGTCTATTATCCTCTGAACCAGGGGCAATCCCAAGCCAGTTCCACCTTTCTTGGTGGAATAGAACATGTCGAATATCTTGGCTTGCTCTTCCTCTGGAATGCCAACCCCCGTGTCCTCGAAGCTTACCTGAACGTAGCTGCTTCCCACCTTTTGCCCCGTGGATACCCTGAGTTCCCCTCCAGAGGGCATAGCCTGGAGGGCGTTCAGCATTATGTTCAGGAAAGCCTGCTGCAAATGTTCAGGGTCACCCTCAATGATCAGAGGCTGCTCGCCCCAGTAGCTCTCACGGATTGTCACAGCACTCGCCCGGGCGTAAGCCCTTATGACGTCCACCGCCCTCTGAGTGACTTGATTGATGTCCAGGGTAGTCCACCTGGGCCGGGAAAATCGGGCGAAGTTCAAAAGGGCCTCCACCGTCCTGTTAACCCTAGCAAGTTCCTCGCCAAGGATCTTCGTGGAGTTTATGAGGAAATCTTTGTCATGGAGCTTTTGTGGGATGAGCTGAATTGAACCAGCGACTATGGTTAGCGGGTTCCTTATCTCGTGGGCAATGGCTGCAGCCAGCTCTCCGACTGCAGCAAGCTTCTCCGCCCTCTGCATTCGCTCTTCCTCGTGCGCGGCGCTTTCAAGGTCCTCCAACAGGAGCACTGTCCCCTCATAATCTGAGGGCTCGTTGCCCACTGTGGTGGCAATCACCAGGATCTCCCTTGTGCCAGACGGCAGCTTCAGCGGCACCTTGATGAACCTGTTGCGGGCCTCAGCGCCTATTCCCAGTACCTTCGAAGGTTCTAGACCAATGGAATCAAGGAACCTACTGCACTGCATCCCAACCAGCTCTTCCCGTTGCCTTTCCACTATGCGGAGCAAGCCGTCGCTAACGAAAATGATCTGTCCCCTTGAATTGGCCACAAGTACTCCGACGCTGAGGCTATTCAGGAACAGCATCACGTACCTGTGCATCCTGTTGATGGAGTGTACGTAGGGCAAAATTGAGCTGAGGTCCCGTTTGCCGCGCCTGGCACGGCGGGCTTCCCGTGAGGTAAGTACCCGCGCAGGCAGACCCGGAGGCATCAACAGAGACCTGGACGCAAACAGCAACAAGCCCGTGAGTCCCAGTATGGGTTGAATGTCCTGGGAGAAGAAAACCTTTCTTGCTCCCACCTGGATCTGGGCATAGATGTCCGCAAGGGTCTCGTTGGCCCACACGAACCCCACCGCTTCACCATTGCGCATCAGGGGTCTCACGCAGTTCATGATTTCGCCCCGCACCATGGATCCAACCCCGACCACTTCTCGCCCTAGTTCCATCGCTTGCCACCCAATGTGGTCGGGACCAAGGTCAAGGCCAACTTTAGACCCAAACTGGGAGCTTGGCCCGTACGTGACGATTGCTTGCAACTCCCTGCAGTAGTAGCCCACTCCCACCCCAGGAAAAGCTCCAGCCACCATGTCCGTGAAAGGGCCAAGCGCCTGATTCAACACTCGGATCTTTTCCTGTTTGGTTGCCGGCGTGGGCTGCGCCTTTTGGAGTATGCTCCGAAAATCCCCAACCAGGTACTCGTCGAGGAGCCTGGTGAGGCCAAAAAGCTTTTCCGCTTTCTCCTCTATAAGCGCCGCCTCGGCCTTTTGGAAGAGCAAATAACGCGGCCTCAACTCAATTCGCCCCTTATTTCATCTGCTTCTTGGCTTGGACGTACAGCGCTCTCTCCAAACGGATCTTTTGAATCTCGCACCCGAGCTGCCACGGTTTCTCCAGGCTGCCGGTGAACTCCTGAGCATTCGCGTGGCAGCCTCCGCCGCAGAGGTATCTCGCCCAGCACTCCCTGCACTCCTCCTTGGAGAGCACAGTAAGTCCCCGAAACCGATCATGAAGCTCCCTGTTTATGACACCCTGCCAAACGTCGCCCAGGCAGTAACCGCTCCGCCCGTCAAACTGGTGACAAGGCCACAGTCGACCATCAGGGCTCACCGCCATGTACTCGACTCCCGCACCACATCCACTCAGGCGCTTGCTCACGCACGGGCCGTCAGAAAGCTTAAGCTCGTAATGGAAGTACTGGAATGGCCTCCCCTCAAGCGCCTCGCCTGTGTAGTACAGTGCAAGCCTGTCGTATTCCGCAGCTACCGCGTCCAGGTGGTCCGGCGTGATAGCGTGTTCTTCCCCAACGTGAGCCACCACTGGTTCAAGAGAAACCCTCTTGAAGCCCAACCCAACCAGGTACCTCACGTCTTCACAGAAGTCCAAGTTGAAGGCGGTGTAGGTGCCCCTGATATAGTAGCTTCCCATGCTCCCGTATCCCTCATCACCGCCATTGTCCAAGCCCCGGCTCTTCAGCACCAACTCTGCCCCACAAAGGCACTGGTTGAAGCTTCCTTCACCAGAGGCAGTGCGCCTCATTCTGTCATGCACCTGTGGTCGGCCGTCGAGGCTCACCACCAGGGCTACTCTGTTCTCGTCGAGAAACGCCAGTTTCTCCCCGGTAAGCAAGCTGCCGTTGGTCGTACAGGTAAACCGCAACCGCTTCCCCTTCCTTGAGGCCTGCCGCTTCCCATACTCGATGGCGTGGGTGAGCGTTTCCCAAGCCAGCAAAGGTTCCCCACCGAAGAAGTCCACTTCACACTGCTTGCCTGGCGAACCTTCAAGGAGGAAATCGATTGCCCTCTCCGCCACCTCTGGAGACATAATGCCTGCGCTGCCGTCATAGGTGCCCGAACCTGCAAAGCAGTAGCTACAGCGCATGTTACAGGCGTGAGCGATGTTGAGGCAGAGCGCCCTCGGGCCATGCTTTCCCCGTTTGGACGCTAGGAACTCTGCGGCTAGATCCCCCGGGTCGTCCGTGAACAGCAAACCCTGCTCCACAAGGCTCCTAGCTTCAGCCAGCGCCTGCTCCGCACCAGGAGGAGGTTGCTGCGGAGGGGAATAGCTGCCATCCACTCGGAACCCCCTTTGCGAAGCAATGCGCCACACCGCCCAGAGGCCCGCATCGTCTAAAACGAACACGTTGTTGCTCCCAACGTCCAGGGCGAGTTGGGCCTCGTTCACACGGAAAACATGAACTTGCGGGACCAGCGAATGCAAAGACAAACACCTCTGTGCACTGGATGTATGGGGCTTATCCACCTATTTTGAGGCAATGCCCCCGCCCAAGAAAGGGCGAGGGCAACACCTTCAAGCGTGAATTCCCGTTATGCCGCCTGCGGTCAGTCTTGGCAGACCTGGTTTCCAACTGTGCAGGAGGTCTTGCATGCTGTCTGGCAAGACGCCTCGCAACCCTCGCAGTCCTTTTCGCCCACATCCTTGCAGGCGTCCGAGATTATCACCGGCTTAATGTGCAATACCCGATCACACACTGAAATCCCCCCTGTGGTTTTCGCACAAATTATACCATCCAATGGGGCCTGTTAAAAGCATGCGCCATGAACTGGGCGTGTGGCCAGCTGTGTCAAGCCCATCCCTCACCAGGGAATAGCCTGTAGGCCTAGATGGACTTCAGCCAATTTGGACAAGGCAGGAACAATTCGTCCAGCGTGGCACATTCATTTAAAAATCCACTTGAACCCCCTTGACTAAACCGGCCGTTGGTGTATATAATTCCAAACAACAGCCGACTCAACTTGGCTTTGGTCCAAGGCCAGAGTCATCCTCAGCGCCGGGTTATCGCCCAAAGTGTAATGCCTAAGCCCAACCCGGTCACCTAAGCTTGGTGGCCGCCGCCAGCCCTCCCACTGGACGGCGGCCAATTCCTTTTCGTGTGAGGTATAATTGCCCTGTGATGGACGAGCTGAACAGCTGTAAACTTTGCCCCAGAAAGTGCAGCGTGAACCGGCAGGAAGGCCAAGTGGGCTACTGCCAGGCTGGGGCGGACCCCAAAGTTGCAAAGGCGTTTTTACACCCTTGGGAAGAACCATGCATAAGTGGCACTAGGGGCTCGGGTACTGTCTTCTTCTCTCACTGCAATATGCGGTGCGTCTTTTGCCAGAATTACGTGATTAGCCAGCAAGGTTTCGGCAAAGCGGTGGGAGTAGAGCGCCTCGCAGAGATATTCATAGAGCTTCAAGAAAGGGGAGCCCACAATATTAATCTAGTCACCCCCACTCCCTACATTCCACACATTTCTAAGGCTCTGGAGATTGCAGGTCAGGCTGGTCTCAGAATCCCTGTGGTGTACAACACCAACGGATACGAGAGCGTGGAAGCCTTGGAAAGCCTGCGCGGCAAGGTATCGGTGTTCTTGCCAGACCTCAAGTACTTCGATGACGCTATCGCGAGGAGGTATTCAGCAGCCCCCAACTACTTTCTCGTTGCCACTGCAGCGGTGAAGAAAATGGTAGAACTCGTGGGCAGGCCCGTGTTCGACGCGGACGGAATCATGCAAAAGGGCGTGATCGTGCGCCATCTGGTGCTGCCCGGCCTCGTCGCCGATTCCATAAAGGTGCTGCGGTGGATTTCAAGAGAACTCAAAGGGGACGTGCTGGTCAGCGTAATGTCCCAATACGTACCATCGCATCGCGCCTGGGACTACCCTGAGCTTGCCAGGAGGCTCGCCAGGGAAGAGTACGAGCTTGTACTTGAGGAGCTGTACGCCCTGGACCTAGAAGATGGCTTCGTCCAAGAGCTCGACTCTGCCGACCTGTGCTATACGCCTTCTTGGGATCTGGAAGGAGTGTGATTTCCTATGGAGCTTGCCTCGTCTTGGGTGCTGTTGGATGTGCTGTGCTGCGCAAGCTCTTCCCACACATCGGACCCGTCGAACCCCGGGCTACCTTTTGGAGCTTTCTTCCCTACAGGCATGGGTACCACTTCTTCTTCAACAGGCCTCGCAGAATCGCCCCCTGCGGCCTCTTCAGTGCGCTGACATTCAGCGCAAAGCTCTACCCAGGGAACTGCTTCAACGCGTTCTTCCGGGATGCGACGTCCGCACTTTGCGCACAGACCGTACCGGCCAGAGTTTATCCTTTGGATTGCTGAGTCAATCTTGGCAAGCAACCGTTTGGCGCTGTCAAGCAACCCTATGTCCTTACCGCGTTCAAAAGTTTCGCTGCCGAGGTCCGCTGGGTGGTTGTCGACTGTAGACAGCTCCTGCAGGGATTCCCTGGTTCCCCTGGCGATGCCTTCTTCCAGGTGGTGGGCCAGCGTTTCCAACTTGCGCCTTTCCTCTAGAAGTCTCGCCCGCGCATCCCAAGCGTTCATCTTTATCTCACCCTCAGCTTAGTATGCGCATGCCACATGCGCCCAAGTCCGCTGCGCCTACCTTTGAGTTGTCATCTTATGCTTGTGGATTGGTGCCTATCGTAAGAAGAGGAGTAACACCAAAAAGAAATCCCGGCACCTTGCTACGCGCCGGGAATCGTCTACGGAACTGGAGCGAGAGACGGGATTCGAACCCGCGACCCTCGGCTTGGGAAGC
>JBNARI010000010.1:0-61044 GCA_049718765.1 Bacillota bacterium | reverse complement strand
GGGTTCGTACCGGTTGTGCCTTCCGGTGCAGTACTCCCGTCCGGGTGGGACTCCCGGGCCGAGGTCCCCTGTCGCCCTGCCCCTTGGGGGCAAATCAAGAATCTGGAAAGGAGGCGAAAGCCTGGTCTGGGGGGCCGACTTGACTGGAGATAAAAAAGTCAAGATTTTTGAAGCAGGAGTGTTTCGAATGGACGCCAAAGAAGAAGCTAAGAGACAGCTCCAAATCCTGAAGCGCGGTGTTGCCCAAATAATCTCAGAGGAAGAGCTTTTGGCCAAGCTGGAAAGATCCTTGCGGGAAGGAAGGCCCCTGCGCATAAAGTACGGTGCGGACCCTTCTGCGCCTGACATACACTTGGGTCACACCGTTTGCCTTCGCAAGATGCGGCAGTTCCAGGAGCTGGGGCACGAAATCTTGTTCATCATAGGCGATTTCACTGGACGCATTGGTGACCCAACGGGCAAGTCGGAAACACGAAAGCAGCTGTCCGAAGAGGAAGTGCAGGCCAACGCCAGGACCTACAGGGAGCAAGTGTTCAAGATCTTGGACCCGGAACGCACCAAAGTGCTGTTCAATTCCTCCTGGCTTGGCAAGCTGAACTTTTACGACATCATCAACTTGGCTGCAAAGTACACTGTGGCCAGGATGTTGGAAAGGGACGACTTCCAAAAGCGGCTGAGCGAGGGAAGGCCCTTGGGCATCCACGAGCTATTGTACCCCCTAGCTCAGGCGTACGATTCTGTTGCAATCCAGGCGGACTTGGAGCTTGGGGGCACAGATCAAACGTTCAACTTCGTTGTGGCTCGGGACATTCAAAGGGAATTCGGGCAGGAGCCCCAGGTGGTTCTCACCATGCCCTTGCTGGTGGGTACCGACGGCGTGAACAAGATGTCCAAGAGCCTTGGGAACTACATTGGAATCAATGAACCCCCTGATACCATGTACGGCAAGTGCATGTCCATTCCCGACGAACTGATCGGGCAATACCTGGAGCTGGTCACTGACATCCCCATGCCAGAGGTTGACCAGCTCAAGCAGGGTATGGCCCAAGGGAGCCTCAACCCTATGGATGTCAAGATGAGGCTAGCCTATGAAGTGGTGCGGTTGTACCACGGGGAAGAGGCAGCAGATCGTGCTCAGCAGGAGTTCGTGAGGGTGTTCAGGCAGAGGGAAGTTCCCGAGGACGTGCCTGTGGTGAAGATAGCCCCAGAACAGTTAAGGGATGGCAAGATGTCCATCGTGGCTTTGCTCACGTTTGCGGGAATGGCTCCCTCCAACAGTGAAGCCAGGCGGCTTATTGCTCAGGGCGGCGTCAGGCTTGACGGGTTGAAAGTATGCGACGACAAGGCCATGGTTGAAGTGCGCGAGGGCATGCTGGTCAAAGTGGGGAAGAGGAAGTTCGCTCGCCTCACTGTGAGTTCTTGAGGGCAGGCGCATATACTCCCACTGACCGTTGATAGGAGCGGGAAGTGGGGGCTTTGCTGTGAGGAAACGAACGAGGACGTTACGGATAATCCTGGCTCTACTGGCTTTCCTCTGCATTTACGGCACCAGGGCGCTGGAAGCGGTGGCCAGGCAAAACCTTGAGGCTTTTGCGGAAATGCAGATTGGAGCCATGGCAAATCAAGTGATCACAGCGGCGCTGGCGGAGTCGGTGGGCGATGTGGATCCGTCCAAACTTGTGGAAGTTCACAGGAACTCCCGGGATGAAGTGGAGTTCATTCAGGTGAACACACTTTTGATCAGCAAGGTTCAGGCTCTTTGCACTCAGGCGATCCAACGGGGAATTGAACGCCTTGGGGAGTATACGGTGCGGATTCCCCTGGGGCAGTTTCTCGGCAGTGTGGTGCTGGCCAGCGTTGGGCCTGTGATCCCCGTGAGGTTGATGCCTTTGGGGTCCGTTGCCTTTTCGGTCAGGGACAAGTTTGAGGCAGTGGGGATCAACCAGACACGGCTTTCTTTCTACGGTGACGTAGACGTGAAGGTGAGGGTAGTGGTGCCCCTTGTGAGCTACGACTTTAACATAGCATCCAGCGTTCCCCTGGCCACGGTGGTAGTGCCAGGCAAGGTTCCAGCGAGTTTCTTGCATTTTGAGTGAAGGCTTTGAAGCCGTTGCGTCGAATTAATCTTCGTGGGTGAAGGCGATTTCATGGATGCGGAGCAAGTCGCTTCAGCCATAGTGAAGTGGATGCAAAAGCAGCTTTCGGTCGCTGGCGCCCAAGGGTTCGTGGTTGGCGTGAGCGGGGGTGTCGACTCTGCGGTGGTACTGGGTCTGAGCGCCCGTGCAGCTCCAGGCAGAGTGCTTGCCCTGGTCATGCCCTGTGAAAGCCAAGCGCAGGACCTGGAGGACGCGGAGAGGGTGATCCAGCACTTCGGTGTAGAAAAGGCGAGGGTTGACCTCACGCCCGTGTACCACCAGCTATTGGCACAGTTTACCTGTGGAGACTGTGCCCCGCCATTAGCCAAGGCAAACCTTAAGCCAAGGTTACGAATGATCAGCCTTTACTTCTACGCCAACACCCTAAATTACCTTGTAGCTGGCACTGGCAACCGGTCGGAGGCGGTCATGGGATACTTCACCAAGTACGGCGACGGTGGTGTGGATATCCTTCCCATCGGCTGCCTGTTGAAGCGTGAGGTGAGGGAAATAGCTCGCTACCTTGGGGTTCCCGGGGGCGTAATCACTAAACCTCCTACAGCGGGACTATGGGCGGGGCAAACTGATGAGGGAGAAATGGGGGTCACCTACGCTGAGCTTGACGAGTTGCTGTACGCTGGGGTTGGTAGTCCTGCCCTAGCACAGCTCGTTCACCAGAGGTTCGTGGGTTCGCATCACAAGAGGGTTGTGGCGCCGGTTCCAGAGAGGTTCCAAATTGGGCTGAGTTGACAGGAGGGAACTGGAGTGTCGGGCCATTCCAAGTGGGCCAACATCAAACACAAGAAAGCCAAGGCTGATGCTCAGAAGGGTCAGGTTTTTTCCAAGCTGACCAAGGAAATAGTCATTGCTGCGCGCCGTGGTGGGGGAAACCCTGAAGCCAACTTGAGGCTAAAGACGGCCATCCAGCGCGCCCGCGAAGCCAACATCCCCATGGACACCATCAACCGTGCCATCAAGAAGGGTACAGGCGAGCTTGAAGGGGTGACTTACGAGGAACTTACCTACGAGGGTTTCGGGCCAGGCGGCGTGGCAGTCATGGTTGACGTGGTGACTGACAACAGGAACAGGGCGGCAAGCGAGATCAGATACATTTTCTCTAAGCACGGGGGGAACATGGGCGAAGCAGGCAGCGTTGCGTGGATGTTTGACAAGCGAGGCTACATTTGCATTGACAGGGAGGACTTCCCGTATCTTACTGAGGATGATGTCCTGGCGCTGGCACTTGAGGCTGGAGTAGAGGATGTCAAGACTTCTGACCAGGAGTTTGAACTGTTCTGCGGCCAGGACGAAGTGGAGAGCATTCGTGCTTTCCTCATGTCCAAAGGCATAAAGCCGTCTGTAGCCGAAGTGACCATGGTGCCTAAGACTACTGTCACATTGACAGGTGCGGAAGCGGAAAAGATGCTTCGACTTATGGACGCGCTGGAGAACCACGACGACGTGCAAAAAGTTTACGCCAACTTCGATATTCCCGAGGAAATACTGGAAAGCTTCGCGGAGTAACGGCCAGAATATATTCGGGCCCTTGGCGCTGTTTGGGCCAAGGGCCCTCTTTGTTACGGCATCAGCCAGTTTGGGATGACAAGTACGGTCTGGGGGAAATATGCGATGAGCAATAACACCCCCACTAGCACCAGCACCATGGGCACAACAGCCCTGCTGATCCTTTCCATCGATGTGCCCGCCACCGAGCCTACCACATAGAGGTTGATTGCCACCGGCGGCGTTATCATCCCTATTGCCAGGCCTATTGTCACTATCAGGCCAAAGTGCACCAGATCCACGCCGAGCTTGCTGACTGTGGGAATGAAGATGGATGTGGTGAGTATCAGGGCTGAAGCTATTTCCATGAAGGTGCCCACGATTAGGATTATCACGTCAATGATCAGCAATCTGTTCGATGTTAAGGAAAGCAGCCCTTTGGCGATTGCCTCTGGTATCCTCAGGTGGCCATCACGAACATTACCAGGCACGTGGTGACAGCCGAGTCCACAAAGATCCTGTACAGATCTTTCAACTTACGGTCAACCCCCTTTTCCTGATCTATTGCATAATTGCTCCTTTGCTTGCGGAGCTCACCAGACGCGCGTACCTGTTCAAGTAATGCCCCTTCGGTGCCCTAATTGGTGGTTTTTGCCATGAGGCCAACCTGCTTGCGAGTTCTTCTTGGCTGAGCTTGACGTTCAGCTGCCTGGCAGGGATGTCTATGCTCACGATGTCTCCGTCCTGGACTGCTGCTATGGGTCCCCCTTCCATGGCTTCCGGGGACACGTGACCGATTGAAGCGCCCCTCGTGCCCCCAGAGAACCTGCCGTCGGTGATCAGGGCCACTTCCGTGTCGAGGCCCATGCCTGCAAGGGCGGCGGTGGGGCTAAGCATTTCCCTCATCCCGGGCCCGCCTTTGGGCCCCTCGTACCTAATGATTACCACGTCTCCAGGCTTAATTTGGCCACCAGTTATGGCTTTGAAGGCTTCCTCTTCAGAGTCGAAGGCCCTTGCGGGACCCTCGTGACGCATCATTTCAGGGGCCACAGCAGACTGTTTGACCACAGCGCCTTCAGGCGCAAGATTGCCGAAGAGCACTGCAATTCCGCCTTCGGGGAGGTAGGGGTTGTCTAGCGGCCTGATCACATTCGGATCGAGCACTTTGGCTGACGACGCGATCTCCCCTATGGTTTTCTCCCATACCGTGAGGCACTCAGTGTTCAGCACTCCCAAACAAAGCAGCCTGTTTAGCACTGCTGGAATGCCACCCGCCCTGTCTAGGTCCTCCAGGTGGTGGTGACCTCCGGGACTTAGCTTGCACAAGTTGGGCACCCTTCGTGAAATCCTATCGAAGGTTTCCAGGCCAAGGGGCACGTTAGCCTCGTTGGCAATTGCCATGAGGTGCAGTACTGTGTTTGTGGATCCTCCAATGGCCATGTCCACCGCGATGGCGTTCTGGAAGGCTTCCAGGGTAAAGATATCCCGGGGCCTGATGTCTCGCTTCACCATGCGGACTATTTGACGGCCAGCCATGTTGGCAAGCTGTAGACGCTTGCCGGTCACAGCGGGTACTGTACCGTTGCCCGGCAAGGCTATGCCCAGGGCCTCCGCCATACAGTTCATTGTGTTGGCTGTGAAAAGACCTGAGCAGGACCCACAGCCAGGGCAGGCGTTGAGCTCGATCTCCTCTAGCTCTTCTGGGGTGATCTTGCCCGCAGCGAGAGCCCCAACGCCTTCGAACGGGCCGGAAATCAGGTCAATCACTTTGCCCTTGTACCATCCAGCGAGCATGGGACCACCGCCCAGATAAACTGCCGGCACGTTCAACCTTGCTGCTGCCATTAGCATGCCTGGCACGATCTTGTCACAGTTCCCGATGAGAAGCATCCCGTCGAAGCCGTGGGCGATTATCATGGCTTCAATGGAGTCCGCAATAAGCTCCCTGGAGGCAAGGGGATACTTCATCCCGGCGTGGTTCATGGCAATGCCATCGCAAATGCCAATTACGGGAAACTCAATGGGGGTGCCACCTTCCGCCAGGATCCCTCTCTTGGCGGCGTATGCAAGGGAATCCAAGTGATAATGGCCGGGTATCACCTCATTGTGGGCGTTTACCACTGCGATAAGAGGCCTGCGCAGTTCGTCCCGAGTATAGCCCATGGCGTAGAAGAGGGACCTGTGGGGTGAACGTTCTGGTCCAGACTTAACTGTATCGCTGTACACCTAAGCTCCTCCTTTCCATCACGGTCAAGTCCCAAGGGACACATACCCTATAGAATGTTCCGGGTTTTCTGAACACACCCTGCTAACAATCTAATCGTAATTTATCACTTTTTGCTTTGCGGTGGATCGAACAGATTTGCGGAACTTGGATGGGGTCTTGCCTTCGAGGTCATGAAATACCCTTCCAAAGTAAGCTGCGCTGTCGAAGCCCACTTGGTAAGCGATTTCCTTTACGGTCAAATCTGTGGATGCGAGGAGGGTCTTGGTTCTGGCCACCTTAACCACGTTGCAGTACTTCACAAACGGCATGCCCATGTACCGCGAAAACACGCGGGAAAGGTGGGAAGGGCTCATGCCAGCCAACGCGGCTGCTTGTCGTAGATCAAGTTGAACCGAGGACTTGAAATGAAGGAAAGACAGTACTTTGGACACGGCGGGGTTTTGAGCAAAGGGTAGTTCAGGGACTGAATCGCTAGAGTTCCACACAAATCTGACAGAGGCCATTTGTTCTGCTATGGTCGTTTCCAATTCGCGCTCCGTAGCAAGGGCCGCTATTAGGCCAGCTAAGGTGAGGCAGGAACACCATTCGGGCACTAGGTTGACCGGTATGGTTTGAAGAGCCCCTGCCTGAATAAGGAAGATTCCAATGTCCAAACAACTGGCCACTGCTGAAGCTCGGTACAAGGGGATCTTGCTGGAGCACCTTTCGAAGGACGCATAGCCTGCCTTTGGAGCGCTTGCCAAGCACCTTGAAGCTGTCGATGGGCGCGGGAGTGTAAACGATGAGCACTTCAAACCCTTCTTGAGAGGCAAACATCTCATGCACCCCGAAAGCGGGCAGGTGAACCGTAACTCCTTTGCATAGCTGACTCAGCTCTCCATTGAACACAGATATCCCCGAGCCAAATATCACGTACATGTACTGCTCCTCTGAAGAACGGCTGTGGGGAGGCTGCTGAGCGGCTGGTTTGAACGTCACAAGAGCTGCACTCAGCCTGTTCCTTCTGGGATCGCTAGGTTCCCAGAGCCAGGTTATGGTGCCACAGTCCGCATGCTGCACCTTGTTACCATTTAGCATGGAATCACCTGATCCTGGCACCTATGATAACAAAACCCTCGTCAGGAGGAATACAGCTCCGAATATCGAACTCAACACTGTGTGGTGGTGGCTTGTAAAGGATTGAGGTGGTGGGATTGGGGAGGGAAAGTGTTCATCGAGTTTAGTGTTTGGCTCTGGCCCTGACAGTGGAAGTGGGCCATGGGAACATGGGTTAAAGCAAAACTGCAAGGAGGGTTGTTCTTTGCTGCATTTAGACAAACTGAGCGGAATATTTGCCCCCATAGCCATCCCCTTTGAAGGACAGGAGCTTGCCCTGGACAGGCTTGGGGAGAACCTGGAGAGGTGGAACAAGTCACGGCTGAGAGGGCTTGTGGTGCTGGGTTCCAATGGTGAGTTCCCCTTGTTAAGCGAGGCCGAGAAGGAAACTGTGCTGCGCTTTGTGAAGCAACACGCCTCGTCAGACAAAGTGCTGATCGCTGGCACTGGTGCAGAGTCCACCAAAGAGACTATTAGGCTGTGCAAACTTGCTGGCGAGATAGGTTACGACGCCTGCTTGGTGGTTAACCCAAGCTATTACAAGGGGAGCATGACAGACGCTGCCCTTACTGCCTTCTACAACGATGTGGCCGATGCCTCGCCCATTCCCGTACTTGCGTACAACGTCCCGAGGAACACGGGAATCAACATGTCGTCACAGCTAATAGTAGAGGTATCCAAGCATGCTAACGTTGTGGGCATTAAGGACTCCTCGGGAAACGTGGTTCAAATGAGCGAAATTATTGCAAGGGCGAAACCAGGGTTCAGGGTGTTTGCGGGGTCTGGAAGCTATCTTCTGCCGTCTCTGTGTGTGGGCGCGGTTGGCGCCACTGCGGCTGTCGCAAACGTGTTTCCAGACGAGTGCGACGAGATCTACTGTGCTTTCAAGAGGGGAGACCTGGAGACCGCCAGGCAGCTCCAGCTGGCTATCTTGCAGGTGAACGCAGCGGTCACCACTCAGTGGGGAGTCGCAGGGCTCAAGGCTGCTATGGACATAGAAGGGTACTTCGGAGGTTTGCCCAGAAGGCCTATCCTGCCCCTTGGGGACAACGCCAAGGAGGAGTTACGCAAGATGATTCACGAGTTTAAAGCCAAGGCCAGGGCACTCATGAGTAGAAACTAGACGGGGGGATCGACGTGAATCATATGCCAGAACTATTGCTAATGGGGCCCGGTCCCAGCACAGTTCCTGCACGGGTGCTCAGGGCGATGGCTCAACCCACGGTGGGCCACCTTGACCCTAGGTTCCTCGAGCTGATGACAGAAACCATGGAGCTGTTGAGGTATGTGTTTCAAACAAGCAATGAGCTGACCCTGCCCATGTCGGGCACTGGCAGCGCGGGGATGGAAACAGTCTTGGTGAACTTGCTGGAGCCAGGAGACAAGGCCATCGTATGCGTGTGCGGGGTATTTGGCCAACGGATGGCGGACATTGTGGAGAGAGTAGGAGCCACGCTGGTTCGAGTGGACTCGCCCTGGGGTCAACCAGTTTACCCCGATGACCTGCAAAGGGCTTTGGCCAAGAACCCCGATGCAAAGCTTGTGGCCATAGTTCACGCAGAGACTTCCACAGGAGTGCTGCAACCCCTGGATGAGATCTCGCGGCTGTGCAAGAAGTACGGGGTGCTGTTGGTTGTGGATTGCGTTACCTCTCTGGGTGGGGTGGAATTCAGGTGTGACGATTGGGGAGTGGATGCAGCGTATTCGGGCACCCAGAAATGCCTTAACTGCCCCCCGGGGCTTGCTCCAGTTACTTTCGGCCCAGAAGCGGTACGCGTATTGGAACAAAGAAAGAGCAAAGTGCTCAGCTGGTACCTTGACCTCACGATGATTCGCAGGTACTGGGGTCAAGAGCGCTTCTACCATCACACGGCACCCATAAACATGGTTTACGCTTTGAACGAGGCGCTTAGGATAGTAAAGGAAGAAGGGATAGAAACCAGGTGGGCGCGGCACAGGCAAGCCCAAAAGGCGTTCATTGAAGGCATAAGCGCCATGGGGCTAGAAATGCTGGTCGACGGACCCTACAGATTGCCGAGCCTCAACACAGTGAAAGTGCCTCCAGGCATTGACGAGGCCAAGGTGAGGGGAGCCCTCCTCAAGGAATATAATATCGAGATAGGAGGCGGTCTTGGCGAGCTCAAGGGCAAGATCTGGAGAATTGGGCTTATGGGTGTGAACGCGAACAAGCACGCTGTGCTGTGGCTGCTTACTGCGCTTGAAGACTTGCTTGCGCGTCAAGGGTTCAAGCTCGAGAGGGGGGCAGCTGCCAAGGCGGCTTCACTAGCATACGAAGGGAAGTAATTCGTCTGGATGAATGAACCGTTTGTGGTTGGAGTCTTCGACTCGGGGTCGGGTGGGCTGACCGTCGTGAGGGAACTGCTTAGGTTGAGGCCAGACGTACACGTGCTATACCTGGCCGATACAGCCAACTTACCTTACGGCGACAAGTCCACTGACGAGATCAAGAGGTTTGCTGTGAGGAACGTGAGGTTCCTCGAATCCATGGGAGCCGGGATTATTGCAGTGGCTTGCAATACCTCGAGCTCCCAGGCTATTCATGAGATGAGGCAGCATGCTCGGGTTTCAGTGTTGGACATTGTTAGTTGTGGGGCAAGACTTGCAGCAAGTGCAAGCTCGACCGGGCGGATTGGAGTGGTGGCTACCGAGGGCACCGTAAGGAGCGGTGCCTACGCTCAGCAAATCAAGTTGATCAGGCAAGACGCATGTGTCCAGAGCGTAGCGTGTCCACGCCTGGTGCCTCTCATTGAAGGGGGAGCGCCAGAACCCGAGATGGACCACTGGGTAGAGACCTACCTGGCTGAGTTCACGATTGAATACGATGTTCTTGTGCTGGGATGCACCCATTACCCGCTGATCTCTCATGTTTTCCGCAGGTACTTGCCTGAGGGAGTGCAGCTGGTGGATCCAGCCAAGGAGATTGCTTTCAAGGTTTGCCAGCTCCTGCCTGAGCCAAACGGGACGCGATGGCTGAGGTTCTTTGCAACCGGGGACTCGTCAGGTTTGAAGCGAAGGGCGGCAGAAACCCTTGGCCTGAAGGTGGAGTCGGTGGAGAAGGTCGAACTATGATAATGGTGGGCGTTGGAGTAGACCCTGGGCTTGCCAGGACGGGCTACGGGGTGATAAGAGCAAATGGGAGCTCGGTGGAGTTCCGGGACTGCGGGTGCATAGAAACTCCCGGAAGCTCCAATGTGGGGGCGAGGCTTCGGGAGCTGTACACTAGGTTCACCCAGCTCCTGCAAGCTTACCGTCCAGACTACCTTGCCATTGAAAAACTGTTCTTCTGCAAGAACGTAAGTTCTGCCATTGAAGTGGCGCAGGCGAGGGGTGTGGTGCTCCTGGCAGCAGCTATTGAAGGAGTGCCCGTGATTGAGCTGGGTCCCCGTCAGGCCAAGCAGATAGTCACCGGCTATGGGTCGGCAGACAAGAAACAGGTTCAAAAGATGGTGGCGATGGTGCTGGGGCTGAACCAAGTGCCTCAGCCCGACGACAGCGCAGACGCCTTGGCGCTGGCGTTGGCGGGGGCAGTGTTGAGGCAGAACCAGGCCACTTTCCCCCTGCAGGACGGAAGTGATCCTGATTGATCGCATTTATCCGTGGAGTGTTGCATAGGGTTGGGGACGGCTGGGTCATAGTGGACACGGGAAGCGTGGGCGTTCGGGTCACCGTCCCCGCTTCCACCCTGGCACGACTGCCGGGAGAGGGGTCTTCAGTGACGCTGTGGACCGAACTCCACCTCCGGCAAGACGGTATTGCGGTGTTTGGGTTTTCCACCGAAGAGGAAAGGCAGCTCTTTGACTTGTTGACTTCAGTTAGCGGAGTGGGACCAAAGGGAGCGCTAGCCATCTTGTCTGGAGCCAGCGTCGAGACCATCAGCACTATGATCCGGCAAGGAGATACCAAGGGGCTGCAGCATCTGCCAGGAGTTGGAAGGAAGACTGCGGAAAGACTCGTAGTTGAGCTAAAGGACAAGCTCGATCACTTGCGCTGGGGAAAAGCTGGACAAGGGGTGGAAGACCAGGGGTTGGTGGAAGGGTTATTGGCGCTAGGCTATACTCGAGAAGAAGCCACGAGGGCGCTAGAACTGGCATTGTCTTCGCTTCCGCCTGGAGCCTATAGCGATCCCCAGCAGGTGTTGACTGCTGCATTGCGCGCGCTAGGAAGGCCCTGACGTTGATTGCGTGTGGAGGCTGCTATGGAACAAAGAGTGGTTTCGCCCCATCCGTTGCCTGACGAATCAGAGCTCGAGCGAAGCTTACGCCCGAGAAGGTTGTGCGATTATATCGGCCAGACCAAAGCGAAGCAGCAGCTTGAGATATATATCCAGGCTGCCCTGAAACGGGGCGAGCCCTTGGACCACGTGTTGCTGTACGGTCCCCCTGGGCTGGGCAAGACTACTCTGGCTCACGTCATATCCCATGAGCTTGGCGTGGGCATCAAGGTGACATCTGGGCCTGCCATTGAAAGACCAGGGGACATGGTGGCGATTCTCACCAACCTTGAGGATAGGGAGATCCTTTTCATAGACGAAGTGCACAGGCTTAACCGGGTAGCATGTGAGGCGTTGTACCCTGCGATGGAGGACTTCCTGTACGATTGGGTTGCAGGCAAGGGGCCCAGCGCCCGCACGTACAGGATAAAGCTTCCCAGGTTTACCCTCATTGGCGCCACTACCCGGGCTGGCTTGATCGCTTCCCCCTTGAGAGATAGGTTTGGCATAACCATCAGGCTGGAGTTCTATTCCAGCGAGGAACTGAGCTCCATAATTCGCCGTTCCGCGGGTATACTGGGCGTGAAAATTACGGACGACGGGGTTGCGGAAATTGCTAGGCGGTCCAGGGGCACGCCAAGGGTAGCCAACAGGTTGCTTAAGAGGATTCGCGACTTTGCAGAAGTGACCGGAGACGGCGTCATAACAGGGGAGATTGCGAGGGAAGGCCTGAAGATGTTGGAGATAGACGAAAAGGGACTTGATGCCACTGACAGGCAAATGCTGGAGTCGTTAATACTGAAGTACGGGGGAGGCCCGGTTGGCCTGGACGCCCTGGCAGCAAGCATCAGCGAGGAGCCAGAAACAGTTGAGGACGTGTATGAGCCGTACTTGCTCCAGATTGGTTTCCTGCGTCGTACACCCAGGGGTAGGGTGGCCACGGAGCTGGCCTACTCACACATGAACTTGCCTCTACCAGGCAGTGCTCAGGGAAGACTTGTGCTATGAACAAGGTGTTGTTGCACATTTGCTGTGCACCTTGCAGCATTCACCCTTTCGAGGTACTCAAGGGCGAGGGAGTTGAGTTCGAGGGGTACTTTTACAACCCTAACATCCACCCGTACAGGGAGTACAAGCACCGTTTGGAAGTGCTCACCGAATGGTGCCGGGCAAACAAGGTGACGCTTCAAGTGGAAGACAGCTACGACGTTGCAGGCTACCTATCCCAGGTGCTACCCTATGCGAAGGGTGCAGAACGTTGCATGGCATGCTACACGCTGAGGATGAGGCGCACTGCCAAGGCGGCAGCGGAACTAGGAGCACAGGGCTTTACCACCACCCTGCTTGCGAGTCCGTACCAAAAGCACGACATGGTAGTGGCTGCGGCCACTCGGGCAGCGTGTGAGTTCGGGGTGAAGTTCCTGTACTGGGACTTCAGGCCCGGGTACAGGGATGGGCTGAAGAAGGCCAGAGAACTCCAAATGTACTTGCAGCCTTACTGTGGCTGTTTGTTCAGCGAGGTTGAAAGATACAGGAAGGGGGTCAAGGGTTAGCAGTGGAGGAGTTCCAGTTCCTTGGCAGGTCCATTATCCTGTTAGGCATAGTTCTGGTGGTGCTTGGAGCGGTGATTAGCTTTGGGCCACGGCTGCTGGGGACTTGGAGGCTGCCGGGAGACATCGTGGTGAAAAAAGGAAATTTCACGTTCTATTTCCCTGTGGTCTCTTGCTTAGTGATTAGCGCAGCCCTGAGCTTGTTGTTCCTCCTCATTAACTTGTTCAGCCGTGCAAGGTGACCCCAAAAACCCGGAGTCGAAGTGCGAATTTTATATGAGAACAGATGCTAACTCGGCAACAGAGCTGTTGGCAAAGGCGAAGTCAGGCGATCTGGAGGCGCGCAATGCTCTGATAAGGGCTTACATGCCCTTCGTGCTGAGCACCGTATCAAAGGTACTGGGGCGGTATGTGACGGCCAGCGACGAAGAGGCGTCAGTTGGGGTGGAAGCCTTCGACGAAGCGATTTCCGCCTACGAGGAGCGCAAGTCCGGTAAGTTCCTGGCGTTCGCAGGGCTCATCATCCGCCGACGGCTAATTGACTACTTGCGTAGACAGCCACGGCACGAGGACCTTGGCCTGAGCGAAACCTGTCCAGGTGACGACACCCAGGCGTTCGAAGCAGTTGAAAGGCGAGAAGAGATCGAGCAGTTCAAGACCGAGCTTTCCAGGTTTGGCATTTCCCTTGAGGACCTGGTAAAAGAGTCTCCAAAGCACAAGGACGCGCGGGAACGCGCCAAGCAAATTGCCAGGTACCTTGCAGCGGACAACGAAGCGTGGGCGTGTTTGATGGATCGAGGTCAGGTGCCGTTGTCCAGGCTCGAGCAGACCAGCGGCTTGCACAGAAAGACCATCGAGAGGCACCGCAAGTACATAATAGCGATTGCCCTGATTTACAGGGGAGAATACTTCTACTTAAGGGATTACTTGGACTCATGATTGGGGGAGCGCCCTATGAGCTTGAAAAGGGGCGTACTGGTGGAATCTCGGGGTAAGCATGGGGTGGTTCTCACTCCGGAGGGTGAGTTTCTACGGGTGAGACTGGCAAATCCCAGTGCCCAGGTAGGCCAGGAGGTTGACTGCTGGGAAGTTGTTGACTTGCGCGTGCCTCGCCTGTTGGCGGCGGTAGCGGCTGCGTGCTTGATCCTTGGTTTCGGTGCCTGGGCTTTCGTTCGTAGCTTTGCGGCTCGGCCTGGACCTGTGCTTGCGTATGTTTCCTTGGACATCAATCCCAGCGTGCAGCTGGGTGTGGACAGACGCCTCACCGTGCGAGAAGCAGAAGGTCTAAACCAGGAAGGGGAATCTTTGTTGCTCAAGGCCCAGGTGCATGGCCGCAACTTGCGGGACGCGCTGCTCACCTTGGTGGATGCTGCAGTTCAAGATGGATACCTCAGGGAAAGCGGAGAAAATGCAGTACTGATAACCACAGTGCCAGGAGAACAGGATGGGGTGCCGGTTCAGATACTCAAGGATGTGCGCAGCATTGGTGACGACATAAAGCGAAATCTCGCTGCCAAGCACGTGGACGCTGTGGTGGAAAGCATATCTGGGGGTCAGGAGCTAAAGCAAAAGGCCAAGGAAATGAAAGTGTCTCCTGGGCGCATGGCCGTGGCGCTCAAGGCACTTGCCGAAGGCATTCAAGTTTCTGAGAAGCAGCTACGCGAGGCACCTGTAACGGCGATGGCTGGCAACGCACAACGCCTACAGGGTCTGGGCTTGGGCAACATTCAGCCTTTGCAGCTAGAGGAACTTGTGAAGCAGTTCAAGGCCAACAAGCTCAAGCTGTTCAAAGGTCCTTCACAACAAGAGTCAGCTCCGGAGAAGCCAGACACTTCATTGAACGATGCCCAGCAGTCCAAGGAACAGGAGAAAGAGAAAGGCCAAGGCCATCAGGGCCAAACAGAAGGCCGGGAGAAAAACCAGGGGAGGCGGAAGTAGTTTATTGAAGACTTCCGATTTCGACTACCAATTGCCTGAGGCGCTTATAGCTCAAGAACCTGTTGAGCCCAGGGATTCCTCGAGATTGATGGTGCTCAGGCGTGCCACCGGAACTATTGAACACAGGGTGTTTCGCGAACTGCCCCAAATCCTCAGCCCAGGCGACCTCTTGGTGATGAACGATTCCCGAGTCATTCCAGGTAGGCTGTTTGGGCGCCGCAGGGGAGGCGGCAAAGCCGAGGTGCTCTTGCTCCGAGAAGTGTCGGACTGCCTCTGGGATTGCCTGGTCCGCCCTGGAAGGAAGTTGAGGCCAGGGGCTCAAATCTTTTTCGGGGATGGCGAGCTATGGGCTGAAGTGTTAGAGGTCAGCCAGGCTGGCGGGCGGCTGGTGAGGTTCCATTCGCAAATGCCCTTTTGGCAGGCACTGGCACGCTTGGGCAAGGTGCCGCTCCCTCCCTACATTCGGAAAGAGCTCAAAGACCCAGAGCGGTACCAGACAGTCTATTCCAGGGTAATGGGGTCCGCTGCAGCTCCTACCGCTGGACTCCACTTTACCCACGAACTCCTGGAGAAGCTGGAGCAAACGGGAGTTGACCTTTGCTTTGTTACTTTGCACGTGGGCGTGGATACGTTCCGTCCGGTGCGGTGCGAAAACGTGGAGCAGCACACAATGCATTGTGAGGTCTTCACCGTCCCCCAAGAAACTGTGGACCGCATTAGGCTCGCCAAGGGACGTGGAGCAAGGGTGGTTGCTGTGGGGACCACGGTTGTGAGGAGCCTGGAATCAGCTGCCCTTGGGGGTGAACTCGCGGCAAGTTCAGGTTGGACTAGGCTGTTCATATACCCTGGGTACCAGTTCAGAGTGATAGATGGCCTCATAACCAATTTCCACTTGCCCAGGTCCACGCTGCTCATGCTGGTTTGTGCCTTCGGCGGATACGAGCTTGTGATGAACGCCTACCGCGTCGCGGTTGATTCAAAGTACCGCTTCTTCAGTTTCGGGGACGCAATGCTCATAATTTGAGGTTGGTGGTGTTGTGAGTTTCGGCTTTGAGCTTCAATGTGTGGACCAAGGCAGCGCTGCCCGTGCTGGGCAACTTCTCACCGCACACGGAGTTGTGGAAACCCCAGCGTTCATGCCTGTGGGTACCCAGGCAACTGTGAAAGCTGTCACCCCACAAATGGTGGAGGAAGCTGGCGCACAGATGGTCCTGTGCAATACCTACCACCTTTTCCTCAGGCCCGGCGAGGACATAGTGTGGGAAGCTGGCGGCCTTCACCGTTTCATGGGCTGGCAGCGTCCAATCCTCACGGACAGCGGCGGGTTCCAGGTGTTCAGCCTGGCGAAGCTGGTCACCGTGACTGATGACGGCATCGAGTTCAGGTCCCACATAGACGGGTCGCGCCGCTGGCTTTCTCCGGAAAGCTGCATCAGGGTACAGGAAAAGCTGGGTGCAGACGTGGTCACCTGTCTCGACCAGCCTGTGGCTCCCAACGCTTGCTTATCTGAAGCGGCAGAGGCCTTGGAGCGCACTTTGAAATGGGCCATACGATGTTTGGACGTAAAGTCCAGGAGTGACCAAGCCATCTTCGGCATAGTACAGGGGGGGGTTTACCCTCAACTTCGAGCGCAAAGCGTAGGGGCGCTGGTGAGCTTGCCGTTTGATGGTTTTGCCATTGGGGGTTTGAGCCTGGGCGAGGACAAACGAGTGACCCTGGAGCTGGTGGAACTGTGCTGTAAGCTGTTGCCAGAAACAAAGCCCAGGTATCTAATGGGAGTAGGCGCGCCCTACGACATAGTGGAGGCAGTTGCCAGGGGGGTAGACATGTTCGACTGCGTGCTTCCCACCAGGCTGGCTCGCCATGCAGCCGTGCTCACGTTGAGTGGCAAGTTGAACCTGCGCAATCAGAAGTTCGCCAAGGATTTTGAGCCCATAGAAAGTGACTGCGATTGCCTTACGTGCAAGGGCTTCAGTAGGGCGTATATCCACCACTTGTTCAAAGCAGAGGAATTGCTGGCTCAGACTCTTGCCACTGTGCACAACTTGAGGTTCATGGCGCGCTTGATGTCGGCAATCCGCGAGTCCATCCTCTCAGGCTGCTTTCAGGAGTTCAGGAGGAAAGTGGTGGAGTGCTTTGGCAAAATGGAGGTAAACTGCGCAAGCGCGTAGAATAGGAAACCACGATGCAAAATAACACTGCGAAGCCAAGGAGGTAAAACTGTGGCAAACCAAGCATGGGGCAGCCTGGTTTGGCTGCTGGTGTTCTTTGGGATAATGTACTTTACTCTCATCAGGCCCCAGCAGCTGCAGCAAAAGAAGCGCAACGAGATGCTGGCGTCCCTCAAGGAGGGGGACAAGATAATGACGGCAGGGGGCATAATTGGTTACATAACCAAAGTGGACAAGGACACATTGCTAGTGAAGATAGCTGAAAAGACCGAAGTGGAACTACATAAGAACGGGGTAACTGCCGTCCTGCGGTAATGCGGTAATAAAGATTAATTGTCCACCCGGTGGAATTGGCCTAATCCACCGGGGTTTTTTTGTTGCTGGAGAAGGAATCTTGAAACCAATGGCGAAGTAATGTTAGGCTTGAAATGGATGGGCTATGCCAATGTCAGTCCAATTCTGTAGGACGCTCAGTCCTGAGCGCTCGGACTGGGCGCAGCAAGGTGATAACAAGTGAACGATGCGGAAATTCGCTTGGACCGCAGCAGCGGCACTCCAATGTACCTTCAGATTAGCTCCGAGGTCAGGAGGCTCATCGTTTCGGACATATGGGGCAAGGGGACACGGTTGCCCACCGAGAGGGAGCTTGCGCGAAAACTTGGGGTTAGCCGCAACACGGTGAGCCAAGCGTACAGGTTGCTTGAGGCTGAAGGTTTCCTCACTTCCCGCCAGGGCAGGGGTACCTTCGTGGCGGTGGGAGGACCAGGACTCACCAAGTCCACCAAAAGGGAGAGGCTTTTCAAGTTGATAGACTTGACCCTTGAGGAAGCGCTTGACCTCGGTTTCACCCTCGACGAGTTCGCAAGCATGGTGCGTTCCAGGTGTAAGGAGAAGAAGGAAGTCTTCAGGCACGTGCGGGTGGCCTTTGTCGAGTGCAACAAGGAGCAAGTGGAGGGGTTCTCAAAGCAAATCCAACTGGGAGCGGGAGTGAGCATTCAGCCAATTCTGCTTGACGACCTGAGGGCGAATTCAGGCAGTGTGGTGGAGAAGCTAAAGGACGTTGACTTAGTGGTGACCACCTTCTTCCACCTGGATGAGGTACGCACCCTCACTGGCGACAGAGTCGAGGTAATAGGCATTGCACTCAATCCCGAAATAGGCACCCTGGTTAGAATCGCAAGGCTCAAGAGCGGGTCCAAGGTGGGATTGGTTTGCATTACGGACGCCTTTGCCAGGGGCGTAGTGAACTCCATCAAGGATGCTGGCATTACAGACCTCGCCATTGTGTCCACGATTGCCAGGGGGGACAGAGAGCTCCGGGCGTTCCTCCAGGACTTGGACGCAGTGATCGTTTCCCCGGGGAGGCGCAAGCAAGTAGAGAGGCTGATTTCCAGGGACGTTGAACTCATTGAGTTCGAGTACGTTCCCGATTCGGTCTCGATCAACTTGCTCAAGACCGCAATTCTGCAAAAGAAGACCGGGTCAGGCTGAGGAGGGGTGAGTTGGCTTGGCGCAAAGCAAGAGGTACAGGGTTCAGTTCAACACAAAGTGGTGCAAGGCTTGCGGAATTTGTGTGGTCTTTTGTCCCAAAAAAGTGTTTGACAAGGCTGAGGATGGCAAACCTGTGGTGGCGAGGGCAGAGGATTGTATTGGGTGCAAGCTGTGTGAACTTCGTTGTCCAGACTACGCTTTGTTTGTGGAGGCAGATGAGCAATGATTGAGCCAGGTAAGCCGTTACTGATGCAGGGCAACGAGGCCTGTGCCGAGGGAGCAATAGCTGCGGGGATGAGGTTTTACGCTGGGTACCCAATTACGCCTTCCACGGAAATCGCGGAGCTATGTGCTTTGCGCCTGCCCCAGGTGGGCGGAGTGTTCATCCAAATGGAAGACGAGATTGGCAGCATGGCAGCCGTTGTGGGCGCCTCCCTCGCTGGAATGAAAGCCATGACAGCCACGAGCGGTCCTGGGTTTTCGCTAAAACAGGAAAACATAGGTTTCGCCGCTATCGCTGAGGTGCCGTGCGTGGTGGTGAATGTGCAGCGCGTTGGCCCAAGCACGGGCATGCCCACTTCTCCTGCTCAAGGCGATGTGATGCAGGCAAGGTGGGGAACCCACGGCGACCATCCTGCAATAGCGTTGTGTCCCTGGTCTGTTGAAGAGACCTATTACCTCACGGTGAAATGCTTCAACATTGCCGAGATGCTGCGCACTCCAGTAATACTGCTGATGGATGAGATTGTGGGCCACCTCAGGGAAAAGGTGGTGTTGCCAGATCCCACCACGCTGGAGGTGTTCAACAGGCGGAAGCCCCAGGTACCCCGGGAAGCATACAAACCATATCAGCCAGTTTTCGGAGACGTACCTGCAATGGCCAACTTCGGTGACGGGTACCGGTATCACGTGACGGGGCTGTCCCATGACGAGACAGGCTTCCCCACCAACGACCCAAAGGTGGCTACCGAGGAAGTGCGCCGGCTCATGAGAAAGGTGGAGGCGGCGCGAGACCAGATCACCATCGTGCACGCCCACAATTGTGAAAACGCGGACGTAGTCGTGGTCTCTTACGGCGGTTCGGCAAGGTCAGCAATGGAGGCAGTGATTGAAGCCCGCAGGAACGGCATACAGGCAGGGTTGTTGCGCCTTGTGACCCTTTGGCCGTTCCCTGAGGAGCAGGTTGCCCGCGCGTGTGCTGGCGCCAAGCTGGTGATTGTGGCGGAACTCAACTTGGGACAGCTCATTGGCGAGGTGCAGAAGTGCTTGCGCCCTGGCACCCATCTTGTGGGCGTCAACAAGGTAGGTGGAGACATAATCACACCAGATGACATCTTGGATGTCGTGAGGAGGGCAAGGTAATGGCCGGGGAGTTCGCCAACCCAATTCTGAAGTACTTCAGAGCGTCAAAGCTTCCCCATATCTGGTGCGCTGGTTGTGGCCACGGCATCGTAATGGGTGCCCTTGTGCGGGCAATAGACAAAGCAGGGCTTGATCAGGACAAGACTGTGGTGGTTTCAGGCATAGGCTGCTCTTCCCGGGCGCCCGGGTACCTCAACTTCGACACCCTCCACACAACTCACGGGCGGGCGCTCGCCTTTGCCACTGGGATAAAGTTGGCTAGGCCTGAGCTCAACGTGATTGTTGTGGGCGGTGACGGGGATATCGCTGCAATTGGAGGAAACCATCTCATACACGCTTGCAGACGCAACATTGACATTACCCTCGTTTGTTTCAACAACAGCATTTACGGGATGACCAGTGGCCAGTACTCCCCCATGACGCCCACCGGCAAGCTTGCCACTACCGCTCCTTATGGCAACATCGATCGCCCCTTCGACCTGTGCGCCCTTGCAGCAGCTTCGGGTGCAACTTACGTGGCCCGTGCAACTAGCTACCATACCACTTTGCTTGTGGACCTGATCGCGAAGGCAATAAGACACAAGGGGTTTGCGTTCGTAGACGCTTTGAGCCAGTGTCCCACCTATTACGGCAGGCGGAATAAGCTTGGTTCTGCTGTGGAAATGATGGAGATGTTCAGGAAAATTGCGGTACCTGTGGAAAGCGCCAAGAAGATGACACCAGAGCAGCTACAGGGCAAAGTTGTAATCGGCGAAATCCTCAACTTGGAAGGAGTGCCAGAGTACACCGAGGAGTACAGGAAACTGGTGGAGCGGGCAAAGGGGATGAGCGGAAATGCGTAAAGAAATAAGGATTGCGGGTTTCGGTGGTCAGGGCGTAATTCTTGCCGGGGTCATACTTGCGGAGGCGGCAGTCACCTTTCAAGGGCTAAATGCGGTGCAAAGCCAGTCTTATGGCCCAGAATCCAGGGGCGGGGCTTCCAAGTGCGAAGTGATCATATCGGACGAGGAGATATTTCATCCCAAGGTTAGGCAACCTGAGATAATGCTCATCATGAACCAGAACTCCTGGGACAAATACGTCAAGGACTTGAAGAAAGGAGGGATAGTGATTGCCGACTCGTACCTGGTAAAGCAGCTTTCGCCAGTGGATGGCAAGGTGCTGTGCTTTGACATCACTGGGGCTGCAATCAGGGAGTTCGGCAAGCCAGTGGTGGCAAACATAGTGGGGCTTGGGTGTATAGTGGGAGCAACGGGAGTGGTGTCAAGGGAGGCCATCAAGCAGGCAGTGTTGAGGCGTGTGCCGAAAGGGAGCGAGGAACTGAACGAAAAAGCTCTTGAACTGGGGTTCAGTATGGGCTTGGGCAATTAGTTGGTCATGGGAGGGTGAACTGGGTTGTCAGAGAAGACTTTGAATCCCTTTGAAATCGTTCAAAGGCAGGTCTTCGAGGCGTGTCAGGCGCTGGGGGCGGAACCGGCGGTATACGAAATCCTCAAGCAGCCCCAAAGGGTGCTCGAAGTCGCGATACCAGTGAAGATGGACGATGGCACTGTGCAGACATTCATAGGTTACAGATCACAGCACAACGACGCGTTGGGCCCAACCAAGGGTGGCATAAGGTTCCATCCAGGGGTGTACATGGACGAGGTAAAGGCCCTTTCCATGTGGATGACTTTCAAATGCGCAGTTCTTGGACTTCCCTATGGTGGGGCAAAGGGCGCGGTCAGGTGCGACCCAAAGTCCATGTCCCCTGGCGAGATCGAGCGCCTTTCCAGGGGGTACATCAGGGCAATTAGCCAGATAATTGGACCAGAAAAGGACATACCTGCGCCGGACGTATACACCAATCCCCAGATCATGGCCTGGATGATGGACGAGTTCTCCAAACTGTATCAGAAGAACGTGTTCGGCGTGATAACGGGCAAGCCCCTTATCGTTGGCGGTTCAGCCGGCCGCAACTCCGCTACTGCCAGGGGATGTGTGTTCACAGTGGTTCGAGCTGCCCAGCGCCTTGGGATCGACCTCAAAGGGGCTCGGGTGGTGGTGCAGGGCTTCGGAAACGCGGGTAGCTTCGCGGCCCAGCTCATGGCTGAGGTGGGGGCGAAGGTAATAGCGGTGAACGATTCCAAGGGCGCCGCAGTGAACCCTAATGGTCTTGACCCCGTGGCCCTGGCTGAGCACAAACGACGCACTGGCACCGTGAAAGGGTTCCCGGGAAGCAGGGACGCTAGCAACGATGAGATCCTCACCATGGACTGCGACATCCTCATACCCGCGGCCTTGGAGAACCAAATAACCAGCAAGAACGCTGCCGAAGTCAAGGCCAGGATCGTTGGGGAAGCAGCCAACGGGCCAACCACCCCAGAGGCTGACGAAATCCTGCATCGTAAGGGCGTGCTGGTGATCCCGGATATCCTGTGCAACGCAGGCGGTGTCACGGTGTCCTACTTCGAGTGGGTGCAGAACCTGATGAACTTCTACTGGACTGAAGACGAAGTGAACGCCCGGCTGGAGCGCATGATGATTGACGCCTTCGACGCGGTGCACGACATGCACAAGAGCAAGAACGTCACCATGAGGCAGGCGGCGTACATGCGCGCCGTAGCCAGGGTGGCCGAAGCAATGAAAGTGCGCGGCTGGCTGTAAGAGGGTGCAAGAATATGCGGGCCTGCTCACGAGGGCAGGCCCCTAAAGGCAGGTGAGCGAAATGGATCGAGGAGACCTGGAACAACTGAAGCAAGCAAAGCAAAATTGGGAATCTGCCCAGAAATTCAGGGAAACCAAGAACGAGTTCCGTACCGGGTCGGGCATTCCTGTGGACAGAGTGTACACACCCTTAGAGGTCCAGGTGGACTACCTCAACGACCTGGGATTTCCAGGGGAATACCCCTTCACCCGCGGCATTCAGCCCACCATGTACCGTGGGCGTTTGTGGACCATGAGACAGTACGCGGGGTTCGGAACTGCGGAAGAGTCCAACAAACGTTACAGGTATTTGCTTGAGCAGGGCCAGACGGGCCTAAGCGTGGCTTTCGACTTGCCCACCCAAATTGGCCTTGACTCAGATGACCCCATGGCTGAGGGCGAAGTAGGCCGGGTTGGCGTGGCCATAGATTCCCTGGAAGACATGGAAACCCTCTTTGACGGCATACCCTTGGACAAGGTGTCCACGTCTATGACCATAAACGCCCCTGCTGCGGTGTTGCTGGCAATGTATGTGGCAGTTGCCGAAAAGCAGGGCGTTCCTGCTGACCAACTAGAGGGCACGATCCAAAACGACATACTCAAAGAATACGCTGCGCGTGGCACGTACATCTTTCCTCCAGAGCCTTCCATGAGGTTGATCACGGACACATTCGAGTTCTGTTCCAAGCACATGCCCAAATGGAATACCATATCCATCAGCGGCTATCACATTCGCGAAGCTGGGGCAACAGCTGTACAAGAAGTGGCGTTCACCCTCGCCAACGGCATTGCCTACGTTCGTGCGGCGGTGCAAAGGGGCTTGAACGTGGACGATTTTGCGCCCCGCCTGTCCTTCTTCTTCAACGCCCATTCGGACTTCTTTGAGGAAATAGCCAAGTTCAGGGCGGCTCGCAGGCTATGGGCCAAAATCATGAGAGAGAAGTTCAAGGCTCAAAATCCCAGGTCCTGGATGTTGCGGTTCCACACTCAAACTGCGGGGTGCACTTTGACCGCGCAGCAACCGGACAACAACATCATTAGGGTGACCATCCAGGCGCTTGCGGCCGTGCTGGGCGGAACCCAATCCCTGCATACCAATTCCCGGGACGAAGCGCTTTCCCTTCCCACTGAGGACTCGGTGAGGATTGCGCTGCGAACCCAGCAGATAATCGCCTACGAAAGCGGTGTAACAAACACCGTGGATCCCCTTGCGGGCAGCTACTACGTGGAGTGGCTCACCAACGAGATCCAGCGGCAGGCAGAGGAGTACATAGAAAAGATAGAGGCAATGGGAGGGGCGCCTAGGGCCATCGAGCTTGGCTACATCCAGAAGGAGATTCACGACAGCGCGTACAAATACCAAGAGGAAGTGGAGTCGGGCGAAAGGATTGTGGTGGGGGTCAACAAGTTCCAGATTGAGGAGCCTCCTTACCGCGGTATTCTGAAGATAGATCCGTCGGTTGCTCAGAAGCAGGTTGCCAAGTTGCGGACCCTTCGGGAGCGTCGCGACAACGTGCTGGTGCGGCAGAAGCTTGAGCAATTGAAGAAGGCAGCCCAGGGCACAGAGAACCTTGTGCCAGTGATTCTGGAGGCGGTGAAGACTTACTGCACCTTGGGAGAGATATGTGGCACGTTGCGCGAAGTTTTCGGCGAATACAAAGCGAGGGATTACCATGGCTGAGAAACCCATTCGCGTACTTGTGGCAAAGCCCGGTCTGGACGGCCATGACCGGGGAGCCAAAGTTGTGGCCAGAGCCCTGAGGGACGCTGGCATGGAGGTGATCTATACTGGCCTGCGGCAGTCACCAGAACAGATCGTCAAGACTGCCATTGAAGAGGACGTGGACGTGATTGGCCTCAGCTGCTTGTCTGGGGCGCACCTCACGCTATTCGGCAAGGTGATGGAACTGCTCAAGCAGAAGGGCATCACTGACGTTCTCGTGATAGGCGGTGGCATAATCCCTGAAGAGGACGTGGCCGCTTTGAAGGCAATGGGCATCAAAGGGGTGTTCGGTCCCGGTACCCCGACCACCAAAATCGTGGAGTTCATCAAAGGGGAGCTGTCCCAAAGAAAGGCGTGTTGAATGGCGGTGCCCGGGGAGAAGATGGGGGTATCGCAATGCGGGCGCTCAACTTCTACTCTTCGGTGTACGAGGCCAACCTGGTGGTGAGGAACAAGCGGTGCACCATTCGTCTGGGGGACAAGAGGGATAAGTAGAGGGAAGGCAACAATGTTGTAGTTACGTTTGGGGACAGGTTCAAGCCCCGCAAGAAGATCTTTGAAGAGGTGATTGACCGAATTAAGAGGCGGAGAACCCAGACATGAAGACGCCTCGGGGTGCCCTGGAGTTTCTCAGACGCATTTACAAGGTGCCCGTGGACGAGAACACCTCGGTGAGCGTGTTTTACAAAGGCCCCGCCAAAATGCCCCCGGTTTCAACCGGGGGCAGGCTGAGGCGCTCGATACCATGAGCCAGGCACACCTCAATCGTGAAACCTACCGGCAGGCATGTGAACTCTTCGACCTCAACAGGGGCACACTCCAAAGCGCTGTCCGCCAGGCGCTCCTAGCTTTCCCGGAAGCTGAGGGGCAAGAAGGCCAGCCTGCCCAAATTTGAGGAAACAGTTCCGGTAATGGTGCGGCAGGACTGCTACTCCCTCCACCAGCTTCCCTCTAAAACGTGGGTTATCAAGTTCCCCGTTTCCTCCGGCAAGAGCCAGATAGCAGTGCCCCTTGCTGCTTCCGCATACCACGCCAGTAGGCTCCAGAACCTGGCAATGGGTTCCTGCCGCCAGGGGTCCATGGAGATATGGCGGGATGAAAGCGGCGAGTGGTACGTGGCCATTCCCTCATCCACGAAACGCATTTGGACGAGCCAGGCGGCGTAATCGGGGTCGACTTTGGCGTTGTCAAGCTGGCCGTACTGTCCAATAACGTATTCTTTGACGCCCGCCAGGTGAGGTGGCGAATAGAGCGCTCCAGCGGGCGGGTCGACTTTCTCGTGTCAAGGGGGAAGCCGGCCGCGAGCGGGCCAATGGCTCGAAGAAATTCAGCCGCATGATGTGGGGCTGGAACTTTCGGGAGCTGGCCTCGTTCATCGAATACAAAGCCGCGCTTGCCCAAGTGCCCGTGGTCTATGTCGACCCCAAGGAGACCTGCGGGAATGTTTCCCGCTACAACTGGAAAAAACAAAGCTGGTTCAGATGCGTCAGGTGCGGCTACCAGTCCGATGCGGTGCCGCCAGGGGGCTCGATGCTCTCGGGGCATGGCCCTGGGAGAAAGGGGACGTGACACCACCCAAGGTCGGGGTGATGACCGGACAAACCGGAGAATGCTGGCTAACCTGCGGCGAAAGCCGCCATCCCGCAATGGGATGCCTCCCAATTCATTAGGGGATGTCGCTTCTCGGAGCTAGTGGATTAGGTTCTGGCTTTCAACGATTGGGGCGCAGCAGGGCCCAATTTTTTTATGTCCTCTAGGAGGAATTGCGAGGCGCGTGCAGAATAAGGGAAGCAGGTGGACCATAGTGGTGTAAAGTGGAGTATGTTCCCATGCTAATTGGCGAGTACCAGCACACTCTAGACGAGAAAGGGAGGCTCACCATTCCCGCCAGGTTCAGGGAGGATCTGGGTGACAGGTTCATCCTCACCAAGGGACTTGACGGGTGTTTGTTCGGTTACCCACTGGCGGAATGGAAAGCCCTTGAGGCAAAGCTCAGGGCGCTGCCCATGACGAAGGCAGATGCCAGGGCCTTCGTGAGGCTGTTGCTGGCTGGCGCCAACGAGTGCGAGCTGGACAGACAAGGACGCTTCGTATTGCCAAACTCTCTCAGGGAACATGCTGCCATAACTAAGGAGGCTGTGATTACTGGGGTATCTACCAGAATAGAGATCTGGAGCAAGCAGCGCTGGGAAGAATATAAGGGCAAAGCTGAAGGACAATTCGAGACGGTTGCGGAGGGCATCGAGGGGATTGGCTTCTAGCGATGGGCATGTGGAACATAAGCCCGTGCTGCTTGCGGAATGCATGAAGTACCTGGAACCTCAGGACGGCGGGCTTTATTTGGACTGTACGGCAGGGGCGGGGGGACACTCCACAGAGATATTGCGGCTATCCTCCCCAAACGGTCGAGTGGTGGCAATCGATGCTGACCCCCAGGCCGTTGAACTGCTCCGAGTGAAGCTGGCGGAGTTTGGCCCCAGGGTAACTGTGGTACACGCCAATTTCGCTCAGCTGGGCGCGGTGGCCCGGAACTTCCAGTTGCCCATGGTGGACGGGATACTGTTTGACCTAGGGGTCAGCTCTGTGCAGCTCGAATCCGCGGAACGGGGCTTCAGCTACAACGTGGACGGGCCTCTCGACATGAGGATGGATCCACGCATATCCGTCACGGCACAGCAGCTGGTGAACGAATTAGACTTGGCAGAACTGGCGCGGATATTCCGCGAGTATGGCGAGGAGCGTTGGGCGCACAGGATTGCCCGGTTCATAGTGGAAAGGCGGGCCAGGAAGCCAATTATCAGCACTGCCGAACTGGCGAGCGTGGTCAAGGACGCCATACCTGCCTCTGCAAGGCGTTCTGGCCCCCACCCAGCAAAGCGAGTGTTCCAGGCGTTGCGGATTGCAGTTAACCGGGAGCTCGATGCGCTAAAGGAAGCGCTGCCGGTTGCCACCTCCTTGCTGAAGGTGGGAGGGCGTATAGTGGTAATTTCCTTCCACTCTCTTGAGGACAGGATAGTCAAGACGTGGTTCCGACAGTGTAACCAATTGCTCGAGCTGACAAAGAAGCCTGTGACGCCCTCAGAGCGGGAGATCCTGGAAAACCCCAGAGCCAGGAGTGCCAAGCTTCGGGCGGCACAGCGGGTTCTAGCGCCAACGGAGGTAGAATAACATGTTACGTCGGAAGAAGAGGAAAAAAGCCAAACCTGCAGTTGGCGTTACCATCCTCCTCCTATTGCTTACTGGGTTAGCGCTGGGCACAGCAGTGCAGTACACGATTATCACCAGGGCGGAAATCGCTTTGAGGAACGACAGAGCTCGCCTGGAGGAGTTAATGCGTCAAAGCCAGTGGCTCGAGGTTGAACTGGCAAGCAGAACCGCTCCATCCAGGATTGAAGAGGTCGCTGTTACCAAGCTGGGCATGGTTAGGCCTCAGCAGGTGAGGGTGCTCGCATCTGGGTCTCAAAGCGCAAGTGCGGCTTCGGTGGTATGGGGACAGGTATCCTCGGGTGGGGAGGGGATATTAGAGAAACTGCTGCAACGCGTTTCCCAGGGCATCCAGCGTGCCCAAGCCAAGCCCAAGAGGTGAGGGGCTGGTACTGGTGATGCCTAATACCGGAGTAAGGGCCAAGAAAAGGATCTTGGTGCTGCTGGCGGGCTCGCTAACGTGCTTCCTTGGGCTGGTGTGTCGGATAGGCTACATTCAGTTTGTCAGGGGGCCGGAGCTGGCTGCGCGTGCCCTCGAAGCGCGTACGTTGGACGTGCCTGTGGCCGCTCAAAGGGGCATGATTTGTGACCGCAATGGGAAGGAGCTAGCAATCAGCGTCGACGCCGAATCGGTTTACGTTTTTCCCCCTCAAGTCAAGGACAGGGAGCGAACGGCCAGAGAGCTGTCCAATGCTCTTGGCATGAGTTACGACCAGGTTTACGAGAGGATCACCCGCAACACCTACTTCGCGTGGGTCAAGCGCCATGTAGATGAGCAAACGGCGTCCAAAGTGAGAGAGCTCAAACTGAAGGGAGTCAACCTTACTCCTGAGCCACAGCGAGTGTACCCCAATGGGACCCTGGCAGCGCATGTGTTGGGGATTGCTGGAATTGATAACCAGGGGCTGGAAGGGGTAGAAGCTTACTACGACGAGGAGCTCAGGGGGATTCCTGGGCGAATAGTCGTTGAGACGGATGCCTTGGGGGAGGAGCTCCCTGATGCAGTGCACTTGTTCGAGCCGCCCAAGCCGGGCAAGACGGTGTTCCTAACCATCGACATGGCCCTACAGTATATCGCCGAGCGGGAACTGGACAGGGCCATTGCGGAGACCAGGTCCCAGGGTGGCGTGGTCATCCTCATGGACCCGAAGAACGGTGAGATACTTGCCCTGGCGATAAGACCTACCTTTGACCCCAACAACTACGACCAGTTTCCCGATTCAAACCGCAGGATCACCGCAATTGCGGATACGTATCCCCCAGGGTCCACTTTCAAGCCCGTGACCGCCGCTGCCGCCCTCGAGGAGGGTGTTACGGACACCTCTGAGCGCTTTTTCTGCAGCGGGAAGATAACTGTTCCGGGAGCTACCCTCAACTGCTGGGTTCCAGAGGGTCATGGCTCCCAGTCGTTCGACGAAGTCATAATGAATTCGTGTAACGTGGGTTTCGTGACCATGGGCCTGCGTCTGGGCGCGGATAGGTTTTACAAGTATCTTGAAAGCTTCGGCTTCTTCGAACGCACTGGCATAGACCTTCCTGGGGAAGGGTTGGGTATAGTACCGGCGAGGTCCGAGGTCAAGCCGGTGGACATTGCAGTGATGAGCTTCGGACAAACCCTAACGGTCACGCCAGTTCAGCTGATCAGGGCAATTGGGGCCATTGCCAACGGTGGCGTCATGACCAGGCCCCACGTTCTCAAGGAAATCAGGGACGAAAACGGAGCGGTGGTGAAGAGGGGGACTCAAGACGCAAAGAGGGTCATAACTGCCAAGACGGCTTCGGAGCTGAGGCAGGCGATGGAACTGGTGGTGGAAAAGGGTACGGGTCGCCAGGCCTTCGTGGAAGGGTACAGGCTTGCTGGGAAGACTGGGACCTCCCAAAAGGTGATCGGGGGGGTAATTGCGAGACAGAAGTACGTGGCTTCCTTTGTGGGGTTTGCGCCGTCTGATGACCCACGCATAGTAGGGCTAGTGGTTTTGGATGAGCCTCAGGGCGCTTACTATGGAGGGCAAATTGCCGCGCCGTTGTTCTCCAGGGTTATGTACGATGCCCTTCGGTATCTGGAGGTGCCCCCAAGCCCAGACGTGAAGAGACCTGGCACAACCGAAAGCGACCATCGTCTAATACAGGTAGAGGTGCCCTCGGTGTTGTTTGAGGATGTGGAAACGGCGCGCCGAAAACTTGCCTCGGTGGGCCTAGGGTTTAGAATAGAAGGGTCAGGGAGCACAGTGGTGGGTCAGCTTCCTGCGCCAGGAGCGCTGGTCCCGCCAGGTACCGAGGTGAAAGTCAGCTTGGGAGAATCCCAGACAGGGGCAGGCACGGTGGTGGTGCCAGACCTGACTGGGAAAACTATGAGGGAGGCAATTCAGCTTCTGGCTGAAAGGAATCTCACCATGCAGGCTGAAGGAAGCGGCATCGCTGTGAGGCAAGATCCAGCGCCGGGCCAAGGGGTGCCTCCAGGCAGTTGTGTGCGCGTGTGGTTCGACTATCCCAGGTGAGGAGCTAAAAGGTTATGAAATTGCGCGAACTGGTGAGCGTGTTGCCCAAGGCGAGGGTTGTGGGGCAGCTGGATGTGGAAGTTAATGGCATTGCCCACGATTCGCGAAAGGTGTCCCCAGGGGAACTGTTCGTTTGCGTGCGTGGGCTCAAGTTCGATGGGCACGACTTTGCAGAGGAGGCAGTTGCCAAGGGCGCAGTGGCTTTGGTTGCCCAGAGGCAGATTTCCACAGTTCCAGTGCCTGTGGTGTACACCGACGAAACGCGTTTGGCAATGGCGCTAGTGTCGGAGAGGTTTTTCGGCTTTCCTTCGAGAAAGCTGAGGCTTGTGGGCGTTACAGGCACGAAGGGCAAGACCACTACGGCCTTCATGATCAAGTGGTTGCTGGAACAGGTTTTCGGCCACGCAAGTGGACTCATAGGCACGGTGGCAAACTTGGTTGGCCAGAGACAGTTGCCTGTCACCCACACCACACCCGAGTCCACCGAGCTTAGCTGGTTGCTGAAAGAGATGGTTGACTCAGGCTGCGCCTACGCGGCCATGGAAGTGTCGTCCCACGCCATTGCGCTGAGGCGAATTGCAGGGTGCTCTTTCCACTGTGGGGTTTTCACTAACCTCACCCAGGACCACCTTGACTTCCATCGCGACATGGAAGACTATTTCCAGGTTAAGGCGGGGTTTATGCTGGGGCAGGCTTCCTTTGAGGGGCCGTCTACTGCGGTGGTGAACCAGGATGACCCTTACGGAGCAAGGTTAATTGAGCAACTAACGTCCCGTGGAAAACCCGTGATTACCTACGGCTTGGGTGTACCCGCGCGGGTGAGGGGATACCAAGTGGAAGTTGGGCTGAACGGCACCCGCTTCAGGGCTCGCTTCCCCAACGGTCAAGAGGTACTCGTAGCCACCAGGATGACTGGAAGGTTCAATGTGTACAACGCCCTGGCGGCGATGGCGGTGGCGTGGGCAGAGGGTGCTGATCCTGAGAAACTTGTGGAAGCAGTTAGCAAGTTTCCCGGAGTTCCCGGCCGGTTCGAAAGGGTGGACGAAGGGCAACCCTTCACGGTGGTGGTGGACTACGCTCACACTCCCGCAAGTTTGGAGAACGTGCTCACAACTGCGAGGGAACTTGGCCCAAGCCGGATCATCACGGTTTTCGGTTGCGGCGGGGACAGGGACAAAACCAAGCGTCCGCTCATGGCCGAGGTGGTTGGAAGGCTGAGCGACTACGCAATAGTCACATCGGACAATCCCAGGAGCGAAGACCCAGAGGACATCATACGCCAGACAGTTGCTGGTTTCCCGGAAGGAGCCCGAGCACGTTATGAGGCTGTGGTGGACAGGGCGAAAGCCATCCGGCGGGCGATTGGAATGGCCCAACCTGGTGATTTCGTGCTGATTGCAGGCAAAGGCCACGAGACCTATCAGGTATTTGGAGACAAGGTGGTACCTTTTGACGACAGGGAGGTTGCGCGGGGAGCCATTAGGGCTTTGAGGGCGTAATGGTTGGGAGGCTTTTCAAATTACATGAAGTGGTGGGCTGCCTGCAAGCCACCCAGCTGGGTCCAGGCAACCCAGACGTGTTGGGGGTAAGTGTTGACTCTAGGCAAGTCAAAGCAGGTGACCTGTTCGTCGCGTTACGGGGGGAAAGGACCGACGGTCACCTGTTCGTGGCTGAGGCGTTTGGGCATGGCGCTGTGGCGGCCATAGTGAGCAGGCCAGTGGAAGCGCCTGGCCCTTTGGTGCTGGTTCAGGACACGTTGAAAGCCTTGGCCGTGCTGGCCAACTGGTACCGGCGACGGGTTGACCCTCTGGTGGTGGGCGTAACGGGTAGCGTGGGCAAGACAACGGTCAAGGACATGATATGGTGCGTGTCCTCAGCTCGGTTCAAGACTCACAGATCTGAGGAAAACATGAACACCGAAGTTGGGCTGCCCTTGAGCTTGCTGCGCGCAGCCCCAGACGTCCAGGTGGCAGTTATGGAGATGGCCATGCGGGGGTCAGGTCAAATACGGGAGCTTTGCCTCGTGGCCGAGCCAGATTATGGAGTGATAACGTCCATTGGCGAAACCCACTTGGAGCTGCTCGGTTCCGTAGAAAACATCGCTAGGGCCAAGTGGGAGCTGGTAGAGAGCTTGCCCCCGGAGGGTTGGGCAATTCTCAACTGGGATGAGGATTGGCCAAGGCGCCTTGCGCCATCGGCTCCATGCCAGGTGATCAGCTTTGGGTTCCACGAGGAAGCGGATGTGCGCGCTACTGGAATCGTGGATCGGGGTGAGCAAGGCATGAGTTACACCCTTGTGACCGTTAAAGGCCAAATCCGAGTGGACCTTCCAGTAAACGGCCGGCACATGGTGCGCAACTCCCTTGCAGCGGCTGCCTTCGGTGTGCTTGCTGGACTGGAGCTTGAAGAAATTCGGCTAGGCCTACAAGAGGTAAGCCTGACGCGGATGCGTCTGGAAATGTTGAGGCTTGGCGAGTTCCTGGTCATAAACGACGCCTACAACGCTAACCCAGCTTCCACCAAGGCGGCGTTGGAAGTGCTCAAGAGCGTGGCCAAGGGACGGACTGTGGCGGTGCTTGGAGACATGCTCGAGCTCGGGGAAAGGGCAGTATCTGGTCACACCGAAGTGGGCGAAAAATGTGCCCAACTGGGAGTTGACCTGTTAGTTGCCGTTGGGGAGCTCTCCAAAAACATCGCTTCTGGGGCACTGGCCGGCGGGCTGGACGCGTCCAGGGTTTTCTGGTGTCCCACCAAGGTGGAGGCAGTGGAACTCCTGCACAAGCTGCTTCGAAACGGGGATACGGTGTTGGTCAAAGGGTCAAGGGGCACCAAGATGGAGGAGATCATACAGGGGTTAAAGGGTTGATGTAGCTGTGGTTGCGCTCATGTGTTTCTTCAGTTCCCTTTGCATAGTGCTGCTGCTGAGCCCCGCGGTGATCCCACACCTCAGGAGACTGAAGCTTGGTCAACGGGTGAGGGACGACGGACCAGCAAGCCATAAGTCGAAGGAAGGCACCCCCACTATGGGCGGAGTGATTATCATGGCGGCGGTGCTTCCCACTGCACTCTTGTTTGGTCGGCTTGCTGCTACCGAAAGGTGGAGACCTGGCCGGATCGAACTGTTGTTGCCTCTGGTGCTTGTCTGTACCGGGTACGCAATCATTGGTTTCGCGGACGACTTCCTTAAGGTAGTGAAGCGAAGGTCATTGGGACTGCGCGCCCGTCACAAGCTCTTGTGGCAAGTGGTGCTTGCGGCACTGCTTACCGCTGCTGTGCAGCGGCTTGATCTGGGCACCCACGTGATCGTGCCCTACGTGCTTTCCAGCTTCGACCTTGGAAACTTGGGTTATTCGCTCCTTGGTTGCCTTGTGGTGGTTGGCTGTGCAAATGCGGTTAACCTCACCGATGGGCTGGACGGGCTGGCTGCGGGGACGTGTGCAATTGCGTTTGGCGTTTACTGGTTGATTTCAGTGGCAGCTGGAAGGAACGAGCTCGCGGTGGTATCGGCTGCCTTTGCAGGTGCGTGCCTCGGGTTCCTGAGGTATAACTTCCATCCAGCCAAGGTTTTCATGGGGGATACAGGGTCCCTTGCCCTTGGCAGTGCCCTTGGTGGGCTGGCTTTGCTTACAAAGACTGAGTTGGTCTTGCCAGTGATTGGTGGGGTATTTGTGATTGAGACGGTTTCCGTGATCTTGCAGGTGCTGAGTTTCAGGTTGACGGGGAGACGAGTGTTCCGGATGAGCCCCCTTCACCACCACTTCGAACTTTGCGGCGTTCCCGAAAGGCGCGTGGTGGTTGGGTTTTACGCCTTGGGGGTGCTGTTTGCAGTTGCAGGACTGTTAGGGCTTACTGGCGTTTGAGGTGTTGGAATTGGACAGCAAGGGCAGGCCTGTGGATGTCCTTATATACTTTTCATGCATTTGCCTGCTGTGCATTGGGGTAGTCATGGTGTTCAGCGCAAGCTCCGTAAGGGCAATGCGCAGCTACAACGACCCATACTACTTCCTCAAGCGTCAGCTGGCTTGGGCTGTACTTGGGCTTGGGGTTATGGCAGTGCTTGCCAATTTCAACTACGGGCTGCTCAAGAAGCTGGCGTTTCCAGCCATGGCCCTAAGCTTGCTTTCCCTTGTGCTGGTGCTAGTGCCCGGCATTGGCAAGGTGGTGAACGAGTCCAGGCGCTGGATTGGATATGGTTCCCTGGGCTTCCAGCCGTCCGAGCTCTCCAAGATAGTGTTTGTGTTGTTCATGGCCGCAAGCCTTTCCGAAAAGAAGGAAAAGCAATTAAACAACCCCTTTGTGGGTATGCTTCCCTACGTGGCCCTGATTGGTTTGATCTTCGCCTTGGTGCTAAAGGAGCCTGACCTGGGCACGGGAGTGGCAATTGCTGGCACGGGGTTGATAGTCCTTTTTGTGGCGGGAGTTAACCCCGCACACCTGGCTGGGCTGGGGGTGGCGGCAGTGCCAGTGCTGTGGCACGCCATAAACAGTGCAGAGTACAGGAGGAACCGTTTCCTGGCTTTCCTGAACCCCTGGGCAGACCCGCTTGGGGCAGGATACCATATAATCCAAGGGTTGTACGCATTGGGCTCGGGTGGGCCCTTTGGTCTGGGTTTCATGCGGAGCCGCCAAAAGTGGCTGCACTTGCCAGAGCCCCACACGGACTTCATCTTCGCGGTGATTGGGGAAGAACTGGGCTTCGTGGGCTGCTTGGCAGTGATTTGCCTTTTCATGTTGCTGGCGTGGAGGGGATACCGGGTGGCCATGCTCGCACCCGACAGGTTTGGAAGCCTACTTGCTGCGGGGATAACCACGATGATCGTGCTACAGGCTGCAGTGAACATTGGGGTGGTAACTGCATCTCTGCCAGTCACTGGCATCCCCTTGCCGTTCATAAGTTCTGGCGGTTCTTCGCTCATGACCAACCTGGCGGGCGTGGGGATCCTGCTCAACATTTCGAGGTACACTACGGAGTGATGGCGCGTTGAGGTACATTGTGTGCGGAGGGGGGACAGGCGGCCACGTATACCCTGCGCTTGCAGTGTGCGAAGCGCTCAGGGAGATAGATGGCTCTGCCCAGATCCTTTATTTGGGGACGTCGTCAGGGTTTGAAGCCAAGCTGGTGCCAGCTGCTGGGGTGGAGTTTGTGTGTATCAGTTCTGGGGGAGTGGCCGGGAAGTCCCTGGCGAGGGCCCTTAGGGGCGCAGCTGCCGCCTACGTTGGCTTGGCCCAAAGCCTGGGCATCGTTGGGAAGTTTCAGCCCCACGTGGCCTTGGGGACCGGTGGATACGTCTCCGGACCCGCGCTGCTTGCCTGCTGGCTGCGAGGAGTGCCGGTGAGCGTCCAGGAACAGAACGTTTATCCCGGCCTTACCAACAAGCTCCTCGCCAGGATTTCCACAAGGGTGTTCGTGGCGTTTCCTGAAAGCGTGTTTTATTTCCCTCCGAGGGTTGTTCCAAAGATGAGGGTGACTGGCAACCCAATCAGGAAGGCTATCCTGAACGCAGAGCGGGGCCAAGGTCACCGGCTGTTTGGCACCGACAGTAGCTTGCTCACCGTGGTAGTTTTTGGCGGCAGCCGCGGCGCAAAACCCCTGGTCATGGCTGCCCTACAAGTGGCTTCAAAGCTGCGCCATCGGCAAGTGCAGTTCATTGTGGTGACTGGCGAGAGGCTCTTTGACGAGGCCACGCAGTTCGTGGAAGCAAGTGGTATAGCCTGGAGCAAGGGTGGAAACGTTATACTGAGGCCATATGTGGAGCAAATGGATTTGGCGTATAGCGTGGCAGACATCGTAGTGTCCAGGGCCGGGGCGTTGACCGTTTCCGAGCTTGCAGCTACTGGGATACCGTCGTTGCTTGTGCCTTCGCCGTACGTGGCCAACAGGCACCAGGAACACAACGCGAAGGTGCTGGCGGAGCGTGGAGCAGCGATGGTTTTAACCGAAGGGCCCGACCTTGCTCGGGAGCTTGGGGAAAAGCTGGACTGGTTGCTGTCCCATCCCCGGGAGCGAGAGCAGATGGGGCAAAAGGCACGACAGGTGGCAAAGCCCCGCGCAGCACGCACCATTGCGGAGGAACTATTCCGCCTGGCTGAGCGCCGGGCTTGCGCATGCATATCATGATATTGTGTGACTCGAGGTGGACTGATCTTGGCTCATTTCCATTTCGTGGCCATTGGCGGAGCTGGCATGAGCGCCCTGGCCAGGGCGCTGCTGGCCCAGGGGCACACCATTTCCGGGTCGGATATCAAAGACAACGAGGCCACCGCCAGGCTGAGCAAGCTGGGTGCGATCATTCACTTGGGGCACAGCAGGGAGAACGTGACGTCGGGCACGAACGTAGTTGTGGTGTCTTCAGCGATTCATGACGACAACCCCGAAGTCTTGGAAGCCAGGGAGCGGGGAATCCCTGTGATCCATCGATCAGACCTGCTTGCCCAGCTGATGAACGCTGTAGATGGAGTTGCCGTGGCTGGCTGTCACGGCAAGACTACCACCACCACGATGATTGGAATCGCGTTCCAAGCCGCAGGCCTTGACCCGACCATCCTGGTGGGCGGGGAAGTGTCCGATTTCGGTGGGAATGCGGTGGTGGGGAAAAGCTCTCACCTCATTGCTGAAGCTGACGAAAGCGACGGGTCCTTCCTCAAGCTCCGTCCCAGGGTTGCCGTGGCGACCAACGTGGACAACGACCACCTGGACTACTGGGGGAGCGTGGAAGCAATTGCTGCTGGATTCAGGCAGTTCCTTGATAACGTCAAACCCAGCGGCTACTGTGTGGTTTGCCAGGACGATGCCCTGCTGCGCAACATCACAGAGGATGTGAAGCGCAAGGTTGTGACCTACGGCCTTCGGGACGGCAAGGTAAAAGCTCGCGAAGTGGTTATGGAGCGATGGGGCTCCCGGTTCACCCTCGAAAGCTGGGGATGTGCTGTGGGATCGGTGAGGCTGAACGTGCCGGGGCTTCATAACGTTCAAAACTCCCTGGCAGCATTTGGGGTTGCGCTGGAAGAAGGGTTCCCGCTGGGAGCTGTGGCTGAGGCGCTGGAATGCTTCAAGGGTGTGGACCGGCGCCTGCAGAAAACCTTCGAAGCGCGGGGCGTGACTGTGTTCGACGACTATGCCCATCACCCCACGGAAATCAAGGCTAGCCTGGCTGCCCTCAAGAACGCGGGCTTTGAGCGCCTGACTGTTGTATTCCAACCCCACCGTTACTCCCGCACCGCACTGCTGGCTTCTGAGTTCGGGAAAGCCTTCGCTGGCGCGGATGAGGTCATAGTGTTGCCCATATATCCCGGCCCAGGAGAGAAGGAAATGCCCGGCGTGACCTCGGATTTGGTGGTACGGTCAATAGTTGAAAGGGGCGGCTATGCGTTGCCCGCCAATGACTTCCGAGAGGCGTGTCAACTCGCGCTGGACAGGGCGCGCCAAGGTGGCGCCATTGTGACTATGGGGGCTGGAGATGTTTGGAAAGTAGGCAAGATGGTTGAGGACGTGCTGGGGCACTGAGGTAGTCCCCCTGGTGTAACCCCTGGCCCATCGAGCACGTAAGATGATTACGAGGTGCGCTATCATGGAACGTTATATCGTTCATGGCCCCGTGAGGCTTAGTGGTACTGTTCGCGTGAGTGGATCCAAGAACGCAGTACTCCCCATGATGGCCGCTACGGTACTCACCGAGCACCAATGCACGATTCACGGAGTGCCGGACCTCAGCGATGTGGCAGTGATGAGCCAAATCCTGAGGACCCTGGGTTGCCAGGTGAGCTTTCACAGGGGGTTGGCCAACGGGCACCAGCTCGTTATTGACGCTTCTGGCTTGCGCTCCTACGAGGTGCCCGAGAACCTCATGAGGCAAATGCGCTCCTCCATCTTCCTGATGGGCCCCTTGCTTGCCAGACTCGGCCGGGTGAAGGTGTCATACCCTGGAGGGTGCGCCATTGGGCCGAGGCCCATCGACCTGCACTTGAGGGGACTTCACGCCTTGGGAGCGCGCATTGAGGAAAGGGCTGGCTACATCCTGGCCGAGTGCCAAAGGCTCACTGGTGCAGAGATTCACCTGGATTTTCCAAGCGTTGGGGCAACCGAAAACATCATGATGGCGGCAGTGCTTGCGGACGGCACTACCGTCATCAGGAACGCTGCCAAAGAACCTGAGATAGTTGAGCTTCAGAACTTCCTCAACGCCATGGGTGCTAGAGTGAAAGGCGCCGGGATGGACGTGATCAGGATTGAAGGGGTCAGACGGTTAGGACCTGCAGAGCACAGCGTTATCCCGGACCGCATAGAAGTGGGTACGATCATGGTTGGTGCTGCAATTACCAGGGGCAGTGTGACTATAGTCAACTGTATCCCGGAACACGTGCAGGCAGTGATTGCAAAGCTCAGGGAGGCAGGAGTAAAGGTATCGGAGGACCGCAACAGCATAACTGTGGAAGCCCATGACCGCCCAAACGCCATAGACGTGAAGACCCTGCCCTATCCCGGCTTTCCTACAGACATGCAAGCCCAAATCATGGCTCTCACCTGCATTGCCAACGGCACAAGCGTGGTCACAGAGACTGTATTTGAGAACAGGTTCAAACATGCGGAAGAGTTACGGAGGATGGGGGCCAAGATCAAGACGGAGGGCAGGACAGCAGTAATCAAGGGAGTCAACAGCCTGTCGGGGGCGCTTGTGGAAGTGGCAGACCTGAGGGGTGGGGCAGCGCTGGTGCTGGCTGCCCTTGCCGCAGAGGGTACCAGCGTGATCGAAGGCATACATCACATCGACCGCGGGTACGAGCGCCTTGATGAAAAGCTGAAGTCCCTGGGGGCACGTATCGAAAGGTCATCGCAGTAGGGCGAGGGAACTGTGCTACAATGTAGTGGAGTTGGGACCTGGGCTTGAACCAGGCTTGGCGGTGACCGTGGTGCGATGGTGGGTCTGGTTTGTAGCGCTGATCTTGCTTTTGGCCAGCTCTTTTGCGGCGGTGAGTAATTCCCTTTTCGTGGTCCAGAAGATTTCGGTGGAAGGGAACTCGATATTGACGGAACAGGAAGTGCTGAAGGCTGCCGGGCTCTCAACCGGAGTGAACCTGCTAGCCGTGGTACCTCACGTGGTGCGAAAGCGCCTGCTGGGTTTGGCGGCTGTCAAAGACGCAAAGGTGCAGTTGGTGTTCCCCGACACTGTGAGGATCACGTTGGAAGAGCGGAAGAGGCTTGCACTGTACAATCACAACGGAGCTTTTTACTTCATCGACGATAGCGGGATCGTGATTGAAGGTGCGGCCAAGCTCGAGGCAGGTTATCCAATCGTATCTTACAGGGGAAGCAACATCCCCACGGTTCAACTTGGTGAACAACCGAGCAGCGCTGTGGCAGGGATAAGGGTGCTGAGGGCGCTCAAGGCCGTTGAGAGCCTGCTTTCCGAGGTGTCGTGCGACGATGAATACGAGCTCCGCGCGTTCCTCAAGGGTGGTGTATGCCTTGAACTGGGACAAGCAGATAGCTCCCTGGAGGCGCGCTGCCAAACCGCGGTGGAGCTGATTCGTGACCTGAAGGATTTGTCAACAGTGAAGAAGATAGACGTGAGGTACTCAAGGCCGGTGGTCACGGGGGTGAGCAAGTGAAGGCTGTTAATAACAAGGTTGCCCTGGCCTTTGTGTGCTTGTTTGTTGGCTTCTTAATTGCAGTCCAGTTCAGGGTGCAAAAGGATGTGAGGAGCTCTAGCGCCTTGCAAAGGACCGAGGAGCTAGTGGCCAGGCTGCAGAATTCCGAGAAGGAAAGGGAAGCGCTAGCCAAGGAAGTGGTGGAACTGCGGAACAGGGTGGCAGAACTAGCCAGCGGAGCTGACACCATCAAGGCTCTTTCCTCGGAGCTCGAGAACCTCAGGGTGGCTGCGGGCCTTGTTGACCTTAAGGGGCCGGGCGTGACGGTGGTGATGGAAGATTCCAAGAGAGCGCCAAAACCAGGGGAAGATCCCAATGCCTTCTTGATTCACGACGACGACGTTCTCAGAGTGATCAACGAGCTTCGCGCTTCGGGCGCAGAGGCCATTTCGGTTAACGGTCAACGGGTCACTGCCAGGACCGAAATAAGGTGCGTTGGTCCCACTATTTCCGTGAACGGTGTGAGGCTTTCGCCGCCAATAGTGATCAACGCCATTGGCAACGCGGATACCATGGAGGCTGCCCTCAAGATGAGGGGCGGTGTAATAGACGCTGTGGCAGTGTGGGGTATCGAAGTCGTGGTGAAAAAGGAAGCGGAGGTTACTGTTCCCGCCTACAAGGGGAGCCTCAAGTTCGAATATGCGCGACCCGTAAAGAAAGCGAGTGGTGAGTAAGTGTGGGTTGCAGTGATTGCGCTTGCTGTTGGTTTACTGCTGGGCTTCAACGTGCCCCTGAGAATTCCGATTTCTTATTCTAGGTACCTGTCAATTGCAGTGCTTGCGGCCCTGGACTCGTTGTTTGGCGGACTGCGCGCATCTCTTGAAGGCAATTTCGATAACGCTGTGTTTGTGACTGGACTCATGGCTAACTCCTCTTTGGCTGCTCTCCTGACGTTCATTGGGGACGTCCTGGGAGTCGAGCTGTACTACGCAGCGCTGTTTGCCTTTGGATACAGGGTGTTCCTTAACCTTGGTGTAATCAGGAGAGACCTGTTGAGGAGCTATTACCAGCTCAGGACGGGCACGAGGCTCAGGGAGGAGAACGTTAGCGGGAAGTGAATTGTTCCAGTGTGGGGGTGGAAACTTGGCCCGGCGGCGGTACGTTGCAGGTCTTGATTTGGGCAGTAGCAAGGTGGCGGCCGTCGTCGCTGAGCTTCGGGACGACGGCGTCCCAGTGATCACCGGAGTTGGCACCAGCGCTTCTCTTGGAATGAAGCGGGGTGTGGTGGTGGACATCGAGCGGACGGTACGTAGCATCCAGGAAGCCGTGGAAAGGGCAGAACGCATGTCCGGTGTACCGGTAAAGTCCGTTTACATAAACATTTCTGGCGCTCACGTGGGGACCTGCAACAACCGCGGAGTCATAGCTGTTTCCCGAGAGGACAAAGAGATCACCCAAGAAGACGTGGACCGGGTGATGGAAGCGGCGAGGGTGATGAACATCCCTTCGGACAGGGAAATAGTTCATGTTCTGCCGCGCCAATTCATAGTGGACGGCTACGACGGAGTCAGGGACCCGGTTGGCATGATGGGCGTGAGGCTGGAGGTAGAAGCGCAAATAGTGACTGGGGCTGTGACTTCCATCCAGAACGTGCTCAGGAGTGTCTACCGCGCAGGTCTTGACGTTGAAGACGTGGTGCTTGCTGCGCTAGCTTCCGGCGAGGCGGTGCTGCAGCCAGCTGAAAAGGAGCTTGGAGTGGTGGTGGCAGACATTGGCGCTGGTACCACAGACATTGCCATCTTCGAACAGGGCAGCTTGTGGTACGCTGGGGTCATTCCCGTGGGCGGGGAGCACATTACCAGCGATCTCGCGGTTGGCCTGCGTACCCCAATAAACCAAGCAGAAAGCCTCAAGCTCGAGTACGGCAAGGCCCTCGCTTCCCTTGTGCCAGACGACGCTTACATTGCCGTGAGCGGCATAGGCGGCTCTGCGAGGAGGGAAGTGAGTCAAAAGACCATATGCACCATTATCGAGGCGCGGGCGCAGGAGATTGCCGACCTCATTGCTGCGGAAATACAAAAGTCCGGTTACTCCCGGGTTATCCCTGGCGGTCTGGTGGTGACCGGAGGCAGCTCCGAGCTGCCGGGCTTCCTGGACCTGTTGAGCCAAAGGTTGGACATGCCTGCAAGGAAGGGAGTCCCACTGGGGGTGGCCGGCATGATAGATACTGTGTCTTCGCCCTCCCTGGCCTGCGCCGTGGGCCTGATCATGTTTGCGGCTAGGCAGCTTCTCCCGAAGGGGCCAGGGTCAGACAGTTATTATGAGGACAGGTCAGTGCTGTCGCGAATAATCGGCTACTTCAAGAGTCTTTTCTAGAGTGGGAGGCGGAATGCATCATGGGTGACAGGGAAGAAAGGTATGCTTCCTTGAGGGTGGTTGGAGTTGGTGGTGGCGGGTGCAACGCTGTGAACAGGATGATTGCTGCTGGCCTCAAGGGAGTGGACTTCATTGCTGTAAACACGGACGTGCAGGCGCTGGCGCGTTCTGCTGCTCCCACCAAGATCCAGGTTGGAGGAAACCTCACCAAAGGACTGGGTGCAGGGGCCAACCCTGAGATTGGGCAGAAAGCGGCCGAAGAGAGCAGAGAAGAACTTGCAAAGCACCTGAAGGGTGCTGACATGGTGTTCATTACCGCTGGCATGGGGGGAGGAACTGGCACGGGCGGCGCTCCAGTGATTGCAGAACTTGCCAAAGAAGCAGGGGCGCTCACCGTTGGAGTTGTGACCAAACCCTTTTCCTTTGAAGGGCGGCGCAGGATGAGCGTTGCGGAAAAGGGGATCAACAACTTGCGTGAAAAGGTTGACACGCTCATCGTCATTCCCAATGACCGTCTACTGCAGGTGGTGGAAAAGAAGACGCCCATACTGGAAGCTTTCAGAATTGCCGACGATGTGCTGCGCCAGGGGGTCCAGGGGATTTCGGACCTCATTGCCGTGCCAGGCCTCATAAACCTGGACTTTGCGGATGTGCGCACCATCATGAAGGATACCGGGTCTGCGCTAATGGGAATTGGCGTGGGCTCGGGCGAAAACCGGGCGGTGGATGCGGCGAAGGCGGCCATATCCAGCCCCCTGCTCGAGACGTCCATTGATGGGGCCAAGGGGGTTCTGTTGAACATCACGGGTGGTCCGGACCTGAGCCTGTTCGAGGTGAACGAAGCTGCTGAGGTGATTGCCCAGGCTTGTGACCCCGACGCCAATATCATATTCGGCGCAGTGATAGACGACCAATTACAAGACGAGGTCAGGGTGACGGTGATTGCCACTGGGTTCTCAGGACAGCGACCTGTAAGGATGCTGGAGCAGTTGAAGGAGCTCGAGGTGATCCCAAGGACTACCGGTGACTTGGACATACCAGCCTTCCTAAGAAGGCGGAGCAGCTAAGCTGCAGCTTGCGCCCTCTGAACTCATATAATTTGGGGAAAGGGGGCGCTTGTGGTTGAGGCTGTCTGACCTGGAGTCAAGGGACGTAATAAACGTGATTGACGGCAGGGTCCTGGGCAACGTTGCTGATGTGGAAATAGACCTAGGCGAAGGAAGGGTGAGCGCAATCATCGTGCCTGGACCTGGGAGAGTGATGGGCCTGTTTGGCCAGAAGAGCGAGTACCGAATTCCCTGGGGCAACATCAAGAAAATTGGGCCAGACGTGATCCTGGTGGAAATGGAGTCGTGAGGCCCAAAGGGGGCGGGCTCTTGGGGTGCACTCTGACTGAGTTAGGGTACGTTCGAATTGGGTTCGCTGGCCAGGGAAACCTGGACCACTTGGTCTGCGCTGGTTTTTCCACCTTGAAGTGTGACTCCTCGCTGGAATTCATAAAGCTGCTTGGTCTGGATGACGGGAAGTTTGTGCGGGGGGTGCAGGTGCACGGGGACACGGTGACCGCGGTGGACATGTCCCACGCAGGCATGACCCTGCCGGACACGGATGGTCTTGTGACAAGCACCCGTGGCTTGGCGCTCACTGCAACGTTTGCCGACTGTGTGCCCATTTTCATAGTGGAGCCGGTGGCCGGGATCGTGGGTTTGGTGCACGCTGGCTGGAGGGGCACCGCAAAGCGCATTGGGCAGCGGGCAGTGGAAGCAGTGGAAAAGCTGGGCGGGCGACCCAGACGGTTGCTGGTAACCTTTGGGCCCCATATCCGAAGCTGCTGTTACGAAGTGGACGAACCAGTTCTCAGGGAGTTTCTGGACAGTTACCGGCAAGCCCGAGAGTTCTTCACCCCTTCGCGGCCTGGCCATTGGATGCTTGATTTGGAAAGAGCTAACAGGGCCTGCTTGGCGGAAGCGGGCGTGAGCCCTTCCAACGTGCTCAGCTGCGGGATGTGCACCTACTGTAATCCCTTGCTGTTTGCCTCGCGCCGCAGGGTAGGCGCAGCCACATCCCTCTTGAGGGGAGCAATATTCCTGAAGTGAAGTTCAAACTGAGGCGCATCAGGCATGCACGTAGGGGCATCAAGTGGCTTCGGGTGGCTGGCCTGGCACTGGCTGTGGTGTTGCTGGCGCTGACTGCTCGAGCGGGAGCTGCTGCGCTGCTTGTGAGGCCTGTGCGTGTGGAGGAAGGTAGCGCGGAAGACGTAGTTGCGGGAGAAGCTTATGTGATCAGGGACGAAGAATGCTTCTTTGCTCCGGCCGGAGGCGAGTTCAAGCCCCTGGTCCAGGATGGGGAAAAGGTCAGGGTTGGAAGCCCAATTATGCAAGGGGAGGAGTCTCCCCTGGTGGCGGAAATCAAGGAGCAGCTTAACTTGGCCCAGCGGGCTTTGGACCAGTGGAAACAAGACAGCAGCTTCAAGCTTAGCTCTGCCAGGTCCCAAATGCAGCTCGCAAGGGAAAAGGCCAACAGCCTCATGGCTCAGGTCCTGGAAAGCATGCGTTCGGGTGACACAGCTAGGCAGTGGCAACTTGAAGGTCTACTGCAGGAGGAGTTGGCTCAACATGCCAGCTTGGCAGCGGAATACGACCAGGCGATGGCAGTTGGTTGGAGACTTGAGGAGGAAAAGGCAAGGATAGAAAGGGCTCTGCAGCAAGCGGTGCCGGAGCTTCGGGCTACTGTGCCGGGCATAGTGAGCTTCAAGCTGGACGGCCTAGAGGCGTTCTTGGGCAAGACGCCCTTGTCCAAGCTCACGCCAAGGGCCTTACGGTTGGCCGTGTCTGGAAGCGGGGGCGGCCAGGGCCAGGCTGGGTTCCGCATTGTGAAGTCCCTGGACGTGGTGGTGGGGGTTGTTTGCTCCGTTCAAGAAGCTTCCAGGATCGCCAGACAGAGGAGCGCTGTTGTGGAGATCGAGGGCAAGCAATTCAGTGGGAAGCTAAAGGAGTTTTCCGACCAGGATCCGCCCGGGTATGTGACTGCTTTCTTCGACCTGCCCAGTGCGGCGGAGCAGCTTTTCTACACCCGGCGCGCAGAGGCTAAGCTGATACTTGAAAGGCGATGGGGCGGGGTTGTGCCCCGGGGCTGCGTGTTCTCAAGGGGGGGCACTACCGGGGTTTATGTGGTGCGCAAATCCATTGCCAGGTTCCAGCCGGTGGAGGTACTCGGTCAAGTGCCTGGAGGTGGGCTGTTGGTGGGAAACCTTTCCCCAGGGCAGTACGTTGTGAGTTTTCCTTGGTTGGCCAGGGAAGGGCAGGTGGTGCGGTGAACATCGCGCAGAACCTGAAGCTGGTGCGATGGAGGATTGCCGAGGCTGCTAAAAGGTCTGGTCGAGATCCGGAGAGCATTAAGCTGATTGCGGTTACCAAGGGCGTGTCGGCTGACGCCATGATATGTGCGTTCCTACACGGAGTGACGCACTTTGGGGAGAACAGGGTGCAGGAGGCAAGGGACAAGTTCCCCTTGGTTCAGGCGCAGCTCGGCCAGGGCTGGCAAGGACTGACGCTCCATATGATTGGACACCTGCAAAGAAACAAGGTGGGGCACGCGCTAAAGCTGTTTCACACCATTCAGTCAGTGGACAGCGAACGCCTGCTTGTAGCCATCGACCGCAAGTGCGCCGAAATGGGTCGCAGGGTTCAGGTGCTCTTGCAGGTTAACGTTTCAGGTGAGCTCACCAAGGCTGGCTTCAAACCTGAGGAGCTTCCAGCTGTGCTGGAAAGTGCGTCCAAGCTGACTCATGTTGAGGTAACGGGTCTCATGACCATCGCACCGTTCACCCAATGCCCAGAGGAAGTTAGGCCAGTGTTTGCAAAGCTTCGGGAGCTCACTCAGCTTGACCCGGCGCGTTTGAGAGAGCTTTCCATGGGCATGAGCGGTGACTTTGAGGTTGCTGTGGAAGAAGGGGCAACCATGGTGCGCATCGGTACTGCCATATTTGGGCCAAGGTGTTATACTCGGGGGGAGGATCAGGAGCGCCTTGGAATGGATTTCGGCAGCATGTAGCGTTGTATTGGATTTCTACACCTGGGCCATTGTGTTGAGGACTGTTATGGAGTGGGTGAAACCAGACAGGCGCAGCCCCGCGTACGATTCCATAGAGAGAGGACTGCACAGGGTAACTGAGCCTGTGCTTCGCCCAATAAGAAGGGCTTTGGGGGTGTGGGGTGGCTTTGACCTGTCTCCAGCAGTGGCGCTCACGGCCATTTACTTGATCCGAAAGGTACTGTCCGTTGTGTTGCCAAGATAATAACAGGTTGGAGGAGTGAGGGAACTGATGCTGACTCCACTGGACATTCACAACAAGGAGTTCAGGAGGTCATTTAGAGGGTATAACGCTGACGAAGTGGACGAGTTCCTGGATGAGGTAGTAAGAGACTTCGAGATAATGATCAAGGAAAACAACGAGCTGAAGGAGCGCCTTGGGGAACTTGATTCGGAAGTGGCCAGGTTAAAGAAACTGGAAGAAACTCTCAACAACACCCTCGTGGTTGCTCAGGCCACTGCTGAGGAAGTGAAAAGCAACGCCCACAAGGAAGCAGAACTGATAATCAAGGAAGCGCAGCAGCAGGCGGCTGCTCTGATAGAAGAGGCAAGGCAAAAGTGTAAGCAACAAGAAGCTGAGCTTGAGCGGCTCAGGGCAGAGTTCCAAACGTTTAAAGCGCGAATGAGGGCCCTGCTTCAGTCCTACCTGGACATGCTGGAAGGGGAAAGCACCGCGTGAGTGCTAAAGTGAGGGTCCATGCCAAGCCAGGCGCTAAAAGGTGCCAGCTGGCGTGGGATGGTGAGTCTCTCACCGCATGGCTCACTGCGCCTCCAGTTGAGGGGAAGGCCAATCGTCAGCTGTTGGAACTGCTAAAGGAAGTGCTGGGAGTGTCCTTGAAGCACCTCACCATTGTTTCTGGAGGAAGCTCCAAACATAAGGTTGTGGAGGTAGTTGGGCTCAGTCAGGACGAGCTCAATGAAATACTGGCGGCAAGAGTGGCAACAATAGGTGATAATGGGAGTTGATAGGCTTTGGACTATTCGAGCACTCTGAATTTACCCAAGACCAAGTTCCCCATGAAGGCGAACTTGCCTGTGTCCGAACCCGAAATACAGAGGTTCTGGGAGGAAAAGGGGGTATACAAGAAGCTCCTGGAGCGCACTCAAGGACGTCCCAAGTTCATCCTTCACGATGGTCCACCTTACGCGAATGGGGATATCCACATTGGCACTGCGCTCAACAAGGTGCTCAAGGACATAGTGGTGAGGTTCGCTTCCTTGGACGGCTTCTATGCACCCTACGTGCCAGGTTGGGACACCCACGGCCTGCCGATAGAGCTGCAAATGCTCAAGAGCCTTGGAATGAACAAGGAGAATGTGAGCCCGACAGAACTGCGTAAGGCGTGCAGGGAGTTCGCTCTGAAGTACAAGGACATCCAGAAGGAGCAGTTCAAGAGGCTTGGGGTGCGCGGGGACTGGGAAAACCCTTATCTGACCCTGGACCCCAAATACGAGGCCAAGCAAATACTGGTGTTCGGCGAAATGCTGAAGAAGGGCTATATTTACAAAGGCCTTAAGCCAGTATACTGGTGCCCATCCTGCGAGACTGCGTTGGCTGAAGCAGAAGTGGAGTATAAGGATGCCAGGTCTCCCTCGATTTACGTCCGGTTCAAAGTGGCTGATGGCAAAGGAGTGGTTCCCAACGACGCCAGCTTTGTCATATGGACCACCACGCCTTGGACACTTCCTGCAAACTTAGCCATATGCGTGCACCCCGAAAGGGAGTACGCAGTAGTTGAGACCACCCAAGGCAAAATGGTGCTGGCGGTGGAACTAGTAGATAGGGCAATGAAGGACATGCACATACCCGAGTACAGGGTGCTGGGGCGCGTGCTCGGCTCGGCGCTTGAGGGCGTACTGTGCAGCCATCCCTTTGTGAACAGGACGTCCTTGGTCATACTTGGCGGTCACGTCACCGTGCAGGAGGGTACCGGGTGCGTGCACACCGCCCCGGGGCACGGTCAGGAAGACTTCGAAGTTGGGGAACGGTACAACCTGGGTGTGATTCAACCCATCGATTCCAAAGGGTATTTCACCTCAGAAGCTGGAGAGTTCCAGGGGCTCTTTTACAGGGATGCCAACGTCCACATCATTCGCGTCCTGAAGCAAAAAGGGGCGCTGGTGGCAGAGGGCACAATAGTTCACCAGTACCCCCATTGTTGGAGGTGCAAGAGCCCGCTTTTATTCAGGGCCACCGAACAGTGGTTTGCTTCCGTTCAGGGGTTCAGAGAGGAAGCGCTGCGGGCAATAGATGAAGTGAAGTGGGTGCCGCCGTGGGGCAAGGACCGAATGCGCAACATGGTGGCGGAAAGGAGCGATTGGTGCATTTCCAGGCAAAGGGTGTGGGGCGTGCCCATCCCTGTGTTCTACTGCAAGAAGTGCCGGAAACCTCTGGTAACTGACAGCAGCATCAAGGCTGTGGCGAAACTGTTTGAGAGGGAAGGGAGCGATGCGTGGTTCACTAGGGAAGCAAGGGAGGTCTTGCCCCCTGGCACCGCATGCCCTGAGTGTGGTTGCACCGAGTTCGAGAAAGAGACTGACATAATGGATGTGTGGTTTGACTCAGGGTCCAGCCATGCCGCAGTGCTTGAAGTGAGGCCTGAGCTTAAGTGGCCAGCCACGATTTACCTTGAGGGAAGCGACCAGCACAGGGGCTGGTTCCAGTCCTCGCTGCTCACCGCAGTTGCCACCAAGGGCAGAGCGCCCTACGAAATTGTGCTCACCCACGGCTTCGTGGTGGACGGGGAAGGACGAAAAATGTCCAAGTCTCTGGGCAACGTGATATCTCCGCTATCGGTCATCGCCAGGTACGGCGCGGACGTGCTCCGGCTCTGGGTGGCATCTTCGGATTATTCGGGGGATGTAAGGATTTCTGAGGACATCCTGAAGCAACTGGCTGAAGTGTACCGCAAGATAAGGAACACCTTCAGGTTCATCCTGGGCAATCTTTACGATTTCGACCCCAACGCTGACGGGGTTGAGTACGAGGAATTGCTAGAGATTGACAAGTGGGCGCTCTCAAGGGTTTCGGGATTGACCAAGAAGGTCACCCAAGCGTACCGTTCATTCCAGTACCACCTGATATATCACGATGTACACAACTTCTGTGTCGTGGATATGTCCAACTTCTACCTGGATATTCTGAAGGACAGGTTGTACTGCGATAGTGCAAACTCCAAGGCAAGGAGGGCTGCCCAGACTGCTCTGTACCAAATAGCCAGGGTGCTTGTGCGGCTTCTGGACCCCATCTTGCCCCACACCATGGAGGAAGTGTGGCAGCATTTGCCCAAGCTTTCAGGGGACCCTGAAAGCGTGGAGCTGTGCAGCTGGCCCGAGGGTGAAGCCCGCTGGGAGGACGAGACGCTAGAAGCAAAGTGGAACAAGGTGCTGGAGCTCAGGGACTACGTGGCCAAGGCCTTGGAGGAAGCTAGGACGAGCAAGCTCATAGGATCTTCCCTGGAGGCCCGGGTCACTTTGGTTGTGAAGGACGAAGGCATGCTCGAGTTCCTCAGGGGCAATTTGGAGCTGTTGAAGACTGTGTTCATCGTTTCCCAGCTCGAAGTGGCTACGGGCATGCCCTCGCAAGGAGTAGGGGCCGCGGTCTACGAAAACGACAAGCTTGCAGTGGTTGTAAACGGGGCAAGAGGTGCAAAATGTTCTAGGTGTTGGACCTACTCCGAAGACACTGGCCGGGACCCTGCCTTTCCCGAAACGTGTCCCCGTTGTGCGAGGGTGCTAAAGGAAGTCAGTGCCCAAGCCGGATAAGGAGCGTGGCAAGATTCCGCAGTTTGGCGGTGACGCCTGCGCGCCTCAGCAGGTCTATCAGCGCGGACCTGATTTGGATTTGTAGGTTTTGTTTGGGGGGCTCTGCAACCAACGGGCTAGAGCCCCCTGCGTACGCTGCCTCCAGGGCTTTCTTGAGGATCTCTAGTTTCTCCTTGTCCACGTTGTAGTTGCCAGCAACGTCCACCAGGCAAAGGGGTGGAAAGAGCACACACCACCAGTTGTCGCCAGTTCCGTCACCTAATACCACTCTTAGGGCAAGGTATTTGCCGGCTGGTACTATCACGTCGCCGTACTGCCTTTCTGGGAACGGGTAAGTACCGAACTCCACGTTCACTCCAGTGCCTGGACTGGTGCGTTGTACGAGCAGGCTGACGCTTCGGGCGATGTCTGGCAAGTGTTCAGCAATGGCCTCAGCTGCGGCCTGTTCCGAAGGGGCGTGGGCCATTGCTTTGCCAAGAATGCGCAGCACTTCGTCGCGCACCTTCAGCTTGAGGCTTTGGTCCCCGGGGCTATTGCTGTTGGCCACCACATGAAGGCGGATTATCCCAGGCTGGCGCTGGGCACAGCCTGAGGCGAGCAACACAGCCAGGCAGGTGCTCACTATGGTCCTTGATACCCACAGCTTGTTGGGTTCCTTCAATCACAGCCCTCCTACACATATTTCCTAATGTGGTTTAGCGCTGCCTTTTCCAACCTTGACACTTGAGCCTGGGAAATGCCGATTTCCTCAGCTACCTCCATTTGGGTCTTCCCTTCGTAGAAGCGTTTGCGCAGAATCAGCCTCTCCCGGGCGGGAAGCTTTTCCATGGCTTCCCTTATGGAGATCCCGTCTAGCCAGGTGGTGTCCTCGTTCTTTTCGTCCGAGATTTGGTCCATCACATAGATTGGGTCGCCGCTGTCGTGGTAAACGGGCTCAAAAAGGGATATGGGGTCTTGAATTGCGTCTAAGGCGAACACCACTTCTTCCTGGGCCACGTTTAGCTCCTTGGCAATTTCCCCAATAGAGGGTTCCCTTGAGTACTTGCCAACCAAGGAGTCACGTACCTGTAACGCCTTGTAAGCAATGTCCCTGAGGGACCTACTCACTCTTATGTGGTTGTTGTCCCTCAGGTACCTCCTTATCTCACCAATGATCATGGGCACTGCATAGGTTGAGAAACGTACGTTTTGACTCAGGTCGAAGTTGTCTATAGCCTTCATTAGACCGATGCAGCCTATTTGGAAGAGATCATCCACGTCCTCGCCCCGGTTGTTGAACCGCTGGATCACGCTGAGCACCAGGCGGAGGTTGCCTTTGATGAGCTCTTCCCTGGCTTTCTTGTCCCCACGGCGCACCAGCTGGAACAACTGCCTCATGCGCGTGTTGGACAGTACAGGAAGCCTGGAAGTGTTGACCCCGCAAATCTCGACTTTGTTCACCAACAAGGCCATACCCCCTGCCGTTTCCTGTAAGTGATTATTCCCGGCAACTGGACGAGTTATGTATTGCCATACATGGGAATAAGCGCCAATTTCGTTGACAGAAAAATTGGCCTGACAGTATAATTGCTGCGTACTACAGAGGCTTGAGGAGGAATTGCCAGGAGATGTCCCTGAAGCTGGGTTTACGAGTCAGAGCTCGACTGCTGCTTGTCCTGTTTACGCTTGTGATAGTGGCCTCCGCGTTGTACCTCGTGAAGGTAAACCCCATTCTAGCCAAGGTGCACCTGGGACTGGACCTCAAAGGTGGCTTGCATGTGGTGCTGGAGGCGGTTGACACTCCCGAAGCCCCCGTCACCAAGGAAAGCGTTGACGCTGCCCAGAGGATCATCGAGCGCAGGATTAACTTGCTTGGCGTCACGGAGCCCGAGATCCAACGTTCCGGGAACCGCATCATCCTTGAACTGCCGGGAGTGAACCAGCCCGAGAAGGCCGCGGAGATGGTTGGGAGGACGGCGCTGCTGGAATTCGTGGACGAGCAGGGCAACACTTTGCTTACAGGCCGGGACCTTGCCAATGCGGATGTGGGCACCAGGGGTACCGAACCTGTGGTACTGCTTGAATTCACCGACGAGGGCGCAAAGAAGTTTGCAGATGCCACTTCAAAAAACGTGGGGAAAATAATATTTATCACACTGGATAACGAAATAATTTCCGCCCCGGTAGTACAGGAAGCCATTACTGGGGGCAGGGCGGAAATCACAGGTTACAAGGACATGAAAGACGCGTATAACCTGGCTGTGCTCCTCAAATCCGGAGCCCTTCCCGTGAAACTCAACACTGTAGAGACTTGGGCAGTCAGCGCCATGCTTGGCCAGGACTCTGTGGCAAAGTCCAAGACAGCTGCCATCGTGGGAGTGCTCGCGGTGATGAGCTTCATGCTGGCTTACTACCGTGTGTCAGGCTTACTTGCGGATATAGCCCTGTGCGTGTACATGATGATAACCATGGTGGTGCTGGTATTGATAAACGCAACCCTGACGCTACCTGGAATAGCTGGACTAATCCTTTCGGTGGGAATGGCTGTTGACGCAAACGTGATAATCTTCGAGCGAATCAAGGAAGAGCTGCGTGCTGGTCGCACTCTCAAGTCTGCCATAAACGCAGGGTTCAACAGGGCCTTGGTGACCATTGTGGACTCGAACGTGACCACGTTGATTGCAGTGGCGGTGCTGTTTGCCCTCACCACTGGGCCTGTGCGGGGCTTTTCCCTCACCCTTGGAATTGGCGTGATTGCAAGTATGTTCACCGCAGTGACTCTCACCAGGTGGATGCTGAACCTTCTGGTGGACGCGGCCATAGTGCGCAGGCCTGTTGTGCTTTTCGGAGTGGCGGGGGTGACATCTAAATGAACTTCGACTTCGTGGGGAAGTTCCGTTTTGCTGCCATAATGTCACTTTTGGTGATAGCGTTGGGCATGACCTTCGTGTTTTTGCCGGGAAAGGGACTGCGGTGGGGCATTGACTTCACAGGGGGTGTGTTGTTGCACGCCCGGTTCGAGGGCTCCGCACCCCAGGAGAACGCCGTGAGAGAGGTGCTTGGTGCCCAGAAGGTGGATCAGGCAGTGATCCAGCGTTCGGCAGACGGTCACGACTTGCTGGTTAGGATGGGAAAGTTGTCAGGCGAAGAGCGCCAGAAGGTGCTTGACGCGCTCAAGGAAAAGTTTGGGGATTTCCAAGTGGTGCGCCTTGACGATATCAGCGGCAGTGTAAGTGCCGAGCTGACCCGAGCCACTCTGCTGGCCTTGGCTATTGCAAATGGTGCCATCCTGGTCTACATCGCCTTGAGGTTTGAGTTCAAATTCGGCATTGCCGCAATAGTCGCGTTGATCCACGATGTGCTCGTGACCGTTGGGATGGCGGCTGTGGTCGGGCTGGAAGTCAACAGGACTTTCGTTGCGGCATTGCTCACAATCGTGGGTTACTCCATAAACGACACCATTGTGGTGTACGACAGGATCCGTGAGAACCTCAAGCTAAGGAAGAAAGGGGAATCCCTCTCTGCGCTGGTCAATCGAAGCATAAATGAGTCTTTGACGAGGTCTATAAACACTGCGCTCACCACATTGCTTGCTGTGGCGGCAATTTACGTGTTCGGCGGTGCCACCACCAAGGATTTCGCCTTTGCCCTATTGGTGGGAATCACTGCGGGCACCTATTCCTCGATCTTCGTGGCGAGCCCCCTTTGGCTTTCCTGGAAGTCGAAAGGCTAAGGTATTCCAGACTTTTCCCAATCGGAGCGGGCCCTTTGGCCCGTTTTTTGTTTTGGGATGAAGGGCAAACTAAGGCATGGCAGGGGGAATGAACATTGAAACCGTTCGAAAGGCTCGTGCGTCATGAGGGTAACGAGTTGCTGTTCAAGTGCATTGAGCTGTCCATTGCTTCCACTGCCATGGGAATCCCCCTTCACCTTCATGCAGAGGGGCTGCGCGGCACTGGCAAGAGCACCATAATGTTGGCAGCGCGGCAAGTCCTTCCCAACATAGTGCGCGTAAAGGGTTGCGTTTACAATTGCGACCCTTCCAGCCCCCACTGCCCTGAACACAGGGATCTCACACCAAGTCAAATCCAGGAGATAGGCGTGGAAGAAGTGCCCATGCCCTTCTTGGAAATATCCCATTCTGCCAAAATTGGCACCGTAGTTGGTAGCATAGACCTGGAGAAACTCGCTTCCAGCGCGCCTCGGGCCAGTGTGCTTCCTGGAACCATCCCAATGGCCCACAGGGGGATAGTGTTTGTCGACGAGGTGAACCGCCTTGCCGAGACTTCCCCGGAAATCGCAGACGCCCTGCTTTCGGCCATGGGGACAAAGCCCGGGAGGGTGAAAATCGAAGAGACGGGCATGAAGCCCATTGAAATGGCCGTGAGCTGCTCTGTGTGGGCAGCTTCCAACCCAGACGAGGAGCCAGGAGCTCTCGAAGACATAAGGAAACAGCTGTCGGACAGGTTCGACATGGTAGTTAGCATGGGTCGCCCTACAGACCCCGCCGCAGTTGTGAGGATCCTCAGGCGCGACCCCGCGGTGGTTGGGCTGAAGGATGAGGTAAAGGCAAGGCTACTGGCAGCTTGCCTTCGGGGACCAGCTGAAGTTCCAGAGCAGCTCGATGAGGTGATCGCTCAGCTGTACGTCATGTTCAACCTGGAAAGCATAAGGAGCGCTGAGGCCCTCAGACATGTGTCTGCTGTCCACGCAGCGATCATGGGTAAGGAGAGGGTAGACGTGGAAGACTTGCTGGATGTGGCTGGGCCTTGCTTGCGCCACAGGGTGGACCTTAATACCTTGAGCCAGATCCTCAAGTACCTGACAGAGCTGAAGGATGGCAGAAAGCGAGCCCAGGTGCCAGCTGGAGGCTTGCCATCTGCGGAGGCTCAGAGCCAAGAGGAAGCAAAGCCTAGCTCCCCACTGGATAGGCTTTTGAATAGGCTCAGAGAGAGCCTGGGTACGTACAGCGGTGGGGCACGCTCTTCGTTCAAGCCCTTGGATCCCATGAAGACCCCTGTGGGTGCGCCGCCAAAGGTTGCCCGCAGGATAATAGACCTTACGCTGGGCGAATTGGTGCGCACTGAAGAGGACCTCAAATGAACCAGCTGGAGCAAGTGCCTTGCCAGTTGAAGCTGGTGGGCGAGTACATTTGGGCTGTCGTTTCCCGGGGTCAGGGCGTGAGGTTGGGCGAGGCAGCAGTGGTTTCCATGCGGGTTCATACCATAGAGCCTCCCACTGCCAGCCACGTCAAGGTACTCACCGGATCTGACGCCGGGCAGGTGTTCTACGGCAGGAGACTCAAGGATCAAGTGGTTCACGTGGACGTCTTCCACGAGATTGGCCAGGTGGACCACCGAAAGGTGGCAGCATCCATAGCTACTACATTTAACCGCTTTAAGGATCCCCAACTTTCCCAACTGCTTGATTACACTGACCTTCAAACCGGTACTGGGGGAGGTAGGGTAACGGGTTCCCTGACCTTTGGAACAAGACCTTCCCTCAGGCGAGCCCATTCAAACCACGTGCACGTAGCAGTCAAGATGGATCCCGCTCGGGTATGGAGCCTGGTGCTGCTTGTGGCGGCTGTGGAAGATGCCATTTGTGGCCAGGGGCTCCAACTCAGGATGGTGGAACGGATAACCAACGTGTTAGGCAGTCAAGGCGAAGGTGCCTTGGATCTGTCAGATTACGCCAGCGATTCGGACTCACTGCTCCGGGAGGCCAACGCCAGCCAATTCGCTGACATGCAACTGGCCGTGGAACTTGCGGATGAGCTGGGCGGTGTGGAGGAAGCAAGGAGTGCCCTGGAACAGCTGGAACGCTCAGAGAGAGGTTGTCTTCCCCAGTGGCTGCCAGGAAAGGGGAGTGACTTGCAGGAGGTTTGCGAGGAGTTGGTGAGGAAGGGGGTTGCAGCCCGAGATAAGTGGGGCTGGCAACTGACGGAAAAGGGTAAGCGCGTGATGGAGGTCTTCAAGTACCGCAGGAGAGAGATTGAGGCGCTGTTTAGGAGGATGTTGAGGAGACTGCCCGAGATCAGGTGCGTGCCGACCAAGGGCCGCAAGCGGTGGAGAAACGTTAAGCCCGGGGAGCTGTGGAGGAGAAGTTTGGCGGTGGCGCCCGAAAAGGGAGAATGGATCGGGGAAATTGCGGTTCCCGAGACGATGATCAGAGCATTGGCTTCTAGCGCAACTCGGGGCTCCCTACAAATAGGGGGGCAAAGCATAATGGTGCATCGCCGCGTGCAGGGATCGGATTCCAGTGTGTTGCTGCTGGTGGACGCCAGCGCGAGTATGGCCGGGAAAAGGATCAGGGCAGCCAAGCACCTGGCGAGGCACCTACTGCTTTCCACCAAGGGCAAGATTGGAATTGCAGTGTTTCAGGAGAACGGCGTGAAGCTCATGGTGAGGTTTACCAGGAACTACAGGCGGCTGGACGACGGCATCAGGGCAATCCAGCCTTCGGGACTCACACCTATGGCCGAAGGGATTTGCCACGCGGTTGCTCAGCTCAAAAGGATCAGATGTGGCCAGCCGCTGCTGCTCATGATCACAGATGGGATCCCCACCGTGCCCAAGTGGACCCTGAACCCTGTGGAAGACGCCCTCAACGCTGCCTCGGCAATCCAGAGCAACAGGATTAGGTTCGCTTGTGTTGGGCTGGAGCCCAACAAGGGGTTCCTAGAGGAGATGACCTCAAGGGCCAACGGCAACCTTTACGTGGTTGGTGAAATCGAAAAGCACGTGCTGGTGGGCATTGCCCAATCGGAGGTCACAAATCACTGATTTTTACAGAGGAATTCGGGACAGACGGGCAGAAACAAACAACCGTCTGTTCCTTTTATGTGCTCGTGAGGTAGGAGGTGGCCCTGTGGGCAGGCTCGCAGTGGTAGTCTTAATTGTGCTTCTGGTAGCCCTTTTTGTGGGTCAAAACGTGGACGTGGTAAGGATAAAGCTTCTGACCTGGGTGATTGACCTTCCATTGTGGACCCTTGTTGTGATACCGTTAGGGCTGGGCATCCTATCGGTTGTGGTGGTATTCGGGATGCCCCAATGGCTGCGAACGAGGAGATTGAAGGGCGAAGTAGAGAGCCTCAAGTCCAAGGTGCAGCAGCTCACTGAAAAGCTTGAAGCCATTTCAAAGCAAGGTGGGGAGGGTAGTGCAAATGGACGTCAAGGAGCTGGCGAGCACGATAAGGGTAGTGCCTGACTTCCCCAAGCCAGGCATTAGCTTTAAGGACATAACCACGCTGCTGAAGAATCCCCAAGCTTTCGCCGAGGCCATTGAACTTTTGGCTAGCAAGCTGTCTGGACTAGACTTCGACATAATCGTGGCGCCAGAGGCGCGAGGCTTCATAATTGGCGCTGCGCTTGCCTACAAGATGGGCAAGGGATTCGTGCCGGTGCGGAAACCTGGGAAGCTTCCTTGGAAGACCCTTTCCGGGAGCTACAGCCTTGAGTACGGTGTGGACAGGCTTGAAATCCACGTGGACGCAGTTGAGCCAGGTCAGAAGGTGCTTGTGCTCGACGACGTGCTTGCCACTGGAGGCACAGTCTGTGCGACAATAGACCTAGTTAAGAAGCTTGGCGGGAATGTGGTGGGAGTGGCCTTCCTGATAGAGCTCACATACATTGGAGGGCGACAAAACCTCAAGGACTTCAAGGTGATATCCGCTATAGAGCTGGAACAATAATGGGAACAGGTGATCCCATGACAGTTGAATCGCTGTTAGAGCAAGTTGCTTCATACGCCTCTGGGGAAGGCCTGGAGGTGGTGGAACGGGCTTTCGAGTTCAGCAGGCAGGCGCACCTGGGTCAGCACAGGGCCTCGGGCGAGGAATACATTCAGCATCCCCTGAGCGTCGCCATGATCCTGGCTGAGCTTGAAATGGACGTGGACACCATTGCTGCCGCGTTGCTCCACGACGTGGTTGAGGATACCCAGGTTGGAATCGAGCACATCCGCGAAGAATTCGGCCCTGAGGTTGCGCTGTTAGTGGACGGAGTGACCAAGCTGAGCAAGCTGGAGTTTCGTACTCCCTTGGAAGAACAAGCTGAGAACTTTAGGAAGATGTTCTTGGCAATGGCGGAGGACTTGAGGGTTATTATCATCAAGCTCGCGGACAGGCTTCACAACATGCGCACTATTGACCATCTGGACGAGGAGCGGCGCAAGAGAATTGCCCAGGAGACATTGGAGATCTACGCGCCCCTTGCCCACAGGCTGGGAATGTGGCGGTTCAAGTGGGAACTAGAAGACCTTGCCTTCAAGGTGCTCATGCCCCGCGAGTATTACGCTTTGGCAGAAGGAATCGCCAGACAGAGGGCAGAGAGGGAGAAGCTCATTCAGGAAGTGACGGCTGCCCTTCGCGCCAAGCTCGCCGAACTGGGCGTTAAGGGGGACGTCCAAGGAAGGGCGAAACACTTTTACAGCATCTACAAGAAGATGCAAGAGCAGCAGAAGGAGCTCAAGGACATCTACGACCTCATTGCTGTGAGGGTGATAGTTAACTCGGTGCGCGACTGCTACGCGGTGCTTGGGGTAGTACACACCATGTGGAAACCTATACCAGGCAGGTTCAAGGACTACATTGCCATGCCCAAGTCCAACATGTACCAGTCCCTGCACACCACTGTGATTGGGCCAGACGGGGAACCGTTCGAAATTCAAATAAGGACTTGGGAGATGCACCGCACCGCGGAGTACGGCATTGCCGCTCACTGGCGCTACAAGGAAGGGAAGAAAGGTGACCCGCAACTCGACGAGAAACTGGCGTGGTTGAGGCAGGTGCTGGACTGGCAGAGAGAGCTCAAGGACGCAAGGGAGTTCATGGAGTCCCTCAAGATCGACCTGTTTGACGACGAAGTTTTCGTGTTCACCCCAAAGGGTGACGTGATAGACCTTCCAGCTGGCGCCACCCCTCTGGACTTTGCCTACCAAATACACACCGACGTTGGTCACCGGTGTGTGGGCGTAAAGGTCAATGGTAAACTCGTTCCCTTGGACTACGAGCTCAAGAACGGGGACATTGTGGAAATACTCACCTCAAAGCAATCAGCAGGGCCAAGCCTTGACTGGCTGAACTTGGTCAAGACTTCTGCTGCCAAGAACAAGATAAGGCAGTTCTTCAAGAGGCAGCGCAGGGAAGAGAACATTGCCCGGGGAAAGGAGCTCTTGGAAAAGGAAGCCAAGAGGTTGGGCTTGGACTTGCGGGTGCTTAGCGACGAGTCTGTGCTTGACGAGGTTCGCAAGAAGCTCAACCTGAGCACACCTGACGACGTTTTCGCTGCCGTTGGCTACGGGGGAATAACGCCTCAGCTTGTGGTGTCCAAGCTCAAGGAAGAGCTGCTCAAGCGCACGCCGGTGTTGGACCTAAAACGGGTTGTCCCTGAAGAAACCAGGCGGGTCAGGCCAAAGGCTGGTCAGGGGGTGAGCGTCAAAGGCTTGTCCAATGTACTGGTCAAATTTGCAAAATGTTGCAACCCGGTTCCTGGCGACCCCATCATTGGCTACATCACTAGGGGTAGAGGTGTTTCCATCCACAGAGTGAACTGCCCCAACGTGATGCTTTACGCGAAGGAGCCCGAGCGACTCATCGAGGCATCATGGCAGGCGGAGCCCCAGTTCTCCTTGCCAGTGGATATTGCGGTACGGGGCTTCGACAGGCCAGGCCTGCTTTCTGATGTGGCTGCAGTTGTGGCGGAGCTCAAGAGCAACATTCTATCAGCCAGGGCTCGAACCACTGCAGAAGGGGGAGCCATAATCGAGATGACCGTGGAGATAAGGGACCTTGCCCACCTGCAGCAGCTTATCACAAAGATATCAAGGGTGAAGGATGTGCTCTCAGTGCTGCGGGTGGTCAGGGAAAAACACGCGTGAGAGCCAGTGTTTGGGAGGCGCCCATGAAAGTCTGCGTGCAAAGGGTAAAGAGGGCAGAAGTGAGGGTTGATTCTCAAGTGGTGGCCAGCATCGGTAAGGGGTTACTGGTGCTGGCTGGCGTGTGCCGAGGGGATGATCATCAAACTGCTGCGCGGATGGCGCGGAAAGTGGCCATGCTGAGGGTATTCGAAGACCAAGTTGGCAAAATGAACCTGAACGTTTACCAGGTGGGTGGGTCAGTGCTGGTTGTGTCCCAGTTCACTCTGTGCGCTGACTGCACTGGTGGACACAGACCTTCCTTCAGTGGAGCGATGCCCGCAGATGAAGCAAGACCAATATACGATACATTCGTTCGAGCCATTAGCGCTATGGTTCCAACCCAGCAGGGCGTGTTTGGCGCCAGCATGGAGGTGGAGCTGGTGAACGACGGTCCTGTGACGCTGGTGTTGGAGAGCGGTGAAACGGGGTGACGGAGTTGATCATAGAGTGTGTGCCAGTGGGAGCATTGCAGGCTAACTGCTACATCGTGGGATGCCCCAAGACAAAGGTGGGCGCGGTGATTGATCCGGGCGCGGACCCACACAGGATCCTGGCGGTGGTGAGACAACTGGGCCTAAAGATTGAAGCCATAATCAACACCCACGGACACGCAGATCACATTGGCGGGAACTCGAAGGTTAAAGACGCCACTGGAGCCAAGATCATGATAGGTAAGGCAGACGCCCCAATGCTCACTAGCGCTGCGGCAAACCTTTCCATGTGGACTGGCACACCCGTGAGGTCATATGAGGCAGACCAGACCTTGGAGGAAGGGGACACAGTGAAGATCGGGGAAGTCGAATTGAAGGTAATGGAGACGCCAGGTCACACTCCAGGCGGGATCTGCCTTGTGGCACCTCGGGTGGTGTTCACAGGAGACACGCTGTTTGCAGGCAGCATTGGCCGGACGGACTTCCCGGGCGGTAACTACGAACAGATCATCAGGTCGATCAGGGAAAAAATCCTGCCTCTTGGCGACAATGTGAGGGTGTTGCCTGGGCATGGCCCCGAGACCACCGTGGGACAGGAGAAAATCACAAACCCGTTTCTGACCTAGCAGAGGGCTTCACAATGGTCCCAAAACGCTGGATCCTTACCCTCACGTGGGTGTCCACTTTGATCTTGGGTAGGAGTTCCTGCCACTCACCCTTGATATTGTGCCACAGTGAGGGCAAGTGCTTGTGGACTTGGTCGCCAAGGCCGAAAACGTCCGAGCCGTATTGCCCAAGGCACCTTCCCAGGGCTATGCTAACTTGAGAGGCAATTACAGTTGCCGCTTCTTGCTCCATGCGAGTCACCACTTCTCTTTGGGATGCGTCCGCTGCGCTGGGCAACTCCCCCACCTGAGCGTTAACCGTGATTTCCAGGGAAAACCGGGGCAGGTGCCCTTCCTGTATAACCCTGGTGCTGCACCGGGCTGACCTGACCTCGAGGTTAGCCCAGCCCGACTTTGAAACCTCTGGCCCAAGAAATCCTTGCAGCGCAAGGGCTGCAAGGGATGAGAGAGGCACGTACC
>JBNARI010000009.1:0-61975 GCA_049718765.1 Bacillota bacterium | reverse complement strand
CCAAACCTTCCAGGGCAATGGGCTTGCCCAGGAACAAGGCTGTGTCTACCATTACTTTGGCCAGGACCCCCATAAGGTAGTCGCGGCGGAAACCACACGCATAGGCCAAGTCGAGTACCCTGATGTACAGGAAACCGTTCGGGTAAATGATAACCTGAAACTCTCCCCTGCACTTCCCCAAGTTGCTCGGGTAGGAGACTCTGAAACATTCCGGCCAAGGCTCCGGCTGGCCCGATGTCCCAACGTTGCATAGGGCCACGCCGTCAGGTTTCGTATCCAAACCCAGGCAGCCCTTGGCAAAGTCGGGCTCCGGTGCACCGCCCAGCTCAAACGTCACATGCACCACATGATGACCATCCAGGGTGCTGACTATCTCCACTGTGTAGGGTAGTTTCGCCGCGAGCCACATCTCCACCAGGTCGCGGTGCTTTTCAGGGAGCCACAGCCTGCCTTCTACTCTCGGGCCGCGGCTCATCTTCGGGCGGCCCAGAGCATCTTCGCCCACCTTCTCAGAGAGGTGGGAAATGGTCGCCGCTAAGCGGAACTCCCCTTCCCGGTAAATCACCTTCATGTTCGGGTTGCCGCCCTTGGTCTCGTCCCCCGGGGAGTAAAGGCGGTTCTTGCGAGCTGCCCGCCACTCCTCCCGCTGGGCCGGCCTTCGCACACCCTCTCCCAGAGCCTCCTGCTGCCGAAGACCACCTTTGGTACGATCCCGTTCTCCCGGTGGACTACCAGTTCGGCCAGCTTCCTCTCGAGAAACCCTACCCGGCCCTTCCGACCCTTAATCGCAAGACGGAGCTTTTGAATAACATCTGCAGCATCGTCCTTCTTCTCAGCTTGCGCCGGCTTTTTCATGGCCAGGTCGAGCTTCTTTCTCGTCCGGTCCAGCTTTCCCTCCGTTTCCTCAATCTCCAGCTCCAGGAGCTCTTTCTGAGAGTCCAGCAGGGCTTCCGCCTTAACTGGCGTAGTCTGCATAGCGGGAGTTGAGCCCGAAGAGCTCCTTGGCTGAGCGCTTTAATCTCGTCGAGAAGCACCCTCCAGCAAGCGATTGAAGGCACACCGCAGGCAGGCACAAAAGAGGCGCATCTCTGTCCCAAGCTGGTCTTCCTCGCCCCGGCTCCTTTCAGAAGACCGGAAGGCCGGAAAAACCTCCGGGAAGAACTCCCTGCATACCGTTATGCCAAGTTTGTCCTCCTCGTACTTCTTCGGCATCCTTTACCAGCTCCCGGAAGCCCTGCCGGATTTCCCTTCCGCCCGGGGCTGCCACATCCTCAGACTCTTTTTACGATATCTCAACACCACAGTACTTCAAAGGACGCTCCAAACAAGCATACCCGAAACACGCCAGCCGGTCGGGATACTCGAGCAGCAGTTTTTTGAACTCGCCGCCCGCACCAGACCACGGCGGTTCTGATTTAACCAGAAGCCACGTCAGAGCACTCGACTACTATACGGTAACCTTCGCGTAGCCTTTCCAATTGGCGCTCCAGGTTTCCGGCATCAGCTTGCTTCTTTAGTAGATACCTGGATCTCTTTGCCCCCGTGTGCCCAGAATGCGTCCGGGTACCCCCGCTGGCCGCTCGGCAGGCATACAGGCCTGATCAAACCCTGTTTCCCCATGTGCGAAGGCACTTTGGGTGTACGCCTAATCTTCCTGCTGCTTGTCCAATGGATAAAGGTTCCATGCTTCTTGGGTCAGCTACAGTCAACTATGGTGCAAGTGCAGCTTCTTGAAGCTGCTTCAAACCTCCTGTATAACTACATTATACTGTGAAAGTAGCGGTTGCTACAGGAAGGATTCTAGTCAGATTATTATGCAAACCAGGCCTGCGCCACCCTCGTTGACGATCCTGGATATTGCTTCTCTGAGCTTGGATTGAACGTTTTCTGGCATCCTGTATAGCTTGTTTTGGATACCTTCCCTGATTAGGTCATTCATGGCTTTGCCGAAAATGTCCGTCTCCCAGATTCTCTTTGGGTCGTCTTCGAACTGATCCAGGATATGCCTGAGCAACTCCTCGCACTGACGTTCTGTGCCCAGGATGGGGGTGATTTCGGTTTGGATGTCCGCTCTTATTAAGTGAATTGACGGTGCGCTGGCCTTCAGCCTTACGCCAAAGCGGTTGCCCTGGCGGATCAGCTCTGGTTCCTCCAGCTCCAGGTCGGACAGTGACGGCGCTATCATGCCATATCCCGTTTGCATTACTTCGGTGAGGCCAGGCTCGATCCTATCGTACTCCCGCTTGATGGTGGCAAGCTCCTTCAAGTACTTCAGCAACAAGCCACTGTGGGTGATTTCCACGCCTGCTGCTTCGCTGAGAGCCTGATAGAAGAAAGGTTCCCTCACCTTCACGCTTGCCTTGGCCATGCCAGTCCCTAACTCAAGGCGTTCCATGGCCACAGAATCCACGAGCTCATTTTTGGGGAGGGACTGGGTTGCTTTGAGGATGTCCCTCACCCTGCGGATCTGGGCCGCTGCGGAACTTGTTGTGGCCTCCAGGGAACTTCGGATTGGGTGTTCCTTTGCTAGCTCTAGCACCCATGGGGGCAGCTGGAACTCGATTTGCTTGACGGGAAACTCGTAAAGCACCTGTTCCATGACAATCACTAGGTCGTCATAGCGCATGTTGGCTACGTCAAGGGGCAACACAGGCACGTCGTACTCCTTTTCCAGGTTTGCCGAGAGCTCAAGGGTGGTAGTGGCCAAGGGGTTTAGCGAGTTAAGGATCACCACAAAGGGTTTGGCCAGTTCCTTGAGCTCTTGGACGACTTGGCGCTCTGCGGACACATAGCTCTCCCTGGGTATGTCTGTTATGGACCCATCGGTGGTAACCACCAAGCCGATGGTAGAATGCTCCGTAATGACCTTCCTCGTACCCATTTCGGCGGCCTCTTGGAAAGATACTGGCTCTTCTAACCAGGGGGTCATCACCATCCTTGGGGTGTCGCCTTCCTCGGCGCCAAGAGCTCCAGGCACCACGTAGCCGGTGCAGTCAACTAACCGCACGCGGAGCACTATGTTCTCCTTCAGGGATATCTCCACTCCCTGTTCGGGGATGAACTTGGGCTCAACTGTGGTTATGGTCCTGCCTGCACCTGCCTGGGGCAGTGCATCCACTATCCGCTCCCTGACGTTGGGATCGGATATGTTCGGCAGCAGGAACAGCTCAACGAACCTGCGGATAAACGTGGACTTGCCAGCCCTAACTGGTCCCAACACGCCAATGTAAATATCGCCACCGGTGCGCTCGGCGATATGCCTGAACACGTCGAAAGTCTCCATTGGCTTTTCCTCCTCTGCACTAGGGAGTTACGCTCAGCCATTAATTCTTATGCCAGTCCCCTTGATCACTTTCCTAGCTCAAACTTTTTCTTGACATAGGGGGGGCTTTTGCTAGAATGGATCTGGTTAGTTAAGGGGGGCGATACAAGCACAGTAAAGGGGGCTGGGAATGAAATGAATGCCTTGGGCCGGCACGTATTAGCGGAAGTGTACGGCTGCAGAACATCAGTGATTGACAGCGTTCAGTCTGTCCAGGAAATCATGGTGGATGCAGCGCTGGCAGCCGGCGCGGACATTAGGGAAGTTGCGTTTCACAAGTTTAGCCCTCAAGGCGTCTCAGGGGTCGTGGTAATCTCCGAATCACACCTGGCCGTACACACCTGGCCCGAGTACGGATATGCAGCTGTGGATGTGTTTACCTGTGGAGAAAGAGTGAATCCGTGGGCGGCAGTTGAGCACATTATCCAGGCTTTCGGTGCGGCAAAGTATACGGCAACCGAGATGAAGCGAGGGATATTTGAGAGGGAAACGTTGAAGGCATCCTGAGCCGAGGTGATTTTTATTCTACCTCATAGTGATCATGTTGTGTAGCTGCCCTGCGCCTGAGTAAGTGGACGCGGGGCCCATTTTTTATTAGAATCACCTGGGAGGGATTCCATGGAACTGGATGTGCTGAAGAAGCTAAGTGAGGCTTTTGGTCCCTCAGGTTTCGAAGGGGAAGTACGTCAAGGGCTCAAGGAGTTGCTTTCACCCTACTGCGAACTGAGTGTAGACAGGTTGGGAAGCCTTGTAGGCCGTCTTCGGAACGGCCAAGTAGGTCCAAAAGTGATGATTGCAGCCCACATGGACGAAATTGGGTTTATCGTGAGCCACGTAACCTCCCAGGGCTTCCTGCGCTTTCAAACTGTTGGGGGCTGGTGGGAGCAGGTGATGCTCGCCCAAAGGGTGACTGTGCGAACTAAGAAAGGCGACGTACCAGGAGTCATTGGCTCCAAGCCTCCTCACCTCATGTCCCAGGACGAGAGGAAGAAACTGGTCGAAAAGAAGCACATGTACATAGATATCGGTGCGACTACTGAAGAAGAAGCCAAGCAGATGGGAGTTGAGCCGGGCGACCCGGTAGTTCCAAGAAGCGAATTCTGCTTGGCTGCAAACGGCAAGGCAGTCATGGGAAAAGCTTGGGATGATCGGCTTGGCTGTGCAGCCCTGGTGGAGTTAGCTCGCATCTTGAGCGCCAGGGAGCTTGCCAGTCAAGTTTTCCTTGTTGGCACCGTACAGGAGGAAGTTGGGTTGAGAGGGGCCACCACAAGCGCCGAGCTCATAAAGCCTGACCTGGCGATTGCTGTTGAGGTTGACGTTGCAGGAGACACTCCTGGGGTTGAAGAGCACGAATCCAGGTCAAAGCTGGGGAAGGGGCCCACAATACTGCTTTACGATTCTTCCCTGATTCCCCACGGAGGGCTGCTAAAGTTTATCAAGGGAGTTGCAGCCCAAGAAGGTGTCCCGGTACAGTTTAACTCGATGCCCGGGGGAGGCACCGATGCGGGCAGAATTCACCTGTCGGGGATTGGCGTGCCGAGCATTGTAGTGGCAGTGCCCACCAGGTACATCCATAGCCACACCGGTGTGTTCCACGTAAACGATTACGATAACCTGGTCAGGTTACTAGCTGCCGCCATTAGCAAGCTAGATTCTGAGGCGTTGGCGGAAATCCTTGGTGGGTGATGGGTGTGGAGCGTACCTTCGTCATGCTCAAGCCCGACGCCGTGGAGCGGGGCCTGGTTGGCCAAATCATCTCCAGGTTCGAAGCAAAGGGCCTCAAGGTTGTGGCACTCAAAATGGTGCGCTTGTCTAGGGAGGCAGCCGAAGCCCATTACCGGGTGCACAAGGGCAAGCACTTCTTCGACGACCTGGTAAACTTCATTTGCTCTGGGCCGGTGGTTGCCATGATACTGGAAGGAAGGGAAGCGGTGAAGACAGTGCGCCAGTTGGTTGGGGCCACTGACCCGGTGCTCGCCCTGCCAGGGACCATCAGGGGGGATCTGGCCACGGAAGTAACCAGGAACCTGGTCCATGCTGCTGATTCCCTTGAGGCTGCCGAGAGGGAGTGGGCACTGTTTTTCCCGGAAAGTGGGGTGTAACTGTCGTGGTGCTAGTGGGAACCGCGGGTTTCAGCTACTCGGATTGGAAGGGCACCTTTTATCCCCCGAATATCCCCACTTACAGGATGCTCGAGTATTACGCCCAGCACTTCCCCGTGCTAGAGCTTGACTACACCTACTACTCTATGCCCTCTCAAAAGAGTATGAGCTCGTTTGTGAAGAGGACTCCCGCTAATTTCAGGATTTCGCTCAAAGCTCACAGGTCCATGACCCACCAGCGGGGTAGTCCCCAAGAGGTTCGGGAAGCGTTTTCCGGGTTCATGAAGGCGTTGACGCCGCTCATGGCTGAAGGTAAGCTTGCTTGTATCCTGGCTCAGTTTCCGTGGTCTTTTAAGCCTTCTGGAGAATCTCGTGGGACTTTGGAGCTCTTAAGGGAACACACTGAGCCAGCACCAGTCGTGGTGGAGTTCCGGAATTCCGCTTGGGTCAGCGACGACACCTTTGAACTCCTGAGGAGGCTGGGCTTAGGGTTCTGTTGCGTGGACGAACCCAGGTTGCCCGGACTTATGCCCCCCGTATGCGTTGCCACCAGCCAGCTGGGCTACGTGAGATTTCACGGTCGCAATGCCCAAGCATGGTGGAAGCCCGGCGCAGCCGGAGAGCGATACAACTACCTGTACTCCCAGGACGAGCTGGAAGAGTGGAAAGGGAGAATAATGGAACTGGACCAGACGGTACCAGTGACCCTTGTGCTGTTTAACAATTGTCATGGAGGGAACGCAGCGGTGAACGCCAAAATGCTCCAGACCATGCTGGGAAGGGGTGAATGAGGTGCCGCGAATCGGGGTAATTGGGGGTACAGGGCTCCTTGACCCTACGGCTTTCGGAGGAATCCGTCGCATTGTCGAGATTACCCCGTATGGGCCTGCGGTGTTCTTTGAAGCTCGCCTGAATGGGACGGACATTGCCTTCCTACCAAGACACGGACCGCAACACACTGTCCCGCCCCACAGGGTGAATTACAGGGCCAACATTTGGGCGCTTTGGAACTGGGGGGTGGAGCAAGTTATTGCTACGGCTGCGGTAGGCGGCATTGACGCAGAGCTCAAGCCTGGGGACTTCGTGATCGTGGATCAGTGCATAGATTTCACCAAGGATAGGCCATCCACCTTTGCCGACGATACTGAGGGACCAGTGTGCCACGTGGACTTCACGCATCCCTATTGTCCTCGTTTGCGAGACCTGGTGATTGATTCATGTACCACGGTGGGGGTCAGGGTGAGGTCTCAGGGATGCTACGTGTGCGCCCAAGGGCCTCGCTTCGAAACGCCCGCAGAAATAAGGATGTTTGGTGCGCTTGGGGCCACTGTGGTAGGCATGACTGGAATGCCTGAGGCCGCACTTGCGAGAGAGGCTGGCCTGTGTTACGCCGCAATCTGTGTGGTGACCAATCAAGCGGCCGGTTTCGGACACACTCCCCTAACCCACGAGGAAGTGGTTCGCCAGATGGAGGCCAGCAGAGTACAGCTTCTTGAGGTGATGGGGAAAACGGTGAAGCGAGCGGAGGGTTCACAGCGCACTTGTGGCTGCGCCGATGCACGGGTGCTGGAGGGGAGGCCGGAGCATGGACACGGGTGAGCTCAAGATCGAGTGGGCCCGCCAGCACATGCCTGTGCTGTCCAGGGTTTCCAAGTTCGTGGCTGAAAAGGGCGGGCTTGGGGGAAGGAAGATTGCCGTTTGCCTTCACCTGGAAGCAAAGACTGCTAACTTGTGCCTAGCACTTCAAGAGGCTGGAGCGCAAGTGTTTGCCGCCGCATCCAATCCCCTATCCACTCAGGACGAGGTGGTTGCAGCGCTACGGCGAAGAGGAATAGAGGTTTACGCCCGCCGCGGGGCCAGTATGGAAGAGTATTTCAAAGACATAGATCGCCTCGTGGATGTGAAGCCCCACCTAGTGATTGACGACGGTGCTGACTTGATAGTGCGCCTTCACGAGCGGTGTCCACACTCTACCCCAGTGTTGGGAGCGTGCGAGGAGACTACTACCGGTATCACCAGGGTGCGAAAGCTTGAACGCTCTGGAAGACTGCTTTTCCCGGTAATTGGGGTCAACGATGCTAGGTCAAAACGCCTCTTCGACAACAGGTATGGTACAGGGCAGTCCGTCATAGACGGGATAGTGCGCACTACAAACCTGCTGCTTGCGGGCAAACGCGTGGTAGTGCTGGGATTTGGCTGGTGCGGCAGGGGAGTGGCATCTAGGGCCAGGGGCATGGGCGCGCAGGTGATAGTGTGCGAAGTGGATCCCGTAAAGGCCAACGAGGCTCTCATGGAAGGGTACTATGTTATGCCCTCACTGAAGGCAGCTCAAGTGGGGGACATTTTTGTGACTTTGACCGGATGCATTCAAGTGCTGGGTCCAGAACATTTCAAGCTCATGAAGGATGGCGCGATTTTGTGTAACGCAGGACATTTCGATGTGGAAATCGCAGTCCAACACATGCGGGAAACAGCAACGTCCCGGAGAGTTGTGAGACCAGGGATTGAGGAGCTGCAAATGCCATGGGGCAAGCGGATTTACTTGCTAGGTGAGGGCAGGTTGGTAAACCTTGTGTGTGGAGACGGGCACCCTGTGGAGATAATGGACATGAGTTTCGCCCTACAGCTTCTTTGCGTGTGGTTTGTGCATACAGCCCACGCCCAGTTGCCACCAAAGCTCATGGCCGTTCCAGAAGAGCTGGATCTGAAGGTTGCATCTCTTCGATTAGAAGCCCTGGGAATTGAAATCGATTCGTTGAGCGAGGAACAAAGGAGTTACCTTGGGGTGACATAGGTTGGTGGGTACGGGTAGGAAGTTCTTGATCAAGGACGGCATCCTTTTGGGTGTTGGTCCTGGGTTTAACGTTGTGGAACGGGGATGGGTGTTAGTAGAGGATGGAGTCATCTCCAAAGTGGGTGAAGGTGAACCCGAACGGTGTGGGGACGCAGAGCCTGTCGACGCCCGCGGGAGCGTGGTAATGCCGGGCCTTATCAACGCCCATACCCATGTGGCCATGTCCGTGCTTAGAGGCCACGGCGCCGACCTGGGTTTGCAGGATTGGCTAGAAAAGGCGATATGGCCGCTGGAAGCCAAGATGTCCAGGGAAGACGTTTATTGGGGAGCGTTGTTGTCTACGTGCGAAATGGCCTTGGGCGGTACAACAGCGTTTGCGGACATGTACTTTTACATGGAAGAAGTTGCAAAGGCCGCCACACACGTAGGAATTCGAGCTGCATTGTGCCAGGGGATGGTGGGCAAGAAAAAGGCTGACTGGTGGAGGACGTTGTTTGCCACGCGCAGGCTGTGGAAGGGGTGGCACGGCGCAGCGGCTGGGAACATAACTGTGGGAGTGGGGCCCCACGCGGTATACACCTGTCCGCCTCCGTGGCTTGAAAGGGCAATCCAGATTGCAGCAAGGCTAGACACCTTTGTGCACATACACCTCTCCGAGACCAGACGAGAAGTAGAGGACTGCGTTAGGAGGTACAGGGCTACTCCAGTGGAGCTGTTCCTGAGTCGGGGAGGGTCACAGGTGAGGACCCTAGCCGCCCATTGTGTGCACCTTACCGAGCGGGACATTTCCATGTTGGCAAACGCGGGGCAGTTAAGTGTAGCCCATTGCCCATGGTCCAACCTGTACTTAGGTAGCGGCATTGCCCCAGTGGTTGAACTCCTCGAGGCGGGGGCAAGGGTATGCCTTGGCACCGATGGGCCTGCTTCCTCCAGTTTAAGCATGTTCGAGACTATGAAGCTGTGCGCATTATTACAGAAAGGGAAACGTCGTGATGCTGCAGCAATCACTGGAGCTCAGGTGCTTGAGATGGCCACTTGGCAGGGCGCAGTCGCTTTGGGGCTAAACTGTGGCAAACTTGAGCCTGGACGAGAGGCGGACGTAGTGCTGGTCGAGGCTGACGGGCCTTATATCAGGGGCACGAACAGCGCTTACTCCGCTCTGGTGTACGGCGGGACAGACCAGGCAGTTCGGGCAGTCATGGTACGGGGCGAGTGGGTGGTCTGGGACCGTAGACTGCTGGGATTGGAAAAGCTGGACCTTAATCTAGACCGGGTGAAGCAAGAAGTGAGCCAAAGGGCAAGGCGCCTTGGTGCTCCTGCCTTGACGGACACGTGATACGTAGGTGGTGGACCCAATCGTGATGGCTGAAACTATGAAGCTGGTTGCAGTGGACGTGGAAACAACTGGTCTGGACCCTGACACCGACGAAATCATAGAAGTTGCAGCGGTGGTCTTTGGCCAAGGCCAACAACGCCTCGAATACTCCAGCTTGGCGAGACCCTCAAAGCCAATCCCCCCCTTGATTACCTTTATGACGGGGATTTCCCAGGAAATGTTAGCTTCGGCGCCCGAGCTGTGCGAAGTTATAAGGGAGCTGGCCCTGATCCTGGAAGACGCAGTTGTGGTGGCCCATAACGCCCAGTTCGATTTGGCATTCTTGAAAAGGGCTGCTGCAGAATGCAGAGTACGGCTTAACCCACGTTCCGTGATAGATACCCTGGAGCTATCTCGGATTGCCTTGCCTGTGCTGAGGAGCCACAAGCTTGAGACGCTTGTGTCCCATTTTGGCCTGGAACCAAGGACACATCACAGGGCACTGCAAGATGCAATTGCAGAAGCAGAAGTCTTCCTTGGGTTGAAGGGAGCCTTGACTGGACTAGGGAAAGAACTAATCCAGGAGCTGCTGGAGCTTAGCCAGGGTGCAAACTGGCCCTTGCAATCCCTCTTGGAAGAGGCGCTCGCTGCTTCAAAGGCCTCCCCCAACTTACAGGCTGTGGCTCGCCCCGAGGAGACGCCTGCTTCAAGCCAGGGTGTGGAAGTTAGCCTTGACTTGCGGAGTTTCCTTGGTCCCGGTGGACTAGCGTCCAGGGCGATCCCGGGTTTCCAGTTCAGGCCTGGTCAATTACAGATGGCCTACCTGGCAATGGAAGCCTTTAGCGAAGGCAAGAATGTGGTGGTGGAGGCTGGTACTGGCTCTGGAAAGTCCCTGGGTTACCTGCTTCCGGCCGCCCTTTGGGCCCTTCGAGGAAATGGCCCGATCGTGGTTTCAACGCACACTATCAACCTCCAGGAGCAGCTCATTGCAAAGGACATCCCAATCCTGGAGAAGATGCTTGGCCAAAAGCTGAGGGTGGCTTTGGTGAAAGGACGCAACAACTACCTTTGCCTGAGGAAATGGCACCAGTTCCGCAAAGAACTGCCTAGGAGGGCCTGGTCCGAGAGGCATCGCGTCTTGCCCCTCTTGTGCTGGGCGAGCAAAACGCTTACGGGGGACAGATCCGAAACTCACATTGCGCCCGAAGACGAACACATTTGGAAGCAAGTGTGCAGTGATGTTACTAGCTGTGCTGGGGCTAGGTGCGTTTTCAAGCACAAGTGTTTTGCTCAAAAAGCCCGGGAAGAGGCGGAGAGCGCTCAAATCATAATCACTAACCACGCCTTGCTGCTCTCTGACATTGCTGCAGGGAACAAAGTGCTGCCAGAGTACAAGTTCCTGGTTGTGGACGAAGCCCACCACCTTGAGGAGACAGCTACCAAAGCACTCGGGGATACAGTTTCCCTCAGGGATCTGGCCCTGTTGCTGTTCAGGGTGTCCTCTCAAGCTACTGAACCGTTGAAACAACTGGTAGATGACATCTTGGGGGAGGTCACAAAATTTGCGTTGGTGGGGGTTGCACTTGGCGTAATGGGCCAGCAAGTGTTCGTGCCAGTAGACCATCCTCTGGCTACAAAGGCCAAGGGGCTTGTGCCGTTGCTAGAAGAACTCTCATTGAAACTAATGGAGGTAGCAAAGGACACACCTGATGAGGAACGCCAGATCGAGCTTTGCGCCCTCGCCAGTGGGCTTGTGCAAAAACGGGATGTGCTTGACCGGGTGCTGGACTGCGCTGATCAAGGATTGGTTGGTTGGGTAGAAGTGGTCTCGGGCGGAGAAGACGTGCTGTTTGGGTATTCGCCTCTGTGGGTTGGGGACTTGCTTTACCACAAGCTCTTCTGCAAGCTGTCAGGGTGTGTGCTTACTTCTGCTACGCTGGCAGTTGGAGGCGGGTTTCAAAGCTTCCTCAGGGACACGGGGCTGGACCGCGTATCGCCAGAGAAGCTGTGCGTGGAGACGGTGAACTCGCCCTTCGATTACCATTCCCAATGTTTGCTTTGTGCAGTGACAGACATTCCTGCACCGACCAAGGACGGGATGGATGCATTTGCGGGGGAGGCTTTGAAGCTGGTTGGGAAACTGTGCGAAGTGTGCAGGGGCAGGACAATAGTTCTGTTCACCTCCTATGCCATGTTGAAGCGGTTTGAGGCAGGCCTTAGAAAGAAGCTTGCTAGGAAGGGCATTCATTTGCTCTGTCAGGGCATAGATGGCAGTCGGACTGTGCTCACTGAGCTGTTCCCAAAGGTTCAGCCGTGTGTGATTTTCGGAACATCGAGCTTTTGGGAAGGGATAGACCTGCCCGAGGGCTGTTTGAGATGCGTGGTGCTAGTGAAGCTGCCCTTCGACGTACCCGACACCCCATTGCTGAAGGCTCGGGCTAAATCGGTGGCTGACAGTGGAGGCAACCCATTTGTTGAAATAGCCTTGCCCAGCGCAGTGATAAAATTCAAGCAGGGATTTGGGCGGCTGATCAGGCGCCATGGAGACAAGGGCGTTGTTGTGGTATTGGACAGCAGAATAGTCATGTCTTCCTATGGACAGCTGTTCTTACAGTCACTCCCGAATCCTAGCACAGTCATGGTTCCCAGTACCCAGGTAGTCGATACAGTAAAGGAGTGGCTTGGGCAGGATGAAGGTACTGCTCACTAATGACGACGGAATATGGTCCCGAGGGCTTGCGGCGCTGGCTCAAGCAGCTGTGGGGCTTACCAACTGGGAAGTTTACGTTGTTGCTCCCGATCGAGAGAGGAGCGCTTGTGGCCACAGCATAACAATTCATGAGCCTATTTATGTTGAAGAAGTTGAGTTCAAGGCTGCACCAGTAGCAGGAGCCTGGCGTGTGAGCGGCACGCCTGCTGACTGTACCAAGATCGGCATAGAGCTGCTAGTCAAAGAGAAACCGGCGGTACTGATCTCTGGAGTTAACAGGGGCCCAAATCTCGGTACTGACATACTTTACTCTGGCACGGTGTCGGCGGCCATGGAAGGGTGCCTGTATGGCATTCCGTCGATTGCGGTGTCCTTAGCCGACTTCAGAGCAACAGAGTTTGGGCTGGCTGCCAACATTGGGGTTAGGCTAGCCCGTTTGGTCTTGGAGCTTGACGATGGTCCCAACTTGTTCAACGTGAACGTACCAGCAGTGGACGCAAGCGAGATCAAGGGCGTGTTGGTGACGTCCATGGGCAGGACCAGGTACAGGGACAGGTTTGAGGGGCGAAAGGATTCGGTTGGCCGCGACTGCTTCTGGCTCACTGGAGATATGGTGGAAGTGGAAAACCAGGACCACGCGGACGTGAAGGCAGTCAAAAGGGGGTACGTTTCCATAACGCCTCTGCATTTGGACCTCACTGCCTCCTCCTTGATGACGAAGATCCAGTCATGGCCGTTGCACCAACTCCTGGGCTAAGGGCTTCGTCATATCCTGCAGCTGGGCGAATAAATTAGGCATAGGAATTGGGCTGCAGGGTGGTGTGCGCCAATGAAGCCACCGCGTGGTAGCGCGAGAGGGCCAGCGCTGGGGCCAATGTTGGTGGGAACGGCCTCTGGGCTGGTATGGACTCTGGCCGTAGCTGGCCTGGTGGCGTTCCTAGTGTGCCTGACCCCTTTTAGCGAGGCCGCCGCTGGCCCAATTATCAGCACCGCAGCCGTACTTGCAACGGTAGTTGCAGGCTTCGTGGCGGGACGGAGAAGCTCTGAGCTTGGGTGGTTTCATGGGGCTGGCGCCGGTCTGCTGTATGCAGTGGCCACTCTGGTGCTGGGTGCAGTTGCCTTCTCGTCTCGCGGTTCACTTGCGTGGACCATGTTCAAGCTGGCGATGGGCACTGCGGGCGGTATAATAGGAGGTGTCATGGGGATCAACTCGAGGTAGGGGTTGGAAGTTGGGGGAGAGCAAGAAACTGGGAATTGCATTGAGCGGTGGCGCTGCCCGGGGCCTGGCTCACATTGGTGTTCTGGATGTGCTGTGTGATGCTGGCTGCAAACCCTGGTGCGTCACAGGCACTTCTGCTGGGGCCATTATGGGGGCGCTTTTTTGTTGTGGGTTCACGCCAAAGGAAATGCTGAACCTGGCAAGACAAGTCACATGGGCCAAGCTGGTAAGGCCAGTAGTGCCCCGGGACGGTTTGCTGGACACAGACAGACTGGAGGCGTTCCTCAGAGGACTTGCGGGGGACGTCTGCTTTGAGGGCTTAAAGGTGAAGCTAGGAGTAGTGGTCACGGACCTCGTTAACGCACAAAGGTTGCTTGTGACCACTGGCAAGGTTTGGCCTGCGGTGGTTGCCTCGTGCGCAATACCGGGGGCTTTCAGGCCGGTGCGAAAGGACGGCACTGTGCTAGTTGACGGGGGAGTGCTCGAAAACGTGCCGGTGAGAGCTGCCTTCCAACTCGGGGCAACCTCAGTGATTGCTTGCGACGTTACCCACACGGTCGAACGTCAGTACCCATCCAACATGTTGCAAGTCATCGTGCAAAGCTTGGAGGCCATGCAAAAGAGGCAATCGGAACTCGACTCGGCGCTGGCAGATGTGGTCATCCGGCCTAACCTTACTGGGCTATCTATGTGGGACCTTTCAAAGGCAGATGAGTACTACCAGCGTGGCAAGCAAGCCGCAACGCTTGCTAAGGCAGACATTGAGCGGATAGGATTGCTCCATGCTGAGTAACCTAAGAGCATGGTTCGTGGACTGCTCGCGTTGTGGACTGCTGGATTGCTTGCCCTGGGTGTTTTGCCTTTATCATGTCGTGCTGCTAGCCCAATGTCTGTTAAAGAGGCGCAAAGCATATTGAAAAGCCTGGGGCTCTACGCTGGGGCGTTGGACGGCATCCTTGGTCCCCAGACAAGGGCTGCCCTGCGAGAGTTCCAGAAGAGCCGAAAGCTCGTCCAGGACGGCATTCTGGGTCCCCAAACGTCCCAGGCGCTATCCAGGGCTCGCGCAGCTTTGGAGCAAGCGGCAACGGAGAAACTCCTCGCTTCGGTGCGGCTTGATAAGTTTTCCCCACAGGACTCAAGGCGAGTTGCGCTTACCTTCGACGATGGCCCAGACCCGAACACTACAGGGGAAATACTCCGCCTTTTGAGGCAAAGGGGGCTCAAAGCCACGTTCTTCGTGATTGGGGCAAAGTGCCAGCGCTACCCCGAGATAGTCAGACAAATTGCTGCGGAGGGCCATTCGGTACAAAACCACTCCTTTTGGCACAGCTTTAGCGAAGGCGTTGAAGACCTTACAGCAACCTCCCAGATAATAGCTAAGCTTACAGGAGTAGAACCCACCTACTTTCGGCCACCGGGCGGCGTGCTTTCCAAAAACACTGCAGAAGCCGTGCGTAAACTTGGGCTAAAGGTGGCCTATTGGAGCAATGTGGGTGGGGAATGGACAGCGTTTCCCGGGGCGGTAATAAAGATCAATGAAAGCAAAGATGCGCTTTCACTGTTACCTGCCTTTTTGGACCGTCTTGTGGGCGAGGGTTTCCAGAGTGTCACATTGGAGGACAACTAGAATTGGCTTTGGAATTTGGGCCCTGTTTACGCTGCTAACATGCACTTTTGGCCGTGGCCAGGCGTTCGCCAAGGGCTACGGCCAGCCTGAGGTCACCGCAGCATCTGCCCTGGTCATGGAGTGGTCCACTGGTACGGTTCTATACGAGAAGAACGCTCACGTGCCCAGGCACCCTGCAAGCCTCACCAAGATCATGACTGCGCTGGTTGCCCTTGAACGAGGCTACCTAGGGGAGGTGGTGACAGTCAGTGAAGCTGCAGCTTATGAGACTGGTTCTGCAATGGGGCTTGTGCCAGGTGCCTGTTATACTTTGGAAGACTTACTTTATGGAGCGCTACTTCCTTCTGGGAACGACGCCTGCGTGGCCATTGCGGAACATGTCGGGGGAAGCGTGGAGAAATTCGTGAGGATGATGAACCAAAGGGCTCTGGAGCTAGGCGCGCTGAATACTCAGTTCAGGAACCCCCACGGCCTCACTCAAGAGGGCCATTACACCACTGCCTACGACCTGGCGCTGATTGCCAGGTACGCCATGCGGTTGCCCATTTTCAGGCAGATAGTTGCCACTGCCCAGTACGAAGCCTGGAGGCTTGACAAGCTGCTGCCCCACCAAGTTTCCTCCACCAACAGGCTGCTGTGGTCGTATCCAGGAGCCGAAGGCGTCAAGACTGGCACCACAGCAGCGGCTGGAGCGTGCCTGATTGCAGCTGCAACCCGCGATGGAGTGAGGTACCTCTCAGTTGTAATGGATTCGCTTGACCGGTGGCAGGACACAATGAAGCTGCTTTCGTGGGCGTTCGAGGAGTTCAGTTTTGTTCCTAGCGCGAGAGGGTCTGTGGATGCAGGCACGTGCAGCGTGGTGCGGGGGACAAAAACACAGGTTCCAACAGTCGTTGAGCTTCCGTGGGGTTGGCCTGTGCCTAGAGAAAACTCTGGCAGTTGTCCGCCCCTTCACTTTCAGGTATTACTTGCCGCGGCAACGCCTGCTCCAATCAAGAGAGGGGAGGAGCTGGGCAAACTGGTGGTTAAGACCGCGACGGACGTGATAGACGTGCGCCCAGTGTATGCTGGTCGGGACGTTGGCGAACGCCGCTTCGGAAGCTTCTTGCTTAGGGCAGCCTGCTGGCTTTTATCTGTTATGGCTAAAGCGGCGCTAGGTTAAAGTCCCGCCAAAATGAGTCGTCTTCAAAGCCCAGCCTCCACAAGGCCAAACCCTTCAAACCGCACCTCTTTGCCATGGCGCTCCGGTTTGCGGCCGCCTTGCCAGAGCCGAAGTACACTTCCCTCTCCAGGCCGTTCTCCACGTAGCTGTACCAAGCTTCTTGGGCAGAGCTGTCCCACTTCACCGGTACTCCGTGGGCTGCGGCACGCTCCACGGCCTGTTTGGCCGATATGTACTCTGGCTTGCCCAGGCGACTTTCCCCTGGCCAGTCGTAACCGTAAAGTGGCACTGCCATAATCAGCTTGCTGGGGCTGACCAGCTTAGTAAGGTGGGCAAGATTTGACTCCACCCAGCTGGCAGGGGATATGGGGCCTGCTTCGGTTTCTGCCCAGTGCCTGTCGTACATTAGAGTCACGAAGCGGTCGCAGTGGAGTGCAAGCTGTCGGTAGTCGTAACCGCCCACAATTGCCTGGGACATTTCCTTGGGGGGGAAAGCCGAAACCATGAGCATCATGCCTTCACTTCTGAGCTTTCCTCCAAGGTCTTGAACGAAAGCCACGTATTGGGATTTCATGGAGGCTGGTACCATTTCCAATGCCACGTTCAGGCCGTCCCAACCCCTGCTCTTGGCTATTGAGAAGAGCTCATCGATGACCTTTTGTCGCAGGCTTGGTTCTCTGAGGAACGAGGTCTCAGCTCCGGCAGGAGTGCGGTGGTTAGATACCAGTGGAACCAACTTGATGCGTTGCGAACGCGCAAGGGTGACAACTTGAGAAAATGAGCCATCGTCTGGGCTGCGCTCCCCGTTGGAAATTTTGCTACCCGGGCCCACTGAGTACCAATAAGGGGACACGTAATTCAAACGCTTTAAGTTTGCCCTAAACGAAGCCAAGCTGCTTAGTTGGTTGCCTCCAGTGCCGTTTTCGTAGTAAGCAAGGATTTCAAGCTTTTCGGTGGGCTTCACACGTGGTGCAGGCCGCACGTACCGGCTCACTGCCCACAACACCAAAGCCAAGGTTACCCAAACACGCATTAGTTTCTTGTCCAATCGATCCACTACGGGTCATGCCTCCTCACACGTCTTGAGACGTGGATCAAAGTCGCTTAGAATTGATACGGCGGTGAACTGAATTGCCCATCACTGATAGTTTGCTCCTGCAGCTCAGGCTTGACCCACGAATTGGGCCAAATATTACTTATTGGCAGGTCCTGCCTTCCAAAGAAGCATCGCTAGCGCCGTTTCCCGAAGGGCTTCACCCTGAACTCGTGCGGGCACTCACAGGGTGTGGCATTACGAGCCTGTACTCCCATCAAGCCAGGGCTTTGGAGCTTGTTAGCCGCGGGCAAAGCGTGGTAATCACCACTCCCACTGCTTCGGGCAAGACCCTTTGCTACAATTTGCCTGTGTTAGATGCGATTTTGAAGGACTCTTCCGTCAGAGCACTCTACCTTTTCCCAACTAAAGCGCTTGCCCAGGACCAGTTGGACGAGCTCAACTCCTTGGTGTCCAGGCTCAGCCGTCCAGTCAAGGTGTTCACCTACGATGGCGACACTCCTCAGGACGCAAGGAAAAGCGTAAGGCTGTCTGGCAACATCGTGCTAACCAACCCGGATATGCTCCATACTGGAATCCTGCCACATCATACAAAGTGGATCAGGATGTTCCAGTCCCTCAAGTATGTGGTGATCGACGAACTCCATCAATACCGGGGCGTGTTCGGAAGCCACGCTGCAAATGTATTCCGAAGGCTAAGGCGGGTAGCCCGGTTTTACGGCGCAGATCCCATATTCATTATGTGTTCTGCTACGATCTCTAACCCCGAGGAGCTTGCTGCAACGATGGCAGGCAGACCAGTGGTGACAGTAGGGGAAAGCGGGGCACCTTCAGGGGAAAGGCACTTCGTATTTTACAACCCGCCTGTGGTGAACAGGGAACTCGGCATAAGGAAGAGTTGCATCCTTGAGGCGCGTAACATTGCAGCTAAGCTGGCTGCTGAAGGAGCAAAGACAATCGTGTTTGCTAGGAGCCGACTGGCCACGGAAGTGCTGTTGACCTACGTGAAGCAGGCCTTAAACAAAGGGGTGCTTCCGGACAGGAGCGTGCGGGGCTACAGAGGAGGGTACTTGCCCAGGGAACGACGGGAAATAGAACAGGGGCTAAGGGACGGCAGCGTGAAGCTGGTCGTGGCAACAAACGCCCTGGAGTTGGGAATAGACATTGGGGGGATGGACGCAGCAGTCATGGCGGGCTACCCAGGAACCATCGCTTCCACCTGGCAGCAGGCAGGTAGAGCAGGGCGCAGGTCTGATTGCTCTGTGGCAGTCCTGGTGGCTTCGTCAAGCCCCCTCGACCAATACATTGTCACTCACCCTGAGTACTTCTTTGGCAGGAACCCCGAGCATGCACTGGTCAACCCCAATAACCCTTATATTCTCTGGAACCATGTCAAGTGTTCTGCCTTCGAATTGCCCTTCGAGAAGGGCGAGACCTTTGACGGCGTGGACGTGACTGCTGCCTTGACTCACCTTGCGGACCAGGGAATCCTTCACGAGGAGGGTGGTCGCTACTACTGGATGGCAGAGTCGTTCCCAGCTGAGGGCATAAGTTTGAGGTCTGCTTCCAACGAGAACTTCGTGGTGGTGGACATCACAGATGCTAGCCCCAGAGTGGTTGGAGAAGTGGACCGGGCATCAGCTCCTCTCCTCATCCACGATGACGCAATTTACATCCATGAAGGGCAGCAGTACCATGTGGAGAAACTGGACTGGGAAGCAAAGAAGGCGTATGTGAAGAGAGTTGACGTGGACTATTACACAGATGCCAACCTTGCGGTGGACCTGCGGGTTATCCATGTGAACGCTACAAGCCAGAACTCGTCCTACGGATGGGGCTGGGGATCGGTTTCAATAGTGGCCACTGCAACGGTATTCAAGAAGGTAAAGCTTTACACCCACGAGAACGTTGGATCTGGATCCATTACCCTTCCTGAGGAGCAAATGCACACCGACGCCTTCTGGCTAACCATTAGCGATGAGGTGTCTCAGTCAATGGAGCCAGCTCAGCTGCAGTCCGGGTTGCAGGCAATTGCGAACTTGGTGGCCAACGCAGCTCCCCTTTTCGTGATGTGCGACCCAAAGGACCTGGGCGTGGTGCCCCAGATCAAGTCGCCGTTTTCTGGCAAGACCACCCTTTTCGTGTACGAAAGCTACCCTGGAGGCACTGGCCTTTCTCAGAAGCTGTACGAGCTGCAGCGTACGGTGCTGGAAACCGCCTTAAGAATGGTGGAGTCGTGTAGGTGCTCTGCGGGCTGTCCTTCGTGCGTGGGACCTGCTGAAGAAGTAGGACAGGAGGGCAAACGGGCAGCCAAGGCTATACTGGAGGCACTACTTGCAGATGGGGCTCAATGAGGCGACCTTGCACCACCAAGGGAAATGGTGGCCTGTGGACAGCAGGGGGCACGTGCTGTGTAGGGCAGAAACCTTCCTTGGTCCAGAAGTGCGCATTGGCAAAAGACTTCGTGGATACCTGGGGTCGTTTGACCCCCGACTAGAGCTTGTGGAAGAATCGGGCCTTGTGTTCATTGACCTGGAAACCACTGGGCTTTGCGGTGGCACTGGGATAATGGCCTTCCTCGTGGGAATGGTACAGTTAGCCCCCAAACCCGCGACTTCAGGGCGCTGGGAACTGCTCCAATTCTTCTTGGCAAGCCCGAGTGCAGAGCCCGTCTTGTTACAGGCACTTGGCCCAGTGCTAGGAGGAGCAAGTGGGTTGGTTACGTTTAACGGCAAGAGGTTTGACTGGCCTTTGCTTGAGTCCAGGTTCATCCTAAACAGGATGTCCCCTCCCTTGGAGGACCCTCCCCATGTTGACCTGCTGTATCCTGCTCGCAGGCTGTGGGGCAAATGCTTGGGATCGGTGGCATTGAGGAACCTGGAGCATTGCTTGATGCATTTTCGACGTGAGTTCGACATCCCTTCCGAACTGGTGCCGTCCTACTATCAGATGTTTCTAGCCTCTAGGCGCTTCGACCTGATGGTTCCTGTAATCAAGCACAACTTGTGGGACCTCAAGTCCATGGTAGCCCTGGCAGCGCGGATTTGTGCGGCCTTCGAGGCGGACAGCGCCGAACTTAACGAGGCCGAGCTCCTGGGGCTTGCAGGCGCTTGTGCCCGAGCTGGCATGGAAGCAGAGGAACGGCTGTTTTTGAGAAGCCTTGCGGAGCGCGGCGTGGCCCAACTGGGCCCCTACGTGAAGCTGGCCAAGCACCTGGAACACAGGGAAAAGGATTACTCTGGAGCTGCTGCAGTTGTGGAAAAGGCGCTTCGCCTGTTTCCAGGCAATGCGGACTTGGAGAAGCGCCTCAACCGGCTCAGATGCAAGCTGGCGCGCAGCAGCGTCGAGGGCAGCCAAGTCATGGACGAGGGCAGACGCTCATAAGATTCCCTACTGGGAGCATGTGCTTCTAGTACTGGAGGGGTGAGCGTGCTGCTTTTCATAATTCGAAAGTCCACTGGACGGAAGCTGGCTGTGATTGCTCTTGCTTGCCTCATTGGAATTGCGGGCGGGCTGCTCATAGAACCGGTGGCTGGTCTCGTGTCTGGCAGGCTCCGTCCAATTGCTCGGGTGGAGGTGCCTTCCAAGGCGGTTGCCCTCACCTTCGACATAACCTTCGGTGAAAACACGCCAGGACTTGTCTTAGAAGCGCTCAACAGACATGGGGCCCGCGGCACTTTCTTCGTGACAGGACCGTGGGCATCCTCCCATAAGGAGCAAGTGAAGCAAATGGTTTCATCCAAACATGAGGTTGGAAGCATGGGCTACTGGTTTGAAGGGGCCACTAACCTGACCAGGGAAAGGGTGATTGACAGCATCAAGAGGGCTTCTACCACTATTGCCGACCTCACGGGAAAGTCCCCAATAGCGTTCCGGCCTCCCGGTGGAACATATGATGACTTGTTGATTTCTGTGGCAATGGAGAACGGGCAGTACACCGTAATGTGGTCCTTGGACGCAATGGACTGGAAAAACCCAGGTGCTGACGTGGTCATAAAGAGGGTTGTGAACAACGTCAAGCCTGGGGACATCGTGCGGTTTGTAGCCTCGGACAGCTCGCGCCAAACCCACCTTGCACTGCCCGCAATAATCATGGCTTTGCGGGAAAAAGGTTATGAGCTCTTGACTGTATCTGACCTGCTGAGACTGTCAAGTAGCTGAACCCGAGAGAAGCACCTCACTCTATCCCGCCATTTGCGGGAGGGCAGCGGTCGACCGAGCAACTGTCTTAGCTCATCTCCAAATATGGTCTCCCTCTCCAGGAGGAGCTGTGCTGCCCGCAACAGGGTGACCCAGCGGCACCTGAGCAGGCTGCGTGCTCGGGATTCCTGGGCTCTGAGTATCTCGTGGACCGCTTTGTTCACCGCGTCGGCTCCAACTGAATCGTAATCGACGATTCCCAGGGACGACATCCCTGAGAAGACCATTTTCCTGCACAGCGCAACTGCCTGGTTAAAGTCGTTGGTGGAACCTGTGCTTCTTTCCGTGAAGAACAGTTGCTCAGCCACGGACCCCGCAAGCAAGATTGCCACTTCCCTTTCTATGGCGCTCTGGGGGAGCAAGTATGGATCGTTGTCGGGTTCGTGCCTAACGTAACCCAAAGCGCCGCCCCTTGGCACCACACTTACCATGGCTACCGAACCCGGTTTGAGCAGCTCTGTGACTATGGCGTGACCTGCTTCATGGACGCATACCCTTCTCAGCTCCTCGGGGCTGGGCTTTCGGTCCAGCTTTTCTCCCAGCATCACCTTGTCCACCGCCTCCTTGAAGTGGCGGTGGTGTACAACTGGGCACCCCTCGCGCAAGGCCAGTATGGCTGCCTCGTTGCACAAGCTCTCGAGGTGGGCGCCGGAAAAGCCATAGGTTTCCCGCGCGATCTCTTCAAGCCTCACGTCAGGGGCAAGGGGCTTGTTTGCAGCATGAATCCTCAGAATCTCTAGCCGCCCGTTCTTGTCGGGAAGGCTTACCCGCACCACTCGGTCAAACCGACCTGGTCGCAGTAACGCAGGATCCAACAGGTCCGGCCTGTTGGTAGCGCCAATGACCAAAACGTGTATATCGTCATCAAAGCGAAGACCGTCCATTTCAATGAGCAATTGATTGATTGTCTGGTCATATTCTAGGTGACTTTCGTGGCGACCCCTCGTGCCACCCAAGACTTCTAGCTCATCGATGAACACCACTGCAGACCGCTTGCCAGCCCTGGTGGCTTCTTGGCGTGCTTGGCGAAAGAGCTCTCGAACCCTCTGGGCTCCAACTCCAGCGTAAATCTCTACGAACTCCGAGCCGGAAGTGGCCACGAAGGCCGAATCGATGTAGTTGGCAGCCGCTTTTGCAAGTAGGGTCTTGCCTGTGCCAGGAGGCCCTGCAAGCAGTACCCCCTTGATTGGGCGAATCCCCATGGACCTTACGCGGTCGGCCGACTTTATGAATTCAAGAGCTTCCATGAGCTCCCGCTTAGCCATCTGTTGACCCCCAATGGAATCGAACGTCACAGGCGCAGTGCCAGCGGTGCCCACTTTGGCCAGCTTGCCGACTTCGCTGGAGAACCTGCGGGTGAGAGTACGCAACCCCGTTGTCTGGGTTAGGGCGGAGATCAGGCCAAAAAGCACCAGGGCAGGCCATGGCATGTAGCCCCGTAGCGTCGAGAAAACTATCAGGGCAGAGACGATTCCTGCAACGATTTCCATTTGGTAGTCCCGTAACTGTCTCATTTGGCTTGCGCCCCTCTAGGAATGATCTCATACAGGTAACTGGCGTCTTTGGTTAGGGAAACGTAAACCCGTTGAGAGTCCACTACAATCCTGCATTCAACTGCAGCCTCCGCGCACTTGGCTTGGGCTGTTGCGCACATTTCGGCAAATCTTCCAGTTATAATGGCTTCGTGGATGTAAAGGGATATATCATCGAACAACCGCTTCAACTGATCATCCCTGTTGTCGCGGATTGCCAAAGTGAACTTGGCGTGGCCCAGCACCTGAGCCGTGGATGTGTAGAGCTGATCATAAGAAAGCTGCAAATCCTCCAAGGGTGCTACGCTAACGGTTATGTGTGTCCCTTCGCTCGTGGTGACCATGTGAAATTCGCGAACAAAGCCCAGCTGAGAGTAAGCCCGAGCAAGAGGCCTACTCACCGTGATCCTGCTTAGCATTGCAGTTACGCCAAAGGCAGCGATCAGGGTGATTCCAAAGGAAAGGGCATAGATGCCTACTCTCTTAACATCGATCTTCACCAACGAGCCCCCTCAAAACGGTTGACATAATTATACCATTAAAAAAGAGGGCTCTAGCTGGTAGTTTGTGGCTAAGAAGTCACTGGGCTTCGAAGTAATCACCTTTGAACCCAGTAAGGGTAGCTTCCACGAAGCTGCCCTGTTCGAGGGGTCTGCCCAGGAGGACGTAGTCATCCACTTCGGGAGCCTGCATGTAGCTTCGACAGTAACTTCCCCGGGCGCCCGTGCCATCTGCCAAGAGCCGGAGCCGCTTTCCAACGTGACGGCGTTTCAGGGTGTCCCTAACCTGGGCTGCAATACGGTGGGCTTCAACCAGACGCTGGTTCTTGACGGCCCTCTTCAGTTGGTCAGGAAGGCTGGCTGCAGGAGTGCCCTCTTCCCTGGAGTACGCAAAGAACCCTACGTGCTCGAACTGGCCTTTTTCCACGAATTCCAGCAACTCGAGGAACTCACGTTCGGTTTCGCCCGGGAAGCCCACCATGAAGGTGGTGCGCAAGGCAATACTGGGAACGTGCTTTCTAACTTGTTCCAGCCGTTCCTGGAGCTCCTCGAAGGAGTAAGGCCTGTTCATCAGCTTGAGGAGCCGGCTGGACACGTGCTGGGCTGGAAGGTCCAAGTACTTCACCACTTTAGGGTTTGACTGTAGCTCCGCGAGGAACTCGTCATAAACGTGGGCAGGGTGGGCATACATAACCCTTATCCATTGCACGTCTGTTTGACTTAGTCGGCGCAGCAACTGGTGCAATTGGGGCCTGCCGTATATGTCTTGACCATAAATTGTGGTGTCCTGTGCCACAATCACTAGTTCTTTAACCCCCCTGGTGGCCAGCTGTTGAGCTTCTTCCACCAGCCCATCCATGGGCATGCTCCTGTATGCCCCCCTTATTAGGGGTATTGCGCAGTAGCTACACCGGTTATTGCAGCCTTCAGCTATTTTCAAGTAGGCATAGCTCTTGGGGGTAAGCGCTATTCTGGGAAGCCCACAATGGATCTGGTAATCCCTAACCCTACCGGGCACCGGCCGAAGGCCGGCATCGCATCTTTCGATTGCTTCTACCACAAGGTCTATGTCGTGTACCCCCAACAGTCCGTCTATTTCCGGCATTTCAGCCAGGAGTTCGTTGGAGTAACGGGTAGCAAGGCAGCCAGCAACGATCAGTCGAAGCTTCCGTTCCTTCTTTAGCTCTGCCAACTCAAGTATGGTATCTATGGACTCTTGCTTGGCATCCCTGATGAATCCACAGGTGTTGACGATCACAATATCCGCTTGCTGTGGGTCATCCACAATCTGGTACCCGTGTTTTGCCAGGACGCCAAGCATGCGCTCGCTGTCCACCAAGTTCTTGCTGCATCCAAGCGAAACCAGTACGACCCTACGGTTTCTTTCCAAAGTAGTTCAACACCCCTCGGTAAAGTCCCAAGGCAACATTATACCTGAACCCTGAGTCGTTCAACCGTTTTTCGTCGTTTCCATTGCTCAGGAAGCCAATTTCCATGAGCACCGAAGGCATGGTAGTGTGGCGAATCACGTAAAAGTAGCCTGGCTCAATGCCAAGGTTGTTCATGGACGCATACTGTTCCAGGCCATCCACGAGGCACAGTGCCAGAGACTTACTCTGGCTGTCCCCAGGTTTGTAGAACCCAATTGCCCCTGACACCGTGGGGTCCTGTAAATAAACGTTGTGGTGCACGCTGATCATTACTTGTGCCCCTGCCTCCTCAGCTGTCTGTACCCTGGCCTCCAAGGTGTCTAAGTTACCCCACTTACCTCGAGGCTCATAATCGCCGGTCCTGGTCATGACCACCCTTGCGCCGCCGGACACCAACAGTTTTTGAAGTTCTAGGCATACTGCTAAGGTGAGATCTGCTTCTCGAGTGCCGCACACACCGTAGGCTCCAGGATCCACGCCTCCATGGCCCGGATCAATAGCCACCGTGATTCCAGAAAGAGGCTTGCGCGAGCCCCGGCTTGGGGTCTGCCTCAAGTGCTGCCAGGTAATGGGGCCAACGATGCCATCTACTGCTATTCCAGCGGCCTTTTGGAATGCAAGCACTGCCCCCCGAGTGGCCGGGCCAAAAATGCCGTCAGCAGGGCCTGGGTCGTATCCCCACACCTTGAGCAGCCCCTGAAGCTCCAAGACTGCCGGGCCAGTGGAACCTATGTACAGCAGTGAGTCTGATGGGCCTGCCCTTACGGGCTGACTCGTATTGGTTAAGGCAACGACAAGACAGATCATGAGCAGGAACGCCAAGCTGTGAACTGAAAGGAAACGTGGACACATGGCTACCTCCTGGGCTACATTATGGTAACTGTGGGGTTTAAGCCCATGATAACAGCTCTCCAATTCAAGGCCAATTGGGAGTTGAAGGAAATAGTGCAACTGGTGATCCGAAGTTATACAATCATGTTAGGGGTGAGAAATTTGGCAGTCGCAGAAATCATCGCGGTTGGTACCGAGCTGTTGCTGGGCGAAGTGGTCAACACAAACGCTGCAAGCATAGCCAGGATGCTGGCAGATCTTGGCATAAACGTGTATTACCATTGCACAGTTGGGGACAATTTCCCGCGCCTGTGTGGTGTACTTAAGCAGGCGCTTTCCAGGTCGGACATTGTGATAACCACAGGAGGGCTCGGCCCTACCGGCGACGACATCACAAGGGAGTGCGTTGCTGAAGTCACGGGCAGACCCCTTGAGTTCTCGGATTCGACGTGGGAAGCCATCGTGAGTTACTTTAGGAGAATTGGCAGGGAGCCCACAGAAAACAACAGAAAGCAAGCCATGGTAATTGCCGGCGCTGTGCCCCTTGAAAACAAGTTTGGGACTGCACCAGGTCTGCTCCTAGAACATGGAGGCAAACTGGTGATTTGCTTGCCTGGCCCACCCGGAGAAGCGCTGCCCATGTTGAGGCAAGTGCTGGCGCGCCTTGAAGGGCTGTCGTCAGTGAGGCTCGTGCGACGTACCCTCAAAGTGTTCGGTATGGGTGAGTCCGCTGTGGAACAAAGGATCATCGACTTAACAAACTCTAGCAACCCAAGTGTAGCCACCTACGTAGCACCCGGTGAGGTGCATGTGCGCATTGCAGCACAAGGGAAGCTTCAAGAGGCAAGCACATTGGTGGCTAAGATAGAGACTGAAATCAGGTCGCGCATTGGCAAGTGGGTTTTCGGAGCAGACGAGGACACTTTGGAAAAGGTAGTGGGCGAGCTATTGAGGAAGAAAGGGCTTTGCTTGGCAACTGCAGAATCCTGCACAGGGGGTTTGTTGTCGAGCAGGATCACCGATGTCCCCGGTAGTTCCGACTATTTCCAAGGGGGAATTGTGTCCTACCATGAAAGCGTCAAACAGGAAACCTTAGGGGTACCCGCAAGCGTTCTCCAAGTGCACGGGCCGGTCAGCACTGAGACTGCATTGGAGATGGCCAAGGCAGTTAGGCAAAAGTGCAAGGCAGACGTTGGTGTCTCCGTAACTGGTTTTGCTGGTCCAACCGGTGGAACTCCCGACAAGCCTGTGGGCACTGTGTGCGTGGCCGTTTCCGGGCCCTTTGGAGACTGGTCCAAGCAAACTTGGATCAGGGGAGACCGCCGTACCGTGAAGGTGAGGGCGACCCAGGAAGCCCTAGGAAGCCTATGGCTTTACCTAAACGAACTTCAAGGGAGTGACACAGGTGCAGCTAAGGCTGTTCCTGGCAGTTGTGCCACCTGATGAAGTTGTGGTCAAGCTTGTCAGGACCGTACAGGAGCTCAAGCGCTACAATTGGGACGTGAAGTGGGTTGAACCCCACAACATGCACATTACCCTGAAGTTCCTGGGAGAGGTGGATGAGGGGCTAGTCACCCAGCTTCAGCAAAGTTTTGCCCGAGCGTGCACCGGCATTCGCAGCTTCGAGGTGGAACTCAAGGGTGTTGGCAGCTTTGCTAAGGACGGTAAGCCCAGGGTAATTTGGGCGGGCGTCTCCTCAGGAGCGCGAGAATTGGAACAACTGGCGGTATCCCTTGACCAAGCTGCTGCCCTGTTAGGGCTTGGTAGCGAGAGGTTCACCGCGCACCTTACCTTGGGAAGAGTTCGCTCTTGGACAGGCTCGCTCTCTAATGCCTTCAGGCGCGAAATGGAGAGGCTTGCAACACAGGAATTTGGCCGCTTTGCTGTTGAGGAAGTGAAGCTGATCAGAAGCCAGCTGTCAAGGCAAGGCCCAAGCTACTCTGAGCTGGCCACTTTCCACTTGTCGTGACCGGCTTGAGATGGTATACTTGCCACTAGGAAATGAATGCCAGGGGCCGGTAGAAAGCGCGGGAAAGGAGATTCACCTTGGAGAAACAGAAAGCACTAGACCTGGCTTTAGCTCAAATCGAAAGGCAATTCGGTAAGGGCTCCATAATGAGGCTTGGCGAGGCAGGCGCCAGAATGAACGTAGAAGTGATTCCGTCTGGAGCACTTACCCTTGACTTGGCCCTGGGCATAGGGGGAATTCCCAGGGGCAGGGTGACTGAGATTTACGGCCCCGAGGCTTCCGGCAAGACCACCGTGGCTTTGCACATAATTGCAGAGGCTCAAAAAGCCGGGGGAGTTGCGGCGTTCATTGACGCTGAACATGCGCTAGATCCTGTGTACGCGAAGAACGTGGGTGTGGATATTGACAACTTGTTGATTTCTCAGCCTGACACTGGCGAGCAAGCGCTGGAAATCGCTGAAGCCCTGGTAAGGAGCGGGGCAGTTGACGTCGTAGTTGTGGACTCGGTTGCGGCGTTAGTCCCGCGCGCTGAAATCGAAGGGGAAATGGGAGACGCTCATGTAGGTTTGCAGGCTCGGTTGATGTCGCAGGCGCTAAGGAAGCTCACTGGAGCAATTGCTAAATCCAGGACTGCGGCTATCTTTATCAACCAGATCCGGGAAAAGGTAGGGGTTCTGTTTGGAAACCCCGAAGTGACGCCAGGCGGGCGGGCTCTCAAGTTTTACGCCTCAGTCCGCATGGAAGTTCGCAAGCTAGACGCCCTGAAGCAAGGCACCGAGACCATCGGTTCACGGACCCGCGTGAAGGTCGTGAAGAACAAGCTTGCGCCCCCATTCAAACAGGCAGACTTTGACATAATATATGGTCAAGGGATATCTAAGGAAGGGTGCCTGGTGGATGTAGCCACTGAGCTTGGCATCATCACCAAGACGGGCACCTGGTATTCCTTTGGGGACCAGCGCCTATCCCAGGGGCGTGAGAACGTGAGGGATTACCTGAAGCAGCATCCGGAAATAGCTGCTGAGATAGAACGCAAGGTAAGAGAGCAGCTCAGGGCTGGTACCGTGAAAGCTCCGGGTGCAGCTGATGGGGGAATGGAAGCGGGCACCGATTGAGCAATGGCTTGCGTGATGGAAGACGCATTGAGGGCACTTAGCTATCGGCAACTCACTGGTGAGGAGCTTCGGCAGCGACTGCTGCGTCGGGGTCACCCTGAAGCCGCTGTGGAAGAGTGCCTTACCAGGCTAAGGGAAATCGGTTACCTGGACGAAAGGCAGTTTGCACGGGACTTCGTTGAGTCTCGAAGCCGAGTGCGGCCTGTAGGAAGAAGGAAGCTAGTTGCCGAGCTGGAGTCAAAGGGAATACCCCGGGAGGTTGTGCAAGAGGAAGTCGACCGAGCGCTGCCCGAAGAGCGTGAACAGGAGCTTGCTATAAAGCTCGCCATGAAGAAGGCGGTTGGCTGTAAGGAGCCAGACCGTGGCAAGCTTTGCCGGCGAGTGTACAGGTTCTTGGTGCAAAGGGGATTCAGTGGGGAGCTTGCTGTAAGGGCCCTCGCCGAGCTGGGCTTGCTCCAGGGCGAGTAGTACTGAAGACCAGGGACAAAGTCATGTGTCTCATGAAAAGCCGAGTCCACTCGGCTTTATGTTTTTGTCCGGAAACTTGTGGCCTTGCTGGGCGGTATTGCCAGGGTTGCTTCCAAGCAGGTACTGGAGCGCCGACCTTTGTTGGCCCTTTATGTAGAGAAGCTAGGTGCGCCTGGCCGGGCTTGGAAGGGCTTGCACTTGCTGCGCTGTAACCTGCGGCGCAGCACCTTGGAGGAGGTGAGCAACTATAGGCGCTATTCTTTGGGTACTAGTTGGAGTTGTTTTGGGATGTGCAGCAGGTTATGTGGTTAGAAAGCTGACTGCCGAGGCTAAAATTGCTTCCGCCGAAGAGCTGGCGCGCAGGATCATCAGCGAGGCCAGGAAAGAGGCAGAAGCTGCCAAGCGCGAGGCAATGGTTGAGGCCAAGGAGGAGCTCCACAAACTTCGGTCTGACCTAGACCGCGACATTCGGGAGCGAAGGGCCGAGGTACAGCGCATGGAGAGGAGGCTTTCTCAAAAAGAGGAGTCCCTCGACAGAAAAATGGAGTTGCTAGAAAAGAAGGAAGAAGCTGTAGCACGCCGCGAAAAGGAGCTGGAACGCCTTACAGAGCAAGTGAACGAGCTCAAACAGAAGCAAATTGCTGAGCTGGAGCGCATATCTGGATTGTCCACTGAAGAAGCAAAGAAGCTACTTATGGCACAGGTAGAAGCCCAAGCTCAGCAGGAAGCGCTTGCGCTGATCAAGTCAATAGAGACAAAAGCACGGGAAGAAGCGGAGAAAAGGGCGAGGGACATCATCAGCCTTGCGATCCAAAAGTGCGCAGCTGACCACACCGCTGAGGCCACTGTGTCAGTGGTGCCCTTGCCTGGCGACGAAATGAAGGGGCGCATCATCGGAAGGGAAGGCAGGAACATCAGAACCCTGGAGAACCTCACTGGCGTGGACCTGATCATTGATGACACGCCAGAGGCTGTCATCCTGTCTGCCTTCGACCCCATTCGAAGGGAAGTGGCCAGGCTTGCCCTGGAGAAGCTGATCCAGGACGGTAGGATACACCCTGCACGGATTGAAGAAATGGTCCAAAAGGCACAAAAGGAAATCGACGCGCAGATCAGGGAGGAAGGCGAGGCAGCTGCGGTGGAGACAGGCGTACATGGCCTGCACCCAGAGCTGATCAGACTTCTAGGGAGGCTGCGGTTTAGGACGAGCTACGGGCAAAACGTGCTCAAGCATTCTATTGAAGTAGCTCACTTGGCTGGGGCGATGGCTGCGGAAATTGGAGCTGACATTCAAGTTGCAAAACGTGCTGGGCTACTTCATGATATTGGCAAGGGCGTTGACCACCAGATGGAGGGCTCCCACGTGCTGATTGGGGTTAACTTGCTCAAAAAGTACAAGGAGAGCCCCGAAGTAATACACGCGGTTGAGGCGCACCACGGTGACGTGGAGCCCCGCACTCCCGAGGCGTTCATTGTGTCTGCTGCCGATGCAATTTCGGCCTCCAGACCTGGTGCGAGGAGGGAAACTCTGGAGGCATACATCAAACGCCTTCAGAAGCTGGAAGAAATTGCTGACTCCTTTGAAGGGGTCGAGAAGGCCTATGCCATTCAGGCAGGTAGGGAAATACGCATTATGGTCAAGCCTGAGAAGGTCGATGATCTCGCAGCTCAAAAGCTGGTGAGGGATATAGCAAGGAAAGTGGAAAGCGAGTTAGAATATCCTGGTCAAATCAAAGTGACAGTCATCAGGGAAGTGCGTGCAGTTGACTATGCCAAGTAGGATGGTGAGCAACCGCTGACAACCCGAAACAGAGTGACTGAAGGCGTTAACTTTTCGGTGTCGCTTCTGGCGCGCTACCCAGAGGTGGCTATGGTGAGGTTCAACCCAAAGGAGCGCACGTTGCAGTTCAGCTTCTTGGTCCAGGGGCGGGTGAGCACCCAGGGCTTTCGGGAACTTTCCCAAAAGCTGAAAGAAGCCCTAGAGACTTACTCGGTTCTCAGATGGGCCAATCCCAAAACTCTCAACGTGAAGCTTTCCAGCGGTTACCCCATTAGCATAGTCGAAGTTGAGAGGGACGTGGAGACGCTGGACAGGGATGAGATTTCCCTCATCACTGCCCTCGTCTCCGACTACTTGGGTGCGCGGGTGATGAGGGAAGGGATTGACCCTGGCCGTGTATCGCAGGTGGTGCCCCAGGAAGAACAGCTAATGCAAGAAGAGATCATAGAAGAGACCCTGGATACCATGAGGCAAACCAAGGCCAGAAAGGGATTTGTGGCTATAAGGGACAACGGGCAGGTGGTGGTGTTCAACAAGTGAGGATCCTTTTTGTAGGAGACATTGTGGGTAGGCCTGGGAGGTCATTTGCAAAGCAAGTGCTGAGCGAGATCCGGGCCAGAAAGCACTACGATTTGACCATAGCAAATGCGGAAAACGCAGCAGGGGGAAATGGCCTCACGGGGGAAGTGTGCAAAGAGTTGTTTGCCATGGGCATCGACGTCCTAACCCTTGGCAACCACACGTGGGACAAGAAGGAGATATTTGAGTTTATCGACAAGACTCCAAACCTTGTGAGACCCTTGAATTACCCCCCAGGTGTTCCAGGCACTGGGGTAACGGTGGTAAACGCGAGGAACCAACGTCCCGTGGCCGTGATCAACCTTTGCGGCCGCGTTTTTAATTCTTCACTACTGGAGTGCCCTTTTAGGGCCGTAGAGAAGGCAATTCAGTCCCTTGCCCAGACGACCAAATGCATACTGGTGGATTTTCATGCCGAAGCCACGTCTGAGAAGGTTGCCATGGGCTGGTTTCTCGACGGCCGGGTTTCGGCGGTGATAGGTACCCACACCCACGTTCAAACCGCAGACGAAAGGATCCTCCCGGCAGGTACTGGTTATATCACTGACGCGGGGATGACTGGCCCGAGGGATTCGGTGATAGGCATTGATAGGGAGCTGGTGATGAGGCGTTTCTTAACTCAGCTGCCAGTGAGATTCGAAGTAGCAAAGGGCCCGCGGCAGTTCTGCGGTGTGGAACTTGAAGTGGACGATCAAACTGGACTAGCCTCGAGCATTTCCCGGATATTCATAACCGAAGGGGAATAAGATCGAATTACAAAAAAAGTCTTGAAAAGGACACCCCGTTTGTAGTAACATTAGACTAACCCGAGCCATAAACTTCAAGTAGGACCTAAGCAAACCAATGCTGTTGAGGACGCTGGGAGGTATGTAAAACCGTGGAGGTACTCAAGGTTTCTTCAAAGTCCAATCCCAATGCAGTGGCAGGGGCGTTGGCTGGAGTCATCCGGGAGAGGGGTCATGCGGAGATTCAGGCTATTGGTGCAGGCGCAATCAACCAGGCGGTGAAAGCGGTGGCAATTGCCAGAGGATTTGTTGCTCCCAGTGGCATCGACTTGGTTTGTGTTCCGGCTTTTACCGATGTGCAGATCGATGGAGAAGAAAGGACAGCCATTAAGCTCATTGTAGGGCCAAGATAAGAAGTTGGGACAAAAACGTACATTGGGAGCTCGCCGTGGGAGGCGGGCTCCTCATTTTGTTGCATGCAGCAGGAGAGAGCCGTCGCTTGACGAATGAACCAAGAGGGAGGATAACGAAACCTATTTTGGAAGGGTAGTGATAGTTTGATAGTTGATTGCCACGTCCACGTCCTCCCTCCCGAAATGATTTCCAAGCTGGAGCGCGTATGCCAGAAAGAGCCATACCTAGCAACGCTTGCCAGTTCACCAAGGGCGAGGTTTGCGAGCTGTGAGGAAGCCTTAGCTGAATCTGAGGACAAGGGAATACGCATGGTAGTATTCGGCTATGCCTTGGAGGACCCCGGACGTTGCAGGGAGATCAATGAGTATGTTGCGGCAATGGTCAAAAGCAGACACGACCGCTTGCTTGGACTGATGGTGGTCAACCCTGCGCGGCCAGGGCTCGAAGCCGAGTTTGCAAGGGGTATTGACTTGGGGCTCAAGGGAGTGGGGGAACTTTTCCCGGAAGGACAAGGCTTCGACTTGTTGGGCAGGGAAATCCGAACATTAGCTGGCCTATGCAAAGAAGCAGGGATGCCCCTAATGCTTCACGTCAACGAGCAGGTTGGCCACGTGTATCCAGGGAAGACAAATGTTGGCCCGGTGCAAGCGTGGGAGTTTGCCCGTAAGCACCCTGGTCTTAACATCGTTTATCCGCACCTAGGGGGAGGACTCCCCTTCTACGAGCTGATGCCAGAGGTGGCCAAGGACCTGGAGAATGTCTGGTATGACACAGCTGCAGTCCCGTTGCTGTACAAATGCAACGTTTACCGAGTGCTGAAAGAAGCAGGCGTTTTGAGGAAAACGCTCTTTGGCTCGGATTTCCCGTTGCTTGGGTATGAAAGGTATAAACGCCAAATCACCGAGGCAGGACTAAGCAGCGAAGAATCAGAGGCTATTTTGAGTAGAAACGCGCTCTCCTTATTCCCAATTGTATAAGGGTGGCGATGAGGATGGTCGAGGTGGGCTGGGCTGACTTGCATGTTCACACTACCGCTTCAGACGGCTACCTCACTCCCGAGGAAACCGTAGAACTAGCGGCTTCTATAGGTCTTAAAGCGGTGGCGGTTGCAGATCATGATAGCATTTCCGGCGTTGGGGCTGCAATGGCTAGAGCAGCACAGATTGGCGGCATTCAAGTGATACCTGCAGTGGAACTCAGCTGCGAATGGAATGAGACAGACGTGCACGTTTTGGGGTACTTCATTCCAATTGGAGACAAGCAAGTGCAGCAGTTCTTTGACAGGCTGGTTTGTGCGAGGGTAAAACGCATGGAGAAGATGGTTTCCAGGTTGAGGGGGCTGGGGATACCCATAACGCTTGAGGAAGCCATTAAGGAAGCAGGAAACGGTTCCCCAGGAAGACCCCATGTAGCTAGGCTGCTTGCTAGGAAGGGCTTTGCTTCCAGTGAAGCTGAAGCCTTTGCAAGCTACCTTCAACGCGGAAAGCCAGCCTATGTAGAAAGGTACAAAATAAGGCCCGAGGAGGCAGTGGAGGCAATCCTGGGCTGGGGTGGAGTACCGGTCTTGGCGCATCCCGGGCTTGGGCCTATCCCTGAGCACCTCATCAGGAGATTGGTGGTTTCCGGTCTGAGGGGGCTGGAAGTCAAACATCCATCCCATTCAGAGGAGGACGTTTACAGGTACTGCTGTCTTGCCACTCAGCTTGGGTTGTTACTGTCCGGAGGTTCAGATAGTCATGGTCCCCAGGGAGAGTACGGCAACGAAGTTGGCGATGTTAAGGTGCCGCTAGAGTGGGCACAACGAATCGCTCAGGAAGCCCACGCGATAAGGGAAAGGGGGAAGTCAGGACGGGAAGCCTGGAACCCCAAGTAGCGAGGCCAGTACCCTCGCCAAGAAGCTCACAGACCTTTCAGCGTGTTCCCTTGGGAGCATGTGGGTGCCCACCTCCAGCAGTAAGCTTCCCGGATCCAAGTCCTGGTTGTAATCCCCCGAGGCCATGAAAATGCCTCTGATCAGGCCAGGGTACATCCTGTCTGCTTCCTGCTTCACTCTCAGGGCGAAGAACATATTCGCGCTGGAAAAGGGGTTTTGCCGGCCTACCACTATCATGATTTGTTGAATTTCCACTCCGCGTACCACTGCTGCGTATGCCTCGGCTGGAGCCGCGTCCCTGTGCACGTCGAACATGGCGTAAGGTTTCAATGCAGCTAATGCGGTTGCAGTCCGCCGGGAGCGAGTGTAAGCCATGGCGTCGTGGGGGTCGTGGGCAGTCGGGTCATGTTTCACAACGAAGCCTACCGACGACAGGGCTTGGGCAAACGCAGATGCCACTTTGATGATGCCACCCTGCCCAGGCAACGCTTCTGAACCGTCGGTGGGCACGTAGGACTCGTCAGTATGGGTACTATACAGGCAAATCAACTTGCTACTAGCACCAAGGGGAAGCGCCAGGGACGTGCCCGCAACTGCCGCTCTTGCCTGTTGAGCGTCCCGTTTGAGGTAGGCTTTGTTGCCTTCCACCCTCACCACAGTTGCCCTGTAGTTCGCTTGGCCCACATAGTTGTCTCCGACTGACACGTGTAGGCACGTGGCCCACACCATGTTACCGAACTCGTCAAGAAGCAAAGTGGGCTCCCGGGTTTCTGACGTCCAGGGTTTGCCTCCCCGCTGACTCAGCCCGTAACCTAACACCCCTACCAACATTAGAGCAACGCAAAACCATACTAGAGCGAGTCTGCCCAGGGGGACCACTCTCCTTGTGGGTATTTTTTGCAGGTTTCAGACAGTTCATGTTGAATCTAAGAAGACGGAAGCAGCGTGTTCCCGGACTCAGGGCCAGTTCTGGGCTACCCTTGGCAAATCAACATCCGGGAAGGAGGCGAAGGCCTGGTCTGGTTCTGGCTTGGCCCTTTGCCTGAGCCAGGCCACACAAAGCATGGACGGAAACCAGAAAAAGTACTTAGAGCCCGATCTGGTGTGCAGTCAGCTTGGGATTTCACCACACACTTTCAGGCAAATCATGAGGGATTTCGGGTCAAAGGTGATGGACCCAGATGACGATGGTCGAGGGCCTGGCCTTGAGCTTTCCAACCAGGAAATCGAAAGGCTAAGAAAGGTGCTGGAATGGCGCAAGCTGGGCCTCAGTGACTCGGAAATAGCAAAGCGTCTAGAGCAGCCCCAAGAGTTGCCTGGAATCAGCTTTGGTGACGAAGTGGTGGCAAGGCTGGAGGAAATCAAGAGGCAGCTTAAGGAAAGCGAACAAAAGAGAATTGAGGAAAGGGACAGGCTGCTAACAGCTCTGGTCCGCACAAACCAGGAGATCCAGCAGTTGCGTTACCAGCTTATGAAGCCCATGTCTCGAAAGGCGAGGCGCAAACGCTCATTCCTTGCAAGGTTGCTGGGGTTGTGACGCCCAGTATTTTGCCATGGCCTTTTGGAGGGTCTGGTCCGTGAGGCGATCCGCCCTTAAGGGGGCTAACGCCTGCTTTACACAGTGCCTTGAGGTCTTGCCTGCTACAGGGCAAAGGGTTGCCAGTACGGGAAGGGATATGACCTTCTGCAGCTGTACGGTAAGATGCTCTGGCACATAAACCAGGGGCCGAATAACTGTAAGTCCGGTTCGGTCCAAGTGGGTAACCGGCCAAAACGTGGTCACTCTTCCTTCGAAGAACATGCTCATGATCATGGTTTCCACCGCGTCGTCCAAGTGATGGGCGAGTGCCACTTTGTTTGCCCCTGCCTTCTTGGCTGCACTGTTAAGCGTTCCTCTGCGTAACTTGGCACAGAGGGAACATGGGTTGGGTTCGTTCCTGATGCAGAACACCACTGGAGCAATGAGGGATGGCACCACGGTGTGCTGCACGCCAAGTTGGTGGCAGAAACGGGAAATCTCAGAATAGTCCTGCTGCCATCCCATGTCTACAGTAATTGCAGTCAGGGTGAACCTCACTGGGGACACCCTTTGAAAGTGCACCAGGGCGTAAAGGAGGGCCAGGCTGTCCTTGCCCCCAGAAACTCCCACCGCAATATGGTCTCTTGGAGCAATCATTCGGAAATCGGACAGAGCCTGGCCTACTTTCCTGAATAGCAACTTGACTGCATACTTCATGGCTACTATTATACACGTCTCAAACCAGGAACACGTGCCCGCCAATTGCCACAAGCTGCTTCCTACTGGCGAGGAAGTCACTGTGCGCCTTGGTAGGGTTGTAAAAGTAAAGCGCTCCTCCAGTTGGGTCCCAGCCCGCAATCGCGTCCAAGGCGGCCCTGATGGATTCAGGGGTCGGAGGCAAGCTGATGGTGCCGTTGGCAACAGGTTCGAACTGGTCAGGCTCGTATATTACGTCCTCAAGGCGCTTTGGGAACAGGGGGCTCCTCAGCCTGTTGAGCACCACCGCTCCCACCGCCACCTGACCCACGTATGGCTCGCCTTCAGCTTCGGCCCGAATCAACCTGGCCAGCAGGTCTATTTCAGCAGGGCCAAAGTTCCAACCCGTCTGATACCACTGGTGAATGCCTGTTGGCTGAAGAGCTGTTGTTGGAATCACAATGGTTTGACCAGGTATTATTAACGAACTTGTCAGGTAATTCACTTGGACCAAAGACTCCACGGTGACCCCATACTTGGCTGCAATTCGCCACAGGGTATCGCCTGGCACCACCACGTGGACCCGGGATGCCGCCAGGGCTGGTCTGACGCCATGAGCGCACACCACCGCAATGGCAATGGCAACAAACACTAGGACTGTTGCCCCTTTCCGGAGCATGTTGCATACCTCCTTCTCAAGCCTGCGAGGTTAGTTGACGGGTTCGGTGAAAAGGAGAGCCCTACCGCCTGGGACAGCGGATTCACCCCATTATGTTTCCTCCCCCGCTCTGCACATCTTTTGTGCAGATTCGGCCTTCAAAATTCTAACCGAAGCCACTGCCCAATGCATTCTGAAATTGCTGGAACAATATACATTGCCGGAGGGATACTCCAAAATGCGCCCGCGAGTACTGGTGTTGGTTGCAGTATTGATGCTTGGTTTGCCAGTGTGGGCTGCCAGAGCAGCGCCACATAATGAGCCCCCAAGCGAGGCCAGAATTGTGATCGACGTCTCCAAGCTAGTGCTCACCTTACAGCTGAACGAGATGACAGTAAGAAAATACCCAATTGCAATTGGCAAATGGCATACCCCCACGCCTGTTGGGGAGTTCCGAATCGTTGAGAAAGTGTATAACCCCGGAGGGCCACTTGGGGCAAGGTGGATGGGCCTTAATGTACCGTGGGGGTCATACGGCATCCACGGTACCAACCAGGCCTGGACAATTGGCTGGGCGGCTAGCGCAGGGTGTGTTCGGATGCTCAATCACCATGTGATCGAGTTGTTCGACCTGGTACCCTTCGGAACGCCAGTGAACATCGTGGGCTATGTTCCTTTTGTTCCAGTGGAACGCGAGTTAAGGCCAGGTAGTTCAGGTCTGGACGTCCAGTTCGTCCAGTTCAGGATGAGACAACTAGGCTTTGACCCCGGCCCCCTGGACGGCTATTTTGGTGCCCGGATGGAGGCTGCGGTTAAGAACATGCAGGCTTTCTACCAGCTTGGAGTGACTGGGGTGGTGGGCGCCCAGGAACTGTGCGTGCTTGGCTTGAGGTGAGAGGCCTTTGTTTAACAGGCTTGTTGCTGGTATTGCTGCCCTGGTCCACGCGCTGTGTCTTCACTTATCTCTGGGGAAAGTAACTCCGTTCATCCCCCTTGCGGAAGGTGGCCATTACAACCTTGAGGTTTGGGAAGTGGACTGGCCAGTCAAATGGCGGGCCAGGTATGACTTTACAGAGTTCGTGGAGCACTTCAGCGATGAATTCAAGAGCAAGCGTCCCCAGGTGACCTTGGATGTCAAGTTCCGACTAATACCCCTCCATGAGTTCGAAACAGAGGTCCTCAAGGGTCTGGCCAGTGGAAACTTGCCAGACGTGCTGGCGGGGCCATGGGTTGACCTGTTACTCATCTGCGGCGCCACTGTACCTCTCCAGGCATTCGTGCTTCCACAGGAAAATCCGTTGTTCAACAAAGGCGCACTTGCGGCGGTTACCGTGGGGAATTCGCTCCACGCAATACCCCGCTGGGTCGATCCAAGGTGTGCTGCAGTCAATTGGGAGCTCCTGGCACAACTTGGGCTGGACGCCGACTCGGTCTTCAGGTCTGGGTGGAGCATACAGGAGTTCCGCTCCCTAGGGAAGCTCGCGCTGATCAACCTCGATGATCCAGCCACCGTCATGGACCTCGTTTGGGCGTCAGGCATTGAACCGCGCCAGCTCCTGACATCCGCTGACGTCCTTGTAGAGCTACTTCAAGAGGTTTCCCAGATAGCCAGCAACTCTAGGGGCCAGTCCCTTTTAGAGCAGTTTTGGACTGGTAAAGCTGCGGCCATCGCCCCGGTTGGGAGGGGTTTCATAAGGCATGCGTTAGAACGTGCTAGCCTTTGCCAAGCGGGTGAGCTCAATGCAAGCGTAGTGCGCTACCGGCTAGTACCACTGCCTAGCATTGGTCAAGCAAAAGGGAGTGCACTGGTGATACCTGGTCGACTTGACGCTGTGGCAGTGTCCGCCACAAGGAACCAAACGCCTCAGACCCTAAGGCTAGCATGCGAATTTGCTGTGGCCTACGCACAGGCGAGTGCCTGGGTAGCTTCGGAGGTGAAGGCTTTGCCAGCAAGCGCTCGGGACTTGCCTTGGTGGCACTTGACCAGTGGGCTAGACGAAGATCACTGGCGCTTCTTCATGGATTGCTGGAACCACCTTAGGGTAGAAAGCGCACCGGCAGACGCCACGCCTCAAACCCTTGAAGTGCTTTCCGGGCTGAAAGGGAGTGAGGCCAAGGCGCTGTTGATGGGGGAAATCAGCCCTGCCCAGTGCGTTGAGAGGCTGCTTGGGCCATGGTATCCTTAATGTATGCAAAGGATGGGGTAGCATGAAAAGGTATTATCTGTTGACGTTCGGCTGTCAAATGAACGCTAGGGACTCTGAACTAATTGCTGGTGTGTTGGAGCAACTAGGCTATGGGGCAACCCAGGAACCCTGTGAAGCTGACATTATCATAGTGCTCACCTGTTGCGTAAGGGAAAGCGCAGAGGGCAGGGCCATTGGGAGGATCTCACAGCTTAAGCCCCTGAAGAAACGCAATCCCAGCATCATTATTGGGGTTGGGGGATGCATGGTCCAAAGCGAACGCAGCCGCCACAGGCTCATGAAGGAATGCCCCCACGTGGATTTCTTCTTTGGTACCCGCAACATTCCCGAGCTGGCACGGCTCATACAGGAAGCAGCGGCTAGCAGATGCCAGCCCATTGTTGACGTTGGCTGTTGTGATGACAAAGCTCTAGAGGCCATTACCCCGGTAAGGCGCGGCAAAGTGAGCGCGTGGGTGACTATCTCTTACGGATGCAATAACTTTTGCTCCTATTGCATTGTGCCTTACGTGAGGGGTCCCGAACGAAGCCGCGATCCAAAGCACATCATAGATGAAGTGAAGGTACTCGCCTCACAAGGATACAAGGAGGTAACGCTGCTAGGCCAAAACGTGAACTCCTACGGGAAAGACCTTGCCAACGGATGGGACTTTGCCAAGTTGCTTGAGGAAGTGAACGGAGTTGAGGGCATAAAGCGAATCCGGTTTGTCACTTCTCACCCCAAGGACGTTTCCCAAAGGCTGATTGACGCCATGGCAAGCCTGGACAAGGTGTGCGAACACATTCATTTGCCCCTTCAGGCAGGGTCCAACAAAGTTCTAGTTGCCATGAATAGGGGTTACACCCTAGAACACTACCAGCGACTTATAGAAGCCTTGAGAGAAAAGGTACCTGGAATATCCATTACCACGGACCTTATAGTTGGTTTCCCCGGGGAGACCGAGGAGGATTTTTCACAAACAATCAGGGCGCTGGAATTGGTTAGGTTCGATGCTGCCTTCACATTCATGTATTCGCCCAGGCCTGGCACTGGAGCAGCGGTTCTTCCCGATCAGGTACCCTTTGAGGTCAAGCGTGACCGGTTGCAACGAGTGATCTCCCTGCAAAAGAAAATCACCTTGGAGATCAACAAGCTGCTTGAGGGCAAAACCTTGGAGGTATTGGTGGAAGGGCCCAGCGAGCGGGACAGCTCCAGGCTGTGTGGTAGGACACGCACCAACAAAGTGGTCGTATTTGAGGGCCCTTCAGAGCTTGTAGGTGACATCGTCAACGTCAAGATCACCACAGCACGCCTGTGGAGCTTGGACGGGGAGATGGTGTAATGCCCTCCGCAACTCCAATGATGAAGCAGTACCAAGAGATCAAGTCACGCTACCCCGATGCAATCGTTTTCTTTCGTCTAGGGGACTTCTATGAGATGTTCTTTGAGGACGCGTTGTTGGCTTCCCGGGAGCTGGACATCGTGCTCACTGCTCGTGAGGCGTCGGGCGAAAGAGCACCAATGTGTGGGGTGCCTTATCATTCCGCCGAGCAATATATTGCCCTCCTTATAGAAAAAGGACACAAAGTTGCCATCTGTGAGCAGCTGGAAGACCCAAAGTTGGCCAAAGGGCTTGTGAAGAGGGACGTGGTGCGGGTAATCACCCCCGGTACCTTCGTGCCTTCCACAGAGGTTGGATCCAGATACCTGGCTGCCCTATGCGAGGCAGAAGGCAGCGTGGGATTGAGCTTCATGGACCCTGCCGACGGCAAGTTGTCCACTATGCAAGTGCCAGGGGAAATTGGTTGGCCCGATGTGGTGGACAGGCTGGTTGTGAGACGACCGGCTGAGTGCATTGTCACTGCGGGTTCTCCAGTGGAAAACCTGCTGGCTCAGGTGACTGCTTCTCATGGCTCGTGGCGTCCTACCGTGACCCGAGTGACAGGGCTCACCATTAGAGAAGCCGAACGATTGCTCCTTGACCATTTCAAGGTGGCTTCGCTGAGGGGTTACGGTTGCAATGGCATGCCTGCAGCCATCGTTGCAGCAGGCATGCTGCTCCGTTACCTGTACAACACCCAACGCGCCGACGCGCGTCAAGTAAGCTCGCTGTCTACGGAGCTCCCAGGGGATTACCTGAAGATCGACGCGGCAAGCTGGAGGAACCTTGACATCGTTGAGCCGTCAGGCCCCGACAAGAACGCACCCACTCTGTTTTCAGTGCTGGACCTAACGCTAACGAGGATGGGGAGGAGATTGCTCAGGGAGTGGCTTGAAAAACCCCTGCGAGACGTTGGGCGTATAAGGTACCGTCACGACGCTGTGGAAGAGCTAGTCATCAAAGGTTCCCTCAGGCGCAAATTAAGGGCAGAGCTTGGAAACATGCCCGATTTGCCGAGACTTGTGGCCAGGGTGGCCTCAAACCTGGAGACTCCCCGCGACCTGCTGGCAATTGGCAAATGTCTTGAGCTGGTTCCAAAGGTGCGCTCGCTGATGTCCCAGGGGCAGTCCCAGGCGTTGAGGGACCTGTTCGAACAGCTAGAACCCATGGAGGAGCTTGCCAGGACCATCTTACAGGCCATTCGCGAGGATCCGCCCGCTCACTTGAAAGACGGCGGTGTAATCAAAGAGGGTTTCAACGGGGAACTAGATAAGCTCAGGCAAATGAGTGCCAACGCTCGTGAGTACATAGCCGCGCTCGAAGTGAGGGAACGGGAGGCCACTGGAATCAAGTCCCTCAAAGTGGGCTACAACCGAGTGTTTGGATACTACATTGAGGTGACCAACCCAAACCTCCACCTGGTGCCCGCCAGGTTCCAAAGGAAACAGACCTTGGCTGGAGCAGAGCGCTTCATCACAGACGAACTCAAGCAGTTAGAGGAGCAAATCCTTTCCGCTGAAGACAAGATGGTCGAACTGGAGGCACTAATCTACGGGCAGCTCAAGTCCCAGGTCATGGAGAACCTCCAGCCAATACAGCGTATTGCTGGAGCGCTTGCAGTGGCAGACGTGCTTTGTGCTCTGGCAGAAGTGGCGGTTCAAAATAATTACTGCCGGCCCGAGGTGAAGCAGCAGCCCGGAATTTGCATTAGCAATGGCAGGCACCCCGTGATCGAAAAGGCACTCGGTCCCGGCAAGTTTGTTCCCAATGACGTGGCGCTCGATCCCCAGAACGTGCGCTTGTTGGTGGTCACCGGACCCAACATGGGAGGTAAGTCCACGTTCCTCAGGCAAATAGCGCTTATCGTAATAATGGCCCAAATGGGAAGCTTCGTGCCAGCTAGCGCTGCTCAAATTGGCGTGGTGGACAAGGTCTTCGCCAGGATAGGAGCAAGGGATGATTTAGCATCGGGACAAAGCACTTTCATGGTGGAAATGACCGAGGTCGCCAACATACTTAACAATGCAACTTCCTCCAGTTTGGTGTTGTTGGACGAGCTTGGACGGGGTACTGGTACCTTTGATGGTATGAGTCTTGCATGGGCCATTGCCGAGCATTTGCACGACCAGATCCAGTGCATGACACTGATGGCCACTCATTTCCGAGAATTGATCGAAATGGCACGGTGCTTGGAGGCAGCAGCCAACATGCACGTAGCCGTCAAGGAGGACGAGCAAGGCATAAAGTTCCTGTGGAAGGTGATGCCGGGAGGTGCCACTGCAAGCTATGGGGTTGAAGTGGCCAAGCTCGCCGGTATCCCATCGTGCGTTACCCAAAGGGCCGCGGAGATCTTGGCGAAGCTTGAGGCAGAGTCGCCTGCCCGAACAGCAGGTCAGGGTCGCAAGAAACAAACCATGTCTTCAAGTTCCCAGTTGAGGTTAGCCTTATGATTGTGAGACTCCCTCCAGACGTAATAGCAGCTATTGCCGCAGGCGAAGTAATTGAAAGGCCTGCGTCTGCTGTGAAGGAACTTGTGGAGAATTCGCTAGACGCAGGAGCTCGTCGGATAGTGGTAGAAGTGGAAGGCGGCGGCCTCGAAATGATTGCGGTTACTGACGACGGCTGCGGCATTCCGTCTTCGGAAATCGCAGCCGCCTTCGAAAGGCACACCACAAGCAAGATAACCAGCCTAAAGGATCTCGAAAGCATTTCCACGTTTGGCTTCCGAGGGGAGGCTCTAGCCAGCATTGCTGCATGCGCCCGGAGGGTTGTGGTGACAAGCCTGGCCCGGCATGAGCGCACCGGAACGCGCCTGGTGATCGAGGAGGGTAGAGTGGCAGTATTAGAACCCACAGGCTGTCCCCAGGGCACGAGGATTGAGGTTTACGGCGTGCTCCAGCATATACCTGCCAGACTAAAGTTCCTCAAGGACATGCGCAGGGAACGTGTCCTGTGTCAGCGGGTAGTCACAGAGCTCGCTCTTGGCAACCCCCAAGTGGCCTACTGTTTCATGGCTGAGGGGGAAACGGTTTTCTCCACCCAAGGGGACGGCTTAATGGGTACTTACCAGGCTATTTTCGGCCCAGAGCAGGAAATGTTGCCCGTTGAAGGCGAAACAATCTCAGGTTTGGTCAGCGTTAGTGCGGACTGGCCGTCCAGGAACAGACAGTTCCTCTTCGTAAACGGTAGACCTGTGGGTTGCCACGGCCTTCGGAGCTCCGTGGAGGCAGCTTACAGGAGCCTCGAAGGGGCAGAGCAGTCCAGGTACCCACGCTTCGTGCTGAACGTGAAGGTTGATCCCCATCTTGTAGACGTGAACGTTCATCCAGCTAAGGCGGAGGTACGCTTTGTTAACGAGGATGGGGTGCGGAATGCCGTTTTTTCCTCTGTCCGCAGAACATTGCAAAGATCACAGCTGGGTGCTGCAGATGCAATGGTTGCCATGGAAAAGCCAATCAGCTTATTTGTTGAGCAGATACCACTCCATAAGCAAGAGGGGAGCCAAGGCGCTGGCCCTCAGGAAGTTGGCGGAACCGACCTCAAGTACCTGGGTTGTGCCTACGGTAAATACCTAATCATGGAAGCTGCTGATGCCATTTACATTGTGGACTACCACGCTGCCCATGAAAGGGTAACCTACGAGCACCTGCTTAGTAAACCAATGGGACTGCCCCAGCCTCTCTTGGAGCCAATCAGTCTGAGCTTGGAGCCAGGATCAAACCCAGAAGAACTGGCAGGCCTTCTTGAGCAGCTGGGTTTTGAGGCCGAGACCTTTGGCAAGCTAAGCGTGATTGTGAGGGCTGTGCCTACATTGGGAGATGTAGCAGGGGTGGATTGGAAAGCCATTCTGAACCACGCACTCGCGGGAGGTCAAGTGCGTCGCCTGGAGCACCTGGCTGCAACCATTTCCGCGTGTCACAGTAGCTTCAGGAGTGGAGACGCACCGACACCTCATGAGGCGACAGAACTCATGAAACTTCTGATAGACTGTACTGACCCTTACAGGTGCCCCCACGGGCGGCCAACGTTCATAACTTTGAGCCGGGAGGTGCTGGAAACCAGGTTTGAAAGGCATGGCTGAGCTTAGCAACAAGCCTACAGGGGTACTAGTCATCACCGGTCCAACCGCTTCTGGAAAGAGCGCCGTGGCCGTCAAGGTCGCCAAAAGGCTTAACGGGGAAATAATCTCTGCAGACTCTGTGCAGATTTACAAGTGCCTCAACGTGGGGAGCGCCAAGCCCACAAGGGAAGAAATGGAAGGAATACCTCACCACCTCATAGACTCGATAGAGCCTACTGAAAGGTTCAGCGTAGCAGACTTTCGGCGCCAAGCCGAAAAGTGCATTGTGGAAATCATGTCCCGGGCGCGGCTCCCAATAGTGTGCGGGGGAACGATGCTTTACATAAGAAGTCTGATGGACGGTTACGCCTTTCCAGAGGGGGGCTACGACCCTGCGCTCAGGCAGGAGCTATACAGGAAATATGCCGAGCTTGGGCTAGCCAAGCTGCGGGAAGACTTACAGTCAATTGACCCTGTAGCAGCCCGAAAAATACACCCCAACGATGTTCGAAGGGCTATTAGGGCGCTTGAGGTGTACTTCATCACTGGCCATCCCATTTCTGACACCTGGCAGGAGGCTAAGGGTCTGCCATATCCACTGCTCACGGTGGCGCTGGACATCGAGAGGCATGAGCTGTATTCTCGAATAGAACAGAGAGTAGACAAAATGTTGCAGGCGGGCCTGGCGGAGGAAGTCTTGAGCTTGTTGAGTCAGGGCTATTCCATGCGCCTGCAATGCTTCAATTCTGTGGGTTATGCCGAAGTCATAAGATATCTCAAGGGGGAGTGCACCCTCGAGGAAGCCAGGCGCCTGATAATCAGGAACACCAGAAGGCTGGCCAAGAGGCAGCTCACCTGGTTGCGAAATGATGATAGAATCGTGTGGGTGTATGCTGGGAAGCATAGTCAGCTGGAGGAAGTTGCTGAGAGGATCTGCACCATTTACAAGAACTGGAGGGCGGGGCATGAGCAAGGGTCAGATTAACCTTCAGGACGGCTTCTTAAACCAAGTACGCAAGGACGGCGTACCGGTGACAATCTATCTAGTGAATGGGTTTCAGTTGAGGGGTATGGTGAAAGGTTTCGATAATTTCACAGTAGTGCTTGAAAACGATGGCAAGCAATCCCTGGTCTACAAGCATGCCATTTCCACTATAACGCCTGCCAGACCTATCCACCTCATGTTCGGCGAAAGCCTGAGAGAAGCTGCCGAAGCCTAAGACCGAACAGCTGGGTCATCGGGCGAAAGGGGAGGGGTGGGTGTTGCGCATTCTTGTCATAGACGACGACCCCAAGATTACTTCTTTCTTGCGTCGTGGCCTGACGTATGAAGGTCATGAGGTATTGGTGGCTAACGACGGCAATTCTGGCCTGGAGCTAGCATTGTCCAAGTCGCCCGACCTTGTAGTATTGGACATCTTAATGCCGGGCCTGGACGGCTTTGAGGTGTGCCGTCGAATAAGACAAAAGAGCGATGTGCCCGTGCTCATGCTCACTGCCAAGGATGAAGTTGCGGACAAGGTGGCTGGGCTTGATGCAGGTGCCGACGACTACCTTGTGAAACCCTTTGCCTTCGAGGAATTACTGGCTCGCATTAGGGCGTTATCCAGACGCAAGGTGCCAGAAGAACGGCGGGGACATGTGCTGCGCTTTGCAGATCTTACCCTGGACACTATGGCAAGGGAAGCGTGGAGGGGAGACAGGAAGATCGAGCTCACAACCAAGGAGTTCGAGCTTCTTTATTTGTTCATGCGTCATCCCAGGCAAGTTCTGCTCAAAGACAGAATCATGGAGGAAGTGTGGGGGATAGACTACGCAGGCGAGTCCAACGTGTTGGAGGTGTACATTGGTTATCTTAGGCAGAAACTGGAAGAAGGTGGAGAGCCCCGGCTAATTCACACAGTCAGGGGCGCTGGTTATGTGCTCAAGGAGTGAAAGCCTTTGAGCATTCGTCTCAAATTAACTTTATGGTACAGCAGCGTGGTGGCAATCACCGTAGCAGTGTTTTCGGTGATCCTTTACACGTTGGTTTGGCGCACTACTTTCCGAGACATTGACCTCACCATAAAAGCGCGTGCCGAGTCCGTTGCCAGCAGTATCTTCGTAGCCCAGGGCATGCATGCCATGTCCCGACCCATAATGATTCCAGACGTGGACGTGTTCAGCGAAGCTGATATCTACGTACAGGTAATGGACCCTCAGGGAAACGTTGTGGCTAAATCAGCTAACCTGGGAAGGCAATCGCTTCCCCTTTCGCCGGAAGACCTAGCCATGGCACTCAACGGAAGTTTCTTCAAGACTCAGACTGTGGGGAGGTTTCCAGTTCGCACTTACACTGTTCCCTTAACCTACAGAAACTACGTGGTTGGCTTTGTCCAGGTGGGACGAGCCTTGAGACCAACCCTTCAGGCTCTCACCAGGCTCAGGCTAACCTTGGTGCTGGTAGGCCTGTTCACGGTGGTTTTGGCTGGGGCGTTCGGCTGGTGGCTATCGAAGGCCGCGTTGAGGCCAATTGAAAGGCTGACCAACGACGCCCGGGAGATTGGCGAAAAGATGGATTTTGCCAGGAGGGTGGCATACGTAGGGCCTCAGGACGAAGTAGGGCGATTAGCTGCCACATTCAACATGATGCTGGCAAACCTGGAGACCGCATACAAGCGTCTGGAGCAAGCGCTCGCCAGTCAAAAGCGGTTCGTCGCAGACGCCAGCCACGAGCTGCGCACTCCGCTTACGGTTATAAGGGGCAACGTTGAGCTACTCAAGAGGTGTGTGGGAGTGGATGCTGAGGGAACCAAGGAAGCCATAGAAGACATCGAGTACGAAGTGGAAAGACTCTCCCGCATGGCAGGGGAACTGCTGGACCTTGCCAGGGCAGACGCAGGTCAGCACCTTGAGCTCGTGCCCGTAGACTTAGTGAGCCTACTGCGCTCCATGGAAAAGCGCCTTGCAATGCTGGCGAATGGCAGACGGTTCCAGCTCAAGTTGGAGACTGGGGTCCAGGAAGCCACAGTCCTGGGCAGTAAAGACCATATTGAACGGTTGCTCACGATACTGGTGGACAACGGCGTCAAATATACTGAACCGCAGGGCGAAATAGAAGTGGGGCTTGAGTTGTCCGGAGAGTACGCCATGTTGTGGGTGAGGGACAATGGCTCGGGGATAGCCCCCGAAGACTTACCCCACATCTTTGAACGGTTTTACAGGGCCGACAAGACTCGGTCCCGAGGAGGTACCGGGCTTGGCCTTGCCATTGCAAAGTGGATAGTTTCAGAACATGGCGGGGAGATCACGGTGCACAGCGAACTGGGGAAGGGTAGCGTCTTCCAAGTCAAGATCCCATTACTTAGGGAGTTTTAAGCTTGCTCTAAAGATTCTCTAAGGATCCTGCCGTATTGTAATCCTCGGAGTCATCAATACAATCTTTTAGACGGATATGTGGAGGTGGCAAAGCATGAGGAAGAGCCTTGTGGTAGTGCTCGTGGCCGTGTGCTTGATTGCGGGGGCCGTCGGGGGAGCAATCGCAGGGTTCTACGGCAGCCGTTACCTGGTCTCGTCCCAGGAGAGCAAGCAGTCTCCGCTGTATGTACCGGTACAACCGGATGCGACACCCGGCAAGACCCAGGCAGTTGCCCTTGAAGGGGAAAACTGGATAACTTCCGTTTATAAGAAGGTGTCTCCGGCTGTGGTGAACATACAGAACGTGAGCTACACTATGGGCTTCTTTGGGCCCAGCACTGAGACTTCCACTGGTTCTGGGTTCATCATTGATGCGGAAGGGCACGTGCTCACCAATTACCACGTTGTTAAGGGTGCCAGTTCCATCAAGGTGGGTTTGTACGACGGTACTGTAGCGGAAGGAGAGCTTGTTGGTTCTGACCCAGGCAACGACCTGGCACTCCTTCAGCTAAAGGGACTAAAGCAGCCTCCTCTGGCGGTGGCTACCGTGGGCGACAGCGACCAAGTTGAAGTGGGAGAGTTCGTGGTAGCCCTTGGCAACCCGTTTGGCCTGGACCGCACGATCACTTTCGGCATTATCTCTGGCAAAGGCCGCGTGATGACCTCGGAGACGGGACGCGTGGTCAGGGACGTGCTTCAGACAGATGCGGCAATTAACCCAGGAAACTCTGGAGGACCGTTGCTCAACGCGAAAGGCGAGGTGATTGGCATCAACACTGCTATTGAGAGTCCAGTACGGGGTTCAGTGGGAATTGGCTTTGCGGTGCCAATAAACGCCGCCAAGAGAGTCCTCGGAAGGATGATGGCAGGAGAACGAGTGAGGCACCCGTGGTTGGGGATTTCTGGTATTGCCATTACCAAGGACTTGGTAAAGCAATATGATTTGCCTGTGGACAAAGGAGTACTGGTCTACGACGTGGTCCCAGACGGACCAGCTGCCAAGGCTGGATTGAGGGGCATGGTCGTGAGGTCCCAACGTAGCGGTTGGACTTATATCGAGCCGGGCCGCGTGGGAGATATCATCGTTGCCATAGACGACCAGCCTGTCGCATCGGTTGACGATATTTCAAGAATCATCGACGGCAAACAGGTTGGCGACACTGTGAGGCTTACCGTGATCAGACAAGGCCAGGGTACCATCATTCAAGTCAAGCTTGGAGAATGGCCAGAGACTTCATAAAAAAGAGGACAAGAATATGACGGGGCACGGGCTAGTAGGGTCTCTCCTGCTAGCCCTGTTTTGTTTTATATTGGTTTACATAATGTCTATTATACGAATTAATAAAAAGCGACCGTTCGGTCATGGTGCGTTGCGGACCACTCGCACCGGGTTTATACTGAACTCAAGCAAGGAGGGGGTCAACTCAATGCGGGTTCAGCTGTCTGCAAGAGATGTATCCAGGATAGGACTCCTCGTGGCACTGAGCGTGGTGCTTACCAGGTTTCTTGGGTTTATGGTAAACGTGGCAGGAGTCCTAGGTCTCAGAATAAGTTTCGGCGAAGTACCCATCATGCTTGCGGGTATCATGATGGGACCGGGTGCCGGTGCCATAACCGGTGCGCTCTCTGACGTCATTGGGTACGTAATTAATCCTGCGGGCGGGCCCTATTTCCCCGGATTCACCCTTACCTCTGCGCTGGTGGGTGTGACGCCGTGGCTGGTGTTGCGACTAACAGGCAGCATTAAGGGTCAAGGCGCTTCGGCTAAGCACCAAGTCGGATTTCCGCCCCTTTTGCTTGCAGTGGCCGTAACGGGACTACTGGTGAGCATGTTGCTCAACACTTACTGGCTCCACAAACTCTACGGCAGGGCATTCCTGGCGCTTCTTCCTACCAGGCTTGTGGCTCGAGTCATCTTGGTGCCGTTACACACTTTTATTCTTTATGTAATGCTCAGGGCATTCCAACCATCACGTGAGTCTCTTGGTCACACCGACGATACGGGAAGCTGAAACTGCCGCTACAGCTGCTTTAAACAAATCGCCTGGAATGAAGGGTAACGCTCCTGCCAGCAGGGCAGCCTTTAGGCTTAGCTTTGCCACAATGCACAGCTGGATGATTCCCAAGCAATACACCACAAGGATGCCCCCGATAACAGTGCAACAGAACGCCCCCATGAAGCTTGTGGGCTGCAGCTTTTCGAATAAGTACCCCGTGACCCAGGCACCCAGCACGAAGCCCCACAAATAACCGCCCGACGGGCCAAACAGCACTCCCGGGCCACCCCTCCCGCCTGCAAAGACTGGCAAACCAACGGCTCCTAACAGGAGGTACACTATCTGACTCAGTGCTCCGTACTTTCTACCAAGGATGATCCCAGAAAGCATTGGGCCCAAGCTTTGGCCGGTAATTGGAACTGGTGTGCCTGGCAATGGGATTCTGAGCAGCGAAAGGGCTGCAGTAACAGCGGCAAGGAGGCCAGAAATAAGCAGCAAGACAAGGATTTTTTTGTCTCTCATGAGGTGTGGCTTTCGCTCCTTTCCAACTGCAATGTTTGGTATGTTTCAGTTAGCGTGACGTCTGCAGCACCCAGGAGGCGCGGCACACCTTCTGGAGTGCGCACAACCAGCCGTCCATCTGCCAGAAGGTCCTCCACTGCTGCAACATAACTGCAACCTTTGCCGGTGGTTATTCTCACTGGACGGCCGAGAACTGAACACCTTTGCCTGATCATTTCGAGAAGCGATTCTCGGGCAGTTGACCATTCGGTGGTTGCAGTCACGTAAATACGGTCCAGAGCTTGGAGCACTGCTTGCAGCAGGAGGTTTCTGTCGAGCTTGTGTCCCAGTATTTGCCAAAGCGACGTACCCCCTATCCCCCACTCGGCAAAGCGCTCCGGGTCAATGTTGACATTGATGCCTATGCCGACTATCACAAAGTCGATGGCGTCGCCAGCAAACTGCGATTCGCAGAGGATCCCGCATAGCTTCTTGTTGGAGCACAACACGTCATTGGGCCATTTGAGCGTAAGCCCCCGCACGCCCGTGGCCTTTTCAATTCCCAAACACACGGCCAAGCCTACGAGTAGCGGAAGCAGTCCAAGGCTTGCGCCAGTTGGTCCGGGCCTCAGGAGTACGCTGAACCATAGCCCACCTGGTGGCGAGCACCAACTTCGCTGAAGCCGACCTCTTCCTTTTGTCTGCACTTCAGCCACTACCACCAGGCCTTCTGCTTCTCCTTGCAGGGCCAGGCCTTTGGCTACGTCGTTAGTAGACTCGCACGCCTGCAAGCACAAAATCTTTCTGCCCACCACCCGAGTGCCCAGGCCTCGGATTATGAGCTCGGTGCTGATCGCGTCACTGTCTTTGAGATACACTGTTCCTCAGCTTCCAGCAAAGTCCGTGATCGGAAATCACGGCTTCCAACACATCTAGCTGTTCCAGGTGGCTCAAATGTGCGCACACTGCCGTCCTCATCAAGCAGTACTCTCCCAGTCCATGGGGCCAACAGGAGAACGCCCTGCATACCTGGGAGAATATCTCTTCAGTTGGCGCCGCCGTTGGCGCTTTGAGCTGCACGCACTCAAGCACCAACTGTTGCACGCGGCGCAAGGCGGCGATGTTGATATCCACAACTTTCTTGAAAGGGTAGCTTCCAGGCCCAAAGAAGCTGCCATGACCAGGAACCACTATCAGGTTATCGCTGAGTTTCTTGAGTGACTCCAAGGTGGCTAGAGCCCTGGAGACGCTGCTATGGAAAACTACCGGGTGCTTTTGGATCACCTGGGGACCAAACACCGCATCTCCGCAAAAGAGCACACCGTTGTAAAGTATGCCTACCTGTCCAGGGCTATGACCTGCCAAGTCCAGAACTGTAACCACTGTGCCTCCTACCTCTAATTGGGGCGGGAAAGCGTACCCCGAGACTTTTGACTGCTCTGCAAGGAGGAACTTCGTCATCATGGCTCGGGGAGGTTCCGCGTACCCAAACAAAGCAAGGGCTTCCAAGCTGCTGTTTTCGATCCAAGGGGCCTCCAGAGGGCTCGCCAGAATTTCGCAATCATGTTCCTCTTGAAGGAATCTATTTGCTCCAATGTGGTCCGCATGGGAATGGGTAGTTACAATCCATCCCAGCTTCAGCCCGGCGGACTTGAGTTGCTTTGATATGCGACGTCCCACAGACGCGTCCAAACCGGAATCTACGAGCATTACCTCGCCGGACTGAGTCCTGACAACTCCTGCGTTTGTGCCACCACGAAGTAGGAATACGTCTTCCCTCAACTGAATCAGTTCCACCTGTAGAATGTCAACCTCCAGCGGGCGGAGACACCAGCACTATCTCTTCCCCGTCCTCCGGTACGTAGGCCTTGCTGCGTCTCTGCCCTTTTGAAAATACACCCATCACCAATTGCTGGTTTATCCCAAGCATGTCCAAGATTTCCTCAACGCTCCGTGGCCCATCCAGGTCAACTTCCACGGGAAAGTGACCAGGCAGGTACTGCTGGGAATGGCCGTAAACCGCAAGCCTGACCTTCAAGGGCCTCCCCCTCCCTAAGATGTGTACAGGCTGTTCCAGAAATCAAGTGCCGCAAGTGGAGCAACTGCCTCCGGAGCAAGATGAGCATGAAGAGCCGCCAATCTTCGTGCCGCCCGAGCTTCTCGCGGAGAATCTTGAAAGCAGACGCGTGAGCTTCGAACTCCCGCAATGAGGACAATCCTTGCGTCCAGGGAGTTCACCCTGTCTTTCTAAGCTTTCGAAGATCTTCCCGCATTCATTGCACTTGTACTCGAAAATCGGCATGTATCGTCCCTCGCTTTGCGTCTTGGTCCTTGGGCGCAGCTTCCCTTTGGTTCAGGAGCTGCGTAAGCATGGCTATCACCTCTTCGGTAGATCCAGAGCCCAGCCATATTAGCGGTTCGCAGCTGAGGTTCCTAAATAGCTGCGCCAGCGTTTCAGCGTGGCACAGAATCGCCTGGACCGCCCGGGCCACTTCGCCCTCATAACTTATATCATAACCGTTTGACCGGTAGAAAGCCACCAAGGCTTCCCGAGACCTTCCATCCAGCGAAATAATCTCCCTTAAGTAGCGAGCTTCTTCCAAAATTTCCATAATCTCCTCTCGGAGTTGTGCCGCTGGCAAGAAATAGTTCATGGTACCCTCACCCCGAAAAGCCACTCTGATGAAATAGTACCTTATGATTTCGGGATATTGCAGCATCCAGGGCAAAAAATAATAGCGGCCCGTTAAGGAGGTGATCCTCTTTGCCTAAATTTACCGATAGCGCGCTCATACCCAAGGAAGTACTTGACCAGTTTAAGTACGAGATAGCAGACGAACTAGGTCTTATGCCCAAGATCCAGGGAACTGGCTGGGGAGAAATGACATCAAGGGAATGTGGCCGCGTAGGTGGGAAAATTGGCGGTAACATGGTCAAAATAATGATAAAGTATGCCGAGCAGGCAATGAGTCGCAACGTAGCTCAATGACAAACGGCCGCGGGGATAGGAGTATTCCATCCCCGCGGCAAACAAGGAGGATGAAGCATGCCTCGCAAGGAAGATTACGATATGGAAAGACTTTCCTTGGACGGTCCTGAAGCCACCCTCGACAGGTTAAGTAGTATACGCCAGCAAGCGACGCTAACCTTACCACCGAATTCCCCTTTCGATCAAGTGGTTGAATTGGTTAATCAAATGCAAGGGACCATAAGGGAACAACAAATGAACGTTGAGCAGCAACTTCAAAGCACCCTTGCGCAAGCCTCTACCTTTGTGCAGTACTCTCAAAAATTTGATGCTTTAGCCCAGTTGGTAGACCAGCTTTCGAAGGGTATGCACGGGGGGCCTAGCTCAGTCCAACAAAGCCTTCAGAACATACAAAAAGCCATACAACGGTTTTCGGAAGAACTCGGGATGCAGCGTACCAAAGTAGACGCTCAGATTGCACAGAACTTGCAGCAAGCAGTTTCGTCGCTAGCTCAATCTCAGTCGGCCATGTTCCAATCCCAAGCACTCGACCAGTTAGACCAGCTGCTCAAGCGATGCAACAACGTTGTTTCCCAGTTCCAGGCTCCCTCACAGTCCGTGCAACAGCAATGAAACTGGGGGGCTACTCCCCCCGTTTATATCAACTGTATTTATAGAACCCTTCGCCTGTCTTCCTGCCAAGTTTGCCTGCCCGTACCATTTTCCTAAGGAGTGGACAGGGGCGGTATTTGTCTCCCAATTCCTTTTGAAGCACTTCTAGAATTTGCAGACATACATCAAGGCCTATTAAATCGGCCAATGCCAGTGGTCCCATTGGGTGATTTGCTCCGAGCTTCATGGCAGTGTCGATGTCCTCGGCTGAAGCCACACCTTCCATCAGTGTAAAGCACGCTTCGTTTATCATTGGAATCAGCACGCGGTTCACAATGAATCCTGGAGCTTCATTCACCTGGACCGGCATTTTACCTAGGCTAAGCACGAATTCAATGGCTGCTTTCACGGTTTGATCGGAAGTAGCTGCGCCTTTGGCAATTTCAACTAGCGACATTACAGGTGCGGGGTTGAAAAAGTGAATTCCAATGAACTTGTCAGGACGCCTTGTGGCAGATGCCATCTCGGTAATGGAGAGTGTAGAGGTGTTTGAGGCAAAGATTGCAGCGGGACTGCAGATCTCGTCGAGCGCAGTAAAAAGCTTGCATTTTGCATCCAGGTTCTCAATTATTGCTTCGATCACTATGGTTGAATCTGACAAAGAGCTGAGTTCTGCAGACAACGTTATGTTTTGCAGGATGGCATCTCGTCTTTCCTCAGGGAGTCTTCCTTTTGACACCTTCCTGTCCAAGTTTGACTCGATAATTGCGAACCCTCGTTTCAAGTTGAGTTCACTCACATCATGGAGGATCACTGTATATCCTGCCTCTGCAACTACTTGCGCAATCCCAGACCCCATAGTCCCGGCGCCCACCACCCCAACCTTGCCCGTGAGCATTTTATAGCACCTCCGTGTCCCGCTATAGCTCTTGCTCGGCATGAACAAGTATATAGAACCGTACGAATAACACAAGTGGGGCTGCTTTGAGCTGAACAGCCCCACTTCTGACCCTGGCATTGGTTAACACGAATGGGCTAGACTTTCCACCAGCATCGCCCTGCCTGTGCCTGGGAGATGTCGTTGGGATCAATTACCACATCGATAACTGCAACCCGTCCGCTACTGAAAGCCCTGTCAAGGGCGGGCTTGATATCTGCTGGCTTCGTTACCCTTTCACCGTATGCCCCAAACCCTTGGGCGATTAGGGCAAAGTTCTGGGGTGGAGTGAAGTCGCATCCGATAAAGCGGGAGTTGAACTTGAGTTTCTGTCTGACTTTGATGTTTCCTAGACACATGTTATTCAATACAACGCACACCACGGGGATGTTTTCACGTAATGCAGTCTCAAGTTCCTGAACAGTCATGGAAAAGCCGCCGTCGCCGGCCAGGCACACCACCCTACTATTCGGCAGTGCTAACTTGACCCCCATGGCACCTGGCAATCCAAAACCCATTAGCCCGCCGGTCGGATAGATGTAATTCCAGGGATTGTAGCTGGTGAAGTACCAAGAAGAATCATGGATGAAGTTGCCCGAATCCAAAACCACTGCGTCGCCCTCTCCCAGGAAGTCCCTGAGATCCGTGACCACTCTTGCAATGATGATGGGTTCCGCATCGAAATTTCGGGATTGCAGCTCTTCTATCCAAGACCTCTTCAATCTCTTTAGCTCAGCAAGCCTTTCCTCGTTCTTCCTCTTCAGTCCAAGTTCGGCTAGACGGGCTTTTATCAAATCTGTCAGTTGTCGGAGCGCTATCTTGGCGTGGGCAACAATGCCAATCGAGACTGGAACCACCTTGCCAATGACGTTCGGATCGATGTCAATATGAATCACTTTCGTTTTCGGACCAAACTTCAGCTGATATTGCTCTGTGGACATTTCCGAGAACCTGCACCCTACTGCCAGCACTACATCGGCTTCCCTGAGCACTGTGGCAGAGGGGCTGGTGCCTGCCACTCCCATGTTCCCCATCACCAAATCATGTCTTTCGTCCATTGGCTTCCGTTGCCACGTGGTAACCACAGGCATCGTGAGGAATTCAGCTAGATCCAAGGCTTCTTGGCTGGCTCTTGCGGAGATTACGCCACCCCCCACAATCATAACCGGTTTTAAAGAATCAAGAAGAAGGCTGGCTGCAGCTTCGACCAGCTTGGGTGATGGATAAACCTCATTCGAAGGCTTTGTATAACATATGCCCTCAACGAACTCTTCTCTGATCTTCTGGGCCGGGAAATCGAAGGGAATGGCCAAGTGAGCTGGCCCAGGACGGCCAGTTTGACACACCCGGAACGCTTCCTCGAGATACTCCGGCACGCGGTCCGCTGTCGGAACCTGCCGAGACCACTTCGTGATCGGCCTCATGAATTCATTCACATCTGCTTCCTCAAATGCTCCTCGGTCCAGGAACTTCGTTCCAACCTGCCCCGTAATAGCCACCATTGGAGTGGACTCTACGAACGAGCCCCAAATCCCAATTGCCATGTTGGCTGCGCCGCCGCCCCTTGAAGCCATACAAACCGCCGGCTTTCCTTGAACCCTAGCATATCCATGGGCCATGAAGGATGCGCTTTGTTCGTGCCTTACAAGGATAAAGCGGGATTTGGGATCCTTGTACATGCTATCCAGTATCTCCATGAGTCCCCCGCCAGGGACGCCAGCTACAAACGGCACTTCTTCCCTGTTAAACACTCTCACTACAGCTTCTGCCACTGTCAATTCGTTCATTGGCATCCACCTTTCTTGATTGCATGGTACTCTTAGAGAACAAGGACACCTGGCCCTCCCAAGGTCTAGGTACCCTCGCAGAAGGCCAGGTTTCCCCTTTTACCTTAGATGGGCCAAGCTTTCTCGATTGCGTACCCAAGAATGCCTAGCGCAACTACGAATCCGCCCCAAAGCAAATTCGCCAAGAGGTGATTCGAAGGAGCGTGGGATTGGAACAAGAAGGCTATTATCACCCAAATAACCACCGCTGGCCAAACCCAAACGAAATATCTAACGTACCACCGCGGGACCCAGTAAGACTCCAACGGCAAGTACTTGGTCTTTTCCCGTTCGTACACCGCCTCACTGTTCTTGCGTTCCGATCCAGACTTCATGACCCAATACCTCCCTCAATAACATGGGATGCCCTTCACTTAACTTCACCCATTGCTTTCAAAGCTCTTTGCTTCAAGGACGTTAATCCGTAGGTTTCTGCGAACTTTACCACCTTGTCGTATTCTGGAGGAGTCATGTAGCTCACAACAACTGACAGTATGACACTGGCCACCAGGGCTGGTACCACTGGATCAAGACTGAGCCAAGGTTCTCCCACAAGCTTGTAATTCTGCACTACGAACTTCCACACTATGGTTAATCCGCCACCAACAAGAGCGGACCAGAATGCAGCAGGGGTTGTCATTCGTGGCCAGAAGAACATGCCGAAATACGGGAGAAGCAGGCCGCCCACAAGGACTGTATATGAGAACTGGAATATGTCTATTATGCTCTTCCAGCTCACAGCCCACCACAAGGCTATCAAGCTAAACACCACAACCGATACTCTGGTTACGGTGACGGCTGTCTTATCCCCCATGTTCTTGTTAATGAACGTTGCATGGAAGTCAGTCACGTAATGGTTTGCCGCCCCCATCATGGCTGAACTTGCAGTGGACAACCCTGCCGCAAGGATCCCCAGTATGAACAAGATTAGCAACCACATGGGAGCGTAATTCAAGAAGAGCTGCGGCGCGGCATACTGAGCATCGTCTAGCTTAGGGATCACTGCCCGGGCAGCTAATCCAAGTATGATGGCGGAGGACAGCACTATTGGCAGGAACATGCCCACAATTAGCCAACCTCGAACCCCTTCCTTGGCACTCCTGGCAGCGAATATTCGACCGTAAAGTTCAGGGCGCAGCATCTGGCCAAAGGTCTGCACAAGTAGGTAGCCGATCAGAACATTAGTCTTGATATTCATCATGTCAAAGTGCTTTGCCGGCACGTTCTTGAGAATCAAGTTCCAGCCTTCGATGATCGAGCCTTGTCCAATCCGGGCAATAATAGCGATGGGCGCTACAACCAGGCTTAGAATCATGATGAGACCCTGGAAAGTGTCCGCATAAGCCACACCCCACTGGCCTCCAAGCACTACGTACGCAACCAGGACCAACCAGCTTACGATCATAGCCGCGTTTAGGTTCATGCCAGCAAAGAGACTAATTACAATTGCCACACCTATGATTTGGTTTGCAGTACTACCGAGCGTTCTGGCAAAACCTAAAGCGGAGCACACTGTCCTGACGCCCGAACTGTAACGTTCACCCAGGGGCTCTGCCATGGTGACCCGTGACATCCTGACAAGTATCGGGACTATGAACATCGCGCACAACAAAACTCCAAGACCGTTGGGGAACATCTGCCATCCGATGTTCACGCCGCCCTTCCAAGCAGACCCTGGCCAGGCCATGAAGGTTACAGTTCCTGCATATGTAGCGAACGCAGTCCCCATTATTACATACCATGGCAATTGTTTGTTGGCGATGGTAAATGCCAGAAAGCCAGTCGAGGCCTTTCGAGTAAAGGCCGACCCAATCACTAACGACAGCAAGTAAAACACTACGACGATGGCCAAGATAATGCTTTCTCTGCTCAACCAGTCTTCCCCCTTTGCTAGTTCGCTCTTTAAAGGGATTAATATGTAGACCTAGACCTACTCTGGGTTACCACCACCCCCCTCATGCAGTAACTGCACCATGCCTTCTACTTGTCAATTAGCAAGTAAAGTGCCATTTGATGAATTCTACATAATTTACTTCTTTATTCGCTGACGCGCGGATACGCTGATGGTATGACCACCCACGAGGTTGTATCACTTCTGTACAGCTTCCACTTGACATCAATTGATCTTCTGGGAACTCCGATGTGGGTCTGACTGGTAATGACGCTGGTGTAGCAAAGCGACACAGGTGTTGCGTAACACAACACCGTCTACCGGGAGGGGAGTACAGGATCCCCTCCCGGTAGAGATGGTTAAGCCTGTAGATTGAGCAAGGTATCCTGGCTGGCTGAGCTGGCTAGGGATCTGCCGGACTCGGTGCACTTCAGCATTAGTCTTACAAACCCACAACTCGTGGCAAGTTTCCGCTCATTGAGCTTTTCGATGATTGCCACCAACTGAAGTGAATATAGACGAAGCGTCTGAGCCAACACGTCAATGCTCACTGGAGTCGTTTGCTGTGCAACTGCATGGAGCACTTTCAGGGATTTGAAGTCGAGGCCGTACTTTTCCATTGCCAGCCTGTCTTCTTCCGCCACATGTTTATCTGCCTCCGCACTGCCCTTTTCGGTAAGTTTGAAGAACAACTGCCTGGTAAGCCTAGGAGATTCCCGCTCGATGTATCCCATGGCTTCCAACTTATCAAGCTCCGCGTGGATATAGCCTGCCTGTATTCGCTTTTCTCTCATGAAAGGATCCAAGATATTCGTAATCTTCACCGCAGTGTTATAGCCAAGTTGTATGGCAGTCAAGATTGCAATTCCAACGTCACTGAGTTCTCCCTTGACCTCAGGTTTCTTGCGCCCACCACTAAGCGCACTGGCTATCACAAGGGTTGCAATTGCGACTGGGAATACCACCCATAGCGTGTGCACTTGCTTATAGTTCTGGGTAAGGATTTCCCAGTATAACACAGTGCCTAGTGACATGACGACAGTGGCAAGCGCTCCTGTGGCATTCCCAACCTTTAGAAGCCACGAGTCCAGGTAGAACACAAACAGAGGTGCGCCTATGGCCGTTCCGAAGGCAAAGAGTAAACTCAACCCTCTCGTCCAAGTTATGGCGAACACCACGGCCAATATGCCGTATATGAATGTGCCCCACCTGGCCCAATTGAGCAGTCTTGCTGTGTCATTGATTTTCAGGAAATACTGGGCAACATCCCTGACCAGCTGGTTAATACCAGAAACCAGATAGATGTCGCACGTGGACATAGTAGCCGCAATCAGCCCGCACATCACTAGCGATGCAAGTGGTACAGGTATGACTTGCATGAGCGACCCAAGAGCAAGTGCGGCATTATTGAGGTTCGGTACCAGCATCCTCGTATAGACACCTACCCAGGCTCCTAGGATGCCGCAAAGGTAAGTAATAATCACTGTCCATAACCACCCCACGGCTACTGCCTTGGCGTCCCTGCCACCAGCTGCGCGGGTCCAGTACGGCGATTGGTTCAGCAAGGACTGGTGTTGGAGCAAGAAAGTGAGCGCCGAAGGTACCACGAACTTCACAACGGGAATTGTACCGAAGGGAACGTTCAAGAATCCCGCTGGGAGCTTGCTGGGATCTGGGAGCCCATACCTAAACATGAGATACACGGGCAAAGCAATGAAAGTGGTAATCACAACCCAAGACCATTGGACAATGTCGGTGATGGTTGCTGCCCATACGCCTCCGAGCACCACGTACAATGTGACAACCACGCCAACGATTATCATGCCCATTTGAGGAGAGACTCCGAGGGCACCACCAATTATTGCACCACTGCCAACGTACTGCCACCCGATTATTGCCAGAGAGGCCGTGAGAATTACTAGTGTGATGGCCATGCGCCCACTCTTGCCGTACCGATACTCAAACCACTCTGTGGGCGTGAAAGCACCAGTGGTACGCCAAAATACAGCCCAACACAACAGCGCTACTAGGGCGCCTGTGCCCCACCCAATGTAGAACCACATTCCTCCAACGCCAAACAGGTAGCCATACATCACGATACCCGGCAAGTACCCGCCCGAGATAAGTATGGACGTGTTCCCAATGGCAGTCATCGAAGCCGAGAATTCACGGCCGCCAATCATGAATTCCATTTCGTTCCTGGTCAACCGCTTACCCACGTAGTAGCTGAGCACCATCATGGCTACCGTATACAGAATGGTGCTGACTATCATCCACGCTCCGCCTTGCATCCTTTACCCCTCCCCAGAGGCTTCCAGCCTAAGATCTCACCACGCGACCCATCCCCCGTCCACCAGGACCGTGGCTCCAATTATCATGTCTGAGGCATCGGAAGCAAGGTACACCGCTGCATTTGCTACGTCCTCTGTTGCAGCAAGCTTTCTCAGGGGGATTCTCCTCATTACTTCCTCGTTGAACTCCTTCTCTTTAAAGGTGGGCTCAGTCATCGGAGTAAGCACGAAGGTAGGCGCTATGCAGTTCACGTTAACGTGATAGGGTGCCCACTCGATGGCTAGCACCTTACTTAGCTGAGTTAATCCCCCCTTTTGACGCGCAGTAAGCAGCC
>JBNARI010000008.1:0-62236 GCA_049718765.1 Bacillota bacterium | reverse complement strand
GGACATAGAGTTGATATCGCCGATAGCGATAGAGGAAGGTTTGCGGTTTGCGATTCGAGAGGGTGGCCGTACTGTTGGAGCAGGGGTTGTGACCAAGATTATTGAGTGATGGCTTGTGCCATCGGGGAGGAATCCGATTTGCGAAAGCAGCAGCGAATTCGCATTCGGCTGAAGGCTTACGATCACAGGGTGTTGGACCAATCGGCTGAAAAGATAATTGACACGGCGCGCAGGACAGGGGCGGGCGTCGTGGGGCCCGTTCCCCTGCCCACCGAAAGGACCGTGTACACCATCCTGGTTGCTCCCAATGGCGAAAAGGACATCAGGGAGCAATTCGAGATGAAGGTCCACAAGCGCCTTATCGATATAGTCGACCCGACCACCAAGACCATGGAGGCGCTTTCCAGGCTTGACCTTCCAGCGGGGGTCGACATTGAGATGAAGCTTTGATGGAGGACGCGAATATGGAAAAGGGTATTCTTGGGCTCAAACGCGGCATGACACAAGTTTTCGATAAGGCCGGGCGACTGGTGGCAGTCACGGTGGTTGAAGCTGGCCCGTGCGTGGTGGTACAAAAGAAAACGGTCACCAAAGACGGGTACAACGCCTTGCAGCTGGGAATGGTGCCTGTGGCGGAGAAAAAGCTTAATAAACCCTTGAGGGGGCACTTCGCTCGGGCTGGGGTAAAGCCCATGAGGTTCTTGCGGGAAGTGCGACTGGACGACATCTCCGGCTACGAGGTGGGCCAGGAGGTGCGCGTGGACATCTTCAAGGACGGCGAACGAGTGGACGTCACTGGCACGCGCAAGGGTCACGGTTTTGCAGGCGGAGTGAAGAGGTGGGGTTTCCACAGGGGACCGATGGCCCACGGCTCCAAGTACCACCGGAGGGTAGGGTCGTTGCAGTCCAGAGCGGCTGCGCGGGTGTTTAAGGGCAGGAAAATGCCAGGGCACTACGGTGCCGACAGGTTTACTGTGCAGAACCTCGAGGTCGTAAAGGTTGATCCTACGCGCAACCTGCTGCTCCTCAAGGGTTCTGTGCCCGGGCCTAAGGGTTCACTCGTGATAGTGAAGGACGCTGCAAAGAAGTGAATCAGGCTGAGGGAAGGGGGGCGAGGTTGTGCCGCGGGTTGCTGTATACGATTTGCAGGGGAACGTCGTGGAGGAAATGGAGCTGAGCCCTGAGGTTTTCGAGGTAGAAGCCAATCCCGGGCTGCTCCATGAAGTTGTGAGGATGTACCTTGCCCGGCGGAGGCAGGGTACTGCGGACACAAAGACCAGGGCGGAGGTATCTGGTGGCGGTCGTAAGCCCTGGAGGCAAAAAGGCACGGGGCGCGCGAGGCAGGGCTCCATCAGGTCGCCGCTGTGGAGGCACGGTGGTGTTGTGTTCGGGCCACACCCGAGGGATTACGGTTACGACATGCCCAAGAAAGCGTTGCGAGTGGCGCTTCGTGGTGCCTTGAGCGCAAAAGTGAGAGACGGCGAGTTCAAAGTTCTCAGGGAGCTGACCCTGAGCGAGCCCAAGACCAAGGTGGTGGCGGGGATACTCCGCAACCTCAACGTGAACGATGGGGCGCTCATTGTGACTGCTAGTCCAGACAGGAACGTCTGGCTTGGAGCTAGGAACATCCCGGGCGTGACAGTGATGGATGCGGCCAGTCTCAATACTTACGAGGTCCTCAAGCATCCGTGCGTTCTGGCTACCAAGGACGCGGTCAGGAGGATTGAGGAGGTGTTGAGACCGTGACTGCATACGACATCATCATTAGGCCGGTAATCACCGAGAAAACCAATGCCGCCATGAAGCAGGGCAAGTACACCTTCGAGGTGCTCCGCACAGCTACAAAGCCAGCCATCAAGAAGGCTGTGGAGGAGCTGTTCAACGTGAAGGTGGTTAAAGTCAACACTTGCATAAGGAAGGGCAAGAAGAGGCGCGTTGGCCTGTTCGAAGGTGAAACGCCGACGCGTAAGTTCGCCACAGTCACGCTTGCCGAAGGCCAAAAGATAAAGCTATTCGAGGGCATGTGATGTGGGGATAGGAGGTAAGGGCTGTGCCTATTAGGACGTTCAAGCCGACCTCCCCTGGTCTTAGGCGAATGGCGCTGCCAACCTACGAGGAAGTGACCAAAGCCCGGCCAGAGAAGTCCCTTGTGGTGAGGTTGAAATCCCATGCGGGACGCAACTTCCACGGCCGGATAACCGTGAGACACAGGGGTGGCGGATACAAGAGGCTGTACAGGATCGTTGATTTCAAGCGGGATAAGGACGGGATTCCGGCGAAGGTAGCTGCCATTGAGTATGACCCAGGCCGGAGCGCCCGGCTGGCGCTGCTGCACTATGCCGACGGAGAAAAGAGGTACATCCTGGCTCCGGTTGGGTTATCGGTGGGCGACACGGTGATGTCCGGGCCCAACGCTGACATAAAACCTGGGAACGCGTTGCCGTTGCGGTTTATACCAACAGGTACCTTAGTTCACAACGTGGAACTCCAGCCGGGAAAGGGCGGACAGCTGGTAAGGGCTGCCGGCACTGCTGCCCAGCTTATGGCCAAGGAGGGCAATTTGGCCTTGTTGAGGCTGCCGTCGACGGAACAAAGGTACGTTCCGTTGGACTGCAAGGCCACAATTGGCCAAGTGGGCAATGTGGAACACGAGAACGTGTCCCTTGGTAAGGCTGGGAAGCGCAGGCATATGGGATGGAGGCCGGCGGTCAGGGGCGCTGCCATGAACCCAGTGGACCACCCACACGGCGGTGGCGAGGGCAAGGCGCCTGTTGGGCATCCGGGGCCCTTGACTCCATGGGGCAAGCCCACGCTGGGCTACAAGACCCGGAAGAAGAATAAGCCGTCTGACAAGTACATCTTGAAGCGGCGGAGCAAATAAGGGGGGCTCATTGTGTCCAGGTCTCTAAAGAAAGGACCATTTGTGGACGCGAAACTGCTCGCTAAGATTCGCGCAATGAACGAAAAGGGCGAGAAGAGGGTTATCAGGACCTGGTCCAGGGACTCCACCATTGTGCCTGAGATGGTCGGTCATACTATTGCGGTGCATGATGGGCGCAGGCATGTGCCCGTGTACATCACGGAGGAAATGATCGGGCACAAGCTTGGTGAGTTTGCTCCAACGAGGACCTTCCGGGGCCATGGAGCACACACCGAGCGGTCTACCGCACTCAAGTAGGATTACTCGAAGGAGGCATTGGTGTGGAAGCCCTAGCCAGATGCAAGTACGTAAGGATTTCTCCATACAAGGTGCGGCTTGTTGTAGACCTGATACGGGGCAAGAGCGTTAAGGAAGCCCTTGCAATCCTTAGGTTTACTCCAAAGCGCGCTTCCAAGGTGGTTGAAAAGGTAGTCAGGTCGGCAGTGGCCAATGCGGAGAACAATTTCGGGATGGACCGGGACGAACTCTACGTGTCTAAGGCGTTGGTGGACCCAGGGCCAACGTGGAAAAGGTACCACCCAAGGCAGCGTGGGCAGGCGTTCCCTATCCTGAAACGCACGTGCCACATCACTATAGCTGTGGAGCCGAGGCAGGGAGGAAAGGAGGTCAGGTAGGTGGGACAAAAGGTTCATCCAAAGGGTCTTAGGATCGGCATCATCCGAGACTGGGATTCCAGGTGGTTTGCGGATAAGAAACGGTTTGCTGACCTCTTGTTCGAGGACTTCCAAGTGAGGAAGTTTGTGAAGCAGAAACTGTACTCGGCCGGGGTCAGCCGGGTTGAGATAGAGCGGGCTGCAAACAGGATGAGACTCACTGTGCACGCCGCAAAGCCGGGCATGGTCATCGGGAGAGGCGGTCAGGGTGCAGAAGAGTTGCGCAAGGAAATCGAGGCCATGACCGGTAAACAGGTGAGCGTGAACATCGTGGAGATAAAGACTCCCGAAACAGATGCCCAGTTGGTCGCAGAGAACATTGCAAGCCAGATCGAGCGGAGGATTTCTTTCCGGCGGGCCATGAAGCAGGCGATCAGCAGGGCAATAAAAATGGGGGCCAAGGGATGCAAGATAATCGTTTCTGGCAGGCTCGGTGGGGCTGAAATGGCCCGAAGCGAAAGGGATGCGTTTGGATCTGTGCCACTCCACACCTTGACTGCGGACATCGATTACGGTTTCGCCGAGGCGCTCACCACCTATGGGAAGATTGGCATCAAGGTGTGGGTATATAAGGGGCAGTTGCCAGTCATGAAGAAGGCCCCCGGAGGAGGGGAGCAGAGCCGTGTTAATGCCCAAGAGGGTTAAGTACAGGAAGCAACACCGCGGCCGAATGAAAGGGGTTGCGGAAAGGGGCTCCGAAGTGCTGTACGGTGAGTACGGCCTGCAGGCTCTCGAGCCCGGGTGGGTGACCGACAGGCAAATTGAAGCGGCCAGGGTGGCACTCACTCACTTCATGAAGAGGGGCGGCAAGGTGTGGATCAGGATATTCCCCGATAAGCCCGTTACCGCAAAGCCTGCAGAGACTCGTATGGGCAGCGGAAAGGGCAACGTGGATCACTGGGTCGCAGTGGTCAAGCCCGGCAGGGTGATGTTTGAGGTCGGTGGCGTGTCTGAAGAAGACGCCAGGGAAGCATTGAGGCTTGCGTCCCATAAGCTGCCAGTTGACTGCAGGTTCATCAAGCGCGAGGAAGCAGGTGAATCGGATGAAAGCTAAAGAGCTCAGGGAACTGTCTGATGTTGACTTGGCGTCCAAGTTGAAGAGCCTGAAGCAAGAGCTGTTCAACTTGAGGTTTCAGATGGCTACTGGCCATCTTGAGAACCCTGCTAGGATCCGGGAGGTTCGCCGGGACATTGCAAGGGTGCTTACAGTGATGAGGGAGAAGCAAATTGCTTCTTCCCGAAAGGCGTGAAAGGGGTTTTGATATGGCAGAAAGGGCCATGCGAAAGACGCGAATAGGCAAAGTGGTTTCCACCAAGATGCAGAAAACAGTGACCGTCGCTGTGGACAGAGTGTTCCAGCACCCACTGTACGGAAAGAGAATGGTGAGGACCAAGAAGTACATGGCCCATGATGAGAACAACGAGTGCCGGGAAGGCGACGTGGTTCTCATAATGGAGACCAGGCCCCTCTCCAAACGCAAGAGGTGGCGAGTTGTGAAGGTGCTGGAGCGAGCGCAGTGAAGGTTGGGAGGTGGCCGTTGTGATTCAGGCCTTTACCAGGTTGAACGTTGCGGATAACACTGGTGCAAAGGAAATCATGTGCATAAGGGCGCTAGGGGGTTCGGCGCGCAGATACGCTAGCGTAGGAGACGTCATCGTGGCTACGGTGAAGAGCGCAGTGCCTGGCGGCCAGGTGAAGAAGGGCGAAGTGGTGAGGGCAGTGGTCGTTCGGACCCGGCGCGCTGTTCGGCGCCCAGATGGGTCTTACATCAGGTTTGACGACAACGCTGCAGTTATCCTCAGGGATGACAAGGAGCCTAGGGGTACACGTATTTTTGGGCCTGTTGCCCGGGAGCTGCGCGAGAAGGAGTTCACCAAGATCATTTCTCTTGCCCCGGAGGTGCTATGATGAGGCTCAAGACTGGGGACACCGTAATGGTGATTTCGGGCAAGTGGAAGGGGAAGAAGGGCAAGATCATCCGGGCGTTCCCGTGCGAGGAAAAGGTGATAGTTGAGGGTGTGAACCTGGTCAAGAAGCACCAGCGCCCCACCCAGAACGCCCAGGGCGGCATAATCGAAAGGGAAGCGCCAATTCGCGCGTGCAAGGTAATGTTGGTGTGCGGTAACTGTGGGAAGCCCACTAGAGTGGGGGTGAAGCTGCTGGAGGGCTCCCGAAAGGTGCGGGTATGCAAGAAGTGTGGAGAGGTCGTGGACAAGTGAAGAGGGCTCAGGAGGTGGCAGCTCGGTGGCAGAGCTGAAGGAGAAGTACGAGAAGGAAGTGGTGCCCGAGCTAATCTCTGCCTTTGGATACAAGAACAGGCTGGAAGTGCCCCGGCTGGTTAAAGTGGTAGTCAACATGGGCGTGAGCGAGGCAGTCCAGAACCCGAAGGTTTTGGATGCGTGTGTGAATGACCTGGCTGCAATTACTGGGCAGCATCCTGTGATAACCAGAGCGAGGAAGTCCATAGCGGCGTTCAAGATTAGGACTGGTATGCCCATTGGGGTCAAGGTTACGCTGCGTGGAGAGCGCATGTGGGATTTCCTTGAGAAGCTGTTCTACATTGCTTTGCCCAAGGTCAGGGACTTCCGCGGGGTATCTGTGAAGGGGTTCGATGGCAGGGGTAATTATTCCCTCGGGCTTAAAGAGCAAGTTATCTTTCCCGAGATCGATTACGACAAAGTGGATAAGATCCGTGGCATGGATATCACCATAGTTACCACTGCAAAGACAGACGAGGAAGCCAAGGCGTTGCTCGAGAAACTGGGCATGCCGTTCAGGCCAGAATAGGGGGAACGGGCTGGTGGCTAGGAAATCTCAGTTCGAAAAACAAAAGCGTACGCCCAAGTTCGAGACCCGATGGCGCAACAGGTGCAGGATTTGCGGAAGACCCAGGGCGTACATGAGGGCGTTCGGGTTGTGCCGTATGTGCTTCCGGCAGCTAGCTCACCGTGGGGAGATCCCCGGAGTGAAGAAGGCCAGCTGGTAGCCGGCGGCCGCTAGAAGGGAGGATCGATACTGCATGACGGATCCTATTGCCGACATGTTGACCAGGATCAGGAATAGCTCTCTTGCGGGCCATGAGTCCGTTGACGTCCACGGGTCCAAGATTGCGAAGGCCATTGCCCAAATTCTGAAGCAAGAAGGGTTCATTCGCGATTACCAGTGGATAGATGACGGCAAGCAAGGGGTTTTGCGGGTATTCCTCAGGTACGGGCCTGGGAAGACTCGTGTTATTTCTGGACTTCGGCGAATTTCCAAGCCTGGTCTCAGGGTTTACGTGAAGAAAGAGGAAATACCCCGAGTGCTTGGCGGGCTTGGTATAGCTATCCTGTCCACGCCAAAGGGCATAATGACTGACAAGGCTGCTCGTCGAGAAGGCGTGGGCGGGGAGGTCCTGTGCTATATCTGGTAGGTTTGGAAAGGCGGGGGAACAGATGTCTAGAATTGGGAAAATCCCTGTGCCCGTCCCGGCTGGAGTGGAAGTGAAAATTGAAGGGGATTCAATTCACGTTAAGGGCCCAAAGGGGTCTTTGAGCCGGACGATTCCGGAAGGGATTTCCGTACAGTACGATGGGTCTCAAATAGTGGTGGCTCGTGCCTCCGACACCCGTCAGCACAAGGCGCTACACGGGCTGACCAGGAGGCTCATAGCTAACATGATCGAGGGAGTAACCAATGGCTTTTCTAAGTCTCTGGAGCTGGTGGGAGTTGGCTACCGTGCCGCAAAGTCAGGCAGGAAGCTGAGCCTGGTTGTGGGTTACTCCCATCCTGTGGAGATCGACCCCCCTGAAGGCATCGAGTTCGACGTGCCCAACCCAACCCTCGTTGTGGTCAGGGGTGCGGACAAGGAGAAAGTGGGCCAAGTGGCTGCGAACATACGCGCAGTTAGGCCGCCCGAGCCGTATCAGGGCAAAGGCATAAGGTACATGGGGGAAAAGATCCGCAGGAAGGCTGGAAAGGCCGGGAAGAAATGAGCTGGAGGTGGGCCACGTGCTGAAGAGGGTAGATAGGAACGAAGCGCGCAAACGCAGGCATTTGCGGGTGCGCAAGAAGGTGTCGGGCACACCCACAAGGCCCAGGCTGTGTGTGTTCAGAAGCCTGAAACATATTTACGCTCAAATCATCGACGATCAGGCTGGGCACACGTTGTGTGCTGCGGGGAGTCTGGACCCGGAGTTGAGGTCTCAGCTTAAGAACGGCGGCAACATAGAGGCTGCCAAGAAAGTGGGAGAGTTGATCGCCAAGAGGGCCCTGGAGAAGGGCATAACCAAAGTGGTTTTCGACAGGGGTGGCTATCTGTATCACGGTAGGGTTAAGGCGCTGGCCGATGCAGCCAGAGCTGCAGGACTAGAGTTCTAAGTGGTGGAGGTGACATGATGCCTGACTTGGCTGAAAACGAACAGCTCGAATTCAAGGAAAAAGTAGTTTCCATCCGACGTGTGGCCAAGGTGGTCAAGGGTGGTCGGAGGTTCAACTTCTCTGCACTCGTTGTGGTAGGGGATGGCAACGGTAAGGTAGGTGCTGGCCTGGGTAAAGCCGCGGAGATCCCCGCTGCAATTAAAAAGGGCATCGAAAACGCCAAGAAAAACCTGATTCGAGTGCCTCTTAACGGCACTACTATTCCCCACGCGGTGATTGGGGAGTTTGGTGCAGGCACAGTGCTCTTGAAGCCAGCTTCACCAGGTACTGGAGTTATTGCTGGAGGCGGTGTGAGGGCCGTGCTGGAACTAGCAGGGATAAAGGATGTGCTCACGAAGTCCATCAGGTCCTCCAACCCGTTTAACGTGGTGTATGCCACAATTGAGGGTTTGAAGCAGCTCAAGAACAAGGACGAAGTGAGGAAACTGAGGGGACTTGAGCAGGCAAGCTGAGGTAGTGAGGAGGTCTTCTGGATGAGGCTTCACGATTTGCGGCCCAACCCTGGTGCTAAGAAAGAAGCACGGCGTTTGGGCATGGGTTTGGGCTCCGGCTGGGGCAAGACTGCGGGTAGGGGTCATAAGGGGCAAAAGGCACGTAGCGGCGGAGGCAAGGGGCCTGGCTTCGAAGGAGGGCAAATGCCTCTGGCCAGGAGGATTCCGAAGCGCGGCTTCGTGAACATCTTCAAAAAGGAATGGGCAGTAGTGAACGTGGGTGACCTGAACGTCTTCGAAGACGGCACCGAAGTCACTCCCCAGTTGCTTGAGGAGCTAGGCATGGTCAAAGGAAGGTATGACGGCATTAGGGTGCTCGGAGACGGAGAGCTCAAGAGGCGCCTTGTTGTGAAAGCGCACAGGTTTTCGTCCAGTGCTACGGCCAAGATTGAAGCAGCCGGCGGGAAGGCCGAGGTGATATGAATTGCTGGAAACGCTGGGGAGGGCTGTTCGGGTCCGCGAGATCAGGCAGCGTGTGCTCTTCACGGTATTCATGTTCTTCCTTTTCCGACTGGGCGCACACGTTCCTGTGCCAGGAATTGACACTGGCGTGATTGCGGAGCTTTTCCGTGAGGGCACCATATTTGCCCTGATTGACCTGTATTCCGGCGGCGCTTTTAAGACGTTTTCCATCTTTGCGATGACAATTTACCCTTACATTAATGCGTCCATAATTGTGCAGTTGCTTACGGTAGTTATACCCAGCTGGGAGCAGATGGCCAAAGAGGAGGACGGCAGGAAGACCCTCTCGAGGTACACCAGGTACGGGGCAGTCATCCTTTCAGTGGTTCAGGGCACTGGCATGGCCTTTGCAATGCGCCACCAGGGTGCCCTGAAGGATCCGGGCTTGCTGTCGGTTGCAGTGGTGGTGATGACCCTCACTGCGGGAACTACTCTCTTGATGTGGTTGGGCGAGCTCGTAACCGAAAAGGGAATAGGTAACGGCATTTCCCTTATTGTGTTTGCTGGTATCGTGTCCAGGTACCCCACGGACATTGCTAACATGGTAATGCTTTACAGAGCAGGCAGGATCGGTTTATGGAACATTGGGCTTTTCGTGGTTATGGCTATTGTGATCTTGGCGGCTATTGTATTTATCACCGAGGGTGAACGTCGCATTCCGGTGCAGTACGCCAAGAGAGTTGTGGGACGGAGGGTGTACGGTGGGCAAAGTACCCATATACCCATAAAGCTCAACCAGGCTGGGGTTATACCAGTGATATTTGCCCAGTCGGTACTGGCTTTCCCTCCAACCATAGCGTCGTTTATCAACGCTCCCTGGGCCAGGAGCCTCGAGAAGGTGTTTGACTACACGAAACCGGGCTACATGGCTGTGTATGCCTTGCTGATAGTTTTCTTCACGTACTTTTACACGGCAATCACGTTCAACCCAATTGACGTTGCCAATAACATTAAGAAGTACGGTGGGTTCATCCCAGGCATCAGACCAGGGAGGCCTACTGCCGAGTTCCTGGGCAGGGTACTTGCGAGGATCACTATGGTGGGCGCAGTGTTCCTGGCCGTTGTGGCGACACTGCCCAATTTCGTAATGCGGATAACCAACATTCCAGGTGTATCCCTTGGCGGAACCGCGCTGCTCATCGTGATCGGTGTGACCATTGAAACCATGAAGCAGATCGAAGCCTACCTGATCATGAGGCAATACCAAGGGTTCTTGAAATAAGCGTTGGAGGGATGGACCAGCATGAGGATTGTGTTCTTGGGTCCGCCCGGCGCAGGCAAGGGAACGCAAGCCGAGCTCATGTCGAGGAAGTTCTCGATCCCTAGGATTGCTCCGGGTGACCTGTTCAGAAAAGCAGTGGCAGAAAACTCGGACCTGGGAAGGACCGTCAAGGAGTACCTGGACGCGGGTAGGCTTGTTCCAGACGAAATAACCGTTGGCCTGATTAGGGCGAGGATTACTGGGGATTCCGCCAGGGCGGGGTTCATTTTGGATGGATTCCCGCGCAACCTGGTACAAGCTCGTGCGCTGGAGCAAATGCTGACTGAGCTGGGATTGAGTTTGGATGCTGCCGTGTACATCACTGTACCTGTGGAAAGACTGGTGGAAAGGTCTGCGGGCAGGATGGTATGTAGCAAGTGTGGGGCAGCCTACCATGTTAGGTTCAACCCACCACGGGTGGAACGTGTGTGTGACGCCTGTGGGGGCGAGCTTTATCAGAGGGATGACGACAGACCTGAAACCGTCACGCAGCGACTCCAGGTGTACGAGAGGGACACAGCGCCGCTGGTGGAGTACTACCGGCAGAGGGGGCTCTTAAAGGAGATCGACGGAGACCAACCGGTAGAAAAGGTGTTCCAGGATATTCAGGAGGCGTTGGGCTTAGCCTGATGATCAACATCAAGTCGCCGGAAGAAATTGAGGCAATGCGCAGGGCAGGTAGAGTGGTTGCCATAATGCTACGAGAGGTAGTAAAGGCAGTTAGGCCGGGGATTACCACGGCTGAGCTTGACAGGGTTGCCGAAGGGGTTGCCAGAGCGTATGGGGCTGTGCCTGCTTTCAAGGGGTTTCGGGGGTTCCCGGCTACGCTGTGCACTTCGGTGAACAGCGAGGTGGTTCACGGGATTCCCGGGAAGAGGAAGCTCAAGGAAGGGGATATAATCAGTATTGACACGGGTGCGGTAGTGGACGGCTACTACGGTGATGCTGCCGTGACTGTGCCAGTGGGCAGAGTGAGCCCTGTAGCCAAGAAGCTTATCCAGGTAACTCAAGCTGCCCTAGCCGCAGGCATCCGTGCGGCCAAAGTTGGCGCCCACGTTGGGGACGTGAGCTACGCCATCCAGAGCGTGGTGGAAAGTGCAGGGTTTTCAGTTGTCAGGGAATACGTTGGACACGGAATTGGAGCCAGCATGTGGGAGGAACCCCAGGTGCCCAACTATGGTTTGCCTGGCGTGGGCCCAGTGCTCAAGGCGGGGATGACCCTTGCCATCGAGCCCATGGTCAACGTTGGTTCCTATGAGGTGGTAGTGATGCCTGACAACTGGACCGTGGTCACCAAGGATGGCTCACTGTCGGCCCATTTCGAGCATACAGTCCTGGTCACTGAGGACGGGGCCCAGGTGCTTACTTCTCTTGAGGAGGAGTAGAGAGTGGTCATGAGGCTTGGGCAAGTTGTCACGTCCAAAGCTGGCCGGGACAAGGGAAAATGGTTTATAATAGTGGGGTTTCAAGACAAGTGGGTTCTAGTTGCCGACGGCAGTAGCCGTAAGGTGGCCAATCCCAAGAGGAAAAACCCCAAGCATCTGGCAGTTACAAACTATGTAGCTGAGGAAATTGGGACAAAGCTGGCCACAGGCCAGAAGGTCTACGACAGAGACTTGAGGAGTTTTCTGGATTCCTTCACCGACGGGCTATCCTGTCAAGGAGGTAGGTGATATGGCGAAGGAAGACGTGATTGAGGTGGAAGGCAGGGTAATAGAGCTATTGCCTAACGCGATGTTTAGGGTAGAATTGGACAATGGGCACAAGGTGCTAGCCCATGCTTCCGGCAAGATAAGGATGAATTTCATAAGGATACTTGCTGGAGATAGGGTTTTGGTGGAGTTATCCCCCTACGACCTGAACAGGGGTAGGATTGTGAGGCGTTTCAAATAAGAGGAGGCGTTTGCGGTGAAGGTTAGACCCTCCGTTAAGAGGATTTGCGAGAAGTGCAAGGTGATCAAGAGAAAGGGCGCAGTTAGGGTTATTTGTGAGAACCCCAAGCACAAACAGAGGCAAGGTTAAGGAGGTATATCATGGCACGTATTGCAGGCGTCGACCTGCCCAGCGAGAAGAGGATCGAAGCTGCTCTACCCTATATATACGGCATTGGCTGGTCCCGCTCGAGGCAGATACTGGCTGCCACCGGCGTTGATCCTGACAAGCGCGTCAAGGACCTGACCGACGAGGAGATTTCGAAGATCAGGGACTACATTGACAAGAGCTTCAAAGTAGAGGGGGACCTCCGCGCTGAGGTTCAGATGAACATAAAGCGCCTGATTGACATTGGGTGCTATCGCGGGCTTCGTCACAGGAGAGGCTTGCCGGTGAGAGGCCAGAGGACCCAGACTAACGCGAGGACCAGGAAGGGGCCACGTAAGACGGTTGGCGTCAAGAGGAAGAAGTAAACCCTGGGAGGGATGAGGTTTTGGCAAAAGGACGCCCCAAGCAGAGGAAAAAGGAGCGGCGCCTCGTGGAGCGGGGCATCGCTCATATAAAGTCCACTTTTAACAACACGATTGTGACAATAACGGACACGCAAGGTAACGTGATTTGCTGGGCTTCGGCGGGCAAAATGGGGTTTAAGGGATCACGCAAAAGCACGCCTTTTGCGGCTCAAATGGCTGCAGAAGCTGCGGCTAAGAGCGCAATAGAGCACGGCATGAGGGAAGTGCAGGTTTTCGTGAAGGGTCCTGGAGCAGGGCGGGAAGCTGCGATTAGGTCCCTTCAGGCAGCTGGCCTGGAAGTAAGCGTGATAAAGGACGTCACGCCAATCCCGCATAACGGTTGCCGTCCGCCGAAGCGGCGCAGAGTCTAGGAGGTGGGTGTTTTTGGCCAGACATACCGGGCCCGTCTGCGTGTTGTGCCGCAGGGAGGGCATGAAGTTATTCTTGAAGGGTCAACGGTGTTACACGCCGAAGTGCGCTCTATCCCGGAGGTCGTACCCGCCTGGGGAGCACGGGCAGGAAAAGCGCAAGATGTCCGAATACGCAATGCAGCTGCGTGAGAAGCAGAGGGCACGAAGGATATATGGAGTTTTGGAGCGGCAGTTCAGAAGGTATTTCCGGATGGCCGCACGCAAGCGCGGTGTGACCGGCGAAACCTTGCTCCAGCTGCTTGAGCGGCGGTTGGACAACGTGGTGTTCAGGCTCGGGTTTGCTCAGTCCAGGCGCCAAGCGCGACAAATAGTATTGCACGGTCATATTCAGGTAAACGGAAGAAAGGTGAATGTCCCGTCTTACATGGTGAGGCCAGGCGACAAGGTTTCGATCGCTCCCAAGAGCAGGGAGCTGGACTTGATCAAGTCGTTGATCGAGTCTGGCCGCACTCGCACTGTGCCTCAATGGCTTGAAGTGTCCTATGACAACTTCGAGGGTACTGTGCTGCGGCTTCCATCCAGGGACGAAATCGATACGCCCATTCAGGAGCATTTGATCGTGGAGTTGTACTCCAAGTGAGCGCTTTTTCAGAGGGCTGAACGCTTGCTGGGAACTGTGGAAACGAGGAGGGCGCTGCTTTGAGAGAATTGATAAAGCCCATGATCCAGTGCGCCGAGGTTAGCGAGGACGGTTCCTACGGTAAGTTTGTGGTGGAACCCCTCCAGAGGGGCTACGGTGTCACCCTGGGCAACGCTATGAGGCGAGTGCTGCTATCCTCACTCCCGGGAGCTGCGGTTACGTCCGTCAAGATAGAGGGGGTACTTCACGAGTTTTCCACTGTCCCGGGAGTTGTGGAGGACGTAACGGATATCGTGCTCAACCTCAAGTCTCTGGCGCTGAAGCTGTACTCAGATGGGCCCAAGATCTTGAGAGTTGAGGCCGAAGGAGAAACCGAGGTGAAAGCAGGGGACATCATTGCCGACGCGGACGTTGAAATCATGAACCCTGATTTGCACATCGCCACCGTTGCCGAAGGTGGGCGCCTGGCTATGGAAATGACGGTTGAGAAGGGTCGTGGGTATGTCCCTGCTGACAGGAACAAGAAGCCTGACCAGCCCATTGGGGTGATCCCGGTTGATTCAGTTTTCACGCCGGTTCGGCGCGTGAACTTCACCGTAGAGGATACCCGCGTTGGTCATGTCACAGATTATGACAGGTTAATTCTGGAAATATGGACCAACCGGACAATTGCGCCTGACGAAGCGGCAAGCGAAGCCGCTCAGATCCTCACTGACCACCTGAAGCTTTTCGTGGATCTGAAGGAAAGGGAGGCTTCCCTGGCGGTTCCCGCTGCCAAGGAGGAGAATAACCTGTCCAAGCTGTTGGAGATGCCCATTGACGAGCTTGACCTTTCGGTGAGGTCGTACAACTGCTTGAAACGGGCCGGGATCAACACTGTCGGTCAGTTGGTTGAGAAAACTGATGAAGAGATGATCAAGGTGCGGAACCTCGGCAAGAAGTCTTTGGAAGAAGTGAAGCAGAAACTTGCTGCCTTGGGCTTGTCTTTGAAGCCCTCTGAGGAGTAACTGGGAGGGAAAAGTTTTGGCTGCTGGATATAGGAGATTCGGAATGTCCTCCGCGCCCCGAAGGGCAATGCTTCGCAACCTTGTGACATCATTGCTCGAAAAGGAGCGGATCATAACCACCGATGCCCGTGCCAAGGAGGTCAGGAGGCTTGCCGAGAAGATGATTACCCTTGGCAAGGAGGGCAGTCTGGCGTCACGCAGGCGCGCTGCCGCGTTCTTAATGAACAAGGACGTGGTGCGGAAGGTGTTTACTACGCTTTCGGCACGTTACGCACACAAGAACGGAGGTTACACGAGGATAGTGAAGCTCGGACCCAGGCGTGGCGATGCGGCGCCTATGTCCGTCATTGAGCTGGTATGAGCAATGATTGAAGTGAGAGACGTCTGGTTCAAATATGACCCCGATAATCCCGAGGAGGTCGAGGCCCTGCGAGGCATCGACCTTCGAATTGAAAAGGGGGAATTTGTGGCCATAATTGGTCCAAACGGGTCGGGCAAGTCCACGTTGGCGAAGCACTTTAACGCGTTGCTTTTGCCTACCCGCGGTGATGTGCTGATTAACGGCATGAACACCAAGTCCGCGGGGCACTTGTGGGAAGTGCGCAAGACCGTTGGAATGGTGTTTCAAAACCCTGACAACCAAATTGTGGCCACAGTTGTAGAGGAAGACGTAGCGTTTGGGCCCGAAAACCTGGGTTTGCCCTCGGCGGAAATAAGAAGGCGGGTGGACGCTGCGCTTGAGGCTGTGGGGTTGCAAGACTACAAGAAAGCTGCCCCTTACAACCTTTCGGGTGGCCAAAAACAACGGCTTGCCATAGCGGGAATCCTTGCGATGGAGCCTGAATGCATTGTGCTGGACGAGCCCACCGCCATGCTCGACCCGGTGGGCAGATCTGAAGTGGTCACCACTGTGAGGCGCCTCAACGCGGAAAAGAAAATGACGGTCGTGTACATCACCCATTTCATGGATGAGGCTGTGCTGGCAGACAGGGTGATCGTCATGAAGGACGGTGAGATAGTGGCGGACGGAGAGGCTCGATCCGTGTTCAGCCGGGTAGATGACATCCGCTCTTGGGGCTTGGACGTTCCGCCAATGGCGGAACTGGCGTCGCTACTGAGGCAAGACGGGTTCGACCTGCCCAGTGGGGTCCTCACCGTGGACGAAATGGTGGAATGGTTATGCCAATTGAACTGAAGGACGTTTCGTACACTTATTCCCCTGGTACCCCCATGGAGGTCAAGGCCCTCGATGGGATCGACTTGGTAATTGGCGACGGGGAGTTTGTGGGCATAATGGGGCCGACCGGCTCTGGCAAGTCCACGCTTGTGCAGCTAATGAACGGTTTGTTGAAACCCACCTCGGGCAAAGTGATTGTTGACGGCCTGGATACCACCTCTAAGGGGGTGAACCTTAAGGCTTTAAGGCAACGGGTGGGTTTGGTGTTTCAGTACCCAGAACACCAACTGTTCGAGGAAACAGTGCTCGCCGACGTGAGTTTTGGCCCACGAAACCTTGGCTTCCCCCCTGAAAAGGCGGAGCAGATGGCCAAGGAGGCCCTGCGGGCGGTGGGCATTGAAGAGAGACTGTTCGGGCGGTCGCCCTTTGAGCTTTCTGGGGGACAGATGCGACGGGTGGCAATTGCGGGAGTGCTGGCAATGGCACCTAGCACGTTGATCCTGGACGAGCCCACTGCTGGCTTGGATCCACAAGGGAGACAAGGGATTCTCTCGTGGATTCGGCGACTGCACGAAGAGCGCAAGATAACCGTGATCTTGGTCTCCCACAACATGGAGGACATTGCGTTGCTGGCGCAGAGGGTCATTGTGTTGAGTATGGGCAGGGTTGCCATGGACGGCGATACCCGTAGCGTGTTTACCCATGTGGAGGAGCTTCGCCGAATTGGGTTGGGTACCCCACAAGTGACGGAGCTCATGTACAGGCTGAGTCGAATGGACGGATCGCTCAGGCGTGACGTGCTGAGCGTCGAGGAGGCCAGAGCAGAACTGTCCAGGTGGCTCAAGGCCCGAAACGGTGCTGGGGGGAAGGGCAGTTGTTTCGCGGAGTCGTAATTGGTCAATATTACCCCATCGATTCTCCAATTCATGGGCTTGATCCCCGCACCAAAGTGGCGCTCATGGTGGCTTTCGTGGTGCTGTTGTTTTTGGCTACAAATGCGGCGAGTATGGCGGCTGTTGGTGCTTTCTCGCTGCTTGTCATATGGCTGTCCAAAGTGCCGCTCAGGCTCATGGCGAGGACCCTTCGCGCAGTGACGTACATCTTGGCGATCACCATGGCGCTGCACCTGTTCACCACCCCTGGAACCGTGGCGTTTCGAGTTGGGCCTCTCACTGCCACGGTGGAAGGGGTAAGGGAAGGCGTTTTCCTGTCTGCACGGCTAATAATCTTGATCGTGACTACCTCTTTGCTTACGCTCACCACTTCGCCCATATCCCTGACAGATGGCTTGGAGCACCTGCTAAGCCCGTTTCAGCGGCTGGGCGTTCCCGCGCACGAGCTCGCCATGATGATGACAATTGCGCTCAGGTTCATCCCAACCCTGATGGAGGAAGCTGACAAGATCATGAAGGCGCAGATGGCCAGGGGAGCTGACTTCGAGAGCGGCAACGTGTTCCAGAGAGCCAAAGGACTGGTGCCGTTGCTGGTACCCCTGTTCGTGAGCGCGTTCAGGCGAGCGGACGACCTGGCCATGGCCATGGAGGCACGGTGCTACAGGGGTTCCGAAAACCGTACACGCCTGGTGGAGCTTCGCTTGGCCATGGGTGACTACATTGCGGTGGTACTAATGTGCGCCTTGGGGGCTGCTGTAATTTGGCTGCGCCGGACATGAGGGGCATTGGATTAGTGGTTCAATACCAGGGTGGCGGGTTTCACGGGTTCCAAGTGCAAGGCAAGCTCAGGACCGTGCAACTGGTACTTGAAGAAGCGGTCTTTAAGCTCACTGGAATTTGGTCGCGGGTCAGGGGCGCTGGGAGGACGGATGCAGGGGTACACGCCCTGGGGCAGGTAGCGTACTTTGAGACTTCAGCTACGATACCGCTTTCCAAATGGGTGCCTGCTCTAAACGCAGTGTTACCTAGGGACGTGGCAGTAATCAGAGCTTTCGAACCGCCGAAGGGGTTTCATCCAAGGTACTGGGCCAAGGCCAAGACATACGCGTATGCGATCTTCAGCTCGCAGGTTAGGAGTCCCTTCCTTGAGGGGCGAGCTTACCACTTTTGCGGTGAGTTGGATCCGGTAGTCTTGGATCTCGAAGCAAAGGACATGGTTGGGCAGCATGACTTTCGTGCCTTTTGCGCCACGGGGAGCTCGGTCAGGTCCACAGTGAGGCAAGTGTACAAAGCAGGTGTGCAGGCATTTCATATAGGGTCTGGCAAGCTCCTATTGATATACGTCGAAGCCAATGGCTTTCTGTACAACATGGTGAGGATCTTGGCCGGGACATTGCTTGACGTGGGTCGCGGTAGGTTACCCAGGGGGACAATCCGCCATTGCCTTGAGACAAGGCGTCGGGAGGATGCGGGGGCTACTCTCCCGGGCGAGGGTTTATGGCTGGTTGGCATTAAGTACGATTTCCTTGACACTACTAACTCCCTCAATTACAATGAGATTTGTCGTTTGATCACCGGTGGTCAGGAGGTTTGTGGATGATGCGTACAACATTCATGGCAAAACCCGGGCAGGTGGAGCGGAAGTGGTACGTGGTTGACGCCACGGGCAAACCTCTTGGCAGGCTGGCGGCAAAGATAGCGTGCATCCTCAGAGGTAAGCATAAGCCTGTTTTCACTCCCCACGTGGACACTGGGGATTTCGTGATTGTGGTCAACGCCAGCAAGGTGCGTTTGACTGGCAAGAAGGCTGTGAACGACGCTTGGTACAGGCACAGCATGTATCCAGGCGGTTTGAAAGTTACTCCTCTGGGCGAGTTGAGAGAAAAGAATCCGCGCAAACTGGTTGAGCTGGCCGTCAAGGGAATGTTGCCCCACAACAGGCTTGGCCGGAAGCTAATCAAGAAGTTGAAGGTTTATGGTGGGCCGGATCACCCGCACCAGGCGCAAAAGCCCGAGAAACTTGAGGTTTAATGAGGCTTACTTGTGGAGGTTGTGTGGATGGCGAAGTTGTCTTACATTGCTGTCGGGCGCCGCAAGGAGGCAGTGGCCCGAATTAAGATGGGCTCGGGGTCCGGGAAAATCATCGTTAACGGCAAGCCGTTCGATCAGTACTTCCCGCTCAAGAGCCTTCAGGTACGCGTTGTAGAACCCCTTAAGGTTACCAACATGGAGGGACGCGTTAACGTCGAGGCCAAAGTGGAAGGTGGCGGCTTGTCTGGCCAGGCGGGGGCGTTGCGCCACGGAATTGCGCGTGCCCTTGTTGTGCTTGACCCGAGTCTGAAGGTCACACTCAAGAAGTTCAAGATGTTGACAAGGGATCCCAGGATGAAGGAACGGAGGAAGTACGGTCTAAAGAAGGCCAGAAAGGCTCCCCAGTTCTCCAAGCGCTAATCAGGCACTCCGCGTTTGGCGTGTCATAGGACATCTCCCGGCTCGCATACTGGTTTCCTTGGGTAACGGGCACGGGGGGTATTTTTTTGTGGGCGTATCTCTTCACTTGGCGGCGACTCTCTTGGCTAATGTTGTTTCCCCTTTTGGTATTGGCTTGGTATGCGGTCAAGCTATTTGCCCCTGGCGTACTCGGGGTGTGGGGTGGAGTGCGGTGTGTGGTGCTCGATCCTGGACATGGGGGAGAGGACCCAGGTGCAGTGGGGCGGCGAGGTACTCTCGAGAAGGACGTGGTGCTTGCCACCAGCTTGAAGCTGGCAGAGCTCTTGCGACGGCAAGGGATTCGTGTGGTTTTGACCCGGACCACAGACGTGGAGCTTGGGGTTGAAGGTCCTCATGGATGGAAAGTTGGGGACTTGCAAGCGAGGGTGGCTATTGCCAACTCGAGCGGAGCCGATGTGTTCCTGAGCATTCATGCCAATGCGGATGTATACACAAGTTGCAGGGGTGCCCAAGTGTTCTACCGTGCCGATGGCAATAAGGACTCCCAACGCCTGGCTAGAACAATTCAATCAGAGATAAAGCGGTTACTGAAGAACACCGACCGGGAAGTATCCACGAACATCAACCAGTACGTCTTGAAGAGCGTCAAGATGCCAGCCGCCACTGTGGAGCTGGGCTTTCTGTCCAACCCAGAGGAAGAGACACTGCTAGCCAACCCAGACTACCAGGATAGGCTTGCTCACGCAATATGCGTTGGACTCCTGCGATATTTCCAGGAGGCAAGCGTACCCAAATGAGCGTGATCACGTGCTTTGCTGTGGTGTTCCTTGCGGAACTTGGAGACAAGACCCAGATCTTGTCCATGATCATGGTGAGCAAGTACGGGGCTAGGCAGGTGTTGCTAGGAACTGCAGTTGGGGCAGCTGCGGTCAGCTTCGTCTCGGTGTGCTTTGGCGTAGGCACACTGGCTGTCTTGCCAGCCTGGGCTTTCCAGGTGTGCTCCGGTACCCTGTTTGTTGCAGTTGGGATCGCTTGGCTTTACGCTAACGAGGACCGGGGGTTGGAGCAGCCCCCGGAGGCACCGGGCGATGGAACATTGCTAGGCATTGCTCTGGGATTCTTCTTGGCTGAACTTGGCGATAAGACCATGTTTGCCGGTATGAGTCTCACCAGCCAGTTCCACCCGGGGACAGTGTGGCTGGGAGCAACTCTTGCGCTCATTTGCTCCCAACTGCTCGCTGCTATTGGAGGGACTCTTTTCCAGCGCACCTTGGGGTTGCAGCTCCTTAGGGCGCTGGGCGCCTTGTGCTTTATAGGCTTCGGAGTATTCACCCTGCTGACAGCGTTCCTGCCTTACCCTTTCCACTGGCCTCACTAGATACTGCCAGCCCGTCACCGCAGCCTTGCCCTTGCTGCAATCACAGCTGACGTGGCGAGCAAGGATAGCAACGTGGGTGGCGCAGCGTAAAGCAACCATTGTTTCCAACCAACTCTGTAACCCCGTTTGTCCAAAGTGGCATACCCCACCACGTTTGCAGAAGCGCCTATTGGGGTCAAGTTGCCTCCAATGTCAACCCCCAGGGCAACTGCCCAAGTGAGCCAAGACAGGAGATGTTGTCCCTGTTGGCTGGCAAGGTACCTCACGAGGTAACCCATGGTCACAGCGAGAGGCACGTTGTCCACTACCCCACTCAGCAAGCCTGAACCCCAGGCGAGGATGGCAATCAGCGCTGTAGTGCTTGAGCCCGCAGCATTACGGAGTGCTGCGCCCAGGTTGCTAACAATGCCAGTCTCCTCCAAGCCACCTATAACCATGAAAAGGGCGATGAAGAACAGCAAACTTTCACCGTCGATCTTGCTGAAGGTTTCCCTGGTTGTCTCACCCCCAAGGATCAGCACTGTGAGAGCAGGTATGAGGCTAGCCACTGCCGGAGAGATGCCAGCTTTGAGCCAATCATCGATGTATCTGTACGTGATCAAAAGCAGCACAGCAACGATTAGTCCAAGGAGACCAAGAACCATCATGCGCCTGTCATTGATAGCGTGACCAGGGTCAATGGGAGGATGTTCTACCCGCCGGTTAGGGTAGTCCCTTAAGGTGGCCAGCTTGAACCACGCCACCGTGAGGGCCAAGCAAAGCAAAGCAACAGGCCCCGTGCCCCTGAGGAAGTCTGCAAAACCAAAGCCAAGCATCGTCCCTAGAATGACGTTTGGGGGGTCCCCTACTAAGGTTGCGGCTCCGCCAATGTTTGCTCCACACACCTCAGCAATTACGAGGGGCACGGGGTTTACTTGAAGCAGTTTACACAAGTCAAGGGACAGTGCTGACAAGAAAAGCACCACAGTAATGCTGTCCATAAATGCAGCCAGCAACGCAGCAAGCACCGGAAACACCACTATGACCGCGGCCGGGTTGTAGCCAAGCTTGGCTGCTACCCAGTTGGCTAGGTATTGAAAGAACCCGGCATCGGCAAGCACAGCCATGAGAACGAACATGCCCAAGAGTAGTCCTATGGTATCCCAGTTGACGTAAGTAATGGCCTTGTTGAGGTCCATGACCCCGGCCAGCATTAGGCAAAGGGCGCCAAACAGCCCAATGACGTGCCGCGGCACTTTCTCCGATGCAATTCCAACGTAAGTGATTGAGAAAATCAAAAGCGCAACCAACGGTTTCATGGGAAAGACGCCTCCGGTTTTCATGCCTCCTGAGAGCTTTTTGGACCGAACCTGTGACACTTCACTACGGGCACAAGCAGCACACGGGACTTGACCATTGGCTGGGTCTCACAGATTCGCTTTATGACGTCTACTGCTTTCTCTGCCACGTCTTCCTGCATTACCGACATGATTACCTTGTGTTTCGGCCTTGTGGCGAGCATTTCGTCCACGCTGCTCCTGATGAAAGCTATCTTGCTGAACCGATAGCTTGTCTTAAGCCCATAGCCTATAGCGTCCAGCACCGTTGCTCCCTTTATTCCCAGCTTGATGAAAGCCTCAATGATTTCGTCTAGCTTTTCGCCTTTGTTAAGCACTGCAATCAACAGGTACACCCGACCACCCCCTGTTTGAGCGCTTCCTGCTAAATGATATCACTCCTTGGGTTGGCGAGAGCTGCACCCAAAGAATAATTCCAGTTGGCCGAAGAAAACTAGCTTTGGTGCATTGGCCACCGCCATGGTACAGAATGCGGCAAGGAATAACGAACAGATATAGTTTGGAGGTGACCGTGGCATGACTACCCCGCAACTGCTCTACCTGATTGCGGTGGCCGTGTACGTACTATTCTTCCTGCTCTTTATGAGGTTCTTTGTGTGGAAGCACTTCGCCGAGAAACATTACTGGAAGAGCAAGCCCCAGCTTACCGTGGAAAAGGTGCTGGACATGGCAAGGGAAAAGGGATGTGAAGTACCGTTTATCTCAATACTGATTCCCGCCAGGAACGAGTCAGAAGTCATAGAACGGACGGTCAGGCACATGTCAAGGCTGAACTACCCAAAGCGGCGTTATGAGGTGATTGTGGTCACTGACCAAAAGGAGCAGCTAGGCAGGGACGCCGAGCGAGCAAGTCTGGTAGAGGCCGCTACCCGATTGTTGAAGGGTGAGGCCCGTGACGGTCAGCTGGCCCCAAAGGTGAGAGCCCTGTCTGTGGCGGTGCTTTCGGCCATATGCTTGAGCGAGCTTAGGAAGTCCGAGAGATTCCGAAATCAGCTGAAGGAGCTAGCAGGACTTGACGGTGCTCCTGAACAGGTGCACGAGGGCGTTGTTTACGAGCTCGCCCTGGAGATTCTGAAATCCAACGGTGCACCTACCAGGCGCAACCTGGACCGTTTCTTCAAGAACAGGTTGAGGGAGTATACCCCAGAGTTGCTGCGCCAGGTGTACCCCCTTTACCTCAGTGTTGCAATGCCAGTGGTTACTACAATTTGCCGCCTGAGGAACGACCTCAACGGTAAGATCGTTTCCCGCATGATCAGGTACACAGCCCGCGCAGCTCACAGGGAGACCCAGGAGGTTCTGCACACCTTTACCCACGCCATTACGGACCGTCTCCTGTCTTGTATATCCTCGCTTGACAGGCGTAGAAGGCTCAAGCCCTTCGTGGAGGAAGTGTTTGCAAGGTGTTTTCCCACCACTCAAGACATTGTTGAGGCACTGGTTGCAGAGTTCGACAGCCGTGAAGATTGTCCCAAGCTAAAGCATACTTCTGTGCCTTTCGATTTCGACGGCGCCTATCCTGGCACGCTCACTGGTGTGGAAGTGCCGTCCACCAAAGGGCGTGCTCTCAATTGGGGAATGCGCTTTGTGGACCCGGAAGCGGAAGTGTGTGGCTTCTACGACGCGGAGTCCCGGCCCGATCCCGATGTCCTTCTGTACGTTGCCTACAGGAGGCTGCAAGATGGGTCCAAAGTGAAGATCCTGCAGGGACCGGTATTCCAGGTGAGGAACTTTTACCAGATGAGCCCCTTCTGCAAGATTGCTGCGCTTTATCAGGCGGTAGCCCATGACTGGTACCTGCCAGCGTTGTTCCGCCGCTTGCCGTTCGTGGGTGGGACAAACCTTTACGTGGACAGGCGCATGCTGGAATTCATGGGGGGCTACGACCCAAGGGCACTCACCGAGGACCTTGAGTTTGGAACGCGAGCTTACCTGATGTGCGATGCTTGGCCAGAATACCTACCATATTACTCCAGCGAACAGACTCCACCAACAGTAAGAGCCTTCTTCTTCCAGAGGCTGCGCTGGGGCACCGGCCATCTGCAGGTGATGGATAAGATCAGGCAAGCAGACAACTGCGAGTTGGAGAAAAAGAAGCGGATGCTGAGGGAGCTATTCATAAAGGGTCAACTTGAATGGACGTTGTATCAGTCGGCCACGTTTGTACCTCCCACAGTAATGGTGCTGTGGTGGAACGGGATGATCGATCCCTACGTTGTTTCGGATGGGGTCAGATGGATGTTGAGTTTCTTTAGCTTGGTTTACCTGGGATTCACATTGTACGCTTATTACAGGTACCGCAAGTACCTGGATGGCACCGGCAAGCCAGAAAGCTGGTTGGGTCAGCTGCTTGTGCTTCTCCAGTTGTTCTTGCTCCCTCTGGCGGCTTTCCTGTTCCCGGTGCCGTACTCATCCGCCATTCTCTTGAAGAAGCTAGGCAGAGAGCCCAAGACCTGGACAAAGACACCGCGTACTCCAGAATGTGCCTGAGAAAGGAGCTGTATGGACTTGGCGACCAAAGTTGTGATAATGGGTGCTGCTGGTCGGGACTTCCACAACTTCAACGTCTTTTACAGGGACAATCCCAACTACGAAGTGGTGGCTTTCACTGCCACCCAGATTCCAAACATTGTTGGGCGCGTTTATCCACCAGCACTGGCAGGCAAGCTGTACCCCTCTGGCATACCCGTATTGCCAGAGGAAGAGCTTTCAGCCATAATCAGACGCCATGGAGTGCGCGAGGTGGTGTTTGCGTACAGCGATGTGTCCCACCAGTACGTGATGCACAAGGCGTCCCTGGTGCTTTCCCTGGGTGCAGATTTCAAGTTGATGGGCCCAGAGACCACCATGCTAAAGTCAAGGAAGCCTGTGGTATCAGTGTGTGCAGTACGCACAGGAGCAGGTAAGAGCCAGACAACCAGGAAGGTTGTGACACTGCTGCGGGAAGCTGGTGTCAGGCCTGTGGTGGTGCGCCATCCGATGCCATATGGGCAAATTGAAAACCAGGTGTGCCAGAGGTTTGCCACGTATGAGGACTTAGACAAACATCACGTCACCGTTGAGGAACGAGAGGAGTACGAGCCTCACATAAGAGCGGGCACCGTAGTATATGCGGGTGTTGATTACGCGCAGGTTCTGCAATCGGCAGAAGCCGAAGGGGACGTGATTGTCTGGGACGGGGGGAATAACGACATTCCCTTCTTCAAACCAGACCTTCACATTGTGGTGGTGGACCCCCACAGGCCTGGACATGAGCTCAGCTATTACCCTGGCGAGACCAACCTGCGAATGGCGGATGTAGTCGTCCTGAACAAGATCGACACTGCCACCAGAGTAGGCAGGGAAGCAGTGAGGAAGAACGTAACTGCGGTTAGGCCCCAGGCAGTCCTGATTGAGGCAGCTTCTCCCATAACCGTGGATAGACCAGAGCTAGTTCAAGGCAAATCCGCGCTGGTCATAGAGGACGGACCCACGCTCACCCACGGGGAGATGAGCTATGGAGCGGGCGTTATTGCTGCTCGCAAGCTAGGTGCTGGGTTGCTGGTTGACCCCCGGCCCTATGCTGTGGGCAGCCTACGTGAAACGTTCCGCAAGTACCCACAAATTGGTCCCCTTCTGCCGGCCATGGGATATAGCCCAGACCAGGTGAGGGAACTTGAGCAGGTGATCAACGCCTCACCTGCTGAGGTGGTAGTCATTGCCACCCCCGTGGACTTGGGCAAGATCTGCCACTTCCAGAAGCCCTGGGTAAGAGTGACCTATGAGCTCCAAGAAGTGGGCAGACCGAACTTGAAGGACGTTCTAACTGATTTCCTCAGCCGCCTTGGCAAGCTGAGCACGGGCTGAGTTGATTTGTTCCCGAACCCGCTCGGGGGCGGTGCCCCCAAAGCTCTTGCGCCGGGCAACGCACGACTCTGGGGCAAGCAAAGGGTAGATGTCTTCGGCAAAGAGCTCGCTGAAGCCTTTAAGTTCTGCAAGGCTAAGCTTGGCAATGGTTGTCTTCTTCTCCAAGCAGTAGCGCACGATCTGGCCCGTCACTTCGTGGGCTTCACGGAATGGCAACCCCTTTGCGGTCAGGTAATCGGCCACTTCTGTGGCATTAGAAAAATCATGACGCGTGACTTCGAGCATCCTTTCGGTCTTAAAAGTTGCTGTTTCCAGCATGGGTGCTGCAACGTTTAGGCAGCTCAACAAAGTGTCGAACGCGTCGAAGAGTCTTTCCTTGTCCTCTTGCATGTCCGTGTGATAAGCCAGGGGCAAAGCCTTCATGGTGACCAGGATTGACACAAGATCCCCGATTACCCTGCCTGTCTTGCCCCGGATTAGTTCAGCCACGTCTGGATTCTTCTTTTGTGGCATTATGCTGGAGCCGGTTGCAAAGGAGTCGTGGAGTTCAACGAAGCCGAATTCCTCGGAAGACCACAACACGAGTTCTTCGCATAACCTGCTGAGGTGCACCATGCAAATGGCACAGGCCCCGATGAACTCCATAATGAAGTCCCGGTCCGACACTGCGTCCATGCTGTTCTCATAGACACCTGAAAGTCCCAACTTCCGGGCCACTGAGTGTCTGTCGATTGGGTAGGTGGTGCCAGCAAGTGCAGCAGCGCCGAGGGGGGACAGGTCTGCACGGCGCCCAGCGTCTGCGAACCTGGCGTCGTCCCTGGTGAACATGTAAAAATAGGCCATTAGATGGTGGGACAACAACACTGGCTGTGCCCTCTGCAGGTGGGTATACCCAGGCATGACTGCCCCGAGGTGCTGTTCCGCCTTGTTAACAAGAACTTGGCGAAGCTGCATAAGGGCTTTCCTTACCTGCTTGATCGCGGAAAGCACGAACAGGTGTTCGTCCAGAGCTACCTGGTCGTTGCGGCTCCTTGCGGTGTGTAGCTTGCCCCCAACCTTGCCAATCTTCTCTATGAGGCGGCGTTCCACGTTGAGGTGGATGTCTTCCGCTGACGGGTCGGGCACGAACGTTCCAACTGCGATTTCCTTTTCGATTTCCTCGAGAGCTGAAATGATTGACTTGGCCTCATCTGAACTAATAATGCCCTGCTCTGCCAGCATTTCCGCATGGGCTTTGCTGCCAGCAATGTCTTCCCTGAAAAGTCGCACATCAAATCCAATGGAGGCGGTGAATTTTTCCGCCATGGCGCCGCCTTCTGAGCTGAACCGCCCACCCCATGCCTTTTTCAACGTCTTACCCTCCGTTGCTCTTAGAGTTGATCGTGGCAAAGACCTTTGTGGGCAATCCCCAGATATCTATGAATCCCTTTGAAGCCTTGTGGTCGAACTTGTCTGCTCTGTCGTACGTGGCAAGGTCAAACACGTACATGCTTCTGGGCGATTTCCGGCCTACCACAATGCAGTTGCCCTTGAATAGCTTAACCCGCACTACTCCTGTGACCCACTTTTGAGTGTTTTCAATGAATGCCTCGAGAGCTTCGCGAAGCGGGGAGAACCACAGGCCAAAGTAAGCAAGCTCCGCAAACTTCCTGTCGACTAACTGGGACTTGTAATGGCAGACCTCTCTTGGTAACGTAAAGTATTCAAGTTCCTTGTGGGCTGTGATCAGCACTGTTGCTGCAGGCCCTTCGTAGACTTCCCGGGACTTTATGCCCACCAATCTGTTTTCCACGTGGTCCACACGGCCCACGCCGTGCTCGCCAGCAAGCTTATTGAGCCTTTGGATGAGTTCAACCAGAGGCATATCCTCGCCGTTCAAGGAAACAGGCTTGCCCTTATCGAACCCAATCTCCACGTAAGCGGGCTCATCGGGCGCCCTGTCGGGGGATACAGTCCACTCGAAAGCGTCCTCTGGTGGCTCAACCCAGGCGTTCTCCAACACGCCGCACTCGATGCTTCTGCCCCAGAGGTTTTGGTCAATACTGTAGGGATTTTGCTTTCCCACAGGCACTGGAATGCCGTTCCTTTGGGCGTACTCGATTTCTTCCTCCCGTGACATAGGCCATTCGCGCACAGGGGCAATCACTTTCAGCTGTGGGTCCAGTGCCGAAACAGACACGTCAAAGCGCACCTGGTCGTTCCCTTTGCCAGTGCAGCCGTGGGCCACCGCCCAAGCCCCTTCCTTGTGGGCAACTTCTACTAGCTTCTTGCTGATCAAGGGACGGGACAGGGCTGCCGAAAGCATGTAAACGTCCTCGTACAATGCGTTGGCCTTGAGAGCAGGCAGCACGTATTCCTCGGCAAACTCTGCTCTTAGATCCATGACGTACGCCTTGGAAGCTCCTACCTTCAACGCCTTGTTCTTGATGAATTCCAGATCCTTGTTCTGTCCAACGTCTCCAGTGAGGCAAATTACCTCGGCGTCATACTTCTCCTGCAGCCATTTGATGGCTACCGAAGTGTCAAGCCCTCCGGAGTAAGCAAGCACAACCTTCTTCACTTTCCATTCCTCCCCCAAATCATAATTATACAATCTATATAAAGACATATTCAAGCAAGGAACTTTTCGGCAGGATGCTAAAGGGAGGCACAGGGACAGAGGGCATAAAAATAAGTGGTGCGCTCGGCGCGAATCGAACGCGCAGCCTTTGGCTCCGGAGGCCAACGCTCTATCCAGTTGAGCTACGAGCGCACGGGTGCAAGATGATTATATGTCAGCCGGCTTGGAGAAGCAACAGCGTCTACGACTGGCCCTGGGAAGTCGCCTTAACGTTTCGACGAAGAGCTTGCAAACTGGTCTGGCGCAACTGTAAGATTGACCAGAGATGCAATATCGCAACAAGCTGGACACAACTAGAGTATTGATAGGAAGCTGTACGGCGGTTGTACTGAGTCTGCTTGCGCTGTGGCTTGTCTACAGGCAAATCCCGGACAAGGCTCGCCTGGAGCGGTTGGTTGAGCAAGTAAGCCTGCCTTACTTTGTGGTGGGGTTGCTGCTTGTGTGTGGCTCGTGGTTGGCTGACACGGCTAGGCTGGTAGCCATCGCAAAGAGCCTTGGATACAGGCCAGGGTTCTGGCAGACATTGGGCGGCATCCTTGCTGGCAACTTCCTCACGTTAAGCACGCCGTTCCTTGCGGGCGGTGCCCCGGCGGTGGCTTACGCTCTTCACCTCGAGGGGCTTACCTGGGCGGATGCTGCGTCTGTGGTTATCGTGGGCGGGTTGGCGTCTCAGCTTGCCCTGTCTTTGCTGGCACTGGCGTCCCTGTGGTTACTTGCAAGCATGGCAGTTCCTCCAAAATGGATCGGCGTGTTGGTATTGTTCGCATTGGGATATGCGGCCTTCATGGTATCCATGGCCCTCTTAGCTTACTTTTACGATAAGCTTGACCCAAAGGCTCGGCAACTTGTTGGCCACCTTGCAGTTGGTAGGAAGGTGATCGAGTGGCTGCGACACTTGAACGTGAGTTTCAAGACGGTGGTCCTGCGGGGGAAGCTGAGCTTCGTTGAAGCCCTGGGCTATGCGTTCCTGTATTTCTTCATGTTCTTTGGCGTTGCCCCTATGTGCTTCATGGCGCTTGGAATGCGCCGTACCTGGTGGAACGTCATGGCTGTCCAAGTGCTTGTGCACACACTGGCGGGGATCACGCCTACCCCGGGTGGTTCGGGAGCTTCTGAATTGGGTGCGTTCTTCTTGCTGGGCCGGTTTGGCGGTCGCAGCCTGATCGGTGCCTATGTGTTGCTGTGGCGCGCCTGTACTTTCTTCTTCAACCTTGTGGCGGGGCTTGTGGGTTTTGTGTTCCTTGTGGGACGGACTGCGGTTGGAGGTAGGTGAGCCTTTGAAGCCGACGGTGGAGTTCGGAATCGAAGAAGAGGTTTATATAACCGAGCCTGAAAAGCCCACACTGAGGTCGCTATATTACATGAGCAAACTCTTGTGGAGTGACCCAATGTTTTGGTATTCCCACAGCGACTCCAACTTTGCCCGGGGCAAAGACGTCAAGGTGAGCTTAATGGGCCCCATAGAAGTCTCTACACCTAGGGCGAAGGGAGCTGCCCAGGCAGTGGCAGAACTGGCCGCAGTACGTCAAAAGCTCAGTCAACTGGTTGACAGGGGGCTCCTGGTGCCCATCGGTCAACTTGCCTATGTGGACGCGCCTACTCTCACTTCTGGGCTGCACATCCATGTGAGCGGTGTGCCCGACCTGGAAAGGGCGTACGATAACATTGCCCATTTCCTGCCACTGCTTTTGTTGATCACGGCAAACTCGCCCGGCATCATTGATGGCGTGCCAGTCAAGTCCTATCGGGTGTTGAAAAGCTACGCAATCGGAACGCTTGTTGAAGACAGACTATTCAGGTTCCAGGATATCATCATATCCCGTAGGTTGGGCACCATTGAAGTTAGGGTGTTTGATCCCACGTGGGACCTGCACAGGGTTGGGATGCTGCTGCAGTGCCTGGAAAGGCTGGCCACGTTTGAGCGACGTTTTCCCGTGGATAAATCGACTTACAGGGAACTACGGCAGCAGGCCGCTGTGAGGGGTTACAACCCAACGCTGGCTGACCTTTACTCCGAACTGTGCCAGGTCATTGAAATACCCGAAACTGTGTTTGCAAGGTGTCCTTCCGACGATGTCCGGGACCTCATTGAACAACGGACCGTTGCCGGTGCGTACGCGGCGCTGGACTTTGCTTACAGGACTGGATGTCACCCGTTCGAGTGTCCTGCAGAATACGCAGGGAACTTCAACCCAGCTGGCATGGATGTGGTTCAGAAGTTGCTGGGACTGCTGGGATACTATGTGGCCAAGGTGCCCTACAAGTTAGGGAAGGTGTGGATGGAATGGCACAAGAAGCCAAATTGGCGTTGACGGTGATTCTTGGAATTATGGGGTGCTGGGGGGCTTTGCTGTGGTTCCTCAGGAGGGTGTGGTTTTACCGGGATCCGGTTCGCATACCTCCGGCCAGGGACGACGCGATACTTGCCCCTGCTGACGGGATTGTGGTGTACACCAGGGAGTTCCGCGGGGGAGAAGTTGAGTCAAACAAGAAGGGTGAACGAATACCACTACCCGAGATAACCAAGACCGACTGGGGACTGGCTTCGCAAGGGTGGTTAATCGGGATCTACATGTCTCCGTTGGACGTGCATTTCAACTACGCGCCAATTGGGGGCAAGGTCGACAGGATTGTTTACTTCCCCGCCAAGGTCAACCTACCCATGGTTGATTTGTGGGAATACATGAAGCTTACGTACTTGCGCAGGGCGGTTGACCTGTTTTCCCACAAATACAGGCTTCAAAACGAACGAAACACGTTGTTCCTTTCTAACGATGTCATTAGCGTAGTAGTGGTGGAGATTGCAGACAAATTCGTTAACAAGATCAGGTGCTTCGTCAAAGAAGGCGACATCTTGCGGGCAGGCCAAAAGGTTTCCTTCATAGAGCGGGGATCTCAGGTGGATCTGGTGATTCCAACGAGCAACGTCCAAGTTACCGTGAAGCCTGGCGACAGGGTTGTGGGCGGACAGACCGTTGTAGCGGTGGTGCCACGTGAGAGCAGCGCTGTTTGATTTCGACGGTACAGTTGCAGACACCAAGAAGTCAATATATGAGTCTCTTCGGTTCACTGCCTTGCACTGCTTGGGGAGGGAGCTGGAGCCGGAAGACGTAAAGGACCTATATGGCCTTCCCCTGTCGGACACTATGCAAAGACTGTGCCCCGAAAGATGGCAGGAACTGGTCAAGACCTATCTTGAGCATAATTTGAGCACTTTTCCCTTTTACGCCACGCTGTTTCCAGGAATCACAGATACCCTTAGCACTCTCAAGGCACAAGGGCTGCTCCTTGGCCTTGTGACTAACAAGCGACGGGAATCCACTGGGATGGCCCTGGCCCTGTTTGGGATTGAAGACTTCTTCGACGCAGTGGTTTGCGCCGAAGACGTCTTACATCACAAACCTCACCCAGAAGCCATCAAACTTGCGCTGAATCGACTAGGCTGCAAGCCCCAGGAAGCAGTAATCGTAGGAGATAGCCCCTACGACGTCCTCGCAGGGCGGTCCGCTGGGGTCACCACGATTGCTGCCCTGTGGGGCCAGTTCGAGCCAGGGAAAGTACTGGCTGCCGGCCCTGACTTTGCGTGCAATTCCGTCCGAGAACTGCGCCAACTGCTCGAGATGCTGTGTTCCCGCGACTTAAAGCAGTAGGGCAAGAATGGCTTTGTGGGCATGCAACCTGTTCTCTGCTTGGTCAAAAACCACCGACTGCTTGCTGTCCATCACCTCGTCCGTTACTTCTTCCCCGCGATGGGCAGGCAGGCAGTGCATGAAGATTGCGTCCTTATTTGCAGCCTCCATCAGCTTCTTGTTAACCTGGTACCTACTGAGGGCTTTAACTCTCTTTGCGTGCTCCTCTTCTTGACCCATGCTTGCCCACACGTCTGTGTAAACCACGTCAGCACCTGAGACTGCTTCGAAGGGGTCCCTAAGCAACTCAATGGTAGTCCCAGTTTGAAGGGCGTCTTCTTTGGCCAATTTGACGATTTCCGGGCGGGGGTCGTAGCCTTCTGGACAGGCAATCGCAATCCTCATGCCGGTCTTGGCTGCAGCAAACATAAGGGAATGAGCCACGTTATTGCCGTCGCCCACATATGCTAACTTTACCCCACGCAGGCCTCCTTTCTTTTCCTGAATGGTCATTACGTCTGCAAGCGCCTGAGTAGGGTGGAGTAGGTCGGTGAGCCCGTTGATGACCGGCACCGTAGCGAACTTGGCCAGGTCTACCACGTCCTGGTGGGAGAAGGTCCTGATCAGTATGGCATCCACGTATCGGGACAGCACTTGAGCCGTATCTCCGATGGTTTCGCCTCTCCTGAGCTGCAACTCGGAGGCGCTCAAGTACAGGGCCCTGCCGCCGAGCTGGGACATGCCCACTTCAAAGGACACCCGGGTTCTGGTGGATGGCTTGTGGAATATCATGGCGAGGGTCTTGCCGAGAAGTGGAGTGAACGCAGTACCCACGAGGTGCAGCCTTTTGAGGTGATGAGCCACCTCCAGGAACTGGTTGAACTCCTCAACAGTGAAATCGTGAATCGATATGTAATCTCTACCCTTCAAGTTGACCGCCATATTTGTGCCTGGCAAGTGGAGCGACATGGGCTCCGTGCCAGGTTTCGCCTCCTTCCCTTGTGAAGTTCCGCCTACATGCAGGCGCAACCCTGCTGGCCCTTGTGATGACTTTGGCCCGTCTTCTCCTGAGCATAAACTTGGAACCCTGCACCCAGCACCTTCCTAGGGTTTCGGCGCGCCATCCGCTGGGGTTCCCGTAAGCCGGATTTGCCAACCACAAACGGGGCAAAGATCTCCGTTCAGATTGAACGCCCTCATTGCCAGTCCTTGCCTGATTATAACTTGGGTCTTACACTGGGGGCAATTAGTGTCGTCCAGGTTAAGTTGTGGCGCATTTCCCACATAAACGTAATGAAGGAACTTTCGGGCTACCCAGTGCAGGTTTACCAGAGTTGAAATGGGGGTTGGAGGCAAGCTCATCCTATTGGCTGGAAAGTACCGGCTCAGATGAAGGGGAGTTTCCGGATCAAGGGAAGCTATCCAACGAGCAGCTGCCTCCATGTGGTCTGGGGAATCGTTCAGCCCTGGCACCACCAGGGTAGTCAGCTCCACGTGGCACCCTTGGCGTATGGCAGCCTCTATGTTTGCAAGTACTGGTTCAAGGCTGCCGTGGCACACCTGCTGGTAATACCCGGGTTCGAAGGCTTTCAGGTCTATGTTCATAGCATCCGCCACAGTTAGCAGCTCAAGGAACGGCTCGTGATTGATAAACCCATTAGTGACTAACACGTTCTTAAGCCCCGCTGACCTGGCGAGGCGCGCTGTGTCCATGACGTACTCAAACCACACCATTGGTTCTGAATAAGTATAGGCAATACCTACACAATCTGGGTGGTGAGCCCGCTCCCTTTGAGCAACTTCCACGAGCTGGGCTGGGGAAACCTCAGTGTAATCAGCATCCCTTTGGGCGATGGCCCAGTTTTGGCAGAAGTCGCACGAAAAGTTACAGCCATAGGTCCCAACGCTCAGCACTGTGGAGCCGGGGTAGAAGTGGTACAGCGGTTTCTTCTCAATGGGATCCAACGCAATAGATGTGATGCGTCCGTAGCTTTGAGCAACGAGCTTTCCGCCCAGGTTAACTCTTCCCCTACAGAATCCCCTTGTGCCTGGTCTGATAAGGCAACTCCTGGGGCACAGCTCGCACTGAACGTCCAGCCCCTCAAGGGATCGGTAATACCTGGCTTCCGTTTGGCTTGGGCTGCTACTCATACCTGGTCACCGTGAAGCGGTATAGCTCCACGTCTTTGTCCGAAGGATCGATGCCTGCCTTTTGCTTTGCAATTAACAGCTGTTGATCCACAGAGTCTATTCCCGGAAGGTCAGGCAGGAGGACACCTGACCTATGGCCCTTCCTGACAAGCACTCCGTAAACTTTTGGGTTGAGCTGACTAGGGGAGCGAATCTGTTCCAGGGGGGACAGCACATCCACCTTGAAGCGTAGCTCTTCCATCTCGTCAAGCCTCACTGGATCGAACCTAGGGTCGTCCAGCCCAGCTGCGACTGCATTGTGGATGATTTCCTCCGCTACTGTGGGCTTAGTAGGCACAATGGTACCGATGCAGCCACGCAGTGCGTCTCCCCTATGTATTGAAACGAAAGCCGCGGCTTGGCGGGTTAGTTCAGCAGGGGCATCTGCTGGGACAGGTAGGTACTTCCCAGTGCGTAGATAATATTCGAGACTCTGGCGGGCAAGCCGTGCTGCCGGGGATATCTCCTTGGCCTGGGGTTTGGCCTGTACTACCCTTGCATAGAAAACCGCATAACCAACTCCAAACGGGCCTTCGTAGCTGATAAGCTGGGGTTCGCACTCGTACCGGTCCAGAAGGCCAAGCAACACTGTGGCTGGCCTAAGGCCACACTCCCCAGCCCTTTCTGCAAGATGGGGGCTGATTTCCACCAATGCCTTGGCGTCCAACCGGGATACGGCCTCCACGAGATACTTGTCGAATTCGGCTCCTGCAGGGTCATAACCTGCAGGGGATTCGGGAAGAAGACGGTGAGACAGGTCGCCGCTAGCCAGGAAACCCACTTTCCATTTAACTTGGCGTTCCAATGCAGATGCCAGCACCTGGCCAAACCGGAACTGTTTTCCCTGGTCAACCAAGCTCACGGAAATGGGAACAATGCTGCCTCGGAACCCCGCCTTGGCCACGTAATACAATGGCACAAGCAGGCCATGATCCAGGGGCACCGGGTCGTTAAAGGCCACGCAGTTGATGCCAGCAGCTTGTGCAGAATCGCGAATGAGTTTCACAAGCTCAGGGTTGTTGGTAAACTGTAACCTCACGCTTGGGGCACCGAACTGTGCGAAATCACCCGAGAGCACCTGCGCGGCGTTAATGAGAAACGCATTGCCTGCAATGGGACTGTGCGGCGACATGAGTACCAGGGTGTCTGCGCCCGAAGTCGCGACCAGTTCGCCTAGCTTCATCATGCCGGCAACAGTTGAATGTGCCTGTTGTTCTTCCCCCCTTCCTACCTCCGGAATGATTATTGGGGGGTGAGGTGCCAGAGCGCCAAAGACCACACGGTGTTGCGCCGGAGCCATGCTTACCATCTCCTTCGGTTCGAAAGTATTCTGCCCACCCACTCACTGGAAAAACCGTTCGATCCCGGCAGCGATTCCTTGAGCCGCTTTGTCTTGGGTTGCACCCAACTTAAGGAGGGCTTCGTCTGACGGATTGCTCACGAACAGCACTTCTGCAATGATGCAGGGGACACCGCTTTCCCTTGGCACATACAGGTTGGAAAACCTGATGCCCCGGTTCTCGCTGTTCAGGGCTCGACTCAGCTCTTCCTGCACTGCCTGAGCGAGCACCGTGCTCGACGCAGTGTTTGGAGTGGACTTGGCAAGGTAAACCGAAGTTCCGCGCATGGAGCTGTCAGGGTTTGCGTTGTTATGTACTGAGATCATGCAGTCAGCCTGCACTGCACCAGCCCATGCAGCTCTGGTTTCAAGTTCCCCTTGTTTTTCCTTTTGGCCAGGTGGAAGCAGTGCGTCGGTGTCCCCGACCCGGGTCATGTATACCGTTGCCCCCTTGGTTTCGAGCAGCGACTTGAGCTTGGTAGCAATGGCCAGGTTTACGTCTTTCTCCTTGAGGCCTGTGTTTCCAATGGCGCCGGGGTCAGAGCCACCGTGGCCTGGATCTATCACGATCCTCTTGCCTTTCAAACCTGGTGACAACAGTTCAAACTGAAGCCCACCGGCGATTTCCCTTGCAACGTACCTTGGGCCTACCTTCGATTCAATCCTAACACTGAAGCTGGAAGTAGTCACACTCACGCGTCCCGCGAAATTGCCATTGAAGGTTCGGGTCGATCCTGTATAGCGGGCCCCAGGAGCTGTTACCTCGATGACCTTGGAGGTTTCGTTCCAGGTGACGGTCGGGCTCATAAAACCACGAGCCTCAATGAACAACACGTCCCGATCTTGCTTGCCGGACAGGGTAATGCCTGTCACTTCGGTGCATATTTCGAACACTATCCGGCTAGAGGTCTTCTCCACCAGTTCCACTTTTGGCCATTGACTGGTGCTAAGCCACACGCCGCTGGGGCCAACGCTCAGGCTGACCAGGTCATAACTGTTGAGCTCAAGGAAACCTGCCCTGGCCCCGGGATCTTGAAGGAAGACCCCTACCCCGGTGCCTTTTGGTGACACAAAGGGATAGCCTGAGGTTAACCCGCCTTCCACGATCAGCAGCTTACTTTGTGGGGTCTTGGCCTCTACCCTCACCGAAACGACAGCAGGCCGTGAGTGTGGGGCCGTCAGGTACGAAGCGATCCAGCCAACGGTGCCTTGGGGAGTAGACACCTTGTACCACCCTGACCCCTGGTCAAGCAGTTTTAGCATTGTGCCAGGGGTGAGCTTTGCCAGGACCTTATGGTTGGTGCCGGGTCCAGCTCTGAGGTTGGCTGTGGACTTCACTTTCACAAGGGGGAATTGCTTGATCTCCCAAAGGTCTGTTTCCACCCTGTAGTTGACAGACTCCCCAAAAGGGACCGTGTCATATAGCTTAACGTCTGTGGCGTCTAGCCAACCCCGCTGGCCACGGGGAGTCTGCACCAGCACCCAGCTGTTCTTGGACGTCTCGTACTTCAAACCCGTACCTTCACGTACCGTGGCCACAACGCCCGAGAAGTCAGCAGGGGAAAAGCGCAAGGACGTGTCTGCTACAGCAACTGCGGCCTTTGGCCTGGGTGAGCCCTTGATCATTGCTTCGTCCAGGGCCTTCATGGAGACAAGGGTGTCTGATATCCACGCCGTCTTTCCCGGGGAGAACTCAACTTTCACCCACCCTGTCCTGACGCCCAGAGCCCGGAAAGTCTGGGACTTAGCTGCTCGTCCCACAATCGCGTAGGACGTACCAGGACCTTGCCTTAGGTTTGCGGACGTAGCCGTTACAGTGGCCAAGATAAGCTCCTTATCTAGTTTGACCTCCACCACCGACTTGTGGATCCACGCTTCTTGGCCCTGGTAGCGCACTTTGAGCCAATCTCCCTGTTCTGCAAGTACCTCAAGTTCCTGTCCGGCCTTGAGCAGGGCAAGCACAGCTCCAGAAAGGCTCGGGGTCTTGCGCAGGTTTGCTTGAGTGGGAATCACCACTGCAGTCCTGCCCTGTTGTGTTGCTTGAGCGAAAACCGCTGGTGCTCGGGAAATTGGGAGCATCCCTGCTGCAAAACAAGTCGCTACAGTTGCCAGAATGGCTGCTGCGATTACGCCCCTAACCTTGTACATTTACGCTATCACTCCCTGGCTTTCTACTTTAACTACTTGACGTTTTTCGTCGAACCTTGTTCCTAATCCTCCACGTTCTGGCTTATCTTTGGGTTACAAATGAACCAAAATTGAACCACGATCACGAACTCGTTCTGGCATTGTGGCGCCATGGGGGCAAACCTGATGCAGGAGTTATAATTATTTTCGAGAATCTTTCATAGGGACGGAATCAACAGACTCATGGAAGTGATCGCGCTAATTGGTGCAAGCGGCACGGGCAAGAGCTACAGGGCTTCTCTGGTGGCGCACAAGTATCAGGCTGACCTGATCATAGATGATGGACTTGTAATCAAGGACTCCAAGATCCTGGCGGGCGCATCAGCCAAGAAGGAACCCACTAAACTTCAGGCAGTCAAGAGGGCGCTGTTTTGGGATCCTGCCCAGGCAGCTGCAGCTAGAGCCAAGATCCGGGAAGTTCAGCCCCAGAGGATACTCATACTGGGGACTTCTCAGAAGATGGTAGAGCGAATAGCTGAGGCTCTTGGGTTGCCTGCTCCTGCAAAGTTCGTGCACATCAGGGAGGTGGCCTCGCCTGATGATATCAAGAGGGCATTGCGTATCAGGCGAGAACAAGGCAAACACGTTATTCCTGCAGCCACTCTCGAGGTCAAAAAGACTTTTTCTGGATACCTGGTAGACCCACTCAGGTTCCTTATTCGGCCGCGTGGTAGCGCCAGCGAGTATATAGTGGAGAAGTCGATTGTGCGTCCAACGTATAGCTCTCTGGGCAGGTTTTACATTGCTGACTCTGTGATAATGACCATTGCGTTACACGAGTCATCTGCGGTGGATGGGATAGAGAGGGCTCTGAGAGCCGTGGTGGAGACGAAACCAGAGGGGGTCATAATAAACGTGGACGTGGTCCTGAAGTACGGGTGTAATTGTTTTTCGGTGCTTGGAGAAGCCCAAAAGAGGGTGGCTTTTATGACCGATTATTTGACGGCGCTGAACGTGCTTTCCGTGAACGTGACCGCAAAGTCGGTGTCGATTGGGCGAACCTCTGAAGCCGGAATTGCGGGTGGGGCGAGCGTATGAAGGTTTCTTTCGGTTTGAACCTGCAACAAGCACAAAAGCTTGTGATGACACCGGAGCTGAGGCAGTCCATCACCGTGCTCCAGCTGAACTCCATGGAACTGTCCCAATACATCAGGCAACAGGTTCTGGAAAACCCCTTGCTCGAGATAAGGGAATCCCAGGAGCTGGAGCTCGAATCGCAGCGAGACGTTCAGGAAGGGGAACAGTTTGATTGGGAGAAGTTCGACTGGGAGTCGCATTTCAACAAAGTCCCGCTCACTTCAACGGAACGCTACGAAACCCCCCAGTTGGAGTCCTTCACCACCAAGGTTGCCACTCTGAGCGAATTCCTCCTTGGTCAGCTTCGGCTTGTGTGCACGTCAGAGGTGGAGTACTTAATTGGGGAGTTCCTCATCGGGAACATTGACGACAACGGCTACCTCAGGTGCACTGTGGAGGAGGCAGCCGCTTCCCTTGGGGTTCCCAAGCGTCAGGTGCAGGAAGTGCTCGAGTTAATTCAGAGCCTGGAGCCAGTGGGAGTAGGCGCTAGGGACTTGAGGGAGTGCCTCACCATTCAGCTGGATTACCTGGGGGTAAACGACCCTTTGGTGAGGGAAATAGTGAACTGCTACCTGAAAGACTTGGCCGAGGGGAAGCAGGCAAGGCTGGCAGTCAAGCTCGGGGTGCCGGTACAGGAAGTGCAGAAAGCAGTTGACTTCATCAAGACCCTGGATCCGAAGCCCGGGAGGAGGTTTGCTGGCAGCGGCGACGTGGTCTACGTCATACCTGACATTACCGTGGAGAAAGTGGACGACGATTACGTGGTCATTGTCAACGACGGTTCCTTGCCCCGACTGGGCATAAGCAGGTTTTACCGAAACATGTTGCGCAGTGAAATCGACGATCAAACCAGGTCTTTCTTGAAGAGTCGGCTTGAATCTGCTCTCTGGCTAGTGAAAAGCATAGAGCAGAGGAGGATAACCCTTTATAAAGTTGCGGAGTGCATAGTGCGGCTCCAAAGGGACTTCTTGGACTACGGAGTTAAGCACCTTAGGCCCATGACCCTCAAGCAGGTTGCGGACCAGGTAAACGTGCACGAATCAACCGTGAGCAGGGCGGTAGCAAACAAGTACATGCAGACGCCCAGGGGAACGTTTGACATGAAGTTTTTCTTTGGGAGCGGGGTTGAGGGTGGGTGGGGCAATTCCCTGTCCGCGAAAGCAGTCAAGAAGATGATTCTGGACATAATCAGGAACGAGGATTCGAGTAACCCGTATACGGACAAGCAACTCCAAGAAATACTGGTGAGAAGAGGTTTGCAAATATCCCGCAGAACGGTTACAAAGTATAGGGAGGAATTGGGCATACAAAGTTCTTCCAAACGCAAGAGATACTGACCCGGCTCACTACACAGTTGACCCCAAGGGCTTAGCCCTGTGGGGTTAGTTTTTGACGGAAGGAGATGTGGGAATGAAGGTAAGAGTCGGAATAAACGGATTTGGAGCCATAGGCAGGCGCTTCTTCCGCATAGCCCTTGAGTCCCCAGATGTTGAGGTTGTAGCAGTAAACGATTTGGCCGAACCTTCCACCCTTGCTCACCTTCTCAAGTACGATTCAACGTACGGTCCCCTGGCAGCCAGGGTAGAAGTAAATCAAAGCGGAATTGTTGTAGATGGGCTACCAGTCAGGGTGTTTTCCCAACGGGAGCCAGGCATGATACCCTGGGATGAGGGCGGTGTACAGGTGGTAGTAGAGTCCACAGGGCGTTTCACAGATGCTGCCAAGGCGGCGGAGCACTTCAAGGCGCAGGGGGTGAAGAAAGTCATCATTTCGGCACCAGCCAAGGGCGAAGACGTAACCATAGTGCTTGGTGTTAATCACGACAAGTACGACCCTGCCAAACACCACGTGATATCCAACGCCTCGTGCACCACCAACTGTCTGGCACCCGTGGCAAAAGTCATTCACGACTGCTTTGGCATTGTAAGGGCTTCCATGAGTACTTGCCATGCCTATACAAACGACCAGCAAGTCTTGGATTTCCCCCATAAGGACTTAAGACGTGCCCGCGCTGCCGGCCTGTCCATAATACCCACTACTACGGGCGCTGCAAAGGCAGTTGGTAAAGTGCTTCCAGAGCTCGACGGCAAGATTAACGGTCACGCACTGCGCGTGCCTGTGCCCTGTGTGTCCATCGTAGACCTCGTTTGCGAAGTGGGCAGGGACGTTACCGCGGAGGAAGTAAACGAAGGGTTTAAGCAGGCAGCAACGAGCTACCTTGATGGCATACTTCGCGTCAGCAACGAGCCTTTGGTTTCAATTGACTTCAAGGGGGACTCCCATTCGGCTATAGTGGATGCCCTTTCCACCATGGTGGTGGCGGGCCGCATGGTGAAGGTGCTGGCTTGGTACGACAACGAGTGGGGTTACTGCAACAGGCTCGTGGATTTGGTCAGATTCGTAGCACAAAAAGAGGGATGGTTATGAGCGACCAGATCAGGACGGTTGACTGTGTGGAAGTAGCGGGTAGACGAGTGCTCGTGCGGGTTGATTTCAATGCACCGATTTCAGCCAGCGGAGAAGTGGCAGACGACACCAAAATAAGAGAGAGCCTGCCAACTATCCAGTATCTTTTGTTCAAGGGCGCGCGGGTGATTCTCATGTCCCACCTGGGCAGGCCCAAGGGCAAGCCAGACCCAGCCCTTAGCTTGAGGCCAGTTGCAAAGCGTTTGAGCGAAATCATTGAAAGGCAGGTATTGCTCTTGCCAGATTGCGTTGGCCCTATTGTAGAAGAGGTTGTGGCCGCCATGAAGCCTGGGGACATAGTTCTCCTGGAGAATCTGCGGTTTCACCCAGAGGAGGAAAAGAACGACCCAGCGTTCGCCCGACAGCTGGCTTGCCTTGGAGATTTGTTTGTAAACGATGCCTTTGGCACCGCTCACAGAGCTCATGCGTCTACGGCAGGCATTGCCGATTATCTGCCCGCGGTGGCCGGTTTTCTACTTGCCAAGGAAGTGCAAGTGCTATCCAGGCTATTGAGCAATCCGGCAAGGCCGTTCGTGGCAGTGGTGGGAGGGGCAAAGACTTCAGACAAGATTGGGCTGATCCGAAGGCTTTTGATGCTCTCCGACAAGGTGCTTGTGGGTGGGGGCATAGCCAACACGTTCCTTGCTGGTGCTGGATACCGCTTAGGCAAGTCGCTGGTGGAGACCGCTAGCATAGTGGAAGCACGGCAAATAATGGATGAAGCTCCACCGGGACGCCTGGTACTTCCCGTGGACCTGGTGGCTGCGGCCAGCGTGGATTCACCGGAGGGCATCAACGTGCCAATAGATGGTTTGAGTGACAGCATGATGGTGGTGGACATTGGAGAAGAGACTGCCCGAAGGTACGCAGTGGAAATCAAAAATGCTGCTACGGTGTTTTGGAACGGGCCCATGGGAGTTGCGGAAAACGATGCGTTTGCGCAGGGTACATACGCGATAGCACGGGCTCTGGCCCAGTGCAAGGGTATCACCGTGGCTGGTGGCGGGGACTCGGTAGCTGCTTTGAAACGGGCGGGGGTTGCCGAGCTGATAACTCACATCTCCACTGGGGGTGGAGCATCCCTTGAGTTCCTGGAGGGCAGGGAGCTCCCAGGGGTGGCATGCCTTCGCAGGGGGAGGGACGCGGTAAAGGTGGTGTGTGAAGGGTGAGGGGCGAAGTAATAGCTGCAAACTGGAAAATGAACATGGATGTGTGCAGCGCTTGGCAGTACCTGGAGCGGCTCAAGAAAGCATGGAAGCCTTCAAGTCAAAGGGTAGTCATCTTCCCTCCGTTCACGTTGCTGTGGTTGGTAGGTATGGGGCTCCAGGGTACTGGTGTTGAACTGGGTGCTCAGGATGTCTTTTGGGAGGCTACGGGGAGCTTCACTGGGGAAGTGTCTCCCTTAATGATTAAGGAGATTGGCTGCAATTGGGTGATCGTGGGCCATTCGGAGCGCAGGAACATCTTGTTGGAGACCGATCAAATGGTGGCCAAAAAGGCCAGGGCGGCGGTGGACAATGGCCTGACTCCCATAATCTGCGTGGGCGAGAGCTGGGAGGAAAAGCAGTCCGGGCTGGGAGAAGCCAAGCTACGGCATCAGGTGAATGCGGCTCTTTCGGGCTTCAGTGCTCACGAGGTTGACAAGCTGGTCATAGCATATGAGCCGATTTGGGCAATAGGTACTGGCAGAGCTGCCGCGCCAGAAGATGCAGCTTGGGCTGCTTCGCTGATCAGGGGTACGGCCTCGGATCTGTGGGGGGACCGAGCAGCAGCACGGCTAAGAGTGCTATACGGTGGAAGCGTGAAACCTGCAACCGCAGGGGATTTTGGCGCAAGACCCGAATTGGACGGCATGCTGGTTGGCGGGGCCAGCCTGAACCCCCATGATTTTGCGGGTGTAATCTCAGGGTGGGCAGAACGGAGAAGATTCCCCACTCTCCAAGCGGGGGGCCTGGGATAGGGAAACTACCGCGGGCAAGGCGGACTCGTTGTGGGCCGACAAGGGGAATGGTCAAGCCTGACTCCTGTAAATGAGCAAGGGAATTGGGCGCACCGTCATGATGAGGGTCACGTTTTCTCTTCAGTGTGCCGGAAGGTTTCGAGAGATTGTATCATGGAGTGGGGAATGGAAGAAGTCAAGATTGGGGACGACTTATGCCCAGGTAAGCGACGAGCTGGCGATCCATGTGAGTGAGGGAAGGGCTCGATTCCAGCCGGCGCATGCAACATGGTGGAGTTGAGATTTATGGCGGTGGCACTGGGACTTCAAGCTTTCAAGGTGGTCCAGACTGAGGTAAGACCTAGCTGCTGTCACGGAGCGGTAGAATCAATTGTATGGCCATATGTTATTGAAGTAGAATAAAAAATAATAGCTGGTGATGGGGCCCACTTTATCGCCAATGGCGTGATGGCTCCTACGGGGTACAGACTCGTGGGAGCCTATTGGTTTTCCGGCTGGCATGTCGGTTTGAATAATACGGTGAGTTGGGAAGGTGAATCAGGAGTGAAACGTGTTGCTGGGAACGCACTTAAGTTTGTGGTGCTGCTTGGGCTCGTAAGTCTACTTGCGGATATGACTTATGAGGGGGCGCGTGGTATTGCCGGACCATTCCTCGGGACCTTGGGAGCGACTGGTGCCGTAGTAGGGCTTGTGGCGGGGCTTGGAGAGTTTGTGGGTTATGCGCTGCGGTTGGTATCCGGCTATCTGAGCGACAGGACCCGCCGATATTGGCTAATCACTGGAATTGGCTACTGCCTAAATCTGCTCGCTGTGCCTGCACTAGCACTAGCCGGAAACTGGCAAGTAGCCGCTGTGCTCATGGTCCTTGAGAGGGTAGGGAAGGCCATGCGCACCCCTGCGCGGGACACGATGCTTTCCTATGCCACATCTCAGCTAGGACATGGGTGGGGCTTTGCCCTTCACGAAGCAATGGACCAGATTGGGGCTATTTTGGGGCCTTTGTTAGCAGCGGCGTCGTTAACCCATTGGGGAAAGTACAACCTTGCGTTTCTTATTCTGCTCGTCCCTGCGTTAATGGCATTAGCTGTGCTGGCTACTGCCCGAGTTATCTACCCCAATCCCAGGGAACTGGAGACGAAGGCGGCTGCTGTTGTGAGCAAGGAGTTTCCCAGGGAGTTCTGGGTGTACCTTCTGGCTGTTTCCCTGGTGGCAGCTGGTTACGCGGATTTTCCCCTTATTGCTTTCCACCTAAAACAGGGAATCGTCATTCCAGACGCGGCAATTCCTCTTGCCTATGCACTTGCCATGGGAGTTGATGCCGTAGCTGCCCTGGCATTCGGCAGGATGTACGACAGAATTAAGGTAAGGGCGCTAGTAGCTGCGGTAGGAATGTCAGCCTGGTTTGCTCCTTTCGCGTTTTTGGCATCGGGTCACTATGCAATCATTGGCATAGTGCTTTGGGGCATCGGTATGGGGGCACAAGAATCAATTCTCAGGGCAGCGATTGCAGGACTGGTAAGTCCAGAAAGGAGGGGATCGGCTTACGGCATGTTCAATGCGGCTTACGGGTTGGCTTGGTTTATGGGAAGTGCCTTCATGGGTGTCCTATACGATGTGTCGGTGGCAAGCATGGTGGCCTTTTCAGTAGCTGCCCAGCTGGCAAGCGTGGCGCTCCTGACCAGAGTTGGAGGGACCCATCATGATGGGAAGTCAGATAGACCATGAGCCCAAGCACTGCGGGCTCCTTGAGCTGGAAGTACTGGAGGCCTTTTCTAAACCGGGGCGCTGTCCAGTATGTGAGCTGAAACAACGTGCTTCTATAGCATACGTCCGCTGGGTGGTGCACGAGTACGCGAATTCTCCAGCGTTTATCGAGCCTTTCCTGGAATCGGTTGGATTGTGCGGGCCGCACTGGCAGCTGTTCTTTGCTGAGGGGGACTGGCTCGCCATATCTATCCTTGCAGGTGCAATGGTGGAACGTGCAATGGAGCACGTTAACAATTCTATGATGTCGGTTAGAAGCCCATTTGGGGTACTCCGAAGGAAACATTATGCAAGAAGGGTCTTCTCATGGGCATTTCGTCTCAAACCTTGTAGAGTATGCCAGCACGAATCAGAGGCAGAGGAACGATACGTTTGGGCAACTGCCCACTTGATGGAGGAGGGTACCCTTGGTCCGTCGCAGGTAGGTGGGCAGCTGTGCCTGAGGCATGCGGTGATGGTCGGATGCGAGACTCAGCCAGGTACGGCACTGCAAATGTTGCAGGCTGTGGAGAACCTCTTAACAGGCTTCAAGGGAAAATGCAGGGAAGCCATGGATTCGTTTAACTATATGCACAAAGGGACAGGTCCTGACCATGATGCCTTGCATCTAATAATAGAAAAGGTCAGCCTCCCCGGTCACGGCGGGCAGCGGGGGCTGGGGCTGATGTCTCGTTAGCAATTTGTTGGCACGCGGGTTGACGTTTCCGGGAGGAGCTGAGTAAGTTGAGTTGGGTGTAGCGGTATGCTAGAATTCTTTGTGTTGCCAGGGCCGAGGGAGGTGCGTGTACTTGCTTCGTACGGTGCTAACGGCGGTACATTTCCTAGTGTGCGCTGCGCTGGTAGTGGCGGTGTTGGTTCAACCCGAAAGGGGTAGTGGCCTGGGCGTAATAGGCGGCGGATCCACCCCATTTGCCAGTAAGAAAAGGGCTACGGAAGTGCTGCTTGTGCGGCTGACGACTGGACTTGCAGCTGCATTCGTAATAACGTCTGTTGTTGTTGCATTCCTGGCTCGTTGAGGAGGGTGAAATCGTGGCGCAGAACTTCGTGGTGTTAGCTCCGATTGCTTCCATTGCGGGCTTGGCGTTTGCTTGGTACCTTGCCATGTCTGTGATGAAGTATGACGAGGGTACCGAGGAAATGAAGCACATTGCAGAAGCAATCCGGGAAGGTGCTAGGGCTTACCTTCGCAGGCAATACAGTGGAGTGGCAGTATTCTTTGCAGTGATGTTCATAGTGCTCCTGGCATTATCTCTTGCAGGTTATTTGGTATTCTTTGTGCCGATCGCATTCCTCACTGGCGGTTTCTTCTCTGGGCTCGCGGGTTACATTGGAATGAGCATGGCCACTAGGGCGTCGTCCCGGACTGCCACTGCTGCCAAATCGAGCTTGAACCAAGGCTTGCGTGTAGCGTTTTCTAGCGGTGCTGTCATGGGTTTGGTTGTTGTTAGCCTTGGTCTGCTGCACCTTAGCGTTTGGTATTACATACTTGATTGGTACTATAGGGGGTTGGAGCCGGCGGCGAGACTAGCAAACATTACCAGTGCCATGCTCACCTTTGGCATGGGCGCCAGTTCCATGGCGCTGTTTGCAAGGGTTGGTGGAGGTATTTTCACCAAGGCGGCTGACGTTGGCGCGGACCTTGTGGGCAAGGTGGAGGCAGGAATCCCAGAGGATGACCCGAGGAACGCTGCAGTGATTGCTGACAACGTGGGGGACAACGTTGGGGACGTTGCAGGCATGGGGGCTGACTTGTTCGAGTCGTATGTGGGCTCTATCGTTGCGGCTGCAGCGCTCTCTGTGTCCGCAGGGCTTGGCATTGCTGGAGTCGTAACCCCGATGTCGATTGCGGCGGTGGGCATCCTTGCTGCAATGATTGGCACTTTCTTTGTGAGGTCAGGAGAGCAGGCTGAACAAGCAGTCCTGCTTGGTGCGCTCAGACGGGGAGTATACACTGCCAGCGTGATCATTGCAGTTGCTTCGTTTTTCCTGGTACGGTCATTACTTGGTGCTCAACACCTTGGAGTCTATTGGTCTATCCTTGCTGGGCTAGGGGCGGGTAACCTCATAGGCGTGACCACCGAGTACTACACTTCCTCAAGTTACGCGCCGACGAAAGCGCTGGCCAAGACAGCCCTGACTGGGCCTGCCACCGTGATAATTGGTGGTTTGGCGGTGGGAATGATTTCGACTGCAATTCCCGTTGTCATAGTCGGTGTGGTCGTGTTGTTAAGCTTCTTCCTTTCGGGTGGTGCTGGCAACTACAACCTTGGGTTGTATGGGGTTGGCGTGTCTGCGGTGGGTATGCTTAGCACCCTTGGCATCACCCTTGCCACTGATGCCTATGGTCCAGTTGCGGACAACGCTGGTGGCATTGCCGAAATGAGTCACCTCGGCCCTGAGGTAAGGCGCAGGACCGATGCCCTGGACGCCCTTGGCAACACTACGGCGGCTACTGGGAAGGGCTTCGCCATTGGTTCTGCAGCGCTGACTGCTCTTTCCCTTATCGCCGCTTACAGGGACCAGCTGAATTCCATAGCGGCCAAGGCGGGGATTAAGCTAGCTTTGGATTTCAGCGTGTTGAATCCCAAGCTGCTTGTGGGGCTATTCGTAGGCGGTATGTTGCCCTTTGTCTTCTGTGCCCTCACCATGAGCGCTGTGGGCCGCGCTGCGCAAAGCATAGTGGATGAAGTGCGGCGGCAGTTCAAGGAAATCAAGGGCCTCATGGAGGGTACTGCCAAGCCTGACTACGCCAGGTGCGTGGACATCTGTACTCGAGCTGCGCAGAAGGAAATGACCGTGCCTGCGTTGCTGGCTGTGGTTGTGCCTGTACTGGTTGGGTACGTGATGAACGTTGAAGCTGTGGCTGGGCTGCTCACTGGAGCCACCGTAACTGGCTTCGTGCTAGCTGTCATGATGGCCAATGCTGGCGGGGCATGGGACAACGCAAAGAAATACATAGAAGAGGGTAACTTCGGTGGCAAGAGGTCGGAACCCCACAAGGCTGCAGTTGTTGGGGACACTGTGGGTGACCCCTTCAAAGACACGTCTGGGCCATCCCTGAACATCCTGATCAAGCTCTTGTCAATGGTATCAGTTGTTTTTGCTTCGTTCCTTCTCCAAAACGCTCTGATGAAGTGACCCTGCGGGGGCCCAACCTGCGGGCCCCTCTCACTGTGGGTAGTGTTGGGGGTAGTTGCTGTGGTTTCTGTAGAGGAAGCAAGGGAGTTAGCAAGAACCAAGCTTTCGGCAAACCTTTACAAGCACTGTCTCGCCGTGGAGGCTGTGATGCGCGCCCTTGCAAGGCGCTTCAATCAGGACGAGGAAAGGTGGGGCCTGGCGGGGCTGCTCCATGACATAGACTACGAAGAGACCAAGAACGACCCTTGCAGGCATAGCCTGAGGAGCGGCGAGATCGTGAGGACCCTGGGCTTCGATGAAGAGATGGTTCAGGCTGTGGAAGCGCACAACGAAAGGCACGGCCTTCCAAGGGAAACCCTAATGGCCAAGGCCTTGTACTGTAGCGACCCCTTGACTGGCCTGATTGTGGCAGCAGCTCTGATTCACCCGTCGAAGAAGCTGGATCCCATCACACCAGAATTCGTGCTTAACCGCTATCACGAAAAGTCCTTTGCCAGGGGAGCTAATAGGGCCGTAATTGCTGCCTGTGACCAATTGGGGTTAGAACTACTTGATTTCATTGCCATTGGGCTAGAGGCCATGAAATGTGTGTCTGATGCATTAGGGCTATGATGTTCGAGTAGCGTGCGGGGCAGTTTGGACGCACGCTGTCAAAATGCTCAGGATATAAGGAAATGTGAATATGGCAAAATAGGGAGTGATTTTTGAGCTGTGTCTCTGGCAGAGGCGGTCAGATTCCTGGCAGCCCTAGGGCAAGAGACCCGATTCAAGATACTCAAACTGTTGACCCTGGGGCCCCTTTGTGTGTGCGAGATCGAAGAGGCGCTACAAATGAGTGAGCCTGCCGTGTCTCAGCACCTGCGTATTCTTCGCAATGCAGGCTTGATCGAGCAGACAAGGGAAGGACAGTGGGTTTTTTGTTCGTTGAATTGGGACCGGCTGGAGAAGGGCATGGCTGAGGTGCAAAATCTGTTGTCTGGCCCGATAGACCAAGTCGACGAACTGCGGGATTTGGCAATTGAGGCTCGCCGTGCGATGGCAAGGTCAAAAGCGCGCAGGTGCAAGTGATGTCATGAAAGGGGGATCAGCGTGTTTGAGCGAATTGTTGTCGGACTGGACGGGTCGACAGCATCGGAGAGAGTGCTTGCCAGGTTGAACGACCTCAGGGCTGTGGGCACTCAATCGGTAGCTCTGGCGTGGGTTGTGGACGTAGGGATCACGGGGGGCATGGCGCCCAACCTGGTGAACGGCCACGTTGAATGGCTGAGGGAAAAGGCATGGCAGTTGAAGGGCTTTGATGTCTCCTGGCATGCGCCGGTAGGATTTCCAGGCTATGAAATCACAAGGCTGGCCGAAGAACTGGGGGCTTCGTTGGTCCTGATCGGGTCCAGAGGGGAGAGCCTTTGGAGGGATGCTTTCCTGGGCAGCACTGCATCGGATACCCTAAGGCTGAGCAATGTTCCGGTCCTGATCGAACGGACCGGCCAGGAAGATTTGATTGCCCCCCTAAGGCCGCTGTGGGAGAGACTACTTCTGGCAACAGATGTGTCCGCAGCAGCAGAACGAGCTGAAGCCGTCACGTGCAAACTGGCTCCAGTGGCTAGGGAAATCGTTGTGTTGAGTGTGGTGGATGAGGGTACAGGTCAGGAGCAGCTCCGGCGATTGGAAGAAGCGGCGTCGGAGCATATTCGCTGTCTTGTGGATCGCTGTTCCGGAGGTGGGTTAAAGGTATCTGGCAAAACAGCGGTTGGAATAGCTTCCGTCAACATCATCCGGACTGCCGAGGAAATAGATGCAAGCCTGATTATAGTGGGGAAACGGGGCAGGGGGAGGATACGGGAGCTCCTGATTGGCAGCACTGCCGAGGCTGTAGCAAGACGGGCCAGCCGGCCAGTCCTGGTGGTTCCCAATCGCAACACCAATTGATTGCAGAAGTGGAGGTAGGATGGATGAAAAAACAGTCGCCCAGGGCGGGTTTAGGCTTTTTCGAGAAGTACCTCACGGTATGGGTTGCGATCTGCATAGTGGTCGGGGTATTTGTGGGGACAACGTTTCCGGAATTCCCTCGAGCACTGAGCAGGTTTGAGTACGCTCAGGTGTCCATCCCCGTGGCGATACTCATATGGTTCATGATCTATCCGATGATGGTGCAGATAGACTTCGGAAGCATTGTAAGGGCGAGCAGGCAGCCCAAAGGTCTGATCATAACTCTGGTGGTTAACTGGGCCGTCAAACCCTTTACTATGCTTGGACTGTCGTGGTTGTTTCTTAAGGTGCTGTTTGCCAGGTGGATACCTGCAGAGCTGGCGCAGCAATATGTGGCAGGAGCCATTTTCCTTGGCGCGGCGCCTTGCACTGCCATGGTGTTTGTCTGGAGCTACCTCAGCGGAGGAAATCCGGCGCACACACTTGTGCAAGTAGCAATTAACGATTTGATTATTCTATTCCTGTACGCACCAATTGTAATGTTTGAGCTGGGGTTAGCCCAACTCAAGGTTCCGTATGAGACAATCCTGCTTTCCGTGGTGCTATACGTGGTGATTCCACTTACTGCAGGGTACTATACAAGGGTCCGACTGATAAAGACCCGGGGGATCAGGTGGTTTGAGACCGAATTCCTGCCTAGACTCAAGCCTTTCACCATCATCGGCCTCTTGCTCACGCTGATCATCTTGTTCTCGTTCCAGGGAGAAACGATTACCAAGGACTTCTTCCACATACTGCTGATTGCTGTCCCGCTGACAATACAGACGTACCTGATCTTCGCAATAGCTTATGCCTGGGCGTGGCTGTGGCGCGTTGACAACACGGTTGCAGCTCCAGCGGCCATGATAGGGGCCAGCAACTTCTTCGAGCTTGCAGTGGCAGTGGCGATTTCCCTGTTCGGCCTGGGATCGGGTGCTGCTCTGGCAACCGTGGTTGGTGTTCTGGAAGAAGTGCCGATAATGCTGAGCCTCGTGGCGTTCTGCAACAGGACCAAGCATTGGTTCCCGGCGCCTCAAGCCCAAAAACAGCCCTGACTCTGGTGAGAGGTGTCTGTAGCCCTTGACTTGCGTAGGAACAGCTGCCATAGAGCTGTTGGAAGCAAGCATTGCAATGGGAAAGAAGGTGGTTGCCAGTTTGGCCCCGTCCTTTCCTGCGGCGTTTCCAGAGGTGAGTGCTCCGCAGGTAGTCGCCGGGCTGAAGGCTCTCGGTTTTTCCTGTGTGGAGGAGACTGCAAGGGCGCTGATTCACTTGAGAAGTGCGGTTCACAAGATGCAGCCGGGCCAAAGGCCTGTGATCTCCAGTTCGTGCCCCAGGGTAGTAGAGCTGGTGTCCCGAGAATTGCCAGAGGCTCTACCCTTCTTGTGCCCGTTCCCTTCGCCCATGATGTTGCACTGCAGCATGCTCAGGCAGGAATGGGGGAACGGATCTGTGATTGCGTTCATTGGACCGTGCAACGCGAAGGGCAGAGAGGCCCACCCAGCAGGCACTGGTCCAGACGCGTTGGTTACGTTTGCACAGCTACGTGACTGGTTTCGACGAAGGGGCATTACACTACGGGAGCTGCGGGAGGGGTCTTTGAGTGGAGAAGTCCCTGCGTGGGCACGGCTGGCAGTGTTGGTGGAAGGAGTCAATGGTCTTGAGCGATGCAGGCGTTTTATCGAGCAGCTGTTAGAGAAAGGAAGTGCAGGTTACCACGAAGTGCTCGCGTGCGAAGGAGGGTGTCTTGGCGGTCCTGGTATGGGAACCACATTACCTATGGTGGAGCGCAGGCAAGCCGTGCTCAAATGGGTTGAGCGCAACCCAAGTTGACCTTTGGAGGGAAATGAAGTGGCTGAGGAAGGGATAAAAGTGACAGTGAAGTCCTACCTGTTCACAATTGGGCACAGGGGAGAAAGCCAGGTTGAGCTGGCTGCAGGGGGCAGACGGGTTCGGGACTTACTGGATAAAGTCGCCCAGCAGCAACCTGCGCTGGCTCCGGCGCTGAAGGAAGGGATTGGCGAGCCTGGCCGAGAGGCGATCCTGGTCCTCCGGAACGGCGATAAGGTCAACGACTTGGACACGACACTTCAGGATGGAGACAAGGTGGTGCTGCTAGACGGCGCCTTTGGAGGCTGATGAACCATCAGATAGCTCTTCGGTTACTAACGCCCAATTACTTGCACAATGCAACGACTGTAGAATACAATACCACGTGGGTGGTAGCATGAGCGGAGATGCCAATCCAGTCCGGTTTCGAGGGCTCCTTGCGGAACTAACCAGGGCTCTTCGCCTTTTGGAAAGGAGCGAGGCTGGCTGCTGTGGAGTGACTCTGTCCCAGTGTCACCTGATGTTGGAAGTCAACCGGAAAAAGGAAAAGGGTTGCAGCCTCAGCGATTTGGCGTCTGCGCTTGGGATTGACATGAGTACAGTGAGCAGGGTGGCTGATGGTCTGGTTCGAAGGGGGCTTTTAAGAAGGCTAGAAGATCCAAAGGACAGGCGCCGAGTTTGCTTCCAACTGACCGAGGCAGGGCACGAGCTAGTCACTCGGATCAATTTGGAAATGGACGCTTTTGCAAGTTGTGTGCTTCAGAACATTGTCGAGGGGAAACGCGAGCTAGTTATTGAGTGTCTTGCCTTGCTGGTTGAAGCCACTTGGAAGGCGAATAGGGGGTGTTGTGTGTGAAACCGGATTTCAGCCGAATTGTGCAGGAAAGGTACGACCAAATAGCCCGGGCCTTGCTGGCTAACGCTAGACCAGGTTGCTGCTCCACCGATAGCTGTTGTGGTGGGGGCAACTACATGGCGGAAGCCATTGATGTACCCGAGGAACTTCTTAACGCCTCACTAGGGTGCGGGAATCCCATCGCAATTGCGGATCTCAAAGAGGGAGAAATAGTCCTCGATTTGGGCAGTGGCGCTGGCCTGGATGCTTTTGTGAGCGCAAGACTGGTTGGACCCCATGGCAAAGTGTACGGAGTCGATGCATCGGTCGCCATGGTTGAACTTGCTAAGCAGTACCAGTCAAAGAGTGGGCTGAGTAACATCGAGTTTCTTAAGGCCAAGATGGAAGAAATACCGCTTTCTGACTGCCACGTAGATGTGATCATATCCAACTGTGTCATCAACCTTGCGGTAGACAAAGTGAAAGTAATGCGAGAAGCGTTCAGGGTGCTAAAGCCTGGGGGCCGGATAGCCCTGTTTGACACCGCATGGCTGCAGCCAGTGCCAGAGTGGGTGCGCCAGGACGCTGAACTGTGGGCGAGTTGCATTGGGGGCGCATTAGACCTTGAGGAGTACCGCAAACTGCTAAAGGATGCAGGCTTTGTGTCCGTGGAAGTGGAGCCAGTTCAGACCATAGAATTACCTGGCAGCATGCAGGAGCTCAGACCAGTGGGAGAGCTAGCGAGCGTCATTGTCAAGGCTGTCAAGCCCAAGGCTCAAGGGAGCAGCGGCCTATGACCAACTGGACTGTGAGGGAGGCAACACCCGAAGACAGGCAAGCTGTGCTCCGCCTGCTGGAGAGTGTAGGGCTGAGCAGGGAGGGAATAAGTCCCAGCCTAAGGGGTTTTCTGGTGGCTACGGATGGTGCCCAAATAGTTGGCTGCGTGGGATTGGAGTCTTACGGATCTGTGGGATTACTGCGCTCGTTGGCGGTATCCGAAGACATGAGAGGGCAGGGACTTGGCCAGCTGTTGGTATGCGAGGTGCTAAACAAAGCGAAGCAAAATGGGGTTTTTGAAGTCTACCTGCTGACGACCACTGCCAGAGGGTTCTTCGATAGGCTGGGTTTCGTGAAGGTGGAGCGAGACTGCATTCCGGCTGCCTTGGCCCAATCGGTGCAGGTGAAGCGAACCTGCCCGTTGTCCGCCACAGTGATGACAAAGGCTACCAGCTAGATTGACTGCTCAGGTGTGGCTGTGTACAATAACACTTGCCAAAATGGGACGCTCAAGGGAAGAAATCAAGGTTGTTGCCGAAAACCGCAAGGCCAGGCATGACTACTTCATCGAAGAAACCATCGAAGCTGGCATTGCTTTGATGGGTAGCGAAGTTAAGTCCTTACGCCTTGGCAGGGTGAACTTGCGGGACAGCTACGCGGAGATAAAGGGACGAGAGGTTTTCCTCCGCGGAATGCACATTGCCCCATACGAGTACAGCAATAGGTTCAACCATGACCCGCTACGCGTGAGGAAGCTGCTGCTCCACAAGCATGAGATAGTGAGGCTTGAGTCCAAAGTTAAGGAAAGAGGTTTCACTTTGGTGCCCCTTAGAGTATACTTTAAACGGGGCATTGCCAAGGTTGAGCTTGCCTTGGCCAAGGGCAAGAGAGCTTACGACAGGCGAGAAGAGATTGCTGAGAGGGATGCCAAGAGAGCCATAGAAAGGGCGCTCAAGTACAGGTCATGACAAGTGGGGGCGAGTTAGGCTCGACGGGGGTGTTAGGTGCAAGAGCTGCGGACCGAGCGCCCGCATCTCGTAAATCTGCGGGACAAGATAAGTGCCAACACTGAATACGCTCTAGCTGCTTAATTAACGCAGCTACGCTCTCTAGAGCTTTTCTCACGGGCTCCAGAAGGGTGTCACACAGTGAGATACTCTGACGGAAGAGTTCCGTACCGTCAGGGGAAAGCAACGGAACTGGCTGCTTTGGAGGGTGTCGGTTCTCGGCCAAAGCAGCGAGACGCTCAATAACCGACTACGTTCGTAGAGGCTCTCGCATCTGCACTTTCGGACCGCGGTGCAAATCCGCGCGCCTCCACCATGATTTCCTTGAACTGACTTGCTACCAATTGCCCTGACTGCTATTCTTAGGAATGGCGTCAGGGTTTAGTTTTCTAAGGGGCGGTGCGAAAGGAACATGTTGTTGCTGGAGTACTTGTTCATTTTCTGTGCCCGAGTGTGCGACGTCTCCCTGGCGACCATGAGGCTGCTCATGGTGGTGCGCGGAAAGAGGGTCCAAGCAGCACTGATAGGCTTTGTGGAAGTGAGCATATTCATACTGGCTCTCCAAAGAGTCATGTCCAGCCTCAGCGATCCTCTAAAAATCGTCGCCTATGCTCTGGGATTCGCAACAGGGAACTTTACTGGGAGCCTAATTGAGGAGAAAATGGCGCTTGGCGTCCAGACCCTGCTGGTAATCCTCAAGGACTGTTGCTCACAGGAAGTGGCCGCCAGGCTAAGGGAGTCAGGGTATGGGGTCACTTGTCTGAAGGGCGAAGGCAAAGAAGGTGCCAGAGACATACTAATGGTCACAGCAGAAAGGAAGAGGTTGGGTCACCTTGTGGATATTCTCAAAGAGGCTGATCCAGAGGTGTTCATAACGGTCCTGGATGCCAGGAACGTGTTGGGAGGGTATCTACGTACTGCCAGATAGCCTTGTGAAAGGGGTACTTGCTAATGCGCGTTGATGGCAGGAGCAATGATCAGCTTAGGCCGACGAGGATTGTGCCCGGCTACTTGAAGTTTCCGTTGGGTTCTGCCTTGATCCAGACAGGGGACACTATGGTGGTTTGCTCGGTGTGTGTCGAAGACAGGGTGCCCCCTTTCCTAAAGGGGACTGGCCAGGGCTGGATCACTGCTGAGTACGGCATGATACCAGGGGCAACCCCTGAAAGGAACCAACGGGAGGCCTCCAAGGGTCGGCAAGGTGGCAGGACCATGGAGATACAGCGCCTCATTGGGCGTTCCCTCAGGGCAGTGGTGGACTTGTCGGTCATAGGCGAAAGGACGCTGTGGGTTGACTGTGACGTAATCCAAGCTGACGGCGGCACACGCACAGCTTCGATAACGGCATCGTTCGTGGCACTTGCTCAAGCACTCAACAGAATGAGGGCCGAGGGGCTCATTGAGAGGTTGCCGATCTTGGACTTCGTGGCCGCGGTGAGCGTGGGGCAGGTGGAATCAGAGAACAGGCTTGACTTGTGTTACGAAGAGGATGCTAAGGCTAGGGTGGACATGAACGTGGTGATGACAGGCTCGAGGAAACTGGTGGAGGTACAGGCCACTGGCGAGGGCGGCGCTTTCAGTAAAGAGGAGTTCATGGGATTGCTTGCGCTTGCTGAAAAGGGTATTGCTGAGCTGATTCAGCTGCAGAGGAGCGTGTTAGGGCCAGTTGGGGCAGAGATCAATGCTAGAGCGGTGCAGCAGACTGCTTGTGGCAACCAGCAACCGCGGAAAGATTGAGGAATTCAGGAGGTTGCTTCCTGAGTTTGAACTGTTGTCCCTGGGTGATTGCCATGGGGTCAAGCTGCCACCAGAGGGGGAGAAGAGCTTTGCAGAAAACGCACTGGCCAAGGCGCGTGTAGCTTGGCAAGCCACCGGCCTACCCTCAGTGGCAGACGACTCGGGGCTAGAAGTGGACGCTCTGGGCGGTGCTCCTGGAGTGATAAGCGCAAGGTACGCTGGGGAAGGTTGTACTGACCGGGACAACATTGACTTACTGCTCAGGAACTTGCGAGGAGTACCTGAGGAAAGAAGAACAGCCAGGTTTGTTTGCGTAGTAGCACTGGTTTTCCATGGCTGCGAACGTGTGTTTACAGGAACGTGCGATGGACACATTGCCCTGTCACCGCGGGGCATGAATGGTTTTGGGTACGACCCGGTGTTCATCCCCCAGGGAAGCAGTCGCACTTTCGGGGAAATGGAGAGCTGGGAGAAGGACAAGTACAGTCACAGGATGAAGGCGATCGTCAGGCTAAGGGATGCACTTCTGGGTGGTGAGATCCCTTGATCATAGGGGTAGTAAGCGACTCCCACGGGAATACCAGAGCCCTGGAAGAAGCAGTCAACTTTCTGAAGGACTGCGACGCGCTGATACACGCAGGAGACTTTTACAAGGATGGTTTATACCTCGCACAAAGGTGCCAACTGCCTTGTTACGCTGTGGGAGGGAATTGCGACATTGGTCCCAAAGGGCCAAGAGAGCTGACTGTGGAAATAGAGGGCAAGCGCTTCTTCATTACCCACGGTCACATGCACTTGGTGAAGAGGACTCTGGATGACCTGATCAAGGTTGCGACTGACAGGGATGTTGACTGCGTGGTGTTTGGTCACACCCATGTACCTTACGCGGCTTGGCTTGGGCCCAGGCTTTTCTTTAATCCAGGTAGCGTCAGCATAGGTCGCAGCTCCTCTGGCAACACCCTTGGCTACATCGAGGTCAGTAAAGGGGAACTGCAGCCCCAAATCATAAGGCTTACTTAAGAGTGGCTACAACTCAAGGAGCAGGGCAGGACTGCTGCCTACCCTGCTCCTGGCATCATAGGCCAGGTTACTGGACTTGAAACCTGCTTCGGAACCTGCCCCCGTACATGCCCCATCCTGCGCCACAAGGGCAACCTGTCAGGTACCCTTGGCTTGCGTCGATTCTAGCCTTCATTTGATCGGCCTGGTCTTGGGTGATCTGGCCGTACTCTGCTAGCTTGTCTATCATTTGTTTCCGCAAGTCAGCAATTTGATTTTGAATCACGGCAAGCTCGTTTTCTTGTTCCGGTGTGAGTGTCGCTGCCAAGGCAGGCGCTGCCAGCGCAGCCACCAGCGCGACCAGGACCACCGCTATTAGTATTTTCGACATTGTGTTCGTCATCATGCTGTTCCTCCTCTTGGGCCCTTGATTTTCCTGTGGGCCAGTTTAATTATCAAGGTCTAACATGAGACGGGCCTTAGGAGGAAATAAGAATTAGCTAAGGTTGCTTGGCGCACTGGGCCTGCTGTTTAGCCTTGTAGAGGCGAGCATCGGCGATTTGGAGCAATTCAAGGGGAGCATGGGCGTCGTTAGGCCAACTGGCTATTCCACCCGAGAGATCTAGCTCGAAGCCGCGAGTGGCTCCCAAACTGCGCACTGCCTCTTTGAGGCGCAGTAGCACTATCAGTGCGTCATCGTGCTGGCCTTCAAGTACGATGGCAAACTCGTCGCCCCCATAGCGAGCCAGGACGTCGCTGGACCTGATGGTTCGTTGCATGAGACCAGCGAGTTGTTGGAGTATCTCGTCCCCTACCAGGTGTCCCAAAATGTCATTAACGTCCTTAAAGCGGTCCAGGTCTACCAAGATGAGGCAGAAAGGGTTTCCCCTCAGGATGAACGAGTGCATCTTTTGTATCAGTACCCGTCGGTTGAACAGCCCTGTGAGAGGGTCACGTTCTGCGAGATACGTCAGCTCCCGCTGCTGAGCGGAGTACAGCTTGACCAGGTAAACGATTGCAGCTGTTTCACCCCACATGACGCCTATCAAAGTAATGGCACCGCACAGTGCGCGGTAGGCAGGTGGCCATGGAGATCTGAGTATCAGAGAAGCCACCAACGCTGTGTTTACTGTTGCGGAAACGAACGCCATGGAAGTTCCTCCGCGAATGCCATATGTGAGGGGCGTTAGAAGGACCACGAACGTAAAGGGACTTTCCAGACTTCCTGTAAGGGACAGAAGCACGTAATTGACCATGGTTTCCACAGGCAGGGAAACCAACTCCAACCAGCGGCCTTTGCTCGAAGGGGTACGTATACCCAGTGCGGTCAAGCATCCCAGGGATAGTCCCAGGATCGCCGCAGTTGCCCATCCGGTAGGAGTTGCCTCGCCGATCGCCACTGAGTGGAACAAACACATGGTTACCAGCCAGATGACCGTGCCGAGGCGCAGCCAGCCTAAACTGACCCAAAACTTGTTTGCCTGTTTTTCAGTGATAGTGCCAGACCCCCGGAGTGTCCTTGGTACCATTATATTACATATCGAGGGTTGCGGATAAAATTACTTGCCAGCTGCAAAGCCAGTCCAAAAGCTTATCAAGGCTGCTATTTTGGTACGTCCATCATTTGACGCGCGGTCCAGGTCATTCTATAATCAAAGAGCAGTGTGTGAAGCGGGGCGTAGCGCAGTTTGGTAGCGCGCTTGGTTTGGGACCAAGAGGTCCCGGGTTCGAGTCCCGGCGCCCCGACCAGCTTCCGCTGCGCGGCTTAGGCAGTGGCAACGCTTTGACTGCAGGAAAGTCTTTTGCTATAGTATAATGTGCGCGCCCCCAAAATGGGGGCGAAGATTTCGCGGGTGTAGCTCAATGGTAGAGCGCCAGCCTTCCAAGCTGGTAACGTGGGTTCGATTCCCATCACCCGCTCCAGAAGAGCGCCTGTAGCTCAGGGGATAGAGCACCTGCCTTCTAAGCAGGGAGCCGCAGGTTCGATTCCTGCCAGGCGCGCCATGTGGTGAGTGTAGCTCAACTGGTTAGAGCGTGGGACTGTGGCTCCCAAGGTTACGGGTTCGATCCCCGTCACTCACCCCAACGTGATGTTTCCCCAATTAAAGGGGTTCATTGGGCGCCCGTAGCTCAGCCCGGATAGAGCCGCAGACTTCGAATCTGAAGGCCGCAGGTTCAAATCCTGCCGGGCGCGCCAGCAAATGAACAGGTGCTGGGGCGTAGCCAAGCGGTAAGGCATCGGCCTTTGGAGCCGACATTCCGCAGGTTCGAATCCTGCCGCCCCAGCCAGTGTGGGCCATTAGCTCAGGGGTAGAGCACCCGCCTTTTAAGCGGGGTGTCGAAGGTTCGATTCCTTCATGGCCCACCATTCTTAAGCGCAGATGATACTCCCCAGGTTTGAAGTGGCCGTAATGTGCGGGTGTGGCGGAACTGGCAGACGCGCAGGACTTAGGATCCTGTGAGCTACCGCTCGTGAGGGTTCAAATCCCTCCGCCCGCACCAATTCTTAGCATAGCAGGGGCTTTCCTGATGATGGAAGTTTCTGCTGGCAGGCGTGAAAAGTGCGAATCCCGTAAAGCTCACGACCTTAAAGGATTCCCATCCCCTTCTGGTGGGCAGGGTGCCACCGGGAGGGGTGATTTGTTATGGGTAAGGCCAAAGTTCTGCGTCTCAAGAGTGAAGCACCTGCCACCTGGCAGGAGGCCCTGCAACTGTTCCTGTGCTGGAAGCAGGCCCAGGGCAGGAGTGAAACGACGTTGAAGGATTATTCAAGGCTGGTGGGCCTGTTCTTCAAGCGGTACCCTGACGCCTGGAAGGGCAGTGACCTGAAACAGGCGGTGTATTCGTTCCTGGGGGAGCCTGTCAAGCCCGCCACGTACAACCTGCGACTGACCTATCTCAAGCAGTTTCTTGGCTGGTGCGTTCGGGAAGGCATCTTCCCCGAAAATCCGCTTGAGGACTTCCGCAGGAAGAAAGCAGAGGGCAGGGTTGTGAGCCTCGACAGCGACACCCTGAAGAAGCTCCTCACCCTGCCTGACCAGCACACATTTGCTGGCCTGAGGGATTACGCCCTGATCTTGCTCACGCTCGATACTGGAATTCGCCCCAAAGAGGCGTTTTCCCTGCTGCCGACAGACGTAAATTTGCGTTCCCTGGAAGTTTACGTGCGTGCGGATACGGCCAAAACGAGGGTATCACGCACCCTGCCAATTTCCCCCGTGACAGCGGAGGCCATAAGGCGTTTGCTGCAAGCCAGGCACCCCGGCTGGAAAGAGAACACGCCTGTTTTCTGCACCTGTGAGGGCCAGCCGCTCAGCCGTCAGACCTGGAGGGACAGGCTGCGAGGCTATTCGGCACGGCTTGGCGTGAAGATTCGACCTTATGACCTGAGGCACGCCTTTGCCCTGGGCTTTCTGCGGTGTGGAGGAAACGCACTGGCCTTGCAGCGGATAATGGGCCACACCGACTTGACTATGACCAGGCGATATGTCGCCTTGACGCAGGGAGACATCAAGCAGCAACACCAGCTGGCAAGCCCTGTTAATCAGCTTCTGCCCAGAAAACAGCGGGTGAGGAAGCTCCTTAACGGTTAGGTGACCCATGGCAAACCCACGCCTAACGGTTAGGTAACCCATGGGCATGGGTTGGGCATCCCATCCGGCAAGGAATCCCGCCGCACCGCTTGGGGGAATGCCCCCACCAAAGGAACAACATGCCCTGCCGTCTCCCCTGAATGCCCTTCTGCCAAAGCGAAACAGGGTCAGGAAAGTTCAGGACGCCAGGAGGAAACTTACTGTGGCATCGCGAAAAAAACGAGGGTGGGATCGATGAGAAGGCTGGCTATATGCGTCTGGATCGGTGCAGGGATCATCATCTTTGCGTTCCTGATACCGCCATACCTACAAGCTCGTGCGGTGAAGCAGGCATATGAGCGTTTCGTGTCTGTAGCCGACGTGGAGAAGTTTGCCCGCACCCCTGAAGGGCAAGCAGCTATCGCACGAATCGCCCAGCAGGCAAGAGACAGACACGCCTGGGAGCACGGCGACAAGAGCAAGTACGCCCCGTGGGTATGGTGGGGAGAGGGAGCGGAATGGAATGGGGACGAGTCACAATTGATCTCCTGCGTTCTCCGTTCGCACGATTTCAAGCGGGAAGCCGAGAAGTATGCCGAGACAGTCTTGGGATACCACGTTACCCTCGAAAGTTACAACTGGGCACTTAACACTCTCGCTTCCTGTCGGTACAAAGCATACAGGAATCTCGCTCTGCTAGCGGGTTCCGGGGCTATCCTGGCGGGGTTGGTCCCCATAGTGGAGCGAATAAAGTCCGTTGAGAGGCGAGATTGTGGCTCGGCATGACTTTCTAGTACGTCCGGATTTCTTAAGGCCGCTCTAGGGCTCCTAACGAGTTAAGCAAAGCTTCTGACAACTTTCGGGATGGGCATCCATGCTGGCGAGGAACTCCCGGCCACGCCTAGGGGAATGCCCCCACCATGCGTAGATGCGTCTAGAATGGCCCAGGACGAGCGATTTGCTTCTCGAAGGATGAAATTTGCCTGCCCAAAGAAACGCCCGTCCTAGGGCACGGTATAAATGGAAGCCCTGGCAGAGTGTGGCAGAGGTTACTTGATGAGCCTGGGTTTGGCCTGGGATGGGCATGGAATGGGTAACCCATACCCATCCGTTTGCCCAGGATGTTTACATAATGCACGCAGGGTACTAGAATGGTGCTGGGAAAAGCCGGCAATGAGGCCAAACCGAACGTGCGTTCGCAAAAAGCAGGCTGCACACAGTGGTCACCAGACAGCGATGGAAGCAGAGAAGCCGGAGCGTTGCCTACGTGCTGCGGTGGGGGAAAGTTAGAAAGCAAGGAGCATTGCCCTGATGATTAGCCCTGCAATCACCCCCGTGAGGAATGAAAGGGCAAGTTCTCGCAAATCCTGCTTGG
>JBNARI010000007.1:0-76757 GCA_049718765.1 Bacillota bacterium | reverse complement strand
CGGATTCACTGGTCGATTCAAATCGGATCTACTGGACAGTTCAAATCGGATTGCGTGGACAGTTCAATCGGAATACGCACCCTCAGCATACACAAGATCAAGCGTTGTGGCAGTTACCCCCGATACTGTATGCCTGAGGAAACAACGCTGACACAACTGTAAGTGGTTAGCCCGTCAAGAGAATCCAGGGTTCATTTGAATAGGGGGCTTTACGGCAATAGGATTGTAGTTGAACACGACCAGCATGGCTTGCCCAAACTCAGGTGCAGGAATGAGCTTGAGGGTTGCCTGTGTTCACGATGCTCAGAGTGTCTTCTTAGCCAACCATAAGCCTCGTGAAGTGGAAACCAGCGGCGTACTCAAGAGTCTTGCTTTCCGTTCTGATCATTTCTCCGATTGGGCAAACCACCTCCAGCTCCATGACATAATGCCGAGTGATTCGTCACTTTAGGCCCCGCAGCCTCCCTTCTACTCTCAATGATGTTGCTGCCAATAGCTGACACAGCAATACCTCGAAAGCCACCAGGTTTTACAGATGAAACTGGTTCTCACTTCCTAGAGGGAACTCACCCTAGCTTAAGTCCAGAACTGTTCCACCCTTAATTGGCCCGCTGCACCCGCTCAAGCCTGTACCTGCCCCCGTTGTACCACTTGAATGACAACTTCGTTTGCCAACCTCACTATTTGAGATGCTTCGGCGGTATTGCTAGAGCGCATCGCATAGTCTGGCAGATGTTCAAGCGCAAATGCTGCCCTCGAGGTCGGTTAACATCCTGGTACGCCTGACTGTTCAAGACAGCTCCTGTTCAACTTGGTTCATCCCTCCCCCAGTCCATTGAGGAGTCCTTTGGCACAGCAGCCCTGTGTTGGCAAGGCCACTGCGCCAAAGCGTTCAGTCAACACAGCTTACACTTCATAGCAAACCCGGCGCAATCACGTATGCAATCACAAGCCCGATCAACCCAGCGGCCAAGCAGTAGATTACTGTGGGAATGAGGTTCCTCTTGATGATCGTTCCCTCCGCAGCTTGGATGCCAACAGTTGTGCACGCCGCAACAACGTTGTGCACGCAGATCATGTTGCCCACAGCACCGCCCACTACCTGAAGCGCCACAACAACCAGCCTGGATATTCCAAGCTGCTTTGCCACCTCGTACTGAAACCCTGCGAACAAGATATTGGACACCGTGTTTGATCCGGCTACAAACGCTCCGAGAACTCCCACAAAGGGTGCGCAAATGGGCCACGCCTTCCCGAAAATTGCAGCTGCGGCCTTGGACATGGTTATTAACATGCTGTCCATTTTGAGGGCGTTGTTGCCTGAAGCCTTCATGACCTCCACTGCAGCCACTGCAAACAGCAACGCGATGGTGGCCGGCGCAAGCTGTTGGAACGTGTTGGAGAACGTTTCCCTGATAGCACTGCACTTCATGCGGTGTATCACGAAGGTAACGCATGCCACTAGGGTGAACGGAACCAGTCCGGGCAGGTATAGGGGCTGGACCGTGTAACTGATGTTGGTGCCCAAGATATTGGGCACTGTCAGCGTCCACGCTGCCTTTAACATGTTGCCATAAGGAAGGTTCCTTAACCTAGTCAGAACCAGGATTGCCACGATAAGCAAGTACGGCGTCCAGGCTAGCCAAAGGGGCATGCCAGCATCTCCAGTGTCTTCCCGTTCCCCGGGCTCCAGACTACCAACCCAGTCCGACTCCCACTTCTCTCTAGCAGGGAAATCCCAGACTTTGCTTGGCAGTAAGAACTTCTTGGAAGCAGCGTACATCACTATGGCAAGCCCGAGGGTTGCTCCCGCCAGGGACGGGAGTTCTGGACTGATGAGCGACAGCAGCACGTATGGAATGGTGAATGCAAGTCCTGAGAATACAGCAAACGGCCATATTTCCAGCCCATCCTGGATTGACTTTCGCTCACCGAAGAACTTGGTCATCAGGCATACGCCTACAAGGGTTATGAACGTCCCACAAATGCCATGGATTAGTGCCACATACGTGCCCTGAATTCTCAGGTAGTCCAATGGTAATTCCTTCCCAATAAGGTTGCCAATGGCGGAATTCACACCAGCTAGAATTGGAGTGCCGACTGCTCCAAAGGAGACTGGCGTGCTGTTGTATATGAGTGCGACCATTGCAGCCGCAAGGGGCGGAAAGCCTAGCCCTACCATCAGGGGACCTGCCAATGCGGCGGGAGTGCCAAACCCAGCAGCCCCCTCTATAAGGGCACCGAAGAGCCAACCCACGATCAAGGCCTGGGCACGTCTATCCGGGGTTATCCCGTAAAAGCCGCGCTTGATGGACGACATAGCACCGCTGTATTGAAGCGTATTCATCACGAGGATTGCGCCAAACACGATGACAAGGATGTTAATTGCAGAAAGAAACCCGTATATGGTGGAGGCTGCCAGCCAAGCCTGGTCCATACGCCAAAACAGGCCAGCAATCACCACGGCCACTGCCCATGTAACTGGCATGGCCTTCTTGCCCGGCCACCTGTATACCGTCATTAACACTACTGCAGCAACAACTGGCAGCAGGGCAAGGACAGCCATTATTCCCAAAGGAAGTCTCATGCGGGTTTCTCGCCCTCCTTTCTATGACAGTTGAAGTCTCTTCGCAGAGCTGATTGATCATCTGACCGACCAGGAAGAAAAAAAGAACTCCCTCCCTTCATTCCAAGATTTCGCCAGCTGGTTGGGGCAAGTGCGAGCTGGTCAGCTCAGTGGACCAACCTGTTTATCCCCATCTATTCGCCACGTCATCCAGAATTCCTCCCAACCTTGTGAAACCCCTCGTCTTGGCATTTGGTCCAAATTACAGAAAGCTACCCTGAGAAACTCGCAAGGCCCTGGAAAGGCCTCTTGGCCCTTACCGGACCTATACGTCCATTGGGGGAGTCTTGCGCAGCTTAGTCAGTCGATCCTTTGCCACATGCCTTCATCACCGCCATGGCAATGTGCTCAGGAGACACTCCAGGCGACTCTATCGACCGCAGCCGATATACCCCCTCGACTTTTCCCCGAAGCACCATGGGGTCAGCTGTAGCACCTTGCAGCGCCCTGGATATTTCCAAGAAAGAGTCCTTGGGACGAAGGGTAAAGTCCCCGTAAAGAGCGAGCTCCTTTATGGTGCCCTCCTCCACGGTCACGTCAACAGATACAAGGCCACCAGGGGCTTTAACGTCTGCTCTGCCCAAAAACAACCCTTCTCTAACTTTCACAGGACTCCTGCTCCTAGAACAACAAGCAAACACAAATGCCTCGGACTGAAGCCATCGTCCCATCTCATGGATCTTTGGCATTATGCCCTGGGGCAAGGACGATTCCTCCAAAGGGTCCAGTAGCTTGGAAAACTCTTCTACAAGCACATCCTCAACCGCTTCCCGGTCCGGCAATGTGCCTAGCTCGTTCTTCATGGTCGTTAAGTTTTGGCGCATGGTCTTGTACACCTTATCACGCAACTTTTCATCCGGCACCTTCAAAGCCCGGCTCATGGTCTCATAGTCGAAGTCCAGGATTATGTTCCCAACAAACACCTGACACGGGCCAATGTCAGCCCCTCCCTGACCGCTAATCTTCCTGCCGGATCCGGTGACAATGTCGTTGACCGGTCGATGGAAAGCAGGGATGCCGAACCTCCTGTAAGTCTGAACGGGAGGCCAAGAGAACTTCTCATACATCGCCATCACTGTAGGAGGCAGCACTGGGTTATCTGACCTGAGCACGAGTTGGTAAAACACTTGCCCCGAGTCTAGGAGCACCGCTCCTCCGCCGACTTCCCTTCGGAACACCGGTATCCCCTTGGCCCTACAGTACTCAACGTCCACACTGGCTCGCGGGTTTTGGAAGTACCCAACGCACACGTACTTTTCTGCTGGCGATAAGATGATCAACGCCTCCACGCCTTCCCTGGCCAGCACATGGTACACCGCCTGAGAGAAAGCAGCAGGGACCAACCCAAGACGGAACAACTTCAACGATTCCTCGCCCCTAACTTGTGCCCGCTCCAAGCTGAACCCTGTGTTCATCCCCATCCCATCAATACTCAACTTATATTATGAGAATGGGTTCCTCTCATGCTCCTGAACCAGCTAGGACTGCTCGGCTCTAATTAAGGGCTGGCAGCGTAGGACAGTCGTGAGCCACGAGCATAAGATCGGGGGTAGCCTGGAGGTTTTGCCAGGCTGCCCCCAAACGCAGGGCAGGGGCAGGCAACCCATTCAGGGAGGTGTCGCTCTGAGCCTTATCCGCCGCACACCATAGTGGAAATGAAAACCTCGGCACCATCCGCAAGGCGAACGTCGCTAACGGCTTGCGAACAGCAACTTGCGCCGTTTACAAGCACCACAATTCCTTCCTTGAAGCGGTCACCATCCATCAGCTCGCGCCTCACGGCATTTCCAAACATTTCACACAGGGCATTCACCAAATCCATCATGCTCCCGCCATCCCGAAGTGTGACCTCCATTTCCCGGGGAAGGAACTCGGCCACTGCCAGCCGCTTCACCTTCACCTTCATGCAGCCTCACCCTTCGGCTATTCCCAAGGCCTGTTCGGGACAAGCCTCCACGCACTGGAACGTGCCTTGGCACGTGTCGCACTTAAGCACCTTCTCACCAGGGCCAGGCCAAATCTCGTTGTAGGGACAGGCTTCCACGCACAGGTTGCATGAAATGCACTGGTCCTCGTGGTATTCCACCCATTCTCCGCGAACCAGCGCTCCTGTTGGGCACGCTTCGACGCACTTGGGATCATCGCACTGCCGGCATACAACAGGTGCCGACGGAATTGGGTATGTGTGGACCACTCTAATTCTAGACAAGTCGTGGGAGTAGGCCCCAAAGTGAGTTGAAGAGCACACCATTTCGCAAACCCTGCAGCCTACGCATTTCTGTGCATCAACGGTTACCCTCTTCATGTCTTTGCCTCCCGCGCTGTTCACCTGTTAGGTCCGCTCACTTTATTCCACAATCCCCAGTTCCTTCAAGGTCTCGGGCAAGGGCACTCCTTGAAGGTCCCATTTCCTCGCCTGGTAATACTCGTCCAGCATCTTCTCAAGGTCTTGTCTGGTAAACCTCTGCCCCTTTGCGCCGCCGTCTGGCAGCACTTCCTCAAAGACCCTATCTGGGAGGGTGTCGTCAGCCCTGGTGAACCCCTCTCTCAAATTAAACAATCTGATTTGAGTCTCTGCCCTGTCAGCCAGGAGCCACAGGTCGTCAGAAGTGAACGCGACACCCGTTACAAGGCTAAGGTAGTCTGCGTAGTCTTCGATAGTCACCGGGATGAACTTGTTTGGAAAATCGCATACCAGCAGCGAATGGAGTATGGTGTTCTCGTCGTACATTCTCTTCACCAAAGCGGCCTTCCCTTCAGTGGTAAAGGGCGGCACACCACCTAGCACCTCCTTGGCTGGAGGCCATGCCCGCCGGTGGCAAGCGCCACGAGGGGAGACTGCGTAAGACAGGCAAGCCCCAAAGGCCCTGCGAGGCTCGTAGGCAGGGAACTCCATCCCCTTCACATGCATGGCAAACTTGTGGCTCCCCTTGCCAATAGCTTCGGCAGCACGCTTTACTCCTTCTGCCAGGACATCACCAATGCCCTGCCTGTAAGCAATCATCTTGATCAGCTCGATCACTGCATTGTAGTTTCCGAAAGAAGGGTTGGAAACGCCGATCTCCTTTTCAGAAAGGATCCCTCTTTGGAAGCATTCCATGAGAAAACCAATGCAGCATCCCGTAGAAATCGTATCCAGCCCCAGCTCATCGCATAGGATATTGGCTCTGATCACTGCGGGCAGGTAGGTCACACCCACGTTTGCGCCAAGAAGCCCAAGGGTTTCATACTCTGGTCCCTCAACCACGTCACCGGAGAAAGACCCCTCGTTCACTGCCGTGATCTTGGAACACGCAATCATGCACCCCCAGCAGGAACGTGACTTCACAACCAGCTTAGCCACCCCAGGCCCATCAATGTTGTCTTCGGCTTCTGGAAAAGTGGAGGCAGTGAAGTTCCTGACTGGAAGCATGCCCGCGTTATTGGTTATGTTCAAAGTCATCGGAGTGCCGTATTTCTTGCGCGCCTGTCCGGTCACGCTGGACCTCAATCTTGCCAGGTGCTCCAGGTAGCGCGTCTTGATCTTCTCTGGCTGGGCTGGTACGATCGGGCCGCTGCCCAACACGGCAATTCCCTTCAGGTTCTTGGCACCCATCACTGCGCCAACTCCGCCCCGAGCGGCTTGGCGGTAGTGGTCACTGTTGATGCTGGCATATCTTACCATGTTCTCGCCGGCAGGACCAATAACCATCACGCCCGCTTCGGCTGAAGTTTCGCGCTTGATCTGGTCTTCTGCCTCGATGGTGTTCCTTCCCCAAAGGTGTGAAGCATCCCTGAACTCCACCTGTCCGTCCTTCACAAACAGGTAGACCGGGCTGCTTGCCTTGCCGGAGACTGCCAGCCCCACCAACCCACAGTGCCTGATCTGCGGGGCAATACAACCGCTTGAATACGAGTCAACAAACCCTCCGGTCAAGGGAGATTTGCTGACCACCACGTACTTGCTGCTAGTTGGAACCAGTGTCCCAGTCACAGGGCCCACAAGCACAAGCAGCAGGTTTTCAGGGGCCAAAGGATCTACTCCCCTTGGCAAGAGGTCAAACAACAACTTGCTCCCAAGGGCTCTCCCGCCCACGTACTTTCTTACGGTGGACTGGTCCAGCGTCCGGACTCGGCTCACCTTATTCGTCAAGTCTATCTCTAGCAGTCTTGGGTCTTCGAAGTACATTGGTTCACCTCCCCGGTCTACTTTGGGTCACTTGGTTCCCAGCAACCTTGCAGCATTGCCCTCCAGCACTGCCAACTTCGCCGTCTCGTCTGCATTGAGAGCCATGACAGTTTTCACAGGGTCAGGGTCCGCCATATCAAAGGGGTAGTCGCTGCCCAAAAGCACTTTGTCCCAGCCATAGCTGTTGCCCAGGAACTCCAGGGCTGGTACCCAATGGGTTATGGTGTCGAAGTGGACAGCAGACAAGTACTTATCAAGGCTTTGGCCTTTCACCACTACCTTAGGTTCTTGCCTCACTGAGTAACCGTGGCGAACCCTTCCCCACTGGTACGGTAGGAATCCACCTCCGTGCACGAACACCAGCTTAAGCCTGGGGCACTGTTCCAACACGCCTCCGAGGATCAATCGAGCAATACAAACCGCTGTCTCCAGAGGGTTGCCTACAATGTTAGTCAGGTAGTAGTCTTGAAGTTCTCGCCTTGCACCCACGTAGTAGGGGTGGAACAATATGACCACCCCAAGTTCTTCTGCAAGCTTGAAGAACGGCAAGAACTCTGTAGCATCCAGGTTCTTTCCCTCAACGCTGGTACCAATAGACACCATCTTCATGCCGTGCCTTTCCACAACCCTCTTGAGCTCGCGCACTGCAGCCTCCACGTCTTGCATTGGCACAGTGGCTGCAGCCTTGAGCCTTGAAGGACAGGCACTGGCCATTCTGGCCATTGCATCGTTACACAAACGGGAAATCTCAGCGCAGGTCTCAGAGTCCAACCAGTAGTAATACATTGTGGGAGACACGGACATCACGTCAGTATGGATTTGCCTCTTGTCCATGTCAGCGAGTCTTGCCTGAGGGTCATAAAACCCCTTGTAAAGGGGATAGCAGTATCCCTGGTCATGCCGAATTATCTCGTTGCCCTCGGAATCCCTCTCGATCCTCGCTTGCATTTTGTCTGGATGGTCTCGGATGACTTCACAAAGCTCGAGTGGTATAGCATGGGTATGTATGTCAACTGCTACCAACTCTTGCATCTCCCCCTACGATCTCAATGTGCACAGTACCCGCCGTCCACAAGAATTGTGGCTCCCGTCACGAAGCTCGAGGCCTCGCTAGCCAAGAACACCGCCACGCCCACAATGTCAGAGGGAGTCGCAACCCTCTTGACGGGAAGCTTGGCTAACAAGCCACTCATGAACGCCGGATCAGAGAAAAGTTGTTCCCTTGCTGGTGTCCTTACGGGACCAGGCGCAATTGCGTTAACGTTGACGCCCCTCGGAGACCATTCAAGCGCAAGGGTCTTGGTGAGGTTGGATACCGCCGCCTTGCTTGCGGCGTACGCGGACCTGTTCTCAAACCCCACAATGCCAAAAGAGGAGCTCATGTTAATTATCCTTCCGTAGCCCCGCTCCAGCATGTGCTTGGCGGCAGCCTGGCAACAGAAGAACAAGGACTTCAAGTTGATGTCCAGAACAAAATCCCAATCCTTTTCGGTCATTTCTAGGGCTGGCTTGTGCACGTTCACTCCTGCAATGTTGGCCATGATGTCAAGCTTGCCCAGCTCCTTTACGACGGTGTTAACCATATTGTATATAGCAGAGACATCGCCCAAGTCCACAGGTACCGCAATGCACTTAACCCCAATTTCTTCGATTTCTTGCTTCACCGACTGCATTTTATCTGCTTGCAGGTCTGCAATGGCCACATCGGCCCCGAACTGGGCATATCCCAGGGCAATTTCTCTTCCAATGCCTTGGGCTGCACCAGTCACCAGCGCAACTTTTCCAGTCAGGTCGAAGATGTTCTTCACATCAGCCGCTCCTTTCCAGTTTTCACTTAGGCGGAATTACCGGTAGCAGGACGTAGGCCGCCTGCGCCGGACTTATGTGTATTGTGGTGCAACCGCTGAAGATTTCCGGTTTGCGGTCCCTTGGATCGTCATGGAGGAATGGCCCGCAGCCCAACATCTCGTTCTTAAAGTGCGTCATTCTGATTCCAGTGCTCTTGGCATACTGGTAATCCTTACCTCGTACCGTTAGGGCAAGACGGTAGCCCGCTGGAACCACAATTGACGTGGGCCACACTTCAACGTCCACTTCCACTGGAACCCCTGGCTCCAAGGGCCAGACTTCGTCGTGTGTGTGGTAAGGCCGGTAAGGCAGAGATAGCGCCGGGTCGGTCTTGCGATGGGACGCCCGGAGCCATCCTTGGGCAATTGGAGTGTGAGGATCTATAGCACCCTGGAAAGTGACCTCACGCAAGTCAGGCGTGAACACTCTGAACACAACGAAGAGGTCCGCGTCAGTTGTTGTGGAGCTCACCCACAGCTTCACCGCGATTGGGCCAGTGATCTCCGTCTCCTTTTGGAGAGGCGCTGAGATGAACGTGACACCGTCTCCCATTGCGTCGAAGCTCACTTCACCAGAAACGGTGGGTGGCTCGGTACAAAGCAAGTGGCCGTTAGGGTGCAGGTAGAACTTTGTCCACTGGGTCCTGGGAATTGGCCAATCATCCTCGTAGCGTTCCTCAAACCCGCCGAGGTGCCGCACCTGAAGAAGCACCCTGGGCTGTCTGTCCCATCCGTTCTGCTCACCCTTTAGGAAGTAGCCGAAAAACCGCTTCTGCAGTTTGAGACCGTAGTCAGTGTAGAAGTGGGTCCAATGCTCCAGGCCGTGTACCTCGAGCCACTTTTGTTTCGACGCAGCCCGCACAAATCCTTCGATGTTTCCTCTCAAATGCAATCCCTGCCCACCCCAGTTGGCGGCTGAGAGGAACGGTACGGTAATCTTGTCCCACTTCGCAGAACGAATCCTGTGGTACTCGTCGTCCAACGGGTGCGCCAGGATTTCGTCCCCAAAGTCACACCTATTGGCGGCAAGTTCCTTGTCGGAAAGCGTAACTTCGCCACATACGGGCTCGCCGGTTACCCTGCTCCGAGGCCCTCGCTGTCCAAGCCCGTACTGCACAGTCTTCACCTGCATGTCGTACCAATGGGCCCAAAACGTCGAAAGGATTCCCCCATGATGCGTGGCGTCCCTGTACCAATCAGCAGCACCCTCCCAAATGCACATGGCAGTAAGGTGTGGGGGCTGTAAGGACGCTACCATCCACTGGTTCATGGCGTAATAGGAGATGCCGTTCAAGCCGACCTTCCCATTGGACCACGGTTGGGCTGCTGCCCATTCTATGCACTCGTATAAGTCTTGGGTTTCCCGAGCAGAGAAGGGATCCACGTAACCAGGAGACATCCCACAACCCCTTGAGTCAACCCGGATCACCACATAACCGTCGGGCACCCACTTCTCTGGGTCAACTACCTCCCAGCTCTGGTACTTGTTGGTGGAGCCGTATGGCACATCTGGATGTTCAGCCACCATCTTGTTCCACGCGCTGGGATATCCGTCTTGAAAAGCCAGCCCCTTGCCGTACGGCCCATAGCTCATTATGACGGGGTATTTACCCTCCTGAATGGGACGGAACACGTCTGCCCTCAGCACAACCCCGTCATCCATGGGTATTGCCACGTTCCAGTCTATCCTCATTCCGTCTCTTATTTCGCTTCTGGGATTGCACATGCTGCATCCTCCTCACTTCACCAGGTCGCCGTAGAGTTGTGGCCTCCGCCAGTATTTGAGCAACCCGGGTTTGGTCGCATAGGGCATTGGAAGCACGTAAGCGTCTTGCGCTTCCCGCATCTCCCCGATGCGGTCCAGGTCCAGCACTGCGCAGACCACCCCCTCTTCGTCTGACTCGGCAAGCACCTTTTCAGGCCCAGCAATCATCGCAAGGCCGCGCTCAGTGCCAAGGATGTTTTGGGAAGTTGCCGTATACATCAGGTTTTCAATGGCCCTGGCGTGTATGAGCAGCCTCCAAGTGTCGTAGAGCTGCGCCTTGTAAATCCCAGCTGGATAGAACACAATCTCTGCTCCTTTTAGCGCCAGCACGCGACTAAGCTCGGGAACGTACACTTCGCTACAAACCAGTATCCCGATTACACCCAGGTCGGTCTTGAACACTGGCAGCTCATCAGCTTCCAGGTAGTTCAAGTCCCATAGGCGGCTCCGCCGGTAGATCCAAGGCCCGGGCGGACTTGTACGCCTGTACTTGCCAACTGTTTCACCGTTTGGACCCACCAGCACCTCAACGATGTAATGCCTGTCGGGAGCCTTTTCGGCCCTTTCGGCAGTGCCGTAAATCAGATAGACCCCCTTCTCCTTTGCTGCTTGAGCCAGCTCCAAGTGAGGACAAAAGTCCAGGGGCTCCTTCCACGGACCGGGGAACGTTTCAGGAAAGCACACGAGCTGCGCCCCTTGCCGCACTGCCTGATCCAAGTAACTCATGGCGCGCTCCATGTTCACCTGGTTGCACCGCTCCCCTTCGTGGAGACGGGTTTGAACTACCGCTACCTTCACCTTCATTGACTACATCACCGTCCAATCCGTAGGGCTATACTCCAAGATGCGTCTTCATGGTTTCTTGGTCCGCCATGAGCTCCTCTGGGGTTCCGTGAAACACTATTTGGCCCTTGGACATCACGTACACTTCGTCTGCAATGTCCAAAGCGAACTTGAGCTTTTGCTCCGTGAGCAGAATTGGGTACCCCTGATCCCTGATGCTCTTGATCAGGCGACCTACCTCCGCAACAACAATTGGGGCAAGTCCCTCGGTGGGTTCATCCATAATAAGAAGGCTAGGATTCGTTATCAGAGCTCGGGCTATTGCCAGCATTTGTTGCTCCCCACCAGATAGCTCGTTGCCCCTGTGCTTCAACCTCTCCTTCAGGCGTGGAAACAGCTCAAGCACTTTCTCGCGATTCCACGGACCACTTCCCCTGGCAAACACGTCTAAGTGCTCTTTGACCGTGAGGGACTTAAACAGCCGCCGTCCCTGAGGGACATAGCCGATTCCAAGCCTTGCAATCACGTGCGGGGCCTGGTGATGGATTGGCTGGCCCTGGTAGATTATTACACCCTCAGCGATGGGCGCAAGGCCCATGATGGACCTAAGGGTTGTGGTCTTGCCAACCCCGTTCCTGCCCAACAGGGCAACTATTTTCCCCATTTCCACCTTCATTGAAACGCCATGCAGCACGTGACTGAAACCGTAATAAGTATGAATGCCTTTCAGTTCGAGCGCGACCATGTACTAGCTCACCGCCCCCATGTATATCTGCTGCACCTGTTGGTTGCGGCGGACCTCGTCGTTGGGACCAAGGGCCACAACTCTGCCCTGGTGGAGCACCATGATGCGTTCCACAACCTCAAAAACCATCTTTAGGTCGTGCTCGATGAGGAGCAAGGTAATCCCTCTGTCAAGGTTGTTTAGGGCATCGATTACCAAGTGGCTTTCAGCCGCAGAAAGGCCCGCCGTTGGTTCATCAAGGGCAATGATCCTGGGCTTACTGGCCAACGCAAGCACCAGCTCCAGCAACCTCTGGTCCCCGTAAGAAAGCTCTTTCACCCGTGAGCGCGCTTTGTCCTGGAGCCCCACCTTGCCCAGTAGATTGAAGGCTTCTTCCAGGATCGCCCCGTACCTTTTCAATGGACGCAACATGGAGAACTTCTCAGGCCGCGTGCCGAGCAGCGCGAGTATCACGTTCTCCAAAACGGTGAGCTCGAAGAATAGCTGGGTTATTTGAAAAGTCCTAGCCAGGCCCAGGTAAACCCTTTTGTGGTTCGGAAGATGGGTTACGTCCCGCCCGTACATGATTACCTTGCCAGCAGTGGGACATATCTCGCCGCTGATTATATTGAACAAAGTGGTCTTGCCCGCCCCGTTAGGACCAATGATCGCAAGCCGCTCACCCTGGGTAACCGTCAGGTTGACGTTATCCACCGCCAGCAAACCGCCGAATCGCTGGCTAACGTTTTCAAGCACCAAACAGATTTCTGCTGAAGGCTCAGCCAATGTGAACGCTCTCCTCCTGTTGGTTGACTGGACTCCAGGAGCCCCGGAGTCCAGTCACCTTTGTTCAGTTCTTTACTGGAGGATAATCCCTGGAGTACACTGGGTTCTTCAGGAACTCCTCCGGGTTGTACTTCCAGAACTGGCTTACGTTCTCATAGGTCTTTATCACAGTGTTCTGAAGCTTGCCGTTGACCTTCTCCACCTTACGGATATAGATGTTCTCAATCGGGTTGTTGTACTGGTCGAGTTTCACTGGCCCTCTTGCCGAGTTAATAGTTACGTTCTGGAGCGCCTTACTGAAGGCCTTCATGTCCTGCAAGCCACCAGCACCCTTGAGACCAGCCTCGAGGAAGGCCATTGCGGTGTAAGACCCGTCCACATAGTAGGAGGGGATGCGTCCCGTCTTCTTGGAGAATTGCTCCACAAGACGCTTGGTCTCAGGGTAGGACAAGGTTGGGCTGTAGTGGAGCGCCGTCATTATGCCAACCGCTTCGTCTCCCATGGAGAACAGAGCGTGCTCATCCGTGAGAGTACCACCGCCCAGGAGCGGGATCTTGCCTCCAAGCCCGAATTCCTTGTACTGCTTCACGAACCTAATTGCATCTGCGCCAGAGAAGCAAGCGACCACAGCGTCCACATCGGCTGGGATTTGGGCAAGGTACGGCCCATAGTCAGGTGCACCAATGGGCGGCCAGATCTTCTTGACCATCTTGCCCCCAGCCTCTTCAAAGGTGCGCTGGAACCCAGCAATCACCTCATGGCCAAAGGCGAAGTCGTAAGCGATCCCCACTACTTTTTTCAACCCCAGCTCCTTATAGGCATATTCGCCAAAGGGGTGCATGGGCTGGGCGCTAGTCCACCCTGTGCGGATCACGTATTCACTGCGCTTGCGCTGAGTAAGGTCTTCGGCAGAAACGATAGGCACCAGCAATGGCACCTTGTTGTTTGCAGCGTACTCGGCCACCGCATAGCCCTCAGCTGCAGTCAGGGGACCCACCAGCAAGTCTACCTTGTCCTTTTCCACCAGTTTGCGCGCCTTGGTAAGCGCGGTGGACGGGTTGCCCTCAGTGTCCTCCACAACCACTTCAACCTTGTAGTCCGCCAACTTGTAGCCCTTTTCCTCCAGGTACAGCAGCATGCCGTCTCTCATATCGGTACCGTTGGCGGCAAAGTTACCGGTGAGCGGCGTAAGTAGCCCGATCTTAAGGGTCTTCTCTTTTACTTGTCCTGAACTGCACCCTGCAGTCGCCACGATGGACAGAACGCAGAGTACCGCCATCAAAACCTGCAATAGGCGCCTCATCCGTTCTCCTCCCTCCAAGAATGGTTACATCGTTCGGTGTTGAATGTTGACTCAACTGCTAGTCCATCACCCCCCGTTTCTTACCCACTTCTTCCTAAGCCTGTCAGCTAGACCTAGAACTCCGTCCGGTGAGTACATCACAACAGCCACGTACAGCAAACCGATGATGAGAACCCACCTCTCGGTGTAAGCGCTGATGAAGTTCTCAAGCAACACAATCACTGAAGCACCCACAATCGGCCCAAACAACGTACCAGCACCACCCACGAGCACCATCAGGAGCGCCTTGGAGGACGTAATAATGTGGGCATCGGTTGGACTGACGAACTGGTTGAAGAATGCGGACATTATTCCTGCAACCCCAGCAAAAGTACCTGAGATCGTGTAAGCAATTAGCCGGTGCTTGAACACGTCAAAGCCAAGGGCCCTCATGCGTCTGGGGCTGAACTTAATCCCCTTCATGGTTAGTCCAAAGGGGGAGTTCACCAGCAAGTAAAGCAAAGTGGCGCAAACTGCAAACACGCCAAGCACCAGGTAATAGTAGCGTTCTGGGGTCCCAAACCGGAAGCCCATTATCTCCGGTCTTGCAATCCCAGTAAGGCCATTGTCTCCTCCCGTTACGGCACACCACCTATAGGCAAGCCCCCAGATCACCATCCCGAGGGAAAGGTTTACCATCGAGAACGTAACACCGGAAGTACGGGTAGTGAGAAAGCCAAACAGCAAGGCCAAGAGGGCAGAGAAAACCACGGACACAGCAAAGGCTTGTGTGAATGACAAGTGGAACCGGCTGCTCATTATGCCTGCACAGTAAGCAGCAGCGCCGAAGAAACCAGCATGCCCCAAAGAGGACAGCCCCATGTATCCCACAAGCAAGTCCAAGCTCATTGCGAGTATGGACCAGATGAGAATCAGGGAAAGTAGGTTCACCAGATATCTACTGTTTGCCACTAGCGGGAAAGCTGCCACAAACAACGCAGCTACCGCCAGCAACGTGTTAGTCCAACGTTGGGTTCTCGTCACAGTTCAGTCGACCATCCTTTCTCCACCAAAGAGGCCACTGGGCCTAAAGGTCAAGATTACTGCCATAGGCAGGAACAGCGCAAAGTACGAGAAATCTGGGAAGAACGCCCTTCCAAAGTTATCAACAAATCCCACTATGATACTCCCCCAGAACGCTCCCTTCAAGCTGCCCAGTCCACCGATTATCACCACGGCAAGGGCAAGAGGGAGTATGGCAAAGCACATCCTGGGCTCCATCCCAAGAATCGGACCTCCCAAAGCACCCGCCATGCCGGCCAGTGCGCTGCCGAGCAAATACGTAGTGACAAACACCCTGTTTATGTTCACACCCAGCGCCCTAGTGGTCTCCTGGTCGTCAACCCCTGCCCTGATCAGGGAACCAATCTTGGTCCTTTCCACCAGCAGATGCAAGAAAATAGCCACAACCGCGCCGAGGGCAATGAGGAACAGACGGTACGTAGGAAAACCTGCTCCAGCTATGGAGACCGTTCCAGAAAGTAAGGACGGCAGAGCAATGGTGCGGGGTACCCCGCCGAACACGTAAAGCAGCAAGTCATCGATAACAAACAGGAAGCCAAGGCAAAGGAGCACCTGGCTGAAGGGCTGCCCCCACAGCCTGAACAAAAACCACCTGAAGATGCCGTAGCCCACCACGGGCGTAACGAGGGTTGCCACAAGCACTGCCATAAGGAAGCTTGATGTTCTACTCATCACCGCAAAGCCCACGTAAGAGCCAATCATATAGAAGGCAGCGTGAGTGAAGTTAGTAATCCTCATTAGTCCGAAGATCAACGAAAATCCGCTCGCAAGTAGGAAAAGCAGCGATCCCAGGGCAATTGAGTTAATGGTCTGTAACAAAAGGAACTGCAAATGGAACCCCCTCTTTCCGGAAATGGGCTTGATCTAGGAGAACCTCCGAAACATATAGTTTTACAATCCTATTCCCCTATTTTCTAATCGTCTGATGGTCTGAGTAATCAATTACGACGCACTCAACAAAATTCCTTCTGAAGTCTAAATAAAAACGGCCACAGCAATAGTCACAAACACAAAAAAGTGCCAGGGATCCATTTACAACCCCTGGCACCCACAGCCGACCGGCCTAGACTAGAACAGGGTCAAATACTGGTCCAGCTCCCACTGGTGCACTTGCTGCCTGTAGGCGTCCCATTCGATCTTCTTGGCTTCGATGAACCTGGAAACAATGTGTTCTCCAAGAGCCGCCTTGATTACTTCGTCCTTTTCCAGCTCCTCTATGGCCTCCTTCAAGCTGCCAGGCAGCTCTTCTATCTTGCGCTGCTTGCGCTCCTCAGCGGACATAGTGTAAATGTTGGCGCGCACTGGCTCTGGGGGCTTGAGCTTCCGCTTCACGCCATCGAGCCCCGCGGTAAGCATTACCGCCATGGCAAGGTAAGGGTTGCAAGACGGGTCAGGGCTCCTCACCTCAATGCGGGTGGCGTTGCCCCTTGCAGCAGGAACTCGAATGAGGGGGCTGCGGTTGCGCTCAGACCATGCAATGTATGCTGGAGCTTCGAACCCAGGCACTAGCCTCTTGTAAGAGTTTACTAGCGGGTTTGTGATGGCAGTAAACCCTTTCACATGCTCCAGGATACCCGCAATGTAGCTCAGGCATATCTCGCTCAGCCCGCCGTAGGGTCCCTTAGGGTCATAAAACACGTTCTTGCCATTGGAATGGAGCGACTGGTGCACGTGCATGCCGCTGCCGTTAATGCCAAATATGGGCTTTGGCATGAACGTAGCATGTAAGTTGTGTTCCAGCGCCACTTTACGCACCACGAACTTGAAAGTCAGGATGTTATCTGCAGTGGTGAGCGCGTCGGCGTAGCGGAAATCTATTTCGTGTTGACCGGGAGAAACCTCATGGTGTGCAGCCTCCACTTGGAAGCCCATTTCCTCTAGCGCAAGCACCATGTCCTTCCTCGCGTCTTCTCCCTTGTCAACGGGGGAAAGGTCGAAGTACGAAGCTTGGTCGTTGGTCTTGATGGACGGCTTACCATCGGGGTCCCTTTGGAACAGGAAGAACTCTGGCTCGGGCCCAGCCATCATGGTAAACCCCATTTCCTCTGCCTTCTTGATAGCTCTCTTCAGGCAACCACGAGGGCAACCTTCAAACGGTGTGCCGTCGGGGTTATACACGTCGCAGATGAGCCGTGCGCTCACAACCCCGTGGAGCTTCCATGGGAAAACGGCAAAAGTGGCTGGGTCAGGCATAAGCAGCATGTCGGACTCTTCTATCCTAACAAATCCTTCAATGCTTGAGCCATCGAACATGAGTCCGTGCTCAAGAGCAGGTTCAAGTTCGTCAACAGGGATGGTAACGTTCTTGCCCACGCCCAAAATGTCAGTAAACTGCAACATGACGAACTTGACTCCAAGTTCACGGCATTTCTCCAACACTTGGTATTTGCCTGTGTCTGCCAAAGAAGCTCACCCCTTCTATCACTCTTCTCCACGATAACAGTAGTACAGCCTGGAAGCCTGTGTCTTGCTTCCAAACCTCAGTGCAGCGTCCCCCTCCAGCGGCGTGCGGGGTTCACCATATTCCCGGGCAAGCTTCTGACGTACTTCCTCGATGCGATAGCCCCTTCCAACCAGTTCCCCAATCCTTTTGAGGAGCTTCACATCTGCCTCGGAATAAAGGCGGTGCCCACCGCTGGTGCGTCTAGGCTGTATCAACCCCTTTGCCTCGTAGTACCTTATTTGGCGCTCGCTTAGGCCAGTCATCTTGCTCACGACACCTATGGACAGCACAGCTGCTCCTAGGTCCACAGCAATCCCCCCACGGCCTGTGTCAAGTTTACCTACAGATCAAGCTCAAGGCAATAGTTATGTCAGATAATCTGACATCAATTTTACAATATAACAAGCCGAGGCAGCTCTCCTCGGCTTGGCCCGTCCGTTACCCTGGGACCTGCTGCGTTCACCTATTCAACCTGATCTGCGCTTGCTGCTGCCTCTTCCCTTGCCGGGTCTTGGGCCACCGCCCCATCCGCTTGTCTTATGGACAAACTGATCCTCTTTTCCTCGGGCTTGACTCGCAGTACCATGACTCGCACGGATTGACCAGGAGACACCACGTCTTCCGGCTTGGAAACCCGATAATCAGCCATTTCGGAAATGTGAACGAGTCCTTCTACCCCCGGCTCAAGCTCAACGAAGGCACCGAACGGTGCAATCCTGGTAACCCTGCCCTCTACTACAGAGCCCTCAGGGTACTTGTTAGCAACTGTGGTCCAGGGGTCTGGTAGTATTTGTTTTAGGCCCAGGGAGATGCGCCCCTTGTCCCTGTCCACCCGGAGAACCATGACGTCCAGTTCCTGGCCTTCCTTCACAACCTCAGAGGGGTGCTTCACCCTACCCCAGGAGAGCTCAGAAATGTGGAGCAGACCATCCACACCACCAATGTCAACGAAAACACCGAAGTCCGTGATACCCTTGACCACGCCATGCCTGACTTGCCCTTCTTGAAGACTCTGCCAGGTCTCCTGCCGCTTCCTTTCCCTCTCTTCCTCCAATACTACCCTTTGGGACAGCACCACGCGGTTCCTGGCCTTGTCGACTTCCAACACTTTAAGACGCAGCTTAGTACCGACATACTTGCTCAGGTCTTGCACAAAGCCCCTCTCTACCTGAGAGGCAGGCACAAAGCCCCTCACACCAACGTCAACCACAAGCCCGCCTTTCACCTGTTGGATTGCTTCGGCTTCGATGACAGTACCGGCTTGCTTGGCCTGTTCCAATCTGTCCCAGGCCAGCGCCTCGTCTGCACGCCGTTTAGACAGCTTTATGACGCCCTCCTGGTTCTTGTCCACGCTCAGCACCATGACGTGGATGGTGTCCCCGGGCTTGACTACATCCTGTGGCCTCAGGTTCCGCCGGGACAACTCAGAGGGAGGCACAATCCCTTCTGACTTGTACCCAATGTCTATAAGAGCGCCGTTCTCATCGACAGAGACCACCTTGCCTTCCAGAATGTCTCCTTCGTTGGGCGTCTTCATAGACTCGTCGTAGATTTGACCTTCCTGTGGTGCCCCACTGGCAACCTCGGGAACATCCTGCTTAGTCATCTCTTCCACCTTGCCCGCGACCTCCTTTATGACGCCGTCCGGTGTAGAAGCCCCGGCCGCAATGCAGATCAGTCCTGCATATGAGAACCAGTCAGGCTGAACTTCGGCCGCACTTCCCACCAGATAGGTTCTGCAGCCAGTCTTCCTGGCTATATCAACGAGCCGCCTTGTGTTGGCGCTCGAAGCGCCCCCAATAACCAGCATGACGTCGCACTTTCGAGCAAGCTGCCTCACTGCTTCCTGGCGCGCGCGGGTAGCTTCGCAGACGGTTTGGGCCACCTCCAGCTCGATGCCCCTCTCCTTAAGCACACCTACCACCGCTTCCAGTTCCTCCACGTCAAACGTAGTTTGGGCTACCAGCCCAGCGCGCCTAGGCAGGTGTGCGCTTGCTGCTTCTTCCAATCCCTGGATTACCGTTGCTTCCCCGCAATGGCCCAGGATTCCCAGCACCTCGGGGTGGTGCCTGTCCCCAACCACTATTACGGGAAGACCTCGACTGCTAAACTCAGCGGCACATTCCTGGGCTTTGGCTACAAACGGACAAGTGGCATCAACAACCCGGTGACAAAGTTTCTTGCAGCGCTCCATCACCTCGGGCGCCACTCCGTGTGCCCGGATGACAACCACCTCCCCTGCCGCTTGCTCTGGCGAATCGGCAATCTCTATCCCAGCAGATTTCAACTCCTCAATCACCAAAGGGTTGTTGATCAGTGCCCCAAGGGAAAAAACTTTGTGCCCGCCTGCAGTAGCCACGGCCTCCTTTGCTAGCACTATTGCCCGCCTCACTCCGGGGCAAAAGCCAGCATGCTTTGAAACCAACACTTTCCTTTCCAAGCCAGCAGTCACTTGGTCAACCCTTCCACTTGCTGCCTAATTAGCAGTGTCATTTCCTTGACCTCAGTTATCCCCAATTCCTTCGCCCTCAGGGGCATGCCGAACCTCAGGCAAATCTGCCTTTCACTGTAACTCCCGGTAATGGCTGCTGGAACCACCGGAGCGCCGCTCTTGAACGCAAGCAACGCAGTGCCGTCAAAAAACTCACCCAGCTCACCGGTGCTGCTCCTGGTACCCTCAGGAAATATGCCCAGAACTTTGCCCTCAGCTAGCATTGCCAGCGCAGTCCTTATTGCAGACCTATCCGCCTTGCCGCGGTTCACTGGAAAGGCACCAAGGGCTCTGAGGACCTGAGCAAACACGGGAATTTGGAAAAGCTCGCGTTTAGCCATGAAGTGTACCTGCCGGGGAATGTAACAAGCAATCAACACGGGGTCAAGCCAGTGCAGGTGGTTCGCACAAACAATGGCCGGTCCCTGTTGTGGAATATGCTCTGCGCCTACAACCTCAGGTTTCAGGGTCAGATCAAGATACGTTTTGAAAATTGCCTTTACTGCGCTGTAAAACACACAAACGCCACCGATACCTCAGTTTTATGTTCGCACTCAAGTGCATTTTCGACGTTATTGTCCAGTTTCCTCTTTTTTGCGCACAATCCTTACACGAAATCCTGCCTCTGTGATTATTTGGCCAGGACGTGGTGACATTATGTTCCCCGGGGTACCGGTTACTAGTAACCATCCACCCCTTGCTGTGACCAAGTCCAGATCCCCAACCTGCAGCGCTACTCTCCCTGACACCCCCACTTCAGCCCGGGGTTTGCCGTTGACCATCACCACGGCAGCGCTGTCCCCGCCCACAACTGGGCTCACCATAATTGTACCCCGACTGAGGCCAAGCCAGCCCAACCCCCAGGTTTCATCCGCCAAGGCCAAGCCTTCTTGGGAGTCCACCATGCTCAACCTCACCCTAACGCTGGGTACAAGCAGTAGCACTTGGACCACAGCTGTAAGCGCCACTAGCAGCAAGCACTCACTGACCAGCGCCCCCTCGGCGACCGCCAAAAGGCGCTTTCTTTCCCTCAAACGCCTGCGTTGTTTACGACTCAACCCAGAGCCAGCCTCTCCGCATCACCTACTGAGCACTAGTCTTGCTCAAAAAGGCAACTGGAATGACATCACATGACCCGGACTAGTCTGGGATTTGGCGTTCTTCCAGGGATCCTGCCGCGCTTTGCCACAGGGCGCCCCTCAATTTCCTTGATATCCATGGTCATGTCTATGGGCTTGGCTCCCGAAATGTAGCTGCCGATCCCAAAGGCGCTTGCACCTGCAGCCACCAGCGCTGGAATCCTTTCGGGGGTCACACCCCCTGAAACGAAAATCTTCACATGGCCAAAGCCTGCCTGGTCAAGCCTTGCCCTAACTTCCCTCACAAGCGCCGGGGTGACTCCGCCCCGCTCGCCCGGAGTGTCCAAGCGTACTCCTTCCAGCCTCTGACCCAGTGCTCCAGCCACCCTCAAAGCTTCCTCAGCTTCGTCCTTGAAGGTGTCCACCAGGATGATGCGCTTGGAACCGTCCGGCATCACCCGGTCGTAGACCTGGGCGGTCCTCACAGTATCCCCAACGATCAAGACAACCGCATGGGGAATGGTGCCCGTAGCAGGAATTCCCAGGAGCTTCGCTGCCAGCACGCAGGAACAGCCGTTGGCTCCGCCAATCACCGCAGCTCGCTCCATGACCGGCGCTACGGCAGGGTGGACGTGTCGGGCCCCGAAGCAGAAGAAGGGGACGTCGCCAGCCGCCTTGCGGCATTCCCTGGCTGCCTTTGCCCAGCCACAACTGCTTGCCAAAATGCCCAAGAGCGCGGTTTCGTATACCCCGAATTCCCCATAAGGTCCCTCGATCCTCATCACAACCTCGTGATCCTCGAAGGTTACACCCTCAGGGAGAGCTTCAACTGCAACAGGTCTTCCCTTCAACAGGGTTAGGCATTCTTGGGTACCGGCCATCACTCCTGGGCCAGAGGAGAATATTTCAGCCACAACCCTCACGTTCTCCAAGCCCTGGTCCTTCAAGATCTCGTAAGTCTTGATGAAGTAGACATCTGTGGTGGCACCCGACATGATTTCCTCATGAGTTGCCGAGAACAGCCTTCCCGCCTCGACAGAAAAGGATTCCAATTCTGCCAGTGTCCTCACCGCGTCGGCCTCCCCTTCTTCAATTGCCTGATGCTTGCCAATTCCTCCGGTGTAAGGGATCTCACTTCCCCCGGCTGCATTTGGCCAAGCCTCACAGGCCCAATTTGCACTCTTTTCAAGTTCAGCACTGGATGGCCAATTGCCTGACACATGAGGCGTATTTCCCTTTTTCGCCCCTCATGCATTACCAGCTCCAGCTCCGCCCTTTGCCTTCCTGCCGAAAGCAGCTTCACCTCCGCAGCCTTGCAGATCGCCCCCTCAACTGAAACCCCGTTCTTGAGTGCCTCAAGGGCGTGACTGGTTGGAACGCCTCTCACCTGCGCAAGGTACACCTTCTTCACCCCGTACCGGGGATGCATTAGGATGTTTGCGAGTTCACCGTCGTTGGTCAGCAGGATGAGGCCTTCCGAATCCTTGTCAAGCCTACCAACTGGGTACACGCGGCCAGGGACCCGCACCTTCGACTGCTCCAGCACATCCAGCACTGTAGGCCTTCCAAAGGGGTCCCTGCACGTACTCAGCACACCCTTTGGCTTGTACATTGCCACAATTACGCTCGAGCCCTGGGGTTCAACCCTTTGCCCGTCCACCTCCACCACGTCGGCGTGAGGATCAACCTTCAACCCGGGCTGGACCACGACCACTCCGTTTAGCTTGACTCGCCCAGCTTGTATCAGCTCATCTGCCTGACGCCTGGAGCATATCCCACAAGAGCTCAAGAACTTGTTGATGCGGATTACCCGAATCAGCCAGCGCCTCCCCCCAACGCAGCAAGCACTTTCACCTGCGTCGGCTGTCGAAGAATATTATATTACCACCCCTGAGCTGGAGAGAATCTCCATGCTACTTGGCGCTGAGCTGTTCTCTAGGCGTGACGTGCTCCTTGAGGCAAACTCATACGTTGAGATGTGCTTGCTCTCCAATGGGGTCCCAATAAAAAGCTCCTTTGGCAGAGATGAATTCGAGAGCTCAACGCTTTTGAGCGCGGGCTCCCGGGTTTCAGCTACGGGAAGGCTGTCTGTGTTTTACGCCAACCCCTTGATGCTCCACCAGCAAGCCCGACCTGCATGGCCAGTGAGCGCAGGGTATGGCCCAAAGCCTCCACCCCACCTGTCAGTGCTGATAAGATCAAACGCGTTCCTGGATCCACTGTACTTCCTTGACTTTTATTGCGTCCATCTTGTCACGCGCAACCCTGATGTGGTCAGAGTGTTTGAGCCTTACAGCTCCACCATTGAATACGAGTGGATAGGCAGGGGTACGTTCAGGCTAAGACTTCCTCCGGGATGGCACCTACCCATTCCCAACTAGCTGCAGCGCGCTTCTGTAGATCGCCTCGGCACCGTCCTGCACAACGTTGACCACCGGCGCCTTGAGCCTGCTGCGGAATGCAGACATGAGCTTAGAAGCGCTCACGTACTTGGCCTCGAAGGTGCCGTCTGACCCCTTCCTCTCAGGGTAAAACGGGTTCACGCTAACCCCCAGCAGGCGCAGGGAACGTTGAAGGGCAAAGCCCACGCCCAGTTCCCGGAACTCCCTTATAACCTTGGTGTTCGCTGCAGCTTTTCCGCCCACCATGAGCTTCAGGGAATCCTGAAATACCACCCACTTACCCAAGAACCGTTCATGGTTCTTGCTAAGAAACCACGACAAAGGTACAGGACTCACAACCCCTTCCACCAGAACCCCCGCTCGGTCTCCCAGTTCAACGTCAGTCACGCCAGGCTCTTCCCCCATGAGACAGCCGCCCTTCAGCTTAACCAAACCGCCTTCGCCCCACACCGGCAACCCCATGATATATTCCACGCTTTCAGCTTCTTCAGCCAGCACCGGGATCCTGGTATCCCGCGCTGCCCCTGTACACAGCACCATTCCGTGGGCTACGTTCATGGGCGAAATCCTGTTGAAAGCGCCGTCAATGAAGGTAACCTGAGCGCCTTCGGCTTCCATGCCCTCCAGTGCCCGCAGCAGCCCCTGGCTATGGGAAGGCCCTGCAAGCACCACCAACCCAGGTCTGCTAACCACAGCAATGGCCACTTGGCCTAAAGGTGTATACACGTCGGTAGTTACCTTAACCGTCAGCCCTGCGCTGGACAGGTCCATACAACGGAGCGCCGTGGCCACGATGAGGCCGGAGGGGGCGAATATCCTTGGCTTGGGCAAACCGGTTACATTGTCTAGGTCTTCACCGTCATAGCCAATGCTGGTCAAGCCCAGTCTCCACCCGTGCCTCAAAAACTCCTCCATCGTGGCAGACATGGTGGTGGTCTTGCCCGTGTTCTTCGCAGTCCCGGCAAATCCAATCCTCAAGCTTGCCATGTCAACTGCTCCTCTTGGACACCGTTTGGCGACCTGCCCTCCCGGGGTACACCCCGTCTTCCCTGTTGCCCAGTACACCACCGTACAGGGCACTGAGGAGCGAGCCCTGCGCCCTTACCTGCTGAAGCACTTTTCTGATCCCATCAACAATGGCTTCCTTGAACCTCTCGCACTCGCTAGTGGGCGTTATGTGGGCCCTGCCAAAGAACCTCATGCCTTCTGCCACTGCCCTAAGGGTATCCACACGACTTGAGGCAGATATTGGCCCTCCAGAGAAAGCCTCGTCCGAGGACGAGATAGTCACCGCCACAGTTTCCAATGATGAAGCCAAACACGCGTGGAGCATGGTGGTGCAAGAAGCCTGGACCCTGTCTGGCATGTGGGTCATGAACCCCACTGGCTCTCCTGGCCACACCGGGGCGGCGATGATGCTACGCAGGGCCATAACCTTGGCCGCGTTGAAGTCCACATAGTTGTCCGCCATTTGGCCGTTAATGAGAACCTCGGGGGAATAACAGAACAAGGGCTTCAGGATGGGCTTTCCACCAAGTTTAATGCCCATGGTAGCCACAATGAGCATGCCCGCGAACGCTTTGTATGCAGGTACACCGCAAAGCTCCTCGTTGGTAACCACATCGTAGGGCAAACCATACTGCGCCGCAAGGCGCAGAGATTCAGTGCCATCTACAAGTAGCCTCTCAGGGTCAGTGCCGGCGCCAAGGGAACCATACACGATGTTCACCTTGGTGAGGTCAGCCCCGCACTCGCCTGCAAGGACCACTGTCTCAGGCGTGTTGAGACCTCTGTGGGCCCTAACCTGCCACAAGGTCCACGGCATAAGGCTTTCCTTGATCAGCTTGAGGTTGTCGAAAGTGATTGGAGAGCCATCCTCCTCGTGGCTCACGTGTCCTTCCAGTAACCCTTCGTGCCTCGCACCCCATGAAGGGTCGAAGTGGATAACCCCATCTGCTCCCCAAGCTTCAGCTACCTTGATGTGAGCAACGTCCATGAACGGGCAGCCAGTGCCATATTGGGTGAAAACGAGAGGCCGTTCCCTGGTGTGCCTGAGCTTACGCGGGACAAGCCTTTGTGCTGCCTCTTTGGCATAGGCCACCAGCGACGCCACCTCGTCTTCTGTGAGTAGCCTTGTCTTGCCCACGCTTTGCCCGGTTTCGTAGAACACCTTGATAAGCGAATCGCAGAGGGACGCATAATCGCGGCGCAACTCCTCAACTTGCGCCATTTCCCCCTGTCTCAGCAGCTGGATCATCTCCCGACGTACTTGGGCGCGCTTCACCCCGGGAGATGTGTGCTGCTCGGCCCACCAGATCGCTTCGTCGGCTATTTCGGAACAGAGCTTGCCAATCTCACTATCCAAGAACTGATAAGAAAACCCCTGGACCATGTTGGGCTTTTGCTTGGCAATCCTTCCACGTTCAGCCTCAACTTGCCTTCCCTCGAGGTAGGCCACAACTTCTTCGACGGTGGTGTTGGGGCCAAACCCGGCATCGAACCCGAGTTCCGCCGCGAGCTCTGGCTTTATTGGCATACCGCCTACAATGAGCTTCATGCCTGGCCTAAGCCCCGACGCGTCAGCCAAGTCTACCAGGCGTGCCAGCACGTTTTCAAGGTCATAGCCAAGGGTCCGTCCTATCAGGGCGTAGTCGGGCTTGTACGCCACCATGGCCTTCACGATTTCCTCTGGAGGCAGATCGGGTGGCAGAAGGCTGGTCTCGTATCCAGCCTGGTCCAGAGCCCGCTTGAGCATCTTGAGCCCCACATCGTGCACAGGGTCCAAGGGTGCGAGTAACACCCGTTTGCCAGTGCTCACCCGGGCACGCCCCCTTTCAACCACCTGTAACGGTCACCCGGCTTGTGTACGTAAGACCTTGCCCTAACCCTGGCACCGGGCCCCGTCATCTCCACAAACACGATTTCCGCGTCTGCCAGCCCCATCCTTTTCATTATGGCAAGCATCGTCCTCCGAGCTTCCTCTTCGCTCGAGCTTGCCAAGAACGTTTCCACATCAATTGCGTCAATAACCATGTCAATGGGTTCGCCCACTTGCGTTGCCCCCCAACTCCTCCTGGTGCAACTCCCAGTATCTTTCAACGTCCTTGATCACGTTTTCTATGTGTGCTACCATAGCCCCTTCCGCCGCATCAGGGTCCCGGGCCTCGATGGCAAAGAATATCTTGCGGTGATCCTGGACTACCCCCGAGCCAATGTTGCGGCGAATGAATTCAAGTATGGGAGCCATCTGACCGTCCTGCCTGACCAGCCTGGAAGCGGCAATAAGCACCCTGTTGCGGGACGCTTCTGAGATCAAACGGTGGAACCGCAGGTCATCCTCGGCATCCACAATACCCTTTTCGAAGTGCTCCTGGTGCACCTGGATGCAAAGCCTCAGTTCCTCTATCTCCCTTTCGGTAGCTTTGAGGGCTGCAAGCCTGGCAGTTTCCCTTTCTATTGCCCTTCGCGCCACCAGAACCTCGATTATCTCTTCCTTCTCCTTGGCCTGGAGAGCCTGAAGGAGCTCGGCGCTGTAGCCTGCCCTTTCCCTCTTGGTCTCCAACTCCTTGAGGTACCTTCGACCCGCCTCGGTTAGCATGCGGCCCCGAAAACCGAATTTCTCGGTGTAGCCCCTCTCGTCCAGCTCCCGCAAGATCCTTCCTGCAGTAGCTTCGCTCACACGAACGCCAGCAGCGCGGAGGGCGCTGGCCAGGCTGCCCGAGCCAGCAGCCCCTCCCGCCTGGGCTATCACCTTTAACACCTGATACAACTGTTCTTCCTCAGGACCAAGCATGGCAAGGCGCACCCGTCAGTTGACAAGGCGCTTGGAAAACACTCCTTCCAAGCCAGCTTTCCGCACTCGCTCCCCTATTTGGCCAACGTCAGTGGTATATAGGCCCAGCTCTTTCATCCTTTCGAAATACACTGAGCCCGAAAACGTGTACTTTTTGAAAAGCCCATCCTTTGTCTTCACCTGTTCTCCAACGAAGGCGATGGCGTCGCCAATTGCAAGGTTCCTTGGCAGCTCCAGCAGCTCCATGCCCAGGGCGTACCTCACCGCGTTGTGACCTGCCAGGGTGCCTGTGACGATGGCTTCGGTGTGACCTACAAGGGGACCAGTCTTTTCCCCGCCGCAAAACAAGTTGTCAACGCCCTCAGTTTTCAAGGCGTTGCTTCTTGGGGAAATGCCAATGTATCTAATGGAATTGCCCCGGCCTCCAGCGTAGGGGTCCTCGTAGCGGGCGTTCTCAAAACCGGGTATCTTCCTAAGCTTGGCCAAGGGGAAGAAGGACGTCATGAGCTTGGCATGGCCTGTGTCCAACAGCACAAGGTTCTCTGCAAATTCGGGCAGAGCATACTGCTGGCAAGCCTTGAACTTGAGGGCGTCCTTCTTGCGCAACTCTTCAGGTATGGGGACGATGGCAACACCAGCGCTGTCCAGTTGTTTAACTATCTCTGGCGCAAGAGATTCCTTCAAGAGCTTGCACGAGCCGCTCATTGCGCCAGGAGTCCCCGCAGCAGACCCGCCAATCATTTCCTTCACCCCGGCCTTGGCCGCAAGGCTGATCCTTGGACCAAAGGTTGGGCATCTGATTATGCACATGCAGCAACCGTTCCCGTACTTGGTGCAGTTGCCCTGGGGACCCGCGGTGCCTGTGCACTCCACGAAGACGTCCCCATTAAACCGCTCCCCGTCCTCGCTCTTCACGGCCACAATCTTCGAGCCCTCAAGCTCCACGTCAGTCACACGGGTTTCAAACCTGACGTCAACCTCAAACTGCTCCACCACGATTTTGCGTACCAGAGGCTCTATCTTGGCCACGTCGTAAAGGGTGGCATGCTTGTGCCCAGGGAACTCCACGTTAACGTGCCTAGCCACTTTGTCGCAAGCTCCAAACAGCTCTCCTGCTCCTAGGGCAATCGCTTCCTCGGCTGCAGTGAATCGACCGTTATTGCGCATGATGCCACCAACCAGACCCGTCCCCAGTAGCTGATCGGTCCGTTCCAGCAGCACCACGTCCGCACCTGCCTTGCGTGCCGCTATTGCCGCCGCACACCCAGACCAACCACCGCCAACAACGACCACCCTCGGCATGTATATTCCTCCTTCTTCTTTCGAGGCTCACTCCTCAGTGAAGCCACTGTACTTACCCACTATATTCATGAGCCTCACCAAGGCCCTAACTGCCAACCTCATTCGCTCCGGGATAATGTTTCCGTCTGGATCGCTTGTGCCTTGGCCAGGAGAAATCATGATATTGCCATCATAGGCAATCGTTGGAACGACTCCCATTTGAGAAAGCCCGGTCTGAATGGCGTGGGTGCCTGCGTACATGTCCTCGATCGAGAAGATGGGGAAGCCGAAGCCCTCGCCCTTCCACGTGTTCTCGTAGTTCACTTCGACAGTACCGCAGTTGTACGACTTGCTGACTATGAGCCCCTGCCTGATCTTGGGATGGAGGTCCTTGAACTCATCAATCACAATATCGTAAAGCTGGTCTACAGTGCTGGTAAAGAACTTGGGGTTATCCCTCAGTTGCTTCAACACTGCCACCTGGGTAATGAGCGCCTCTTTGCCTGGATCTTGCGTGACATACGCTGCCTTCCCGTATGAGGCAAGGGTACCGTACCTATCACCGTGCATGCCCAGTGCTCGTCTTATGGGCACCATGTATTCTTCCTTGCCAATGATCAAGCCGCTCGTTGCAGCGCCAGACGCTTTATCCATGCTGTAGATGATCACGTCAGCGCCAATCTTGCGGGGATCAGTACCAACAAAGGGCAACCCCCAGGCATTGTCCACCACGTACGGCACGTCGAACTCCTGGGCAAGTTCCCCAATGTACTTTTGGAGCAAGGGAGTGCCATCCGAGTCCTTGGCTCCATAACCGTATCCCGGGGTATCGTAGCCAAGGGAAGTAAATCCGCTCAGGAACTCCACGTGGTCGTCGGCTGCACTTGCCAGCTTCTCCGCAGACGCTTCCGGATCCACCTCGGTGAGCAAAGGTACAGGCCAAAACTTTATTCCGTGACAGTCATACCTTGCGCCAGCAAGCTTCACTATAACCACATCAAGGTTGTTCTGGCGCTTCCCGTAGAACCCGAGTTCTCCCGCAGTGCAACCCCTATCGGCGAGGAAGTCCTTGTACTTTGGCGGGAAAGGTCTGCCGTAACTTGCTTGGTGGTGCATGTGCTTTTCGTAGGGCGCTATGTACCTCGCCCTGTAGTTGTCCCCACGACCAGTAAGGGGCGGAGTAAACAGCACGTCAAACGTGACCCAAAGCCCAGCTTCGCACGTGTTTACGGGACACACGTCCCACTCGTCGCCGTATACGTCTTTAACTATCTCGCGGATTTGCTCCACAAGGGTGGACAGAGGGATTACCTCGGTTGCACCCTTCTCTGAAGCCTCAAGCACTGCCTTGGTAAGGGGCGCCGGGCACCCAGACACTGCGCCGGTAAGACCAATCTTCCCTCTGAGCTCATCTGTTATTCCGATTTCCGCTGCGGCCTTCTTGGCCTCTGCATAGATGTTTGCCAAATTGGCCTGGATGTTTTTATACATTTGCCAGCGGTACTTGAACTTAGCCATACTCAGCCCTCCCATTTGGTCATTTCATTCAAACTCGACCACCATCTCAACTTCTACCGCTGCGTTCAGCGGCAACTCGGCAACTCCCACTGCCGACCTGGCATGTTTGCCCTTTTCACCGAACACCTGCACCAGCAGCTCCGAAGCGCCATTGACAATTTTGGGCTGATCCGTAAAGCCTGGAGCGCTGTTAACAAAACCGGTCACCTTCACAACCCTCTTCACCCTGTCAAGGGATCCAAGCACTCCCTTGATTGCGGCAAGGCAATTGATCGTACAAATCTTTGCCGCTTCGTAGCCTTGTTCCAAGCTGAGCTCTTGCCCAACCTTACCCTTGAACGCAAGCTGGCCGTCTTTAAGCGGAATCTGCCCTGCAGTATACACCAGATTCCCCGAAATCACCGCTGGCACGTACGCCGCAACGGGCTTGGCAGGTTCTGGAACTGTAATGCCCAGCTCCTTCAACCTCTGCTCAATTGACACTATCATCCCTCCCCAGTTTCTTGCGGCTAGAGCCCGCTGCTCATCGATGATGAGCTGCACCTGAGACATAGTAACATTTGTGGGGCGAGGTTTCAACAGGTACTCAAAGTGAGCGAATATGCAGGAGGCGGTGTGGCAACAATAGTGCTAGGCTTATGGCAGCCGAACGAAGACGGTTGAGGGTCAATTGGGATCTTCAACCGTCGAGCAAAGGTCGGTGCTGGTCTAGGAGATCGGCATTGGCCGGAGCGAAGATCGTTGCTGGTCAAACCGATCAGCAACGGTTGAGTCAAGACAACTGGCGGTCAGGACAGATCGCCAGTTGTCGGGCAAAGGTCAGACGTGGTCGAAAAGATCGCGTCTGGCCGGAGCGAAGGTTGCCATAAGCCCTTTTAGCTTGTTTATGGGTTCCCACAGCCCCTGGGGATACAGATCAAGCCGCTCTATCTCCAGCACTTGATCCCTAAATAGCTCTGGCACGTTCAGTAGGTTAAACTGGCCTGGGTCGACCTCGTCAAGGGAAGCCCAGTCAAAGGGCGCCGAAACGGGGGCACCTGGAAGCGGCCGAGGGGAAAACAGGGAAACCACTGCCTTCCCAGGGGACACTTGAAGGTAATCTATGTACACTTTCCCGGTACGAGTCGCCACTGCCCGATTCAAGGTGACTAATTCGGGGTGTCTGGCGCGAACCACTCGCGCCACCGCTTCCACAAAGCTCCTGCAAATCTCATATGGGAAAGCGGGGAGCAAAGGTACGCACACATGAATGCCTGTAGCTCCTGAAGTCTTAGGGAAGCTCTTGAGCCCTAAGTAGTCCAACAGTTCTTTAAGGCATCTTGCTACAGCTCTTACATGCTGGATGCTCGCTGGAGGTGATGGGTCAAGGTCGAAAACAACGAAATTAGGGCAATCTGGCACAAGTCTTGTGGAGAACCAGGGATGGATCTCTATTGACGCCTGGTTGCCAATCCAAACCAAATCCCGTTGTGAGCCTGCAACCATGAGCCTGGTCCCCGCGGGGGAAGTCCAAGTCTGGATCCACGAAGGAGCGCTGGCAGGCAAGTTCTTTTGGTAAAACCGTTTGCCCCGTATGCCATCTGGGTACCTGGTAAAGAAAATTGGTCTATCCCTCAAGTAGCGCAACAAGTGGTTGCTCATTGAAGCGTAATATTCTATGAGCTGACCTTTGGTTATCCCTTCCTCTGGCCAGAGCACTTTGTCCAAGTTGGCAAGCTTCAGACCCTGCATTCCTCGGGAGATTTGTCCTCCCTCAAACGGCTCAACACTGGCTGGCGCAGGCGCCCTTGTGGCGTAAACTCCGCAAAAGTCACCTCGCAGCAGAGTGTTGGTTCAATCCATACGGTGTTCTTGAGCACCCGCTCTGGGACCCGGGATAGCTCAAGGTCAAACCTGCACTCGGGGGCCGCCTTAGCTTTCTCGAGAACTTGGCGCTGAGCTTCTCTGCCAAGGCCAGAGCCTACGTTTCCCAAGTAGCGCAACCTGCCCTGCACGAATGCCCCCAGTGCAAGGGACGAAAGCCGTCCCTGGGAGTCCAGGGTAAGTCCCCCTATCACGCAATCCAGAGTCACCTTGCGCTTGATCTTGATCCACCACCCTGAGCGCTTGCCTGGGAGGTAGGGAGAAACCTTATGCTTTGCAACAATTCCCTCGAAGCCCAGCTGGCAAGCTGCATCGAACAACATACGGCCCTGTGCTTCCACGTATTTGTTTACAGCCAGCCCGTGAGACTCAACAACCCTGGAGACCAAAAGCTGCTTTCGCTCCAGCAGTGGGTAGGTCATGAGGTTTTTGTCCCCGTCGAAGAGGATGTCGAAAGCAACGTAGCTTGCTGGGACCTGCCTCCTCTCGAGGGCGTGAAACGAGGGCCTCCCGTTGACCATGCAGACGATTTCGCCATCGAGAACGGCTGCATTGCTCCCCACAAGCGCCTTGCGCATCTCCCAAAGTTCAGGGAAACCCGCTGTTATGTCCCTGAGGTTCCTGCTCTGGATGGACACACCCTTAGACAAATACACAATGGCCCGATACCCGTCCCACTTGGGCTCGAACAGGTAATCTTGGTCGTCGAACGGTTGATTGCCCTGGATGCAAAGCATTGGTCTGATGCGCACGTCATAGCCCAAGTGCCCTATCCCTCTCTTGCCTGGCCGAAGCTCCCCGGGCACTTGCCGCAATAGCAACGCTCTTCTGGAGGGCTTCAAGGAGGTCAATCACCTTGGCCTCTTCAGGGACGGGTTGCTTTACTTCGTGTGCTTCTGCCTTTTTCCTGATAAGATCCCAAAGGTATTCCCTTCTGGCATCCTTGTAAGCAGCAGGATCGAACTTTCCAGCCATCATGTTTACCAGCGCTTTTGCCATTTCCAGCTCCTTCTCGGAAAGATCTGAGGCAGTCCCAGCCCGAATGTCCTGGTGGCTCCGCACTTCATCGGGCCACAGCATGGTTTGGAGTAGCAGGACACCCTGCTTGTAGTTACGCAGCACTGCCAGGCTTTCCCTATTGCGTGCTGCAAACCTAGCAACCGCCACTCTGCCCAAATCTGAGATGGCCATTCTCAAGAGCTGGTAGGCCTTTTCGGCACCGTCTGCAGGTTCCACAAAGTAGGGCTTGTCAAAGTACACCGGGTCTACCTCAGACACGTCCACAAAATCGGTTATGCTGATCCTCCTCGGGGTATCTTCCCACTCCCGTGCATACTCTTCCCTGGTTATCAACACAAACCGGCCGTCCTCAACCTCGAAGCCCCACTGGATCTCCTGGGCACTAACCTCTCTGTCACAGGTGGGGCACCACTTTTTGTACCTTATTGGGGTACCGCACTCGGCATGCACGTACCGCAACTTGGGGTCTTTCTTCTCGGTGGCCGAGTACAGCTTCACTGGAATCACTACCAGCCCAAACCCGATTGACCCCTTCCATATTGGCCTCACCCTTGCTCACCAGGTACCCTTTGGGCCTGTTCAGCCTGGCCTTTGGCGCGGCCCCTTAGCAAGGAAACAATTTGCCCAACCACTTGTGGCGCAAGGTCGATGGCCTTGTCCAGGAGGTGCCCTTCTTCAATGCTCAGCAGCCTCACCTGCCCCTTCCCTGCCACAAGGAACCCCATAGGCTGCACTGACACCCCAGCGCCACTTCCACCTGCAAACGGCAACGTGCCGTCAGGTGTTTCCCTGTCACCGCTTTCGTACTCTCCACCACCTGCCGCGAAGCCAAAGGTCACTTTGGACACGGGAATTATCACCGTGCCGTCCTCCGCCTGAACCGCATCCCCCACCACAGTGTTCACGTTAACCATGTCCCTAATTGACTCCATGGCTGTTTTCATAAGCCCTTGAATCGGGTGCTCTCCACGGCCCGCCTGTTCCGCTTCCAACTCTTATCCCCCTTAGATATTGTCTTCCGAGCCTCCCGGTGGTATTCGCGTGCAGCTGCCAAAGCAGCCAAGACCAGCGGACCAAGCTTCACCCTTAGCTCCAAGTCCACCTTCAAAGCTTGATTGCCAGACAGTAAGCGAGCACAAACGTTGCAGCAAAGGCCGGGGAATTGACTCTTGAGCACTCCAGCCGTGACCCATATCCATCCGTACGCCAACGACACGGCCATAGGGTCCTTGCCACTCAACTCTACTCTCAACGTCGCCTCTGCCCTCTGGTACTGATGCCAAGTCCGCAAGAACGCCTTTGCTGCCCTCAAGATGCTGCGAATTCGGCTAAAGGTAAGCCTTGCGCTTGGGAGCCTCCCACCCCTTTTCCTTTGACCCTTGACCAGCGGCACTGTGCCGACCAAAGGCGCACGTACCCAACCCTGCACCACACCGTTGCTCAAGGCAAAGTGAACCCAGACATGGCACGGCAAGTGCCAAGCCGCCAAAGCCGCGGCAAAAGCAATGCACCCAAGGGCAATCAACAACCTCATGGTGACATTATTTCCCAGTCAAATGGGCTCCAGTCAGCCCTGGAGTTGGGGAGTGCTGGAGTCTTCAATAGAAGGGAGGTCTCTAACGGAATCAATCCCCGCAAGCTGAAGGAAGAGGTTTGTCACAGCGTAAGTCACGGGGCGCCCTGGCACTGGTTTCCGGCCCGCTTCCTTAATCAGACCTCGTTCAAGCAGGGTCTCGATGGCGCCTTCAGAGTTGACCCCACGGATGGCCTCAATTTCCGCCTTGGTTACAGGGCCCCTGTAGGCTATCACTGCAAGGGTTTCCATGGCCGCCCTGGACAAAGGGCGCGAACGCCTCCCAACTCCTGGCGCTTCCGCAAGGCGCTTGCCATACTCCTTTTTTGTGCGGAAAGAATACCCACCAGCCAGGTGCACCAGTTCCACGCCGTGGTGCCCTCCTTGGTACTCCTTTTGGATTGCAGAAACCACCTCTGCAGCTTCAAGTCTGGTGAGACCAGCCACCTTGGCTATTTGATCTAACTCCACAGGGTTTTCAGCTGCAAATATGTACGCCTCAATCAATGCCCTAACGTCGTCGTTCATTTCTCCGACTCCTCGGCCTTCCGGCTCAAACTGCAGCCTCTTCCTTCTTGGAAGACCCCAGCTTGGGCGCTATGAGTATGTCCCCAAACGCCTCGTTCTGCAAAAGACTAACCCTCCGTCGCCTGCCAAGTTCCAGCAAAACCAGGAGTCCGGCCACCTTGCGACGGGTGTTTTGGCCCCCAACCAGTTGGGAGAAGGTAATGCTGCCCCGCAACCTAAACAACTTCCTGGCAATCTCACGGAAAAGCCGCCTCCAGATACCCTCTTCGTTTCTGAGCTCAATGGGTCGCAGCCTCCTTGCCACGCGCTGGCAAACCTGGAAGAACTCCTCCCTATCCAATCCAACCTTGGGAGGCCAGCCGGGCAGTTGGCCTCCCCTAGGCAGCGCCCACTGGCCTGAACCAATCAGGCTCGCCACAGCACCAGCAGACCTCTCCACGAAAAGCCTATTGGCATCCATTCCCCCCCGGTCTTCCGGCTGCTCGCCAAGAACATCTACTTCAGCTCCGATCTCTTCAGACTGAACCTGGCTGGGCAGCAAACCCACCACTTTGGCCTTTAGCAGCCACGAGGCATCCAGCAGGAACTTGGTGCACGTTTCCAGATCAGGGGGGTTGCCCTCGCAGCCCCGCAGGAACTCTCCGGTCAATAGCTTCAGAGCCAGCTCAAGTGGCTCTATCAGCTTCCTCCTAACCTTATCCACAAGTGAAGCGAATTCAGTCCAAGAGAACATCTTTAGATCAGATTCCCCTAATTAGGCGTGCGATCCCGCCGCCCAGCACGTTTGCCACGCCAGCCACGATTACCCTCATATAGGACCCGACCGTACTTACCCAAACGCTTCCTAAGCCGCTCAGCATCAGCAATACCAGCAATAGGGGTGAATATGACTCAAGCCTTGAGACCACATCCTTCACAGAGGGAGGCAAGAAAGCGCTCGCCAACCTGAAGCCGTCAAGGGGAGGGAGAGGAATCAAGTTGAACGCAGCAAAACTTATGTTGACAGTTCCGCACACCCTCAACACTTCCCCAAGCACCCACAAACCTCTCCATACACCAACAACCCCGGCCAGGCACCAGCACATCGTAGCCACGGCTAAGTTCATTGCTGGTCCAGCCATGGCCACAGCAGCCATGTCTCTTCTAGGAGAACGGAACTGGAAAGGGTCCACGGGGACTGGCTTTGCCCAGCCGAACCCGTACAAAAGCAGCATGAGGGTACCCAGGAGGTCCAGATGTGCCCACGGCTCCAAGGTAAGTCGACCGTTTAGCCTTGGAGTAGGATCACCCAGCCTGTCCGCCACCCACGCATGAGCAAACTCGTGGAACGCTATGGCAACCACTAGTCCCGGCAACGAGAAGATCCAATACCTGGCGTTTAGCACTTTTTCCATCCTTCCTCGCAGTTCCAGCTGATTATACCATACCGCTCGGCGTGAGCAGCCCGCAACAAGTGGAATTGGGGGGCATGTGCCCCCCAATTCGCCCCGTGCCCTACCGGCTATCCCATTCTTCAAGGCCGCTGCCCCATGGCTTTGGCCAGTTTCCTTGATTCAAGCCACGCCGGCATTCTGTCCCGATTGGCCATGTCAGCGTACTCTTCCCGCTCCACGATCAGTGCAGACCTGCCTTTGCTCACCATCACCACAGCTGGCCGCGGGAATCTATTGTAGTTAGACGCCATGGAATAGTGATAGGCACCTGTGCAAAGCACCGCCACCAAGTCACCGGGACCAAGTGGCGGCAACTTGCACTTGTCAGCAATGATGTCTCCTGACTCGCAACATTTCCCGGCCACTGTGAATTCCCTGGTCACCTGTGTTGCAGGCTTCCTCACAGGCACCACGGTGTACTGTGCCCCGTAAAGGGCATGGCGCGGGTTTTCAAACATGCCTCCGTCCACGATCAGGTAGCACTCGCCCATCCTGTGGAGTTTGACTGCGCCTACCCGGTAAAGGGTAATGCCAGCTTCCGCAACGATGGACCTGCCGGGCTCCACAGTGAGCATAGGCAGCCGTAACCCGTAGTGTTCACACGACTCCCTCACTGCACTGGCCAAGACCCTTGCGTACTCGCTCACAGTGGGGGGATTGTCTGAGGCCACGTATTTCACTCCAAGCCCGCCGCCCATGTTCAGCTCTTCCAGCTCCACGCCTGTCTCTTCCTTAATTTCCCATCTGAGCTCCTGCATTTTCCAAGCTGCAACAGTGTACGACTCCAGGTTAAACACCTGGGAACCTATGTGACAGTGAAGCCCCGCAACGTGTAGTGACTCCAGCTTTAGGGCACGCTTCACTGCTGCTATTGCGTCGCCTTCTACCAAGCTGAACCCGAACTTGGAATCCGAACGACCCGTGTCAATGTACTCGTGGGTGTGCGCAGACACTCCAGGTGCCACCCTAACCAAAATGCGCGCCCGCTTCTTCATCCTCGAACAGAGCCTATGGAGCTCTTCGAGTTCATGCCAGTTGTCCACAACAAAAGTGCCTACACCGCGCTTGATCCCCAAAACCATTTCCTCGCCGGATTTGTTGTTGCCGTGGAAGTAAATCCTCTCGGCAGGAAATCCAACTGACAAAGCCGTTACCAGCTCACCACCTGAACAAACGTCCAGGTACAGGCCTTCGCTCTTCACGACTTCCAGGACTGCCCTGACGCAGAGCGCTTTGCCTGCATACGCCACCCTGAATCCTGGCACGCCTCCATACTCCCCTTGAAACGCTTCCCTGTACTCCACACACCGTGCTCTGACCTTTTCCTCGTCAAGCACGTGCAACGGGGTACCGTATGTGCTGGCCAGCTTGGCCAAATCACATCCTCCCATTTCCAGATTGCCCCGTTCGTTATAATCCAACAGGGATCCACTCCTTTTTCATGGATTCTTGGAGGCCATAAACTAAAACCCGCGGACGGTAGCCGCGGGTCGTTACTTCCGCACACCCCTCCCTCTCCCCCAAGTGTGAGTAGCGCTCCGTGCATCGCTCAGGGGGGACGATGCACGACAGTTACACACCTATTCGGTGTGTACCCAGGCCCCAGAGCCGGCGCCCCAGGACCTTCGGCAATTGCCCCTTTCCTCCAGCTTCATGGATTCCGTCTCCGCTGGAGTACTCTTGACAACTGCGCCTCTGACTCACCCCGTAACGGACGGGTCAAAGCCAGTATTCTTTTGGATCAATAGTAACAGCGTCACTCCCACAAGTCAACACAAATCTCTCGAAAGCGTAATGGAGATACTACCGCCATAGAGGAGTGTGCTGGCCCAATGGCAAGACTGGCTAGAGCCCTGGTGGTCTCGGCGCTCATATTCGTGGGCTCCGCCACGGCAATCATGAACTTTCACAGCGACGTGAGCATGAAACAGGTGCAATCCGAAGTCTATCGAATGCTGACGGGTGTTAGGACTGATAGACCCCTGCTCTTACAAGTGCCCTACTCAATTGGGGTAGCCGTAGGGGTCTACGTATTCTTTAACCATATCAGGCTTGGCGGCACCAAGGACGAACCCAGCCCTTTGGAAGTAGAAATGTTCCTGTATGACAAGAACGTCAAGGAGTGTATGAAGGGCAGGAGCAAGGGGAAACAATGACTTTGAAGGCTTCGCTGGCGGCGGCAATCACTGGTTTTGCCTGGGGTCTGGTCACAGGTGGTGCAATTGCCTCGTTCTTTTGCGTGCTTGAAGTGATACCTAGGCTGGCGCAGCTAACTGACACGAGGCATGCCATGGGCCTTTACCAAACCGTTATGGGGATATCCATGGCAGCAAGCTCTTTTGTCTTCGACCAAGGACTTACCGTCCAGGCAACCCGTTGGCATGCTTGCGCCAGGGTTGCCACTGTAGTTACGGGGGCGCTAATGGGGGTGTACGTGGGAATGCTCGCCTCTGCCTTGGCAGAAGTGCTCAACGTACTGCCTGTGCTGGCAAGGCGGTTCGACATCCAACCTTACATGCGCCTCCTGGTGTTCAGCCTGATGCTGGGCAAGTTAGTTGGGTCAACGGCGCTGTGGCTGTTGCCCGGCGTCCCCTGAGACTTGAAGAGGAGGGAGATCGTGGCGGTAGTGAAAGTGCTCGAGCTTGTTGGAACTTCCCACAAGGACTGGCAGGACGCTGCCAACAATGCGGTGGAAGAGGCGTCAAGGATGGTGAAATCCATTAAGGGGGCAGAGGTGATCAACTGGACAGCCAACGTTTCAGACGGCCGGATAACCGAGTACAGGGCAAACGTCAAAGTGGCTTACGTGGACGAAGGTGCAGCCATAATGTGAGTTCTAGGCCAGGTGCCCGGTCACTGCACATACCTTCCGGGCACCAAAGGTACAGCCCGTGAAAGGTGCGGTGTAAACCTCGGCAAACAAGCAACCCTATCAGGCAATGGTGAATAGCGCTGCACCACCAAGGCCCCTGGTCCGCAACGTTGCAGGCGCCTTCGTGGTGGGTGGGCTGATATGCCTTCTCGGCCAAGTTTTCTGGGTGTGGCTTGGGTCTGCGGGCATACCGCAAAAGGAGATTCCGCCTCTTGTATCCGCAATTATTGCCAGCTTCGGTGCCATCCTCACAGCCTTGGGCGTTTACGACGAACTGGCAAGGGTTGCAGGCATGGGCTCTGCACTTCCCATAAGCGGATTTGCAAACTCCATCGTTTCATCAGCGATCGAGTTTAAGCGGGAAGGCTTCATCTTGGGCATGTCCGCAAAGATGTTCCTCATAGCGGGCCCAGTGATAGTGTACGGCCTTTCATCCGCGTTTCTGGTGAGCCTGATTTGCGTGCTTACCGGGGGGACCGCAGGATGAGCGCACCAAAGAAAGCAGGCCGCCAGTCCGTGGTTTTCAAAAACCCTCCAAGGCTGGTGAGCGTTGCAACTGTAGCAGGGCCTATGGAGGGGGATGGCCCTCTGGGGAACAACTTTGACCTCGTGCTTGGAGACACTCTGGCAGGCTGCTCCACCTGGGAGCAAGCAGAGTGCAAGATGCTAACCGCCGCGGTCAACCTCTGTCTGGAAAAGGCAGGCTTGCACGCGGATAACGTGGATATGCTAATCTCTGGAGACCTACTCAACCAAATCATCTCTGCAAACTACGCAGCGAGGCAGACTGGCATACCCTTCCTCGGGCTTTACGGCGCCTGCAGCACCATGTGTGAAGGCATGTTAATAGCCGCCACGATATTGGACGGGGGCTTTGCAGATTACGTTGTGGTCGCAACCAGCAGCCACCACAACACCGCAGAACGACAGTACCGCTACCCCACAGAGTTTGGCAACCAAAGGCCCCCGACATCCCAGTGGACCGTAACTGGGGCTGCAGCGGTGCTCCTGACCTCCCAGCAAGCCAGTGGGCCAGCAGTCACTTGCGCCACGGTTGGTAAGGTGGTGGACATGGGAGTGCGCGACCCCAACGACATGGGCTCAGCAATGGCGCCTGCAGCGGCAGACACGATCTACCAGCACCTGGTGGACACTGGTAGAACACCCTCTGATTTCGACGCAATCCTTACAGGAGACCTGGGCAGGATCGGGAAGGCCCTCACCCTTGAACTCCTGAGCAGGTCGGGGCTCAATGTCGAGGGCGTGCTGGAAGACTGCGGCCTCTTGATCTACTCCCCATCTCGGGACGTGCATGCGGGCGGAAGTGGCTGCGCTTGCTCAGGGCTGGTGTTTTGCGCCAGCGTGTTTCCCAAACTTGGCAGTGGTTCCCTTGGAAAGGTGCTGCTCGTGGCAACAGGAGCACTTCATAGTCCCCTTTCGGTACAGCAAGGGGAAACCATACCGGCAATTGCGCACGCGGTTTGCGTGGAGGGATAAGCTTGGTGTACTTGCGGGCTTTCCTTGTGGGGGGCGCTCTTTGTGCGGTGGCACAGCTGGTAACAGACATCACAAAGGTGAATCCGGCCGTCACCATGGTACTGTCCGTCGCTGTGGGGTCAGTTTTGAGCGGCCTCGGGCTGTACGGCGCCCTTGTGAAGCTGGGCGGAGCAGGAGCCACAGTGCCCCTGCCGGGCTTCGGCCACGCTTTGGTTCAGGGGATGCTTCAAGGTGTGAGGGAAGGAGGTATCCCAGGGCTTGTAGCGGGTGGCCTTAAGGCCACTTCCCTGGGTCTCAGTGTAGCCATCTTGTGGGGGTTCTTCCTCTCCCTCATGTTTGACCCCAAGGGGTAGGTTTTAATGTCCCGGGGCATTCCTCGCACAGTACCGAAGTTGTCGGGTATATTCCCCACAGTCGCCGGAAATAATTCTTTGGGTGAAGCGCAGTGATTGTGGGTATCCCCAGGGCGCTGATGTATTTCGAGTACGAGCCGCTATGGGAACGCTGGATCCGTGGTCTTGGGCACACTGTAGTGGTATCTCCCTACACCACCAAGGCGTGCTTGACCAATGGCATCGAGCTTGCGCCGGAGGAAGCTTGTTTGCCCTTGAAGGCTTACTTGGGCCACGTAAAGCATTTGTCCACGTGCGTGGACAGGGTTTTTGTCCCTCGCGTGGTGGCAACAGGAAGACACCAACACAGCTGCCCAAAGATCATCGCATTGCCCGACATAGTGAAAAGCCTTTTCCCTGGAATCCTCCTGGAGCCGCTGTGGTCGGTTGAGAGTAGTCCATGCTCCGTAGGGTCGATGCTGACTGCGGTCAATTGGGGTACCCGCCTATGTGGCTCTTCACTCCAGTCCTTCGCCGCATATTGGCAGGGCGTGAGCCAGTGGAAGCGCAAACGGGGTTCAACAGCTCACACCAGGCCGGAGCGTACAAAGCTCAAAGTGGCAGTGGTGGGACACCGGTATATTACCTGCGACCCATTCTTGAGTCAACAAGTTACCACAAGCCTTGCCCGCATGGGGGTCTATGTGCTCCCCCAGCCCGCCTTAGGTGCCATGGCCCGCACCTCTCGGTTGCTCGGCAAGAGGGTGTACTGGCACCACGAATCCCAACTGGTCAGCCAGGCCTTGCACTACTTGTCAGGCGCTGTCCATGGGGTAATCCACTTGTCTTGCTTCGGATGCGGCCCCGACTCAATGATTTCGGACCTGTTGGCCCAGTGGGCCAGACGCCACAGCAAGGTACCCTTTTTGACCCTCAACTTGGACGAACATTCGTCTGAGGTAGGTCTTGCCACCAGACTTGAAGCGTTTGTAGACATAGTGGAGGCTGCAGCCAATGAGAATCACCTTTCCTCACATCGGTAATTTCCACATTGCGCTCAAGCACTTCCTGAGGGAACTGGGCCACGAAGTAATTCCGCCACCGCCCACTTCCAGTCACACCGCCTCCCTCGGAGCGCGTTATGCTCCAGAAAGCGCATGTTACCCGTTGAAGCTCACCATGGGTAACCTAATCCAGGGAATATCCCAAGGCGCAGACAGCGTGTTCATGGCCGGCGGAATTGGCCCATGCCGTTTTGGCTTTTACGCTCAGCTCCAACGCCATGTGCTAGCAGCGTTGGGTCATTCTGTGGAATTCCTTATCTTGGAGCCACCAGCAGGCGGTCTGACCGTTACAGCCGCAAGTCTGAAGAAGCTGCTAAAAGGAGTCTCCCTCGGTCAGCTTGTTCGGGCAACGAAGGGGGCGTGGCTCAAGTGCGTTGCCATCGACGACCTGGAGCGGGCAGCCGCCCTCCTCAGAGCGCGAGAAGCCGCGCCAGGGTCAGTGGACCGGGTGCTAGCAGGAGGTCTTGAAAGCCTAGATACGGCTTCAAGCGAAAGAGACATCAGCTCGGTATGGCAGGAGTGCCTGTGTCAAATGAGGCAGGTGCCCAGGTGCCGGACCCACCATGCTCCACCCGTCGTGGGGATTGTGGGCGAGATTTTCATGGTCCTGGACAGTTTCGCCAACAAGGGGGTGGAGCGCAAACTTGGGGCAATGGGCATACAGGTGGTTAGGTTCCTAAGAGCTTCCGAATGGGTGAAATCCAACCTGTTCCCGGTCTGCGCTGCCCACGACCTCGAAGAGGAAATCCTGAAGGCAGCCCAACCCTACACCACAGCCTTTTTCGGGGGTCACGGCCGTGAGTCGGTAGGAGCGGCAGCACTCATGTGTCGTAGGAACGTAGATGGCTTAGTGCACGTAATGCCTTTCACCTGCATGCCAGAAATTGCAGCAAGTGCCATGCTCCAGTCCCTGGAGGCTGAGTACCGGGTGCCAGTGCTCAGGCTCAGCTTGGACGAACACACGGCCGAAGTCGGCTTTAATACCCGGCTTGAGGCGTTTGCTGACTTGGTTCATGAAAGGAGCAGCAACAGGTGGAGAAACTGTACCTTGGAATAGACGTAGGGTCAGTAAGCACAGACGCTGTTCTGATCGACCCCACAGGGCAAGTGGTCGCTGGGGAGTACCTTCTCACGAAGGGAAATCCTGTTCGCGCCATACAGGAGGCCCTGGCCAGCCTCCGGCAGGCGACCGGCAGCTGCGCCTGGATTGCAGGTTGCGGCACCACTGGAAGCGGGCGCGTACTGGCCAGCATCGTGTGCGGTGCAGACGTAGTGCGAAATGAAATCACGTGCCACGCCCTTGCTGCCATTCACCAGATGCCCAGCGTTAGAACAATCATCGAAATCGGGGGACAGGACTCCAAGATCATTATCCTGTCCAACTCAGTCGTGGTTGACTTCGCCATGAACAGCGTTTGCGCAGCGGGGACTGGTTCTTTTCTGGACAGGCAAGCAGCGCGCCTGGGCATCTCCATTGAGCAGTTGGGAGAGCTAGCCTTGAAATCCACCAACCCTGTTAGAATCGCTGGCAGATGTGCTGTATTTGCAGAATCTGATATGATTCACAAGCAACAAGCAGGGCATCCAGTGCCAGACATATTGAAGGGGCTTTGCAACGCCCTAGTCCTCAACTACATGGCAACAGTGGCACGGGGAAAACAAATACGCCCACCGGTGTTCTTCCAAGGAGGAGTGGCGGCCAACGTAGGCATCAGGCGCTCTTTCGAGGAATACTTGGGATTCCCGGTGGTGGTGCCACCCCATTTTAAACTTATGGGCGCCATCGGAGCGGCGCTTCTCGCCCTCAGGCACGTCCGGGGCTGCACCAACTTCAGAGGATTCGAAGTTGCGGACCGTAGCCTTGCCACTACCGGCTTCCAGTGTGAGGATTGCGCTAACGGTTGCGAGATAGTGGAGCTGAGGCTCAACGGCCAAGTACAGGCAAGGTGGGGTTCACAATGTGGCAAGTGGAACCTAGCAGCTCAAGCCCTGCCTGAGCTTACGCAAGGCCTGCCATTCCATACGTGACACCTGTGCCTGGGACAGTCCAATTGAATCTGCAATTTCCGACTGGGTCTTACCTACGAAGAACCTCCAGAGCAACAGCCTGCGCTCCCGTTCTTCCAGGGCGTTCAAGCACTCCCATAGCGCCACTCGCTCCTCTATAGCCCCTTGTTGCTCTGGCAAACGGCTGGTATGCAGAACCTCCTCTTCGAGGGCAAGGGCTTGGGCACACGCTTCCATGGACGCCACAAGTTCTTCAGGTGGAATCCCCATCTCCTCTGCCACTTCTCTGAAGCTAGCAGGTCTACCCAGTTGATTTGTGAGACGCTGCTCAACTTGTCTGGCCTTGCACCATATTTGCTTGAGCCTGCGCGGTGCACCCTCCTGCCAGTTGTCCCTGAGGTACTTCCTCACTTCACCCAGGATCAACGGGAAAGCGTAAGTGGAAAACTTGGTACCCCTTCCCGGGTCAAACCTGTCCACCGCCTTGATCAGCCCGAGGCATCCCACTTGGAAAAGGTCTTCCAGGTCAGGGCCCCTGAACCTGCTCACCACAGCCCTAACCAGTCCCAGGTTTGCCTCTATAAGCTGCCGCCTGGCTTCAAGATTACCCGTTTTGCAAAGGCGAATCAGCTCCCGGGTCTGGGACTCTGAAAGCTGCTGGCTCATCCTAACTTCAACTCCCAGCACCCTGCCTTCTCCTCTTGAACATTCTGACCGTGGTGCCCTTACCCACTTCCGAGCTTACCTCCAGGGAGTCCATGAACGACTCCATGAACACGAAGCCAAGGCCCATCCTGTCCGGTTTAGTGGTGAAAGATGCCTGGCGGGCAAGGTTCACGTCTGCAATCCCAACTCCCTGGTCAGACACTTCCACTCCAAGTCCGTCATCCTGTAGCCATGCCCGAAGCCAAAACAGGCCAGTGGAGCCAGGATACGCGTGGAGCACCACGTTGGAAACCGCTTCTGAAACAGCCACCTTTATCTCCTCTATCTCCGGAAGGCCAAAGTCCAGTTGAGCTGCAAAGGTGGCCACGGCAACTCGAGCTACCCCCACATTCTCAGCGAGGTTGGGCATCTCAAGCTTCATATGGTTGTTCACCATCAACCCTCACCCCCATCCCCCAAGACCCTCCTGAAGCACTCCTCTCCAGAGGTAAATACCGTGACGAGCTTCGCAAGCCCTGACAGCTCCAGTATAGACCTCACGGTAGGTTGCGGAGCAATAAGCCACATCCTGCGGCCCCTGGATTGAATTCTCCTGAACCTGCCAAGGATTGCGCCAAGGCCAGAACTGTCCATGAAGCACACCTTGCTCAGGTCTACAACAATGTTACTTGGACGCCTTCGATCTAACTCCCTGTCCACCAACGTCCTGAACGCAGGGGCCGTGGACAAATCCAAGTCCCCAAGGGGCCTTACCACCAAGACGTCGCCAACCCATTCAAGCTCTACCATGATGTTTCCTCCTCCTGTCACGTCTCCCAATATATCCCATTTGGGCCCACGTGACAACTGGTGGAAGTGCTTGGCAAACAGTTAAGCGGGCCCCGGTGTCGTTCCGGAGCCCGCCGGTTTTTGGCCTCTATGCCCTGGGGTGTGCGCGGGCGTACACTTCCTTCAGTCTCCCCTTGGTGAGGTGGGTGTACACTTGAGTGGTGGAGATGTCTGCATGCCCCAGCATTTCCTGAACTGACCTGAGGTCAGCGCCGTTTTCCAGCAGGTGAGTGGCAAAGGAATGCCTCAAAGTGTGAGGAGTGATGTCTTTGTTTATCCTGGCCCTGGAAGCATACTTCTTCACTATTTTCCAGAATCCTTGCCTTGTGAGGCGTTTGCCGTGATGATTTACAAACAGGGCCTGTTCGTTGGCGTCGCACACCAGTTTAGGCCTACCGTGAGCCAAATACTCCTTGACGTACCTTACCGCGACAGAGCCCACGGGTATCAGGCGCTCCTTGGCTCCCTTGCCCGTGCACCTCAAATACTCCATGGTCAAATCGATATCGCCCACGTTCAAGGAAATCAGTTCGGACACCCGAATTCCCGTGGCATATAGCAGTTCCAGCATGGCCTTGTCGCGAAGTCCCGCCGGATCACCCGTGGACGGTTGTCTCAACAAAGCCTCTACTTCTTTCACAGTCAGCACGTTGGGCAGTCGCCTTTCCAGCCTGGGAGATTCGAGGTCGGCCGTGGGATCGTGTTCAAGCCTCTTCTGCCTCACCAGGAATTGGTAAAACGCCCTGAGCGCCGCAAGCCTGCGCGCAATAGTTGCGGTCGCCTTGCCCTGTTTTTGAAGGTAAAGCAGGTAGTCTATCACCTTGGCGCGGGACACGTCAGAAATCGAAGCGCCATCGGACTTGAGGTAGTCCTGATATTGCTTTAGGTCACGCCCGTAAGACTCCAGAGTGTTTAACGCCAAGCCCTTTTCGGTGCTCAAGTAGTCGATGAACTCGCTAATTAAGGGGTCCAACGAGCACGCCTCCTCTCTCCGAAGGCCTTCACATAAAGTAATTTTCTAGCCGTTGACGGAAAATCCTTCCTAAGAACCGTGCTTTTCCCTAGACATTAATATGTCAAGAAAGTCGGGCTTATTCTGCATGAATAGCATCACGGTGGGAAAATTAATCACGACGACCTGAGCTGGGAAACTGGGGGGTTACCGTTGTGAAGCCGAAGTTCGCCGCAGCAGCCGCACTAATTGCGTTTCTGGTTTGTACGGCGTCCTTCCTCGGACAGCGCAGCGCGCTTGCCCAGGAACTGAAGATAGAGTCAGAGTGCGCAGTGCTCCTCGAACCCCAGTCGGGAGAGGTGCTCTTTGAGAAGGCCGCTCATGTGCGCAAAGCACCTGCAAGCATTACCAAGGTCATGACCCTGGTGCTCGCAATGGAGGCAGTAAACTCAGGCAAGGTGTCCGTGGACGATCAGGTTTCAGCTTCAGAAAACGCGTGGGACCTTGGGGGAAGCGAGGTGTACACTGAGCCAGGGGAGACTTTCAAGCTGTCAGATTGGCTCAAGGCAATGGTGGTGGGTTCAGCCAACGACGCAGCCGTGGTGGTAGCCGAGCATGTGGCAGGCACAGAGGATCAGTTCGTCAAACTCATGAACGAAAAGGCTCGCAGCCTCGGAATGAAGGACACCAACTTCGTCAACTGCCATGGCCTGGATCATCCAGACCACTACACCACTGCCTATGACGTTGCCTTGCTTAGCAAGTACGCGGTCTCAGTGCCAGGAGTGCTTGAGCTTACCAAGATATACCATGAAAAGTTCAGGGAGGGCAAGTTTGACCTGTACAATCCCAACAAGCTTCTGGTGTTTTACCCCGGGTGCGACGGCCTCAAGACGGGAAGCACCAGCAAGGCTGGATATTGCGTTGCTGCCACCGCAAAGCGGGGCAACACCAGGCTGATAGCAGTTGTCATGGGCGCGCCGTCTTCGCAAGCGCGGTTCAACGATGCCACCAAGCTACTCAACTATGGCTTTGCCAACTTCACCGCAGTGGAATTCGGCTCAAAGCAAGCCCAGGTGGCTTCAGTGGTGGTAACCAAAGGCGCCAAGACTTCGGTGGCAGTTGTCGCCTCAGCCGACCTGGCACTCACCGTTAGGAAAGGAGAAGAGGGCACTGTGTCGGTAAAGTACGACTTGCCCCAGTCCATTCCAGCGCCTGTAAAGAAGGGGCAGAAAGTAGGGCAAGCCATACTACTGAAAGGCAAACAAGAAGTGAAAAGGGTGGACCTCCTGGCAGCAGAAGACGTTCCCCAGATATCCCTGGTGGGCACCTTCCTGAAATTCCTCAGGAAGCTCATCACCTGGCAATAAAACTTGACCCCACCTTCATAAGGAGGGGCGTTATCCACCCCTCCACTAGGCTGCCCAGCAGCGATAGGGCTGCGCAAGCCGCAAAAAGCGAAGTGTACCCCATGAACTCTCCCAGGAAATCCATCTTCCTTCCGGCCTTCCTTTGCTGCAATATCCGCCAGGAAAACCAAGTGGCCAAAGTCCCAGCAAGCACAAGACCGGACACGAGGAAGAGGCTTTGGGGGAGTATAGCGCACGCAGCAAACACAACCCCGCCAACGCCCATCTCCTCGGCCAGGAACGCAACACTGAACCCACTGGCAAAGCCCCTAACGAAAACCGCTGCCCAAACAGCAGGGATGCCAACGACCGTCACCCCGAGCAGCCAGACGAAAAAAATCGTCCGCAGTACCTGGGCCACACTTGCATAGAAAGTTACAAGGGGTGACAGTTCAAAGTCTGCGGAGCCCAGCCTTCCCACGAAAACCGAAACGTAACTGCTGAGCTCCTCAAGCTCCTCGGCATCGGCAAGTCTCACGCAGTAAGCTCCCGCACACGTGCCGCAAACGAAGACTGCAGCAACCACCAGTAGACAAACCCAAGCTCGGGCCACGTGTTCAAAAAGGTTGTTAAGATAACCTTTGCTCAATCGGCGCTCCCGGACAGGTCCGGGTACTGCCCCCTTTTGCCCTTCCTCATCAACCAAAATGCTATGCGCCGCGAGCCTTGAGTATGTCCTCTAGCAGGAGCACTGCAGTTATGGTCTTTGCATCCCTGATCTCCCCAGCGTATATCAGGCGCTTTGCCTCAGCGATGGTGAGCCTTTCTACCACTAGTTGCTCGTCACCGTCTGGGTCGGGCCAAGCGCGATTCAACTCTGAAGCCCAAAACAAGTGCAACATCTCGTCGGAAAAGCCTGGGCTTGTATGAAAGCTGCACAAGTGTTCAAGGCGTGACGCGAGGAGTCCTGTCTCCTCCCTCAATTCCCTTCGGGCGCACTCGTCGGGTGACTCCCCCGGTTCAAGCTTTCCAGCAGGTATCTCCAGCAGCTCTGCTCCGACCGGGTACCGATACTGTTTAACAAGCACCACTTGGTCCCCTTCGGTAGCAATAATGCCAACTGCTCCAGGGTGTTCCACAACTTCTCGCAGCGCAACTCTGCCGTTGGCTAGGAGCACCTTATCCCGCCTCAGGCGCAATATTTTACCCTGGTATACTAACTCCGATTCCAGACGCTCTTCAATCATTTGACCACCTCGTGGGTAGCCTCTGGCTCAACGTTTTCCAACACGGACTCCCATTTCCTCGGCAAGTACCCAATCTTCCTGTTGATGGCATCCAGGACAGACTTCACGCAAGCCTGGAACCCCTCACCCTTCACAATTGAGCTTCCCACAAGCAAACCCGTTTCGGAAGGGGCACCCACAAGACCTACTATGGATACAACCACGCTCCGGCCGTGGGGTGTCGTGACGGTGAAGGTATCTTCCAGGGTGAACCGGTACGGCTCCTTGAGAGAGCTGTTGACCGCCTCCACGGCAGCCACCGCTACAAGCTTGTTCGAGGCGTCCCTTGAAAGGGCAAGACCCTCAGCCACTCCCCTCAGCTTCTTGCCACAGTCGGAAACGATTACAGAAACCTGCATCTGATTCGTGGTGACGTTATTTGTGACAGTCAACTCCCATAGCTGCACGCGCTCTATGCCCCGCAGAACAGCATCGGGTTCAAGCTGGGCCACGCTAATTTTCCTGTGGTCAAGCTTTATCCCCCATTTCGCAGCAAGGGCACTCTCGATGTCCCTAACCAGTTGCTTCGGGTTCTTTTCAGCGGAAGCCAGTACGTGAATCTCCTCTATGGCGCCCCAGTCGTTCACAATTACCCTGCAAGACAAAACCCCCTGCAGCTTGCTTATAATCTCCTCCAACTCGTTTACCTGGACCTGTTTCTCCGTCATCCCGGTAACAGCCTCACCCCTCCTTCCCCAACTCGACCCCTTTCCGAAGCGCCTGCAAATTCAATGGTATCAGATTCTGCCTGTTGGGAGGAAACAGTTTCCGCAGTGCCTGTTCAATTGAGTCAAGTTGCACCACTCCGGTACGGGCTATTAGGGCGCCTAGGGCAACCATATTCGCCACCTTGTCCAGTCCAAGGCGGTAAGCGATTTCGTTGCACGGCACTTTCACAATATCTAAATCGGGCCTGACAGGATCCCTGTTAACCAATGAAGTGTTGACCACCAAGACGCCCCCAAGCACCAGCCAGTCTTCGAACTTGTCCAGGGAAGGCCTGTTCATCACCACCACAGCTGTGGGCTCGGTTACCAGGGGCGAGGCAATCTCAGTGTCAGATACCACCACTGAGCAGTTTGCAGTGCCACCCCTCATTTCGGGACCATACGATGGCAGCCAAGACACCTTTTTGCCTTCCAGCATGCCTCCATACGCCAGCAGTTCTCCAGCAACCATTACACCTTGGCCACCAAACCCGGCGATGATGATTTCATGCTTCACCCTTGGCGCCTCCTTTGAACTCCCCCAGCGGGAAAAACGGGATCATCTTGTCCCGCACCAATTCCAGAGCCTCAGTGGGCCTTACGCCCCAGTTGGTCGGGCATGCCGAAAGCAACTCCACAATGGCAAACCCCTTCCTTTCGATTTGGCACTGGAACGCCTTCAGCACGTACCTCCCCGCCCTCAACACGTTGGCAGGGTCGTGCAATGAAGCCCTTGCAACGTAGTGGGCACCTTCCAATGTTGCCAGCATTTCGCAAACCCGAATGGGATAGCCGGCTACGGAAGGTTCTCTGCCCGAAGGGCTGGTGGTAGTGCGTTCGCCCACCAATGTGGTTGGTGCCATTTGGCCACCGGTCATGCCATATATCCCGTTGTTCACGAAGATCACAGTGATGTTTTCACCTCTGGCCGCGGCATGCACAATTTCCGCGGTGCCTATGGCCGCTAGGTCGCCGTCTCCCTGGTATGTGAACACCACCCTTTCGGGAATGACCCGCTTAATGCCAGTGGCCACAGCAGGAGCCCTGCCGTGAGCCGCCTGTACGAAGTCGCAATCGAAGTAGTTGTAAGCCAGTACGGAGCAGCCCACAGAAGCCACGCCAACAGTGATTTCCCTGATGCCCAACTTGTCTATGGCTTCGGCTACAAGCCTGTGGGCAATTCCGTGGGAGCAACCCGGGCAGTAGTGGGTCACCACGCCCTTTAGTGACCTCGGGCGCTGGAACACAACCGTTGCCATCAGTTCAACCTTCCTTCCTCAGGGTGTTTTGCAACCATCTGGAGTTTGGCAACTATCTCCTTGGGGGTGGGCACTGCGCCCCCTGTCCTGCCGTAGAAATGCACGGGAGCCTGCCCGTTCACAGCAAGCATCACGTCTTCCACCATCTGACCCGCGCTCATCTCCACGGTGACTACTGCCTTTAGACTGGCCGCGTACTCCCGTAATGTGGCGCTTGGGAAAGGCCACAGTGTAATAGGACGGATGAGCCCCACTTTGATACCTTCTTGACGGCACCTCTCAAGCGCAGACCTGCAAATGCGCGCCATGGTGCCATAGGCAACCAAGCAGTACTCCGCCTCGTCCATCATTTCCACCTGAACCCTTACTTCATTTCGACGGATTTCGGCGTACTTGCGCTGGATTGCCCAACAATGGGCGTCCAGCTCTTCTGGGTTCAAGTAAAGGGAAGTAATCACCCGGGGTGGGCGGCCCTTAGCTCCATCCGTCACCCAAGGCTTGCTCGAGCTACCCAACTGCCTGAATTCCGGGAATTCCACAGGCTCCATCATCTGGCCAAGCATGCCGTCCCCCAGGAGCATCACCGGGTTCCGGTACTTCTCGGCCACGTCGAAGGCGTAGGCCATCAGGTCCACCGCCTCTTGGATTGAAGCCGGTCCGTACACTACCAGGCGGTAATCCCCATGACCTCCACCTTTCGTTGCCTGGAAGTAGTCGGATTGCGCTGGCTGAATCCCTCCAAGCCCTGGTCCGCCTCTCATCATGTTTACAATGACACAGGGAAGTTCTGCCCCCGCCAGGTACGAAATGCCCTCCTGTTTCAAGCTGATTCCGGGCCCAGAAGAAGACGTCATCACCCTAGCTCCCGCTGCAGCTACGCCGTACACCATGTTTATTGCTGCAATTTCGCTTTCAGCCTGAAGGAAAACCCCTCCAACCTCTGGCATGCGCCTGGCCATGTACTCTGTGATCTCGTTTTGGGGCGTGATGGGGTATCCGAAGAAAAACCTGCACCCAGCCCGGATTGCAGCCTCGGCAATGGCTTCGTTCCCCTTGACTAGCACTTTTTCGGCCACCGATCGTCCCACCTTTCACCTGTACACACTGATCACGCAATCGGGGCACATCCTCGCACACAAGGCGCAACTTATGCACTCGTCCTGTTTTTCCACTCGGGCAGGGTGGTATCCCAAGACGTTAATTTGTTCCGAGAGCGCTATTATCTTCTTCGGGCACGCTGCCACGCACAGGCCGCACCCCTTGCACGCCGCCTCATCGAAAGACACCTTTGCCTCCATACCTTACCCTGGTTCAGCAAACTTGACTGTGCTAATCACAGCCAAGCCGGCCCCCACACCAGGCTTTCGCCTCCTTTCTCATACCTGATTTGCCCCAGAGCACCGCCCTCAGTTCGGGCAGGGCGGTTTCCATGCCTCTTGTTTCGGTCCCAACCCGCATGCACTTAGCGGGCTGCAGAGCTCCCGCGCGGCCAACCGCTTCAAATCGTGCCATGGCAGAGAAATACACCTTCCGCTGCCACGGGACAAGCCAAGCGCAGTGGGAGCCTCTGCCCTGACCGCACGGCTTATCCTTTTTCCTTCCCCCAGTGTATCCGGATTGACCTTCTCGGTGCACCGTTTTGGTAGATACTGCACGCCCTTTAGCGCCGTAACCAAATCCGGTTGAGTGCAGACACAGCCCTAATCCTTTCCTCTGCCATCATTTCTGCAGCCATGTGGGTTGTGACACCCTTTTCCCTCGCAATTTGGAACACCCCAATCAACTTATCAAAAATTGTAGCAGCCCTGGCATATGCTTTCTCCCGGTTGTACCCACCTGGCTCGAACTCCAAAGAGCAGTTGATCACTCCCCCGCCGTTAATTACAAAGTCTGGAGCGTACAATATGCCCCTCTCCTCTAACATCTTGGCATGCTTTGCTTCCGCCAGCTGGTTGTTAGCGGCACCAGCAACTACCGCACACTTCAGCCGCGCCACAGTGGAATCGTTGATCACACCGCCGAGGGCACATGGCGAAAAGATGTCGCACTCCTGGTCGAAGACCGCCTCAGGAGGAACCACGCGTATCTTGAACTCCCTTACGGCTGCGTCAACCCTATCCCGATATATGTCGCAGCCAATCACGTTTGCACCCTCATCCACCAAGTGTTTCACTAAGCACAGCCCCACGTGACCCAGTCCCTGCACCACCACGGTCCTGCTCCTGAGCCTTTCGTCTCCAAATCGCCATCTGGCGCACGCCTTCATCCCACGGTACACTCCGAAAGCCGTCACAGGATGGACGGGTCTCCACTGGTTTGTCTCAGGCCTGCTACGTATCTGGTTTCCATGCGAACGTACTCCATGTCTTCACAGCTAATTCCCACGTCCTCTGCGGTTATATATCTGCCGGCCAAGCACTCCACGAACTTTCCAAACGCGCGTAACAGCGCCTCGCTTTTGTGCCTACGCGGGTCTGCGAGTATCACCGCCTTTCCGCCACCGCGTTCTTATAAGTCATGGCACGGGAAAGGCGCAGCGCGTCCTCAAGAGCCTCTTCCTCGCTCCCGTAGGGCCACATCCCGCATCCGCCAAGCGCAGGTCCCAGCGCAGTGTTGTGGATGGCAACGATAGATCTCAATCCGGAAGACTCATCCCGAAAGAAGCACACTTGCTCGTGCCCTGCTGGGGCCATCTCTCGGAAAACCACCCACACAGCACCCCCTCTCTCTGCGCCACGGACCACACCAAAGTGTCACCTGTTCGTAATTCGCTTTACATCACCAAATCCCTGCTTCCTTCGCCTGAACTTCAACTCTCTACAGAAGTTTACGCATTCTTGCACCAAATCAAAGCTCAGGCGGGAGGGGTGGCTTCCCTCCCGCCCAAGTATGATTAGTTCCAGATCACGCGCTCCTGCACTGTTCAAGGCGCAGCCTGTCCGCCACAAGCGCAATGAACTCCGAGTTGGTGGGCTTCCCCCGCTCTGGGTTCACCGTATGCCCGAACACCGAGTTGATCATGTCCACGTTCCCGCGGGTCCAGGCTACTTCGATGGCATGCCTTATGGCCCGTTCCACCCGGCTTGAGGTTGTCTTGTATTTCGAGGCAATGGTGGGATAAAGTTCCTTAGTGACAGCAGACAAAAGGTCTACCCTTTCTATCACCATGATGATTGCATCCCGCAGGTACATGTACCCCTTTATGTGGGCAGGCACGCCCAGTTCCCTTATGGCGTTGCTTACCAAGACCTCCATGTCCTTGAGTTGGACTTTGTCAGGCACACTGTAACTCGCACTCACATCCGCCACTTCCGCGCCAACAAGCTGCTTGATCCGGGTGACTAGGATGTCTAGGTCAAAAGGCTTCATAATGTAATAATCTGCTCCAACCATGGCCATGCGCTGGGCGATGCTTTCATGTCCGAAAGCAGTCAGCACTATCACTTTGGGCTTCTTCCGAAGTTCAAGGGAAGCTAACCTTTCTAGCACGCCAAGGCCATCGATCATAGGCATAATGATGTCGAGCACAATTACGTCTGGCTGCGTCCTCTGCACCAGCTTGAGAGTCTCTTGGCCGTTGTGGGCAATGCCCACCACCCTAAGGTCAGCCTGGGTGCTCAGGTATCCGTTGAGAAGCTCGCAAAAGTCCCTATTGTCGTCGGCAATGAGGATCCCTACGCTCAAGCTTTACCCCTCCCGGTGCACAGGCAAGCGGCAGTAGTTGCGATGGTTAAGTTAGTTCTCCCACAAAACAGTTTTTCCTTTACCGAAAACCAGCGGATTGTGTCACATGAGGCCTACAAGTTTCTACACAAAAAAAGTGAGCCCGGTCCAACCGGGCTCCACCAATCCGCAATCCAGCACCATATTTTCAATTAGCACGCCATACCCCTTTGTGGGGTCGCTGATGAAAACGTGAGTGACAGCTCCTACCAGCTTCCCATCTTGAATGATTGGGCTGCCGCTCATGCCCTGAACAATCCCCCCGGTCTTCTTTATCAATCTGGGGTCAGTCACCCTGAGGACCAGGTTCCTGCCCTCAACCGAAGGGGACAAGTTCACCTTAATAATTTCAACTGCGAATTTCTCTATCTGCTGCCCTTGGATCACCGTCACAATTTCGGCTGGGCCCGGGTGAACTTCGGAACCAAGCGCAATTTCAATTGGATCGGGATACAAGGGGTTGTGCAGGATGGAATAAAGGGTGCCGCTGATCCCAAATCGCGAATTGGCGTCTATGGAACCAAGCACTTCTTTGTCCTGAAGGAAAAGGCCGATCTTTTCCCCGGGCTTTCCAGAGCGGCCCTCCTCTATGGCTGTTACTTGAGCCTTCACTATTTCACCGTCTCCCACCTCAACTGGGCGGCCTGTGTCAGTATCTGTGACCACGTGGCCAAGGGCGCCAAACCTCATGGACCTGGGATCCACGAAGGTGAGAGTGCCAACGCCTGCAGCGCCATCTCTAACCCACAGCCCTATCCTGTACCTTCTGGTCTCTACGCAGTACCTCGGCACCACGTTGCTCACGTATACGCTACCGTCCATCCTCTTTGCGGTTATTTGAATCGGCCTGCCCGAGCGTCCCGCATCGTTGACCAAGCTCGCAATGTGGGCTTCGCTCCTCACAGCTTGACCGTCCACAGCCAATATGAGGTCGCCTTGCCTTATCCCGGCGTCCCTGGCAGGGTATGTGGTTTCCCCGGACTGTCCCACCACTCCGGATACACCTGTGACTATCACGCCGTCGGATCGCAGGAGCACCCCTATGGAGTGGCCCCCAGGGATCAACCTGAGTCTGGGTATGACGCTCACCCTCACTTTCTTGAGGGGAAGCGCCCCTAGGAGCATGACTTCAACTTCGCCAATGCCGTCTTGGTTGGGCAGAATCCAAAAGGACTCCTGGGAAGACACCGAAACTAGTGAACTGCTACGGCACCGCAAAGACAATAACGGTAGCCTTGGACCCAACTGGTATTTGGTGTCGCTGGCAATGTTCACATGCTCCGGCATAGTTAGCAACGCCCTGACTGGAGGGGTAATCGAGGTAACCACAACCAGCAAAGCCAGCAACGCGCCTGTCACTTTCCTCAACGAGGCACGCGGCATCAAGACACCCCCGATGCCTGCCCCCAAAGGCCCTATGCAGTTTTCAAGGTGCAATCTTAAGTTGCCCGACAACCATGGCCAAAATGATAATGAAAATCAACCAGACAAACCAGCTGATCTCTTGATTTCTTGCGCGTTCATTAGCAGTTGCTTTGCATGCTGGATCGATATTTCAGAACCAGCAGAGTCACCCATCATCCTGGCAAGCTCCAGCAGCCTTTCCTTCGAGCCCAGCTTGTGAACCCTGGTCACAGTTCGCCCCCCACTGCTCTCCTTCACCACAGCAAAGTGACTGTCGGCAAGCGCTGCAATTTGGGGAAGATGGGTCACACACATGACCTGCCTTTGCCCAGACAGCCTCACCAGCAGGGCACCGATGCGGTGGGCCACCACTCCGCTTACCCCGGCGTCCACCTCGTCGAACACCAGCACCCCTGCGCTCTCAGGGGGCAAGCTGACCGTCTTGATTGCCAGCATGATCCTGGAAAGCTCCCCTCCAGAGGCAACCTTGTGCAGCTCCCTCGGGTCTTCCCCCAGGTTGGCGGAGAACCAGAACTGGGCACTGCTGTCTCCCAGGCGCACTTGGAACTGCACGTCAGGCATCCCAAGTCCCTTGAGCACTTGCGTGACCTGTTCCCCAAGCCTTGTCCCCGCTTCTGCCCTTAGCTGGTGAAGACGGTTGGCCTTCTCCCCAAGTGTTGCGGCCAGCTTTGCGATTTGTTGTTCCAGTTCGGCAGCTAGCGCCTCCCTATGGGTAAGCTTGTCCAGTTCGGCTTGGGCCCTCGCCCTGAACTCCAGGATTGCAGGGATGTCCTCGCCGTACTTGCGTTTCAGGTCCCCAAGTAGGTCCAAACGGCGCTCCACCTGTGCCAACCGCTCCGGGTCAGCACAGACCCCCTCCTCGTAATCGGTCATGTCCCGCCGCAGGTCTTCCAGCTCGAGGCTCACCTGCTCCAGCGCCTCCACGAAGTTGGCCAGCCTGTTGTCTATCCGAGCTGCCTGCTCCAGCTCCCTGATAGCCTCGCCAACCATGTCGGTGGCTGAGGCGCCCCGCCCCAAGAACAGGAGGGACTTGGCCTTGCCTACAGCTTCCCTGAGCTGCACCGCGTTGTTCAGGAGCCTGTGCTCGCGCACCAGCTCCTCCTCTTCCCCGGGGCGTAACTGCGCCCTGTCAATCTCGTCCACCTGGTACCTGAGCAAATCCACTCTCCTGGCAAGTTCCCTCTCTTCGCCGCACAATCGGTTGAGCTCTTGACGAAGTTGTCCCAGCTGGCCCTTGATTTGCTCAGTCTCCGCCCTGAGCCTTAACGCCTCTTCACCTGCAAAGTGGTCCAAGAGCAGCAGCTGTTGGGCAGGGTCCAGCAACGCTTGACCTTCGTGTTGACCGTGGATGTCCACCAATCGGGAACCAATCTGCCTGAGCATCCCTACGCTGGCCAGCCTGCCGTTGATCCTGCACGCGGACCTGCCGCTGGAGCTTACCTCTCGGGTGAGCACAACGCAATCGTCCGCTTCAAAACCCATGGACCTGAGTAGCTCACCTAGGGAAGGCCAGGCAGAAAGGTCAAACATCCCTTCCACGACTGCCGTGGAAGCTCCGGTGCGTACCACTTCGCTGGAAGCCCGCCCCCCTGTCACAAGCTCCAGCGCGTCCACCACAATGGACTTCCCTGCACCTGTCTCGCCTGTGAACACGTTCAGCCCAGGGCAAAACTCAATGTCGAGGGAATCTATGATTGCGAGGTTTTCTATGTGGAGCCGCACCAGCAAGGCCACCACCTACCTGCCAAGGCTGCGCAACCGTTCGATCACGCTCATCATGGCTTCCTTGGGCCTCACCACTACGAAAACAGTGTTGTCCCCAGCCACTGTGCCCACCACTTCCTTCAAGTTGAGGGAATCAATCGCCTCGGCCACTGCGGGAGCGGTACCCGTGAGCGCCTTGATTACCAGTATGTTCTCGCTGTAGTCCAGGCCAACGCAGCACTCGCTGAAGATCCTGCGGAACTTCTCAAACACGGCGCTCGACCGCTGCTCGTCGGGAATGGCGTACTTGTACCTTCCGTCCCCAGTGGGCGCTTTGATCAAGTTGAGTTCCTTAATGTCCCTGGACACCGTTGCCTGAGTGACCTCAATGCCTTCAGCCCTCAGAAGGCGGGCTAACTCCTCTTGGGTTTCAATGGTATGGGTCCTGACCAGCTCCAGGATTTTCATTTGGCGCCTTGCTTTCACCCCAACCCACCTCGCTCAATGTTCCTTCAGTTTTGCCCTGAGCACGTCGTAGAAGCTCCAGTTCTTTAATCGAATGAGGTTCGCCACTTCCTTAGCCTTTGTGACAACTACCGTGTCCCCAGAATCGAGCCGCCGGAACCTTTGCCCGTCAATAGTCACGGCCGCGTCCTTGTGCACGGCGTTCACCTCTACCCTGATTTCCTCGTCCGCAGAAACCACAATTGACCGCGAGTAAAGGCTGTGGGGGCAAATCGGAGTGATGATGCACACGTGCAAGTCCGGGCTAACGATAGGCCCGCCCGCCGAAAGGGAATAAGCAGTCGAGCCAGTGGGCGTGGCCACTATGAGGCCGTCCGCATCGTACTGCTCTATGAGATGCCCCGCAATGGACACCTTCAGCTGGATCAACCGGGCAAAGGGGCCCTTGGAAATTGTGACTTCGTTCAGGGCGAGGAACGAATCCATGGCGGTGCCATGCCCAACGTGAACCCGAAGCATCATGCGGCCCTCTATGGAAAACCTGCCTTCGAGCAAGTCTGGAAGCACTTCGAAGGCTTGATCCGCCTCAATTTCAGTCAGGAATCCCAGCCTACCCAGGTTGACCCCGATCATGGGAACCCCGTCTGGCGCCAGGGAAGCAGCAGCATTGAGCAAGGTGCCGTCCCCCCCAAGCACCATGACGAAGTCAACTTCCTTGCCCCAAAGGCTCACTTCACGACCTAGCTCTTCCCTGCCAATTGCGTGGGCAGCCTCGCCGGTCAACAGCACCCTGTGTCCACGTCCTTGCAGCCAGTCTGCAATTGCCCTGGCGAGTTCAGCTGCGCCTTCCTTGTCCAAGTTTGGGAAAACTCCCACCGTCTTCATGCAAGCGCTACCTCTCGTGAGCTGCGCGCACCACTTCCCGCGCTTTCTCCAGCCAAGTATGGATGTTCTCTGTGCTTGCTCCCAATCCTGCCGGAGGCACCTTCAAATAAAGCCAGAACTCCAGATTGCCTTCGGGCCCCTTTATTGGTGAAGCGCACACCCCTTCGACCTCAAAACCAAGGTCCACCCCGGTGCCAATCAGGTTTACGAGCACCTCCAGATGCACTTCGGGGTCCTTGACTACGCCACGTTTGCCCACCTTGCTGGGGCCTGCCTCGAATTGGGGCTTTACCAGAGAGAGAGTTTCTCCCCCGGGCTTGAGTAGCCCCTTCACCGCAGGCCACACCTTGGTCAAAGAAATGAACGACACGTCCAGGGTAGCCAGGTCAACCACAGTGCCTAACTGGTCAATGGTGAGGTACCTCACATTGGTTCGCTCAATGGCTACTACCCTGGGGTCTTGCCTCAATTTCCAGGCGAGTTGACCGTAGCCCACGTCCACCGCAAACACCTTTGCAGCTCCATGTTGGAGCAAGCAGTCCACGAACCCCCCAGTGGAGCTCCCCGCGTCAAGGCACACCTTGCCAGCCACGCTCACGCCGAACTCCCTCAAGGCCCCTTCGAGCTTGATGCCCCCGCGGCTAACGTACTGGCGCGCGGGCCTTTCCACTGAAAGCCTGTCTGAGGGCGAGACCAGGGTGCCGCACTTGGTGACCACGCTATCGTTCACCCGCACCCTGCCCTCCATTATGGCAGCTTGAGCGGCGCTCCTCGTGGGGAAGAGCCCCGCCTCCACAAGCATCACATCTAGCCTCTTCTTTCCCACCTGCTTCAACGCACACCGCCTGCACCCTTACGCGATAGCAGCTGTCTTGCGCACGTTGCCACCATTTCTGGGGTAAGTCCCAGCCGCACCAGCCAGTCCCTTCGATCGCCGTGGGGGACAAATCCTGAGCTAATCCCAAGGCACCGCATTAAGCATCCAGGCACTTCCTGGCTAACTATTTCAGCAACAGAGCTTCCGAACCCTCCCTTGAGCACGTGCTCCTCCACTGTGACCAGGGCGCCCGTAGACCGGGCCAACCTCACTATTTGCAATTCGTCCAGGGGGTTCAAAAACATGGGGTCGAACACCGCAGCCCTTATACCCTGCGCCTCCAAAAGGCGCGCTGCTTCAAGGCAGACTTCTACCATAGTGCCCACTCCCATCAGCACCACATCCTCGCCCTCGCGGAGCAGTTCGCCCTTGCCCACCTGGAGCAAATCGAAACCTTGGGAGGGCTCGCCAGTGGCCTCACCCCTTGGATACCTAACCGCCGCAGGACGCTCCAAGCGCAAAGCGGTATAGAGCATGTCCCTCAGACGTTTTCGGTCCCTTGGGGCCATGAGCACAAGCCCTGGAATGTGCCTTAGGAACGAAATGTCGAAAACTCCCTGGTGTGTGTCTCCGTCTCCACCCACGATGCCGGCCCTATCTATTGCGAACACCACTGGCGCGTTTTGTCGGCACACGTCGTGGGACACCTGATCGTAAGCCCGTTGCAAGAAAGTGGAGTAAATCGCCACTACGGGCTTCAATCCTGCCAGTGCCAGCGCCCCCGCGAAAGCCACGGCGTGGGACTCGGCAATGCCAACGTCGAAGAACCTGTCGGGGAATTCCTGGGCGAACCTGTCAAGTCCAGTGCCTTCCTTCATTGCCGCGGTTATCGCTACAATGCGCTTGTCCTCCCTGGCAAGCTCGCACAGGGCTTCCCCGAACACCTGGCTGTAAGTGGGTCTGTCCCCACCTCTAACCGCACAACCTGTCTCTACGTCGAAGGGTCCAGTGCCGTGGTATTCCTCTGGCCTCAGCTCGGCGGGCGCGTAACCCTTGCCCTTTTCGGTCACAACGTGAACCAGCACGGGGCCCTCCATCCCCTTGCACCTTAAAAAAACCGACACCATTTCGTCGATGTCGTGCCCGTCTATGGGCCCAAGGTATACGAAACCAAGCTCCTCAAACAGCACCCCCACGTTGAGCAGGTATTTGAGACTTCCCTTGAGCCGGCTTCCAACCTCCACCAGCCAGTCGCCAATGCCTGGGTACCTCTTGAGCATGTTCACAACCCTGGACCTGGTCCTGAAATAACGGGGATCCGTCCTTATCCTGGCAAGGTAGCTTGCTATTGCCCCCACGTTCCTGCTAATTGCCATAGAGTTGTCGTTGAGCACCACCAGAAGCCTGGTGCCTTCAAGTCCGGCGTTGTTCAAACCTTCGTATGCAAGTCCGCCCGTGAGAGAACCGTCTCCGATCACTGCAACCACGTGGTAGTCCTGCCCAAGCAAGTCACGGGCCTTAGCAAACCCTAGCGCCGCAGAAATGGACGTGCTCGCGTGACCAGTTTCCCACACGTCGTGGGCACTTTCGCTGCGCTTGGGAAAGCCTGCAATCCCATCGGTCAGCCTTAGGGAGTCGAACAAGGCGTTCCGACCAGTGAGGATCTTGTGGGCATAACACTGATGACCCACGTCCCAAATTATCTTATCCTTGGGCGAGTCAAAAGCCAGGTGAAGCGCCACGGTCAATTCCACTGCACCAAGGCTTGCGCCCAGGTGACCGCCGTTCTTGGACACCACCTGGATTATGCGCTCCCTTATTTCACTGCATAGCAGCCTCAGTTCCGCTTTGCCCAGCTTCTTCAAGTCAGAAGGAGAGCTTACTTTCTCAAGCACGCTCACGCTTTCCTGGCATCCCCCTTTCGGCCCCACCCCAGGTCCCCGACCCAATCAAGCACAATCCCCACAAACCTCACTATGTCGTTGGGCCTAGAGACCGCCACGCCCTTTGCTAACGCCTTGCCAGCTACGTTCAGGGAAGCCACACCTGCCACCACAACCGGCACCAACTTGGCCCCACCAACCTTCATGGCCAACACGGTGCCGATCGCACCAGCTATTGTGCCACAAACGTCTCCCACGAAGTCGTTGCAAAAGCTTATCACCCGGGCCCTGTTCCTGCACAGCCAGACCCCTTTCTTGGCCCCCCTAAGTTTCTTTGAAGCCAAGGCGTGGAAAACAGCTTCGTCAGCTGAAGCCACTGCAACGCCCACCATGTCAAACCCGATGCCTGCTAGGATCACTGTCAACAACAGGGAACCCGCAAACCCAACGCTGATGCTGGCGGCTGCTTTGTTCAACGGGCCAGTCATGGCCAGTGCTGTTGCGAAGGAGAAGAAACCAAAGGTAGCAGCGTGCACAAGGACGGACTTGTCCAGTTTAATAGGCATCTCCCCAAAGATTCCGCCTGAGTGGCGCGGTGGCCAGGCAGCGAGTAAATGCTACGGCTTAGGTCCAGCAGGCTTTCCCTGCCAGCCACCCGTCGTCGCCGAACGGGCGGTTTCCCTTTAAGGCTGCCCAACCTCGTCGCCGAAGGTTGCGCTGGATCGCCACTTAGACCGTACTTTAATCCTCCCTGCCTGCGCCGGAGCGACAGCCTAGAAGTTTTCCTTGACGGTCAGCACCGCCCCTAGCCCCTTTTGCAGCGCCGATTTCGGCATGTGCCTCCCTCTGGCACCGCTCAGGGCAGGCTACACTGCAGGCAGTTTTCTCCACCTGCAGGTTTCACTTGCGCCTCACAACGCAAGCCTCACGGGGATAGGGTCTCCACCAGCATGCCGTTGCGGGCTGCCCCATCCCCTTCCCGCCTGCCCGGACCGGCCGCTGGGCAGCAACCAGCCCGCGCAAGCAGTTTCATCGGTGTGCCCTCTACGGCTTTTTAGGTCCGTTCTCGGGACAGCCAGTACCGACTAGGATACTGCGCCACCGCGCCCGATAGCGAATCCAGCTCATCATTATAGCACAAGATCCAGCGTGTCTTTGGGAATTGCCAACGCCACGAATTCTTCCAAAGGCTCTGGCACAGGGAAATGCCTCAATAGCTCAAGGGCTTCCTTAATCAGACCTGCTGCCACCGTCCTGCATTGCGCTGTTGACATAATCGCAGGAATTTCCCACTTGCCCTGATCTTCACCGGAAGTCCAATCCTCGATGTCGTCCAGGATTTGAAATGCAGTGCCAATTTTCTCGCCGAAGCTCACCGCGTTCTCGAAATCAGCTGGATGCGCTGAGCCCAGTACCCACCCCAGCCCTGCTGCAGCCCCAAACAGCCGTCCAGTCTTGAGCCTGGCCACGGTCAAGGCGAAATCCGCGAAGCCTTCACCAGCCTGGTGCGCTCTGGCCGGGAACATGTCCATGTACTGCCCCCCGACCATCCCCTCCCCACCTGCACAGCGGGCCAGGATTCCCACGCACAGGTGCGCTTTCTCTGGAGGCAGGTCCCCAAGCAGCTCGAACCCTAGCGTGAGCAAGGCATCCCCCACAAGCAGGGCCACGCCTTGCCCGAAGGCAGCATGGAGAGACGCCCTCCCCCTGCGGGTGGGCGAATTGTCCATCTCGGGCATGTCGTCGTGAACCAGGGAGTAGCAGTGTACTAGTTCCACCGCAGCAGCGCCAACAAGCGCCTCTGAGGCATTCCCACCGCTGCCCACGCAGCTCGCGATGGTGAGCAGTGGCCTCAGTCGCTTTCCCCCTGGGAACAGCGCGTACTCCATGGCTGCTTTCAGCCCCTGGGGCATCCGCCGTTCCCTCAAGGTGTTGTGCAACTCCAATTCCAACCGCTCTCGCCACACCTCAAGCAAGTCAGTCAAGCTCCCTTACCTCCGGCACTCCGTCAGCGCCGCGAATCACCTGGAGCACTTTGCGTTCCGCCTCGTTCAGCTTTTCCATACAAAACCTTGAAAGGCCCATCCCTTCCTCGTACAGTGCCATCATCTCATCCAGGCTAAGGTTGCCGCCTTCCACCTTCTGAACGATTTCCTCAAGTCGCTTGAGGGCCTCCTCGAAAGTCAAGTCCCTACACCTCCGACACTTGCCCCACCTGGGCATCGAACCTGCCGTCGAAGAGCTGCACGCCCACATTCATGCCCGGGTACACCCGCCTTACCGTAGTGAGGACCGAACCATCAGGGGACCTCACAATTGCGTAGCCCATCCTTAAGGCGTGTTGGGGGTTACATCCTTCAAGGGCTTTGGCTGCCAGCTCCACCCTGTGCCTTTGACTCCTGAGGAAAGCCTGCACCGCCCCCTGGATCCTTGCAGCGCACTGCTCCACGCGCTTTGCAGTTTCGGCAATCCTCATCTCTGGACCGCGCAGCGCCAGCACCCGCTGCATCAGCTCCAGGTAGGACTTGCGCCTCGCCAGGGCAGACTCCACGGCTCGGCCCAGGGCAGCAACGTCTTTCTGTACCCTCATCACAAGCGCCTGCTTGTCCGGCACAACGAGCTCTGCGGCAGCAGAAGGCGTTGGCGCCCTCACGTCCGCAACCAAATCAACTAACGTGACGTCCCTCTCGTGTCCAACAGCAGACACTACCGGGGCCCTGGAAGAGTAAACCGCGCGCACAACCCGTTCGTCGTTGAACGCCCACAGCTCCTCGGCGCTTCCGCCTCCTCTGCCAATAATCACCACATCCACACCTTCAACTTCGTTCACCAACGCCAGCCCCTCGCAGATTGTGGCCGGGGCGTTCTCGCCTTGCACCAGCACTCCAGCCACCACCAGCTCACAGCCAGGGAACCGACGCCTGGCCACCGCAATGATATCCTTCACCGCGGCGCCGTCCATGGAAGTGACCACGCCAATTTTCCTGGGAAATAAAGGCAGCGGCCTTTTCCTCTCCGGATTGAAGAGCCCCTCAGCAGCCAACTTGCTCTTGAGCCGCTCCAACTCAAGCTTGATCGCACCTTCTCCCTCTGGGACCATGGTTTCCACGTAAAGCTGGTACTGGCCTTCCTTCTCGTACACGGACACCGAACCGAACACCAGAACGCTCATTCCGTCGCAGGGGCTGAACTCGAGCCTAGAAGCTCTGGACTTGAACATGACGCACCTTATGGTGGCAGCTTCGTCCTTGAGGGAAAACCAAACGTGGCCTGAGCTGTGCCTGCGGAAATTGGATATCTCGCCCCGCACCAAGACCGCCTGGAGGAGGGGGTCCCCCTCAATGGCAAGCTTGATCCTCTTGGTCAGCTCATAAACTGTGAAGGTTTGAAGCATGGGCTTCAGCTGCCTGAACGCAGTTTCTCAAAAGCATGGCTATGGTCATGGGTCCCACGCCCCCAGGCACAGGGGTTATCATGGAGGCCCGCTCTTTCACAGTGTGGAAATCTACGTCCCCCACGAGCTTGCCGTCCACCCTGTTGGTGCCCACGTCAATAACCACTGCCCCTGCCTTCACCATTTCTGGTGATATCATCCGGGGCTTCCCAATCGCCACAACCAGGATGTCCGCCCTACTGGTCACTGATCCCAGGTCCCGTGTCCTTGAGTGGCACACCGTTACCGTTGCGTTTCGCTGCAGAAGCAGCGTGGCCACGGGCTTTCCCACGATGTTCGACCTGCCAACAACCACCGCTTCCTGGCCCTCGACCTTCACGGAATAGCTGTCCAGAAGCTCGAGGATTCCAGCAGGTGTGCACGGCACAAACCTGGGTTGGCCAATTGCCAGCATTCCAACGTTTATGGGATGGAACCCGTCAACGTCCTTGGAGGGATGGATAGCATTGATGCAGGCCTCTTCGCGTATTGTGGGCGGGAGTGGCAATTGCACCAGTATGCCATGAACTTCTGGGTCGCGGTTGAGCTCTTCGATAGCTGCAATAACTTGGGCTTCCTCTGCGTCCTCCGGGAACCTCCTTACGATGGACCTTATGCCCACTTCTGCACACGCCTTTTCCTTGTTGGCCACGTATGTGACCGAGGCCGGGTCATCGCCAACGAGCACAACAGCCAGCCCAGGCGTTAGTCCCCTGGACCTGAGCTGGCTTACCCTCGCCGCTACCTCCCGCCTTATCCTGGACGCAATTGCCTTACCGTCGATTATAGTCGCGCTCAAGCTTCATCCCCCAGACTTCTCAGACAGGTAGCGATGGATTGCTGCTGCTGCCTTCTTGCCAGCGCCCATGGCTAGGATCACTGTGGCAGCTCCAGTCACTGCGTCACCGCCCGCGTATACACCAGGCCTCGTCGTGGCACCGGTCTCCTCGTCCGCAATCAGCCCACCCCATCGATGTGCCTGCAAGTTGGGTGTGGTTTGGGCAACGATGGGGTTGGGGCTTGTTCCCAAAGCCATAATCACAGTGTCAACTTCGATTTGGAACAAGGAGTCCTTGACCGGCACTGGTCTCCTCCTGCCAGACTCATCTGGCTCGCCCAGTTCCATTCTCTGGCACTCAATTGCCTTGACCCATCCCTGGTCAGTGCCTAATATGCGCACCGGGTTGGTCAAGAACATGAACTTGACGCCTTCCTCCTCGGCGTTCTCCACCTCTTCTGCCCTTGCTGGCATCTCCTCGCGCCCGCGACGGTAAATAATGTACGCTTCCTCAGCACCCAGCCTCAGGGCGCACCGCACCGCATCCATGGCCACGTTTCCGCCGCCAACCACAGCAACGCGCTTGCCCTTCTTGATGGGCGTATCGTATTCAGGGAAAAGGTAAGCCTTCATCAAGTTGATCCTGGTGAGCCATTCGTTGGCTGAGTATACGCCGTTGAGGTTTTCCCCAGGGATCCCCATGAACTTGGGCAGGCCCGCGCCAGTGCCCAGGAACACAGCCTTGTACCCTTGGGCAAAAAGGTCGTCCACAGTTAAGGTACGCCCCACGATAACGTTGGTCAGGATTTCCACGCCCAAGCTCTTGACGTAGTTCACTTCCTTTTGAACTATGCGCTTTGGAAGCCTGAACTCTGGAATGCCGTAAATCAGCACTCCCCCTGGGGCATGCAACGCCTCAAATATGGTCACCCTGTAACCAAGCTTGGCGAGGTCAGCGGCACACGTCAGGCCCGCGGGCCCCGATCCAACCACTGCCACCTTTTCTCCCGTGGGCTTGGCGGGACAATCCTCTTGGAAGCTATCGGTTTCCCCGTGATCTGCCGCAAACCTTTCAAGCCTGCCAATTGCTATGGGCTGGCCCTTGCGCCCAAGGATGCATTTGGCCTCACACTGGGTTTCCTGGGGGCACACCCTACCGCAAATCGCCGGCAGGTTGTTGGTGTCCTTTATCACTCTTAAGGCATGCTTTGGGTCGCCTTCCTTTATCCACTTGATGAACTCGGGTATCTTTACGTTGACCGGGCACCCTTCCACGCACAGCGGCTTTTTGCACTGTAAACACCTAGAAGCCTCAAGCTTGGCTTCTTCGGGAGTATAGCCCAGGGCAACCTCTTCGAAGTTCCTGCGCCGCACCTGGGGATCTTGCCTGCGCATCTCAACCCGCTTCTTCTGCTCCGTCACTTGCCGCCACCCCCACACATGCACTGGTGATCTGCAATCTTTTCCTCGGCCACGTACATTTGGCTTCGCTTCATGGCCTCGCCAAAGTCTACTAGGTGGCCGTCAAACATTGGACCATCCACACAACAGAACTTGGTTTGACCTCCCACCGTGACCCGGCACGCGCCGCACATCCCTGTGCCGTCAACCATGATTGGGTTCAAGCTCACCCAGGTCTTGAGTCCGTACGGCCTTGTGGTCTCAACTGTGGCCCTCATCATTGGCATGGGCCCCACCGCAATCACTTCGTCGAACTTCACTCCAGAGTCGATCAACTCCTTCAGCTTTTGAGACACGAAGCCGTGGAAGCCCTTGCTGCCGTCGTCGGTGCACACGTGGAGCTCGTCGCTCACCGCAGCCATTTCCTCTTCCAATATAAGGAGTTCAGCTGTGCGGGCACCGATAATTGACGTGATCCGCACCGGGTACCCAGCCTGCTTGATCGCTTTGGCCTTGGGGTAGATGGGCGCAACTCCAACGCCCCCGCCTACCAAACACAAATGCCCCTGCCTGGGAAGCTCGGCAGGCACTCCCAGCGGCCCAACAAAGTCAAGGATGCAATCCCCCTCGTTGAGCTGGCCTAGCTTCTTGGTGGTCTTGCCCACTTCCTGGAACACCACGGTCACTGTACCCGCGTCCCTGTCAAAGTCCGCAATCGTCAAGGGAATCCTCTCGCCCGCTTCATACACCCTCACGATTACGAACTGTCCAGCTTGGGCCTTCCTGGCCACCAAAGGCGCATCCACTACGAAAAGTTTCGTGACCGGGGTTAGCACCCGCTTCTTCAGGATCCTGTACACTACGTTTACCTCCCATCAGTTGCCGTCCTTTTCGGCCACGTTTTTTGCAATTGCTGCAAGCACCCCATTGATGAACTTTGGAGAGTCGTCGTCTCCGTACTTCTTTGCGAGTTCAACGGCCTCGTTGATGGCCACGCTCACCGGGATATCGCTCCTGAACAGCAACTCAAAACAGCCAATCCGGAGAATGTTCCTGTCTATGTTGGCCATGCGAGGCAGCGACCACCCCTTTGCAGCCTCAGCCAGGGCGCAATCGATCTTGGACCGCTGGGCAATCACGCCCCACACGATTTCCCTGGCAAAGGCAATGTCCGCGTCGTCACCCTCGCCCTCACAGGCGAACTCGAACGCCTCGTCCAGGCTAATCCTCCCCACGTCAACCTGGAACAAAGCCTTGAGCGCTATTTCCCTGCCGCTTCGCCTGCTCAACCAAATCCCACCCGTGGCTACCTCCTGCCAGACGGAAAGTAACGATCGATAATTCCCCTAATGTCGAACTCCTCGGAATCTATCCGCTTCCCAATTTTATACCCGACAAACCCGCAAACACAAATGAAAAGGGTCCAGAAGAACCCGTACTTCATGACCATGAATCCGAAGACGACCCCGGCAATTGCCCCTAGAACCTCACCTTTCTGCAGCCATCTGGACACCTTGTTAAGCCATTGGATGAGCGCTTCGCCCTTTTCGCCTTCCACAGCCATCACTCCACCCTGGTGCGCCGGGTCTCATTGGTTATGTTCTCCACGTAAACTTTGACGCTGCCGACGTTAACCCCCACCACGTTCCGCACCTGGTTTTTCACCGCGGACTGAATGTCTTCAGATGTGCCAGGTATGGAAACCTCTGGGCTCACTGCTACTCTCAACTCGACGTCCACCAGGCCAGAACCAGTGGTGACCAGCGCCTTCACGTCCCGCACGCCGTCTATTTGCCGCACAACCCTCTTTACCAAAGCTTCCACAGCATCCAGAGAGACTCTCACCTCGCCCAAGGGCGTTTCGTGCACCACAGTTTGTCCATGGTAACGCCGTCGAAAGGCCATGTACAGCAACTTCACACTGATAGCGAAGAAAACCACACCAGTTAGGGCTGCAGCCCACCTAGTATTGCCCGAGGTGGCCACAGTCACCATGTAGTCCAGGGCGCTCCTCCATCCCAGGGAAGCCATGGTGACAACCACCGAAAAGGCAGCCAGGAGAAAAGTGTAAATCACAAGCAACAGCCTGTCTACGATGTTCACCCCTGCACCCCCAGTCCAAATGGCCCTATATGGGCTTCCTGGAATCGCTGCTAGCCTGCTTAAACGCAACGCCGTTCACGTGCACGTTCACTTCTATCACCTTGAGTCCAGTCATGATCTCCACTGCCTTCTTCACGCTTTCCTGGACGTTCTGCGCCACTTCCGGTATCCTGGCGCCGTATTCCACTATTATGTGTATGTCAATGGCTGCTTCCTTCTCGCCAACTTCCACCTTAACGCCCTTGGAAAAGCTCTTCTTCCCTAGCATTTCCCCAATGTCGCCAACAAGGCCCCCGGACATGCCTACAACGCCGTCCACCTGGGCCGCAGCGCTCCCCGCAATAGTTGCCACCACTTCGTCAGCGATCCTAATGGACCCCACTTCCTCGAGCTCAGGGCCGTCCGCCATGGTTACCACCTCCGACACGTTGAATTCGACTCCTGGCAGATTATTCCTGCCTGCAGGAGATGGCTATCGAGGAAAGGGGGACTCCCGCGCCCTTCGCCACCAGCTCGCCAATCCTCGCCACTTCCTCCTTGGAAAGCTCCTTCTTGCCAATTATCACCTCGACCCTTCCCGGGTTAATGAATACCAGGGTCTTATCGTATCCCCTTGCACTCAGCTGCGACTCAATTTCCACCTGCTTCCGGTACTTGTCTGTGATAGCCATGAGTTCCTGGGCTGCCTGGCTCCTCACAGCCTTGTCCTGAGACGTGTCCTGGGAAAGCCTCCTTAGCTCTTCAAGTTGCCGGGAAAAGCTCTTCTCACGGCTCATCCTTGCGTCTGCAAAGTAATCCCCACGTGCTGTAGACTCCCCCACCGCCGTGGCTGCAGGCAGCGACTGTCCCAGCCTTTGCTGCCCGGCCCCGTTCCCCTGGGCCCAGTACAAAGCTAAAGCTGCCACAACCAGTAGCCCCACCTTTACACCTGTCATTATAGTTCTCTTTCTCACTGTTAGCCAAATCATCCTGGCTCACCTGCCCCCCTTTTTCATGGGCTGCACCGAAATGCGGTCCGAGGAAACGCCAAACAATACAGAGCACGCCTCGTAGAGCCTGGCTCGAACCCCTGGGTCTTCAGCCCCTTCGGCCACCACCAGCACCCCGCTCACTTCTGCAGGCTTCGTCTTGACAATCACTGGCGTATCTCCCGCGGCGGTTGAGCGGGCAACAGCCAACTGCACGTTTTGGTTCCCTTCAGTGGTCTTCCTGGTAGTGCCCGAGTCAGCTTTCTCCTCGATCTGCCTCTCAGAGCTGGTCTGATTGCGCGCATACTCCACCTCAGGGCCAGAGGCAAGGCTAACACGCACCATCACCCTCCCCACTCCGCTCATGCTGGAGAGGATCTCTTGGGCCTGCTTGGAAAGGGACTGCTCAAGCAAAGCAAGCTCGCTCCCGCTCGTCCCAGTGCTCGAGCCGGCCTGCTTGGCAGAACGCGGCTGCAGCAGCGCCCCACCGGCAAGCAGCAGAACTCCCACAAGGAACGCAGCCGCTAGCATCACAATGTTCTTCTTTTGTCTGTCAGACAACGGCGGCAACCAATCGACCATCCTGAGCCCCCCACACATCAGTGGTTCAGCTTCACCGTGACGCGCTCACGATCTATGCCAAGACTGTCCGCAAGCCATCGCCCCAGTTCCTCCAGGGCCATGCTCCCCCCTCTTGTTGCACTTTTTTCAAGGCGAACGTCCACCACAACCTTCCTGACCGGAGGCAGCCCAAATGTGGAAGGTTCCAGGTCCACCCTGGCTTTTGCGCTTTCCACTCCTGGCAATGCCATGGCTACCGACTCCACTTGCCACTCCAGCTGCTGCCTGTAGCTTTTCCCCAATCCTTCTTGCTCTGCCCCCCCAAACCACATCCCCTGGGGAGCCTGGCCGTAGCTCAACGCAACCCTTACAGCAGCGGCTAAGGGTGTGATCACCTGCACCACTATGGCGAGCCCGACCACCAGACGCACGTACTTTTGCACCCCGCCCGAAGGCAGAACCAACTGCAATGCCCCGGCAATGATACTCATCATTGCGATGCCTCGTACCCAGGCCTTCAAGAACTCCAATGGCCCACCCCCTGTAACAGGACTGCTCAGAACGGCCGGGCTGCGCTCACTACCAGCGCAAGGCTGAGCACAAACATAAGCGTTACAACCCCCAGGGCCACGCAAGCCGTAATCAAGCTGGTGGCAATTGCGTTCAAGCAAGATGCCACTTTCTCTGCCCCACAGGCAGCGGTAACCGCAGCTACTAGCCTGTACATGGCAATCTGAAGGAACACCTTGAGCAGGGGAAAGATTGCCCAGCCCACCAGCACCACGGCTCCTACTATGCCTGCGCCAACGCGCAGGGTGTGAGTGGAAAGGAACACCAGCTCGGCCGCATCCGAAATCATCTTGCCCACAACGGGCACAAAGGTTCCCGACATGAACTTTGCAGCTCTCAGGGCAACGCTGTCTGCCACACCCGCTGCAGCCCTTTGAACTGTCATGACCCCCAGAAAGCCAGCCAGCGAGCAGCCCATCACAAAGGAGCTGGCTTGCCTGAGCAGCGAACTCAAGTCGCCCAGCCTAATACCCCCGCTCACATGGGAAACCAGGTCAAGCACGCCCCCCAGGAACAACAGTGGGATAACATAATCGGAAAAAGTGAAAGCCACGAAATACGTCATTGAAACCAGCAAAGGATGCAACATGCCCGCCGAGACTGGCGCCCCACTCGCTGCAACGAGCCCAATGAGGGGAGGTATGAGGGCTTTCATGACCGCCACGAGCTTTTCGCAAGAGCCCCGGATCAAAGTGAAGGCAGCGTTGAATCCAGCCATGCACACCGCCGCTATCGCAAGGAAGCACGCGTAGCTGCCCACTCTGGAGGCCCCTTCACCGAAGGCCAGCCCTGTAACTTCAAGCAAGGCACACAAAATGGATGCAACGGCAATGCTCCCCAAAGCACCCCTAGCTGCAAGCACTTCATGCCAAACCGACTCCCATAACCAAGAAGCAAGCCTGCCGGGATGCAGAAACTGCTGAACCTTGGACGGGTCGTGCAAGAGCTCGTCCAGGGTTATGTCTGAAATGCCGGTTCCAAACTGGCGTTGGAGTTCATCTAAGAAGCTGGCCATCTCCCCAAGGCCAACCCTCTCTAAATCGGGCAGTTGCGGGGCCTGGGCAGCAGCTAGCGCTGGCCTAGTACCGGCAAGAAGCAGTAAGATTAAGACTAATTCCACCAGTGCAAGCTGCATGGGGCCGAACGCCGGCACGTAACACGTTATCCACTTACGGCTGATCCTGCAGTTTAACACCAAAAAACCACCTAGCAACAGCGTCCATCGCCTTAGGATGGATCAATTCAATCCAGGAGCCCACGAATCGTGTCAAGGACCATGGTGATCAACGGTACGGCCAAGCCCAAGATGATGAGCTTTCCTGCAAGTTCCACCTTGGCAGCAACGGCAGACTCGTTGGCGTCCCTGCAAACCTGAGCCATGAAATCCGCAATATAGGCAACACCAGTTATCTTGAGAATCAGAGACGTGAATTCAGGCATCACTGCGGCTTTTGCAGTGGCATCCCGAAACGCATTAACCACCGCAGCAAGATGCCCAAGCAGCGCGGTCATGATGACGGTACACACAACTAGTACCGCCAGCACTGCAAACTCTGGCTTCTGCTGCCTCAATAGGGATATCAGCACAACGCTTATCAACGCCAGCCCTGCAATCCGGAGTATGTCCACGCACCAGCACTCCTCAATAACGCCGTTTTGCGTTTTCCGGAAGGCCTTACGGTTCAGTGTTGAGACTGCTCTCAGTAGAGTTGAAACACTGCCTTGACCGATTCGAAAAAGTCGCTGATCAGCCTGATCACCATCATTAGCACCACCACGATCCCTGACAACGTGACAAGCCATGCGAACTCCTCTTTGCCCGCTTGCCGGATTACCGTGTGGAGCACTGACACGATGATGCCCACCGCGGCTATTTTGAAAACGAGTGCTACGTCCATAACGCCACCCCCAATAACGCCCATAACGCAGCAGACCAGAGCCACTTACTGCCCAAACACAGCGGGTTGCTACATGCCGTGCAGAAACGCTCCGCGCTCGGCGATGGGCTGCCATGGGAGCCTTCATACCAGTACCAGGCAAACAACCGCACCAACCGCAAAGCCCCCATACGCCCACAATCGGGCTCGGTGCTGGTCCTGCAGGGCCAACTCCTCAAGCTGTTCCACACGTCTTCTGGCGTATTCCAAATGCTTCACTTGCTCTTCCAGGCTGGCAAGACCGAGTGCAGCACTTATCTGGCACAGGGCCTCCCTTTCGCGTGGCCCAAAGCACAAGCTGCGCAGGCACCTCTCGCACGCAGTCAGCCAGGCACTCCTCGCGTCCCTGGCAGCACTTTCCATGAGTCCTGCACACTCACGCAGGAACAATGCCACAGGCTCTTGCACCAGTACACTTGTCCTTCTAAAGGCCACCGGCAAACTTGCACGGGTGCATGATACGTCAGTGACCAGCAGGGCAATAGCTCTCTTGAGCTCCTGCAGGTGCCTGGTCCGCAGCTCGTAGCTGGTCTGAACCGTGCGACCCGCTGCAAGACCGCTAAACACAAGCAACAGCGCTGCGGCGACCTTCCACACCCCTGACCCCTCCTGCGGGCAGCTCAATCACTTCTTCCACCGTACCGGGCCCCCTTCGCGAGCTGAGCACCACAATTCTCTGGAACACGGCTTGCTGCACCAGCTCCCCCAGCCCGTGCTTTGTTATAAGGTCCGCGAGGCCAGCACCATGAACCGTTGCTATGATGGCGACACCTGCCAGCGCAGCTTCTGCCACGGCTCTGCAATCATCTGGGGAGCCGATCTCGTCGGTCGCAACGACCTGTGGTCCCATGCTCCTGACGGCCATTGACAGACCAATTTGCTTGGGACAACAGTCCAGCACATCAGTCCTCGGTCCCACCCTGTTCTGTGGAACTCCGTCGAAGCAAGCAGCTATTTCCGATCTCTCGTCCACCACAACAACCCTCTGACCAGACAGGCCAAGGTCGGGTCTCCCTTCAGATATCTGTCGAACAAGGTCCCTCAACAGCGTGGTCTTGCCACACCCTGGGGGAGACACTATCAGAGTAGAGTGAACATACCTACCGTCGCGCTTACAGTGGACCTTGCCTTCCGGCTTGCCGTCTGGCTTGCCGCAGGAAGCAATTAACCTGGGCACTACCTGGTCAGCAGCCCCGATCACCTCGCACGCCACCCGGATGTTCATGAAAGTAACGTGGGATAAACGAACGACCTGACCTCGCTGAGCCACTACAGCACCGCCCAGACCGATCCTGTGGCCTCCTCGAACAGTAATGAACCCGTTTTTCATCTGCTCCTCGACGGCATACACCGACATCTGGCTTACCAGCTGTAAGGTCTCCCACAAGTCCTCCCGGGTTACTGGGCCGCCCACAAGCTGAACCCACTCTTCCTTGTTCTGGCAGACCAGCTGCACGTCTTGCCCTACCCTCAGCCTAATTTCGCGAAGGCTGTCGCCAAGAGAAAGGGCAGCTTGCGCCAGTGGGCTTCTCAACCGAGTACTCAGGATTGGAAGAAGCTCATGTTCCCATTTAAGTAAACTCCTTATTGACCCACCCATGCGACCCACCGCCATGGAGGAATTACGCATCTTGCTAGCCCATTCCGTTTCCCAGTTGCTCTTCTGTTCCGCTCAACAACTTCCAAGCACTCTGGCTAGGTATGGTCGTTCAGGCGGTGTGGAAACAGTTGGCCATGTACAATCGCCGGTGCAACCGGTGGCGCGTGTCCGAACTTGCCCCAGCTATTTGGCAGGCCTGCAAGAACGTGAATACTCACCGCCTACCCAATCACCAGCCCCAACGTGCCGCTCCCCAACAGTTCCGTCGCCATGTGTTGTCCCAACCAGCATGAAGAACTTGTTCGCCCAGTATTTGCAGATCCTTCTTTTTGCTGGTCCTCCTTTCACATAACTATTTCAACCATTAGCAAGTTATGCCACCCGACAGAACTCGCGACAGTAATGCCAACGGCCAAACTCGCTAGGTGTTCAATGCCGTAGCACCAAAGCACCAGGGCACCAGAGCAGCAGCCTGCGGGGCTAGTCTCAGCTGAATAAGCGGGCCCGAAAAAGCGTATCAGCAAGTCCTGTGTTCCACCGGGACATCAAAACAGAAGATTCAGATGTAAAAAAGGACGTGGCGCTGAGCTTCACGATGATTCTGTTTCAATCCCTCCTAGGTAGGCTGGGAACTCATCGGCAGGATGTCTTCAGCTGCGAAACCAAATGGTTTCAATCCCTCTTAGGTAGGCTGGAACTTGACGCCACTGGGTGCTGGGTTGACTCTCAAGGTAGGTGTTTCAATCCATCATAGGTAGGCTGGGAACTTATCTTTTCGCACACAACATCAGCTACGACATAGTGTTTCAATCCCTCGTAGGTAGGCTGGGAACCAATCAATACCCCGGATGGCGAAGGGTACAGAACCAGTTTCAATCCCTCGTAGGTAGGCTGGGAACTTCGATACCCCCCATGCAGTAGTGTTGCTGCTACTAGGTTTCAATCCCTCGTAGGTAGGCTGGGAACCTAGAAACCGGCACAGGGTCTACATCCTGCTGCCAGGGTTTCAATCCCTCGTAGGTAGGCTGGGAACGGTATCAGGTGACGTGGTAATGCTAGCCCAACTTCCGCACCATTAATACATAATCCCAGCTAGGATGCATTTTCGTTTGAGCCATAGTCACTATGTCGGCTTGACCCACGTTTTCTTCGGTTTCATTGGCTCTGTCGGTATCCCCAGAGCGTTGTAAATCTCCA
>JBNARI010000006.1:0-84640 GCA_049718765.1 Bacillota bacterium | reverse complement strand
GGGGTATCTGCGGTGCCCATGGCTGCGAGGGTGTCGCAGGTGGTAGGTCAAAGGGAGAACCCGGGTAACTTCCTGCTGATGCACGCCATGGGGCCCAACGTTGCGGGAGTGATTGGCACTGCCGTGGCCGCCGGATGCATGCTTGCCCTGTTGATGTGACCTCGAGAAGTGGCGCTCCTGCAGACCCGCTGCCTGCAGGAGCTTTAGTATTTTGGAATTGCCAAAGCAGCTTGTTGGGTATAATATTTAGATGGTTGGCTAAATGTCTTAGGGAAGTGAACGCATGAGAAAAGTCTTCTTTGCGCTGTCTGACCCCACGCGGCGAAAGATACTGGAGAGCCTGAACTCCCGGGACATGACTGCCGGGGAAATTGCGGAGCTATTCCCCATGTCGAAGCCCTCGATTTCCCATCACCTCAATGTGCTCAAAGAGGCGGGGTTGGTGAGCTGCGAGAAGAGGGGGCAGCATATTGTGTATAGCCTGGAGACAACTGTGTTTCAAGAAGTGATTAGCTGGATCATGAACTTGATGGGAAGGAGCAATGGCCATGAAGCCAACGAAAGCTGATCTGTTACTTGTTGGCGTCACGTTGGTATGTTTTGTGGCAGGTTTGTGGGCATACCCGCGTCTGCCTCATAAGGTACCCACACACTGGAATTTCCGGGGCGAAGTGGACGGTTGGTCGTCAAAGCAGTTTGGAGTGTTCTTTTTCCCTGCTCTCACCCTGGCGATGTACGTGCTGTTCCTCTACCTGCCATTGTTGGATCCCAAGAGGGCGTCATACGAGAAGTTTCAGGGAGCCTATCGGTTAATTGTGTCTTCAGTGATAATGTTCATGAACGGCATGTACTTGATAACGATCCTGGCCGGCTTGGGGTATATGGTGGATGTGGGTGTGCTGGTGAGGCTGGGTGTTTCCCTGCTGTTTATAGTAATTGGGGACCAGCTTGCCAGGGTAAAGCCTAACTGGTTCGTGGGAATCAGGACACCCTGGACCCTTTCCAGTGAAGACAATTGGCGCAAGACTCACAGGTTTGGAGCAAAGACGATGGTACTAGGAGGACTGCTGCCCCTTCTCACGCTCCCATTCCGTGGAGCTGCAGCAGCAACCATCTACTTTGTGCTGGTCATGGGTGGTGCGTTGGTTCCCGTACTTTATTCATATATGCTTTTCAGGAGCGCCCGGCAGGAGTGATACAGTACTCTAGCCCCAGCTGGCGCAGCTTGACTGGCGTGGGCAGGCCGGTTTCAGGGTCCCATCCCCGTGCAAGGTAGTACTCCTCTAGCATTGGCTGAAGCTCAACCACGCTGCCCCCTGAAGGGCCACACTCTGGCCCCAAGGGTTCTTCGAGAAAACGGCGGGGCAGGGTGTCGTCTGTACGCGTGATTCCTTCCCTGGCGTTAAAGCATCGTTCCAAGTTCACGACGCGCTCACACGCTTGCTGAACGTCGCTGCCATCAAGAGGCAATCCTGAGACAGCACGTAACAGATCAGCAGCCATCTGAAAGTCTATCACTTCCATGTTTACCACTGTGTTCTTGCATACCTCTAAGCAGTCTGCAAGGGCGCTCCATTCCTCGTAGTGCTTGACCAGGCGCCCCTTGCCCTTGTGCTCAAGCCTGAACGCGGCTTCTGGCACGCCGTACCTCCTTATGGCTTCCTGGCTGTCTTCCGAGAACTCAAAGGAAGGCTCCGAGCGTAGGTGGTCACCGCCCCTTGACGAGACGGCAAAGCCCAAAGCATACCCCTTTAGCCCCCGCAAGTCTGCCTGGAATATCTCCAGCCCTTTCACGTGCATAGCCAGCTCCTCGCTGCCTCTCCCGATCTTTCGAGCTGCAGCTCGCACTCCGTCGGCGAGCACGTCGCCAAAGCCCTCACGTCGGGCAATCTTGTGTATCAGATTCAGGATCGTGGTGGGGTTCCCCCAGCTTAAATCAAGGCCGTCCGCTTCCTGACTTGAGATTATCTCCCTCTCGGCACACTCCATAGCGAAAGATATGCACTCAGAAGTTGTGATGACGTCCATGCCGTACCTGTTGCAGAGGTCAATCGCCTTCAGGGCAACCCCAAGATCAGCATTGCCTACCCTGGAGGTGAAGCCAGCGAGGCCCTCAAACTCTGGCCCCTCGCTCCTTAGACCAGCGTACGTTCCGCTCCCCACAACGAAAAACCTGCTGCATGGGATGTTACAGGCAAAGCACGCCTTGGACTTCACCTTCCAGGTGGCAGCTAAGCGTTCACCGCTTACCTGGTCCACTCCTTCGAACCTTCCCGACTTGAAATGGCGGGTAGCCAAGCAGCCCAGGGCATTGAGCGCGGAAACCAGCCTCGTGGTTCCCAGGGCGCAGCGAGGTTTGTACTGTTCGTGGGAGTATATGCGCCGGTCAATTTCTGCCAGCAACCTGGAAAAAGCTTCAGGATCTGCCAGGGTTAGGCTTCTTGACCCCCTTACTGCAATTGCCTTGAGGTTCTTGGATGCCATTACCAGACCCATGCCAGTTCTTGCGGCTGGCCGTGCCAGGTTGCTGAACACTCCGGAGAACTTTACTCCTGACTCTGCAGCTGGTCCCACGCAAGCCACCTGAACTGCCCTATCTCCCAGCTCCTGCCTGATTGCGCAGGTTGTTTGCCAAACGTCCATGCCAACAAGGTGCTGAGCCGGCCTGAACTGGACGCCATCAGAGGTTATAAGTAGATAAGTGGGGCTAGGGCATCTTCCTTCGAGAACTATTTGATCCCAGCCTGCGAACTTCATTTCGGGACCAAAGAACCCACCCGCGTTGGAGTCACCTAGGATGCCGGTTTGGGGCGATTTGGCACTCACGTTGAACCTGGCACCAGGGAAGAGAGTCCCAGCCAGAGGTCCTGTGGCAATAAACAGCTTATTCTGGGGCGAGAGCGGGTCGGTCCCCGAGGGAATCTCGTCGAACATTGCCTTTACGTTGAACCCGCGGCCTCCAAGGAAAGCCGTGGCCAAGCTGGGATCCAATGCCCAAGAAGTCCACGATGCCCTTTCCAGGTCAACCCGTAATATCCTGGCTGCATATCCCCGCAACTCACCCATTTCAATCAACCTCCCACTACTGGTGCTAACCTTGGGCGTTCTCCGGGCTGGCCTGTGCGGAGCGCTCCCGTGATGCACCTGGAGACGCAGTTTGGATGGCCGCCACACATGTCGCAAATGAGGGGCTTGCCGGTCCTTGGATGGAAAAACACTGCACCATAGGGACATGCTTCTGCACACTTGCGGCAGCTCTTGCAGAGCTCGTTGGAAACTGATACTACGCCACTGGGGAGCTGCCTTAGGGCCCCGAAGGGGCACGCCTGCACGCAACGGGGGTCCGAACATTGGCGGCAGACGTAGGGAGTGTCTATCCCCTCTGGTTCGTTCTTGTCTACCCTGATCCTTGCCAGCAAAGGGTCGAACACCCCATTGTGGAAAAACGAACACGCTAATTCGCAGCTTCGACACCCAGAACACACCGACGGCGTCACTATAAGTGTGGGACAGCTTTCGGATTCCCCATGGGCTTGATCCATGGGGAGTTCGTCTATGCGGAATACTACCATGCCGTTGGGGTCCGGGCAGCACACGTAGCGCGCATGGGGCAGCCAATCGCCGGGTTCGGCTGTTTGCCTCTGTTTGGCAGGGAGCAGGGGCATCAAGCTCTGAAGTGCCCACAGGCACATGAACTTGCCCTGAGGTATGTAAATCCTTCCCCCTTGCACCTCGAAGTAATCTCCAACGTGCATCGGGAGGCTGCAGCTGCCCTTGATGTGGTCAACCACCACTTTCAGACGATACATGACGACGCCCCCTTTGAAAGGGTAGAAACGAAAGTCGCTCGCCCCTAAAGGGACGAGCGACCACCCGTGGTACCACCCAAATTCGAAAGGCCATATGCCTTTCGCACTTTTCCCGATTCTAACGGTCGGCAAACCGGCGGCGCCTACTTACAGGAGCTTTCGGACCGCAGCTCCAGGGTCCATTCCGTGGCAACATTTGGGCCGTCTCTCACCACCACGGCTCGCTGTGCCTTGTTGCTCACGTACTAGTCCCCTTCACGGCGTTTGTCGTTTTGCTCAATATAGCATGCTGAAAGTTACGAGTCAATCTGCCATGGACTTGAGTTCCCACGAGCCGTCCACCAAGGCAAGCACGAATTTAGCCCCGCACTTTGGGCAAGTCACTGGGGTTCCCTCGGCGGGCGAATCTACGGGAAGTTCCCAACCGCACACTGGGCAAAAGAATGCGGTAGGGAACTGGCCCGACTTCAGAGCCTCTACGAGTTCCCTGAAAATGTTGATGTGGCCTTGCTCGGAACGCGCCTGTTCAATGAACATTTGCTTGAGGGAAGGATCCTGGGTTTCCTGGGAGAACTGGCTATAAGTTGCGCGCGCTACTTCCTCGAACTCTTGGTTCAACATCATGAACAAGAGTGCTCTGGAGAGTCCCCTGGGTGCGGCGTTTCCCAGTTTGCGGGGGAGTTGGCTGTTTAGGTACTGTATTGCGTTTTGTACGTGATCTGCCTCGGTTCGCATGACCCCTTCCAGGATCGACGTCAGCCTTGGGTGGTTCAATTGCTCAATTTGATACCTGTACCTGCGGTTTGCCCCAAATTCCAAATTGAGGGACGTTACCACGTTGCCCCAGTCGACGTCATCTAGCCATTCTTCGGGCTTAGACCTGTTGGTGCGATAGTAGGCATACGTGATGGGCTCAGTGCCCCTGAGCTTGCCACCGCCCACCACGTCTGCAACGAACAGGGTGTGAGTTCCCAGGTCGGAACTGAGCTCTGGCCTTACGGTGCATTCCAGGTAGGCAGTGCCCTCGCTTACCACGGGGCACCCCAGCCGGGGGGAAAGCGTGAACGCCACATGCTCGAACTTGTTCAGCTTGCGCCCGGAGTTGAAGCCGAAATGCTTGACAAGCCTCATGTTGCCCTTGCCCAGCACTGTAACGGCCATGATGTTGCTGGCCTTGATGTACTCATGGGTCAAGTTGCTCTTATTAATTCCCACTGCCACCCTTGGAGGATCCGAAGTCACCTGGAACACTGTGTTGCAGGTTTGGCCATTAAATCTGCTGTCCTTAACAGAGCTTACCACGAACAATCCGTAGCTTATTGCGAACAGTCCAGCTTTAACGTCCTCAGTGGGTGGCTCAAGGGGCACTACTGGCGAAGCAGACCCCCCTGTTGCAGGCGCTACTCCAGACTCCTCAACCAGCACGAAAGCTTCCCGGGGTGCATGACACACGGGACACTCTTCTGGTGGCTCGGTGCCCTCGTGAATATACCCGCATACAGTGCAACGCCACTTCTTCACGCTAAGCCCTCCTTTTGGGCCTCAATAGTTGTCCGCTGCGGGCTCGTAGAACGACCGCGGATGGCTGCATGCTGGGCACACTTCGGGGGCCTCTGTGCCGTAGTGGACGTACCCGCAATTGCGGCAGCGCCACTTGATTGGGTTGGCCCTAGAGAACACTGTGCCCGTTTGTACCCGCTCCAACAGCTTGCGGTACCTCAGCTCATGCTGTTCCTCCACTTCGGCCACTTCCTGGAACAACCTGGCAATCTCGTCGAACCCTTCCTTCTTGGCAACCTCTGCGAATTCCTTGTACATGGTTGTCCACTCATAGTTTTCTCCCTTGGCTGCTTCTTCTAGGTTCTGCCTCGTGTCGCCGATTAGTCCCAACGCCTTAGCCCAGAGCTTGGCGTGCTCCTTTTCGTTGTCTGCTGTTTCCTGAAACACGGCGCTGATTTGCTCAAAGCCTTCCTTCTTGGCAATACTTGCAAAGTAGGTGTACTTGTTGCGTGCTTGGGATTCACCTGCAAACGCTGCCCACAGGTTCTTCTCGGTTTGGCTTCCCTTGAGTTCCATGGCGTGTCCTCCTCTGGCTGGTTTTTCCTCTAATACCTTTATACCCGTGGGAAGCCTGGAGCTGCAAGCACTTTTGGGGCCATCGGGCGGTTTCTGAGGTCCATTGGAAAGGGGACACGGCTTTGGGCTACGGGGATTGGCCGCCACCCTGCCCTCCCGAAGACTTGCCCTGGAGCATTTTGGTTATGCTTTCGCTGACCGCTTCCTGTAACGCCTTGCGTATCTCCGGGGTCTCGAACAGGGACTTCATTTGGTCCTGGAGGGTCTTTTGGAGTTCGGGCCCTTGAAGCAGCCTCTTGATATGCTCTTGCAGGTACTTTTGGGATTCGGGTGTGGATAGCAGTTGGCTGATGGTGGCGCTAGCCTGCTTTTCCCGTTCAGAGGCGATTTCCTCTTTCACGATTGACCTGACCTGGGCCTCAGATGGCTGCTGTATACGGGAGCAGCTGCAAACCAGCATTACAGCTGCTCCCGCAGCTAACACCAGCAACTTGGGGGCGCAGCCCTGCTTGCTCTTCATTGGGTCTGAACGTCCACCTTCACAGCGCGCCCGTTGCCTGATTCTGCCGCAGGCACCCTCACTTCGAGCACGCCGTTCCTGTACGTTGCCCTGGCCTTTTCCGGTTGAACTTCCACGGGAAGCGGGATTGACCTGTAGAAGTTGCCGTACCGGCGCTCCGAGTAATACACTCCTTCCCTCTGCTGCCTCTCCTCTTTACCTGTGCTGCCCTTGATGGTTAAGGAGTCTTCAGAAACCCGCACGTCCAAGTCAGCAGGGTCAATGCCTGGCACTTCCGCCGTTATTACAAGGTCGTTGCCAGCCTGGAAGATGTCCACCGAAGGGCCACGCCAAGATGCCCATTCTTCAAGCCATCTTGATGGCTCCAGCATCCTTGTTAGGCCGAACAAGGGGCTCCAGCGCGTTATGTCCATGCTACCAGCCTCCACCTGTCAATCTCGTTCACTATTGTGTCCCTTTAGCCCAAGGCTATTCCCGTTTGTTATAATGCTTTGGAACGGGAGTGGTGTTAGGATTGGCTGTCCCAAATCTGAAGTCGGCGTTTTCCCCTTTGAAGCTCAAGGATTACCGTTTGCTATGGCTGGGTCTTTTCGTTTCCAACACTGGCAGCTGGATGCAATCTGCAGCGCAAGCATGGCTGGTCTACAGGCTTACTGGCTCTACAGTTTACCTTAGCTTAATACCGGTTTGCCAGGCGCTGCCAAGAATAGTGTTCAGTGCAGTGGGAGGCGCAGTGGCGGACAGGTACAACAGGCGCCTTCTTCTCTATGGTACCCAGTGCTTGATGGCTGCGTGCGCGGGCATACTTGGGGTGGCCACCACCCTTGGAGTGGTTCGGGTATGGATGGTTCTCCTGCTTGCCACGGTTAGCTCGCTTGGAATGGCTTTCGACGCTCCAGCGAGGCAGTCCCTCTTGCCCCAACTCGTGCCAAGGGAAGAGGTGCCGAAGGCAGTGGCACTCCATTCCATGACGTTCAACGGATCAGCCATCTTCGGACCGTCCATTGCGGGTCTGGTCTTGGACGTGCTTGGCGCCGACTGGTGCTTCTACTTGAACGCGCTGAGCTTCCTGGCGGTGATTGTGGCTATCCGCCTGATGGAGTTTCCACCCCATCAGCCCGCCTCGGATAACGGGTCGATCGTGGGGAACTTGGCCGAAGCTGTGGCTGTGGTTTGGGATTCTCCCAGGTTGCTCCTGACCATGATTTACGTGACTGTGGTGGTTTTCTTCGGCCGACCGTACAACCAGCTCATGGCTGCCTTTGCTGACACCGTGCTTCACGCTGGCGCCAGGGGATACGGCTTGCTCATGGCAGCGCCTGGGGTGGGCATGCTTGCGGGCTTAACTGCGGTAGCTCTTGTGGGCTCGTACCCTGGAAAGGGGAGGAAAATTCAGCTGGGCACAGTGTGTTTCGCGTTGGCGTTGATTGCCTTCAGCTGGTCCCGGTCCCTGTATCTGTGTCTGATGTGGCTTGTGGTGGTCGGCTTCTTCGAGGGCTTCACCCTGGCAGTGGGGCAAACTATACTCCAGATAAGTGTGCCCGACGACGTGAGGGGCAGAATACTTGGGCTTTACGGCACAATGACCATGGGGATTGGGCCACTTGGTAGCTTGCTCGCTGGAGCTGTCAGCTCCAGGACAGGGGTGCCCCTCGCGCTGAGCGGAGGAGGAGCGGTGATCCTTCTGTTCGTGCTGGTATCGTCAGCATGTTGTCAGTGACAGCGTGCCGTGAAGTATAATTGATTCACGGAGGCCAAGGTAGGTGCTGTTGATGGGCGAAAGAGGCAAGGCAAAGAGAGTACCGCGCGGGACCCTCAAGAGGTTGCTTTTCGGGTACACTGCAGAGTGTGCCAAGGTGGACGTGCTGCCTCAGGAAGACGAGCGCCCTGCGGCAGACGATGCTCCCGAGCCTGTGCCAGAACCAGATCCCGAGGGTAATGAGACGGCTGAAACTGGTTGAGCATATCTTGACAACGGGTGGAGCGCGGCGTATAAAATTTAGCAAAGTACCAAAGACGACGAAGGGGAAGAGTAGCGGGCTAGGCATTGGTTACAGCGAGGGAGATGTTATGGTGTGAGTCTCCTAACCGGCCGCCAGCGAATGGGCCCCGGAGTTGCCAGCCGAACTGGTAGTAGGCCTGGACGGATGCCACCGTTATAGGGCTACGGTATAACAGGAGCCAAACGCGGTTCCTGCGTACCGGAAAAGGAGCGTACGGCGCTTGCGCGTGTAGCGTGCCGTACATTAGGGTGGCACCACGGAAAACCCGTCCCTGACCGGACGGGTTTTTTGTTTTGGGTGACCATATAAGAACGCAAGGAGGTCAGTGACAATGGGGAAGGCTTGTGGGGTCAGGACGTTTAGGGCTTCGGTAGCTTGCGTCTTAGTGCTGTTGTTGGTATTGGCAGGCGGGTGTTCCAGTACAGTCCAGAGGCCTGTCAAGATTGGAGCAGCCGGACCTTTCTCGGGGGAGCTGTCCAAGATTGGGTTAGATTCGCTGAACGCCATAAAGATGGCGGTGGAAGAGTTCAACCAAGGAGGCGGGCTCGATGGGCGCCTAGTGGAAGTGGTGGTCGGGGACGACGGCGGTGACCCTGCCCAAGGGAAGGTTGTGGCAGACAAATTCGTTGCTGACCCAGAGGTGCTTGGCGTGATTGGCCCCATGAACAGCAGCGTGATTGCTGCTACGCTTCCGGTGTACGAAAAAGCGAGTCTGGTGGTGATATCCCAGTCTGGAACCAGATCTGACCTGACCGAGAAGGGCTTCAAGGTGATGCACCGTGTCTGTCCCAGGGACGATGCCCAGGGAAAGGCCGCGGCTGCCTTTATATTCAACCAGATCAAACCGTCCAGGTTGTACCTTCTGGATGACAAGACCAGCTACGGCCAGGGCCTTGCTGACGAGGTGGAAAGCACCCTTAGGTCCTACGGACTTAAGGACATAAGGCGAGACCAAATTGGCATGCAGGATAAAGACTTCAGTGCCCTGGTAACCCGGGTGAAGGCGTTCAACCCAGATATGGTTTACATGGCCTTTTCAAACCCGGCACAGGCTGCCGCATTTGCAAAGCAACTTGCAGCTGTGGGTCTCAAGCCTGCGCTGATGGGCGGGGACGGTTGCAGGGAAAGGGACCAGCTCATCGGTGGTGGCGGCGAGGCGGTGCAGGGGATGTACGTGACCGCAATTGGGCGTAACCTCAAGGAAGTGCCCGAGGCCAGGGAATTCGTGCAGAAGTTCGAGGCGAAGTTTGGAGCCATGAGCATTTTCTCTGGCCAAAGTTACGAAGCCACCAAGATCTTGTTGAACGCCATAAAGGAGGCAGCCAAGGCTGGGCAGCTCAACAGGGAAGGGGTACTCAAGGCTGTGCACAGCACCAAGGACTACAGGGGAATACTTGGATTCCCGGTGAGCTTTGACTCCAAAGGCGACCTTGTGGGCGGCGAGATCTTCGTGCTCAAAGTGTCCGGCAACGACTTTGTGGAGGTCATGAAGTACACCACTGGCAACATAAAGTGAGGTGTGGACCTTGGAGCTATTGATGCACCTTGCTCAGCAAACCGCCAATGGGGTCATCCTGGGAAGCGTGTATGCGCTGCTTGCCCTGGGGTACTCCATGGTCTACGGCATACTGAGGCTTCTGAACTTTGCCCACGGGGACGTGTTCATGGTGTGTTCCTTCGTAGGGTGGGCGGTGCTCGGTGCGTTAACTGGCTCCAGCCCAGCCCTTTCCCCTTGGTTGGTCTTGGCTGTTGCCGTGCTGGTCGCCATGGGAGCTGGCTCCCTACTGGGGATGGCCATAGAGAGGATAGCCTACAGGCCGTTGCGCGGAGCTGCAAGGCTTGCGCCCTTGATAAGCGCCGTGGGAGTTTCTATCTTCCTCCAGAACCTGGCGATGCTGCTCACCGGAGGTCGCGCCAAGGTGTATCCTGTAGATAAGTTCGTTGCCTTGAATGCCCGTGTGAACCTGGGAGCTGTGTGTTTGCCGGCTACTGGGCTTATCATATTGGGAGTGTCCGGGGCGCTTGTGGCTGCGCTTACTTACGTTGTCCGGAACACCAGCTTTGGGCGGGCTATGAGGGCCAGTGCTGAGGACATAGAGGCAGCTGGGTTCGTGGGGGTGGCAGTGGATAGGGTAATTGCCCTCACCTTTGCGTTGGGTTCTGCGCTGGCAGGAGCAGGTGGAGTGCTCATAGGCCTCTACTTCACACAAGTTGACTTCTCGGTGGGCTTTGCCGCTGGGATGAAGGCATTCACCGCTGCTGTGTTGGGTGGGATTGGAGACTTCCGGGGCGCAGTGCTCGGCGCACTGGTGCTGGGCCTTACTGAAAGCCTGGCAGTGGCCTTGCTCGCCCCGGTGTACAAGGATGCAGTTGCGTTCTTGACGCTAATAATGGTTCTCCTCTTGAAGCCCAATGGCATACTGGGTCAAGGGACCGCTGACAGGGTGTGATCAGCTTGTTGGGGAGCAAACGCAGAAACTGGTTCGTGGTTGCTCTGGTTGGCGTGTTGGGGGTGCTTCCCCTTGTACACACCAATCCGTACCATGTGAGCCTGGTCACCAGGGCTTGCTTGTACGTGGTGCTGGCCTCGGGGCTCAACTTGCTGGTGGGGCTTGCAGGGCTGCTGGACATGGGGTATGTGGGCTTTTATGCCCTTGGTGCCTACTGCTACGCCCTACTGGCTTCGCCTCAACTTGGATTGCATGTACCTTTCGCTGGGGTACTTTTGGCAGCACTGGCGCTGGTGGGGTTGGTGAGCGCCCTGATTGGCCTGTCAACCTTGAGGCTGAGGGGAGATTACCTGGCAGTGGTGACCCTGAGCTTTGGAGAAGTGTTGCGTACGTTGTTATTGAACCTGGACAGACCGGTTAACGTCACCAATGGGCCTAACGGTATCGTGCAGATAGACCCTCCTCGCATTGGCAGCCTTGTTATAGACACCTCCCTGGGCACTTACTATCTCATGCTTGGGGCAGCGATAGTGGCCTACTGGCTATATGGGCGCGCTGTGAGGTCAGAACTTGGCTTGAAGTGGCGAGCCTTGAAAGACGACCAAATTGCAGCTCAAAGCTTAGGAGTGAACATGCTTGGCTGCCAAATGGTCGCCTACATGGCAGGCGCCGCTTTCGCGGCGGTTGCCGGTGTGCTTTTTGCAGGATGGCAGCTGGCGGTGTTCCCTCAGAACTTTGGTCTAGGGGAGCTCATAACCTTGTATTGCATGGTGATCCTTGGGGGAGCTGGGAATAACGATGGCACGTTGATAGGCGTGGTTGCACTTGTTCTAATCCCCGAACTCCTGAGGGTGTACAGCGTGTACAGGATGGCCTTGTACGGTGCGGTTCTGGTGGCGCTGATGGTTTACCGGCCTCAAGGGATGCTTCCCCTTGGCCATGGGCTGTACCGGCCAAAACATAAGGTCTCCTCTTGCCAAGAGAGTATCCAGGAGGGACCGGGACCCGTGCTGGTGGTACGCAACTTGACCAAGCGGTTCGGAGGGCTTATGGCCCTGGATGGCGTAGACTTTGAGCTAAGGAAAGGGGAGATCTTGGGGATCATCGGGCCCAACGGAGCTGGTAAGACCACGCTGGTCAATGTTCTCACTGGAGTAACAGCCCCCACAGAAGGAGAACTCTACCTCTATGGAAGGCGAATCAAGGGGCTGAGGCCAGACTCTGTGTACAGGCTTGGGATTGGGCGGACCTTTCAGAACCCGCGGCTGTTCAAGAGCATGAGCGTAATGGAAAACCTTTGCGTGGGGCTGAAACCGGGAGCCTGGGCAAGCCCTGAAAAGCTCATGGACTTGCTTGACGGCCAGCTTGCAGGTGTCCAGGATCAGGCAGCAGAGGCCCTGAGTTACGCCCACCGCAAACTGCTCGAGCTGGCCAGAGCAGTTGCTGGGAAACCAAAAGTGCTGTTGCTGGATGAGCCTGCGGCCGGTATGGGTGGCAAGGACCTGGAAGGTGTGAAGCAGGCAATTCTCGAGCTAAAGCGCAAGGGGCACTCGGTGGTGCTGGTGGAGCACCAGATCCCGTTGGTTGCAAGCGTTTGCGACAGGGTGATAGTGCTCGACCAAGGTAGGAAGATTGTCGAAGGCTCTCCTGGAGAGGTAATGTCGGACCCTCAAGTGATCAGGGTTTACCTTGGAGAGCGCACGGCCGGCACTTCAAAGAAAAGGACTCCTGTTGCTGTTGGGGAGCCTTTGCTCAAGCTTGAGCAGCTGGAGGCTTCCTACGGGCACCTAAAGGCGCTACGGGGCGTTGACATAGAGGTGTGCCGTGGAGAAGTGGTCTGCTTGCTGGGGGCAAATGGTGCCGGGAAAACCACCACGATTAGGGCAATCCTGGGTGCGGTGAGGGTTGACTGTGGCCGGGTGATGTTCAACGGCGTGGACATTACAGGGCTCAGCCCAGCCCAAACAGTAAGACGGGGGATTGGGGTTGTGCCCGAAGGAAGACGTGTGTTCACTCGGCTGACCGTGGAGGAAAACCTGCGCATTGCCGGTGGGGACCAGGAAGTGTTGTCCTGGGTTTACCAGCTCTTCCCTAGACTCAGGGAAAGACGTTCCCAGCTTGCTGGCACCCTATCTGGGGGAGAACAGCAAATGCTCGCCATTGGCCGCGCCCTCATGGGCAAACCCAGCCTGCTGCTCATGGACGAACCATGCATGGGCCTGGCGCCAGTAATGGCGGACAGGATAATGGAAGCCATACTTCATTTGAACGCTTCGGGAACCACAGTGCTTATGGTGGAGCAAAACGCGGTCCGGGCGCTGTCTGTGGCTCAGCGGGGCTACGTGTTGCGGGGCGGTTCAGTTGTGGCTTCGGGAACCGCGGAAGAGTTACTGGAGGGAGCTCTGCTCCAGGAAGGCTACTTCGGGGTTTCACCGTCCTGAACTGGTTTGGTGGGGTTGTGTGCACAATTCTGTGCTACAATGCCAGTGTAGACCAGAGTGAAAGGTGGTAAACCTTGATGCTGCTTACCGTTGAAGACGTGCTGCGGTTGGACAGGTCCGAAGTGAGGAAGCTTTACTCCGAGTACGTGAACCCCGGCTTCATCTCTCTCTTGAGGGTCCTGGACTTCGACAAGCGATTCGTTAAAGCCCAAGGGGTGCAAGTGTGGGATCAGGATGGCAACGAGTACCTTGACTTTCTAGGGGGTTACGGCTCCTTGAACCTGGGCCACAACCCCCCAGAAGTGCTTTCGGTGCTGGAAGAAGTAGCGCAGAAGCTCCCTCCCAACATCCTACAAGCGTTTCCCAACGCCGCAGCTGCGGCCCTGGCTCACAACCTCGCGGAGGTTACTCCTGGCGACCTCAAGCGCTGCTTCTTCTGCAATAGCGGCGCTGAAGCGGTGGAAGCGTCCCTCAAGATGGCCAGAGCCGCCACGGGCAAGGCGATGATCCTTTACTGCGAGGGTTCGTTCCATGGCAAGACTCTGGGGGCGCTATCTGTCACTGGCAGGGAGAAGTACCAGAGACCCTTTGAGCCCCTTGTGCCGGGTTGTTTCAAAGTGCCCTTCGGGGACATCCAAGCCCTAGAGGCCAAGCTAAAGTTGGGGGAGGCTGCCGCCTTCATCGTGGAACCCGTGCAGGGCGAGGGAGGGGTTAAGGTACCCCCACCAGGTTACCTCAAAGCGGCGGAAGAGCTCTGCCACAAGTACCAAGCGCTCCTCATCGTGGACGAGGTGCAGACGGGCTTTGGCAGGACGGGTAAATTGTTTGCGTGCGAGCACGAAGGGGTGAAACCTGACATCATGTGCCTGTCCAAGTCCCTTGGAGGAGGGGTGCTGCCCATTGGAGTCTGCATAGCTACGGAGAAGGTGTGGAACGCTGCCTACGGTGGCCTTGACCGTTGCCTCCTGCACACGTCCACGTTCGGTGGCAACACCCTGGCGTGCTTGGCTGGGATTGCTGCGTTGGACGCAGTGACTTCCAAGAAGCTTTGGGAAAACGCAGCGGAGCTTGGTTCTTACATGTTGAACAGACTCAAGGCTATCACGGCGGAGTACCCCGTGGTAAAGGAAGTGCGGGGCAAAGGGCTATTGATTGGCATTGAGTTCCAGCAACCGTCGGGGGGCTTGTTGGATCGACTCACTGCGGGTATGATAAGCAAGGCGGCGGAAGAGTACGTGGGGGCCATTGTAGCAGGTGAATTGCTGAACCGCCACAGGATCATCACGGCTTTCACCCTGAACAACCCCAACGTGATACGTCTTGAGCCGCCCCTTGTGGTGACCAAGGAACAGATAGACAGAATGCTACTGGCGCTGGAGCAAGTGTTCAAGGAGCGCCGTGGTTTGTTAGGACTAGCGTTTTCGGCTGCTCGCACTGCAGCATCGCAGCTGTTCAAGGGGGGTTGACCGGTTAAATGGGTGAGGTGTACCTGGACCACAGCGCCACTTCGCCGTTGCGACCAGAGGCGTTTGAGGCTGTCAGGAAGGCATTGCTTGAGGAATGGGGCAACCCTTCCTCAGTGCATCGCAAGGGCGTTGGTGCCGAACGCCTGATGGAAGGGTCTCGCCAAGTGCTAGCCGATGCGCTGAGGGTGAGTCCCGAAGAGGTGATATTCACTTCGGGCGCCACTGAGGCCAACAACCTTGCAGTGAAAGGCGTAGCGCGGGCGTTGGGGCGGTATGGCAACCACCTCATCACGACACGGGTGGAACATCCCTCTGTTTACGAAGCGTTCAAGGACCTAGAGGATGAAGGTTTTCAGGTGACGTACCTGCACGTGGACAGGGAAGGCATAGTTGACCCGGAAGAGCTCAGAAAAGCCATAACCCCCAGGACGATCTTGGTGAGCGTCATGCACGTCAACAACGAGACCGGGGCGGTGCAGCCGATTCAGGAAATTGGCTCAGTGTTGAAGGGAATCCGCGAGAAGATCGTCTTTCACGTTGATGCGGTACAGTCCTTTTGTAAGATGCCTGTTCTTCCCTACGAATGGGGCATTGACCTAGTTTCCTTGAGCTCCCACAAGATTGGGGGGCCAAAAGGGGTCGGAGCGCTCTTCATGAGGAAGGGCGTAAAGGTGGCCCCAGTCTTGTCTGGGGGCGGCCAGGAGAAAGGACTCAGGTCGGGCACTGAGAACGTGCCTGGCATTGCGGGCTTTGCTGCGGCAGTGGCTGCCTGTAATTGGAAGGAAGAGAGCGCCAGGCTGTGGCATTTGCGCCGCCGGCTCCTGGAGAGAGCCCTGAAGATTGACGGCGCGGTGTTGGTGGGGCCCACCAGCGAAGAACGCTGTGCCCCCCACATAGTGAACCTGAGCTTTCCAGGGCTTCGGGGCGAGTTGCTGCTGCACCATTTGGAGGAGCAGGGGGTTTACGTGTCCACTGGCTCTGCGTGCTCTTCGAGGAAACGCGCCCCAAGCAGGGTGCTGGTGTCCATGGGGTTGCCCCAGCGGGATGTAGAAGGTTCCATACGGATAAGCATGGGCTGGAACACCACAGAAGGGGAAGTTGAATACGCCTGCCAGGTTGTGGCAAGCTGCGTTGAGAAGCTGCGTGCGCTGGTGCGCTGACGCCAGGACAGTTTCGGAGGGTCTCACGTGGACACTGTGATGCTTGTAAGGTACGGGGAGCTAGGCTTGAAGGGCATGAACCGCCCTGAGTTTGAAAGGGCTCTCACCAGCAACATCAAGAGGGCCCTGGATGGGCTTGGAATTTCCTCTGTGCGCAAGGAAAGGGGAAGGGTGTTTGTCGAAGGTGTGACTCCCGAACAAAGGGGTGAAGTGGAGTCCAGGCTAAAGCGGGTGTTTGGCGTAGTGTCCTTCAGCCCGGCCATGGCGTGCGACTTGGACCTGGATCAAATGAAGCAGGCGGCTTTGCAGGTGGCTGGTGAGGCAATTTCCAAGTTACCTGCTGGGCGCCTCACGTTTAAAGTGGCAGCAAACCGGGCCAACAAACAGTTTCCCCACACTTCCATGGAGATGAACCATATTTTCGGCGCCTGGGTGCTCAAGAACTTCCCAGGAGTTAGTGTGGACGTGCACGACCCAGGCTTCACCTTGACTGTTGAGGTGCGGGAAAGGGCTTTCCTCTACACGGAGGTTGTGCCCGGACCAGGAGGGCTGCCTTACGGGACAGGAGGCAAAGCATTGCTCTTGCTGTCTGGGGGCATAGACAGCCCTGTTGCTGGCTGGCTAAGTATGAAGCGAGGCATTGAAGTGGAAGCAGTCCATTTTTACAGTTTCCCCTTCACTGGCGAGAAGTCCAAGATGAAAGTTGTTGACCTGTGCAAGGTGTTTGCCTCCTGGGTGGGACGTGTGACGTTGCACGTGGTTCCGTTCACGGAAATACAGACGAAGATCATGGAAAGGTGCGAAGAAGCTCTGCGCGTGACTATTGCAAGGCGAATGATGTTCAGGATTGCTGAGGAGCTAGCAATCAGGCGCGGAGCTCTGGCGCTCATAACAGGGGAAAGCGTTGGCCAGGTGGCAAGCCAGACCCTGGAAAGCATGCGCGCTGTGAATGCGGTCACCACTCTGCCGGTGCTGCGGCCTTTGGCGGGCTTCGACAAGGTGGAAATAGTGGACATTGCCAAGAGGATTGGCACTTTTGAGATATCCATTAGACCTTACGAGGACTGTTGCAGCCTGTTTGCTCCCAAGCACCCCAAGACCAAGCCAAAGCTGGGGGAGTCTGAGGAAAACGAATCCCGCCTCGAAGTGAAGGAACTGGTGAAAGCTGCTGCCGACGGCACGGAGACAGTAGTGATCACGAGATAGCTCATTTCCCGGGGCTCAAGGGTCTGAAACCTTCGCCAAGGGCCTCGTGGATGTCATGCACGGTTACGAAGGCGCGGGGGTCCACGCTCTCGATCAACCGTTTGAGCTGGACCACCTCGCTGCGGCCCACCACAGAGTAGAGCACACCCCGCTTCTTGCCGGTGTACGCGCCTCGTCCCTCCAGCACAGTTGTGCCCCTTTGCATTTGGGTCAATATCAGGTCGGCAATTTCCTCATATCTGTCGGAAATGATTATCACGCCTTTTGCAGTGAACGCACCTTCCTGCACCGCATCTATCACTTTGGATGCTACGAACATGGCCACGAGGGAGTACATTGCAATTTCCTTTCCCAGGATTAGGGCGTTCACCGACATCACGATTGCGTCTAGGGTGAACATGGTCTTGCCCATTTCAATGCCCCTGAAGTGCCATAGCAACCTTGCAATGATGTCGGTACCGCCGGTGCTACCCCCGAACCTGAAGATTATGCCTATTCCTAGCCCGGTAAGCGCACCCCCATACAGACAAGCCAAAAGGAGGTCGTGGGTTGTACCACGCAGCTGTTTTGTAAGCTCGATGGCAAAGGACGACGCGGCCACGCCGTACAGGGTCTTGATTGCAAACTCCTTACCCAGGTTCCTGTATCCCATAAGGAACAGGGGTATGTTGAGTAGCAGGTAAGTGATGCCTACGGGGATGCCTACGGTGTAGTTGAGCATCAGGGAGATGCCTGCGATGCCCCCCTCAGCAAGTCTGTTGGCTGCTATGAAGTAGTTGAGCCCCAGAGCGAACAACACCGAACCTGCAGTGATTCCCACGTAGCTTACCAACTCGGTCAAAAGCACCACTTCCCTTCAACTTGCATCGTACCCGGCTACCGAAGAAAGTTCAATTGGCCCTGTCACTCACGTCCGGGCCGTTTACGGAATATGTTGAATAAGGCAGAGCAGGCCTCTGGAGGTGAAAGTCATGGCTGAGGAAAAGTTTACCCCTTTGATCCGTTTTGGCGAGCTAGCCACAGTGTACATCCCAATCGAAGTGTATACCAGGAGGTTCGACCCCCACGAGGGGTTAAAGCGGGGCACTATATTCCCCGAGCTCTACATGCCGTACCGCGCGGCGTCCTGAGGGGGAGTTAGTCATGGATGAAAGGATGATGCTCCTGAAAAGGATCATGGAGCTAAGCTTCACTGCGCTAGAGCTAAACCTGTTCCTTGACACCCATCCTGACGACCAACGGGCCTTGGCGGACTTCAACGCCACAGTTCAAGAGCTGGAAAGCGCCCGGATGAACTACGAAATGAAGTTTGGCCCCTTACTGAACTTCGGTTTGTCCCAAAGCACTACACCGTGGAAATGGGTGGAAGGGCCATGGCCCTGGGAAGTCACGTTTGAAGGGGGAATGTAACGTGTGGGTTTACCAAAAAACGACTCAGTACCCGGTGAGGGTTTCCAGACCAAACCCGCGGTTGGCCAAGTTGGTGATTACACAGTACGGAGGGCTTGACTGTGCGTCTACAGCCCTGAACACTGGAGTATGTATGTGAGTGCAGGTATAACTTGTGCTGGTCATGGCAGCGGACAGCGTTGGGACTGATGATTCGGTGCGCGGGAGGATTACCAAGCGCGATGGAGCTAACACCTCCCCATGTGCTGGGGGCAAGGCTTGAGCAATTCAAAGATCCTTGTGCCCTGTTGGGCAAGAAGGGATTACGCCTTGGAGGATACGTGAGGGTTTCCACGGCCAAGGAGGAACAGCGTTCCAGCATTGAAAACCAGAAGAGGATCCTAGAGGAATGGGCCCAGGTTAACGGCCACGTCATAGTGAGACATTACGTGGACGTGAGGACGGGCGCTTATTCCCGCACCAGGAGCGAGATTGAAGAGCTCCTGCGGGACGTTCGGTTGGGGAAGCTGGATGGGGTTGTGACTAAGGAGATTTCCAGGACGTCCAGGGATGTGCTGGACCTCCTGGAACTCAAGAGACAGCTTGCAAGCTATGGGGCATGTTTGCTTTCCATCAAGGAAGGTTATGACAGCCGCGTGGACGAAGACGAGTTCTTCCTCATCCTGCACGGCGGATTTGCCCAGAGGGAGCGCAGGGCAATTGCAGCCAGGGTAAAGCTAAGTCAGCTGCTCAAGGCAAAGCAGGGTCTGGCCAATGTGTCCTCGCCAGCTTTCGGGTACAAGCGTGGTGCCGATGGAAAGCTGGAACCTGACCCCGTTCTAGCGCCAGTATACAGGGAAATGGTGCAGAGGTATCTTTCTGGTTGGGGGCAGGCAAGAATTGCCCAGTGGCTTAACAGCCAGGGCATTGCGCCAAAGAGGGGGCGCAAGTGGTACCCCAGCTCCGTTAGGGCCATCTTGTGCAACCCTGTTTACCTGGGGGTAACCATTTACAACGCCACAGCCCTCATTAGGGACGAGACCACAGGGATGCCCAAGAGGGTGATTAGGCCAAGGCAGGAGTGGGTTATAAGGCAGGGTACCCACCAACCCCTGATCCAAGAGGCAGAGTGGGAGGAGCTACAAAGAGCCCTTAAGCTCCGGGCCCGGCCGCATTGGAGATACCTCGGCTCTGGGATCTTGAGATGCGGTGGGTGCGGCCAAAAGTTAGAGGGGAACGGTAGCCGTGGGCGTTACTATTGCACCAACAAGCAGTGTGCCTCACCGGTCAGGTCTTGGGACATGGTCACCTGTGACAGACTCCTATTGGAGCTGCTACAGGGCGAGACGTGCAAGGAAGATCAAAACCGCCATGTGATGGTGCACAGTGCTCAGGATGCCCCACTCAAAGCTAGGGCTTACATTCGTGAAACCTTTGGGCAATTAGAACAGCGGGACCTGGTGGTGCAGCGCACGCTGTTGGCTAAGACGTTCGAGGCAGTGTATGTAGACCAACAGTACCGATTGCATGGGGTGATTAAGGGTAAAGCTGAAGTTGCGCGGGGCTTGGGGCAGGATCCATAATAAGGTGAGATTAGCGAGCGGAGTGATAACAATACATGGTAGGCAGAGTTCCAAGGCCATTGGCCTTGATTGTATTGGACGGGTGGGGTATCAGCGACCAGGTGAAGGGCAACGCCACGTTGCTTGCTCGTACGCCCACTATGGACGAGCTCAAGCGTCGCTACCCGTGGTCCAAGTTACAAGCTTGTGGTGAAGCAGTCGGCTTGATGCCAGGGCAGATGGGTGACTCCAACGTTGGCCACTTGAACTTGGGAGCTGGGCGTGTGGTATACCAAGACTTGGTGAGGATCAACCGGGCGATTGCCGGCGGTGATTTCTTTAAGAACCCGGCGTTGCTCTCGGCTATTGAGCACGTGAAGCGCACTGGTGGCAAGCTTCACCTTATGGGGCTGCTTTCTGACGGAGGTGTCCACAGCCACCAGGGGCACCTTTACGCGCTCCTTCAAATGGCTGCTCAGCACTGTGTCCAGCGCGTGCTGATACACTGCTTCACAGACGGACGAGATACTCCTCCAACTTCGGGCATGGGGTTCATGCAGGAGTTGGAGGCGAAAACGCTGGAGTTGGGCATAGGTAGGGTGGCCACTGTTGCAGGTAGGTATTATGCCATGGACAGGGACAAGCGATGGGAGCGCACCAAGAAGGCCTTCGACGCCATTGTGCACGGGATTGGAAGGGAGGCCCATTCTGGGGTCCAGGCGGTTGGAGCTGGGTACCGAAACGGAGAGACCGACGAATTCATTGCGCCCACTGTGGTTCTGCCCCGCAACACTATGGAGCCTGGTGACGCAGTGATATTCTTCAATTTCCGCGCTGACCGAGCCAGACAACTCACACACGCCCTCGTGGACGAGGGTTTTTCCCACTTCGAGAGGGGATCATTTACCCCTGTCTACCTCGTAGGGATGGCTCAATACGAAGAAGGTCTAAACGTACCTGCTGCCTTTCCTCGCCAGTATCCGGTAAACACCTTTGGCCAGGTCATCAGTGAACGGGGGCTTCGCCAGCTCAGGATTGCCGAGACCGAAAAGTACGCTCACGTTACCTTCTTCTTCAACGGCATGCAGGAGGAGATTTTTCCAGGCGAGGACCGGGTGCTTATACCATCTCCCAAGGTGGCAACGTACGACCTTAAGCCCGAAATGAGTGCCTACGAGGTGACCGAGGAAACGTTGAAGCGAATTGCTTCGGGGGTCTATGATGTGATCATAATGAACTACGCTAACCCAGACATGGTGGGGCATACGGGTCGCCTGGAAGCAGCCATCCGTGCCGTGGAGACCGTTGACGATTGCCTGGGCAAGGTTATAGGTGCGCTGAGAGACAAGGGTGGTGCAGCTCTAATTTGTGGCGACCACGGTAACGTTGAGCAAATGATAGACGAGGCGACAGGCCAACCTCACACAGCGCACACAAGTAACCCAGTGCCCTGCATCCTCGTGGATGACAGGCTGGTGGGCTACGGATTCCAGGGGGACGGTGCCGTGGTGAGGCTTCGAGACGGCATTCTTGCGGACGTTGCTCCCACCTTGCTAGAGATCTTGGGCATAGACAAACCTGCGGAAATGGACGGCCACTCCTTGCTGGAAGTTTGGCTGCCAGACGGAAGGAGAAGGAGGTTTGCTTATGAGTGTGATTTCGGCCGTAAGTGCGAGGGAAATCTTGGACTCCCGGGGCAATCCCACTGTTGAGGTAGAAGTGATACTGGAAAACGGCGTGGTGGGGAGGGCAGCTGTGCCATCAGGGGCATCTACTGGTGCCCATGAAGCGCTTGAGCTTAGGGATGGCGGAGACAGGTATGGGGGCAAGGGAGTGCTCAGGGCGGTGAGCAACGTCAAGGATCAAATTGCTCCTAAGCTGGTGGGACACGACGTGAGCGACCAGGCTGGCATAGATGGGATCATGATCCAGCTTGACGGCACTCCCAACAAGGCAAGACTAGGCGCCAACGCCATACTTGGGGTTTCCCTGGCGTGCGCGAGGGCAGCCGCCGAATCCATTGGGGTCCCCTTGTTCAGGTATTTGGGGGGATTGAACGCGTGCGTGCTGCCCGTGCCGTTGATGAACGTGCTAAATGGTGGCAAACACGCGGACAATGGCCTGGACCTACAGGAGTTCATGATAGTGCCGGCTGGAGCTGGCTCGTTCGGCGAAAGCCTGAGGATGGGTGTGGAAGTGTTCCAGTCTTTGAAGGCGCTGCTCAAAGCCAAGGGTTTGTCCACGTCAGTTGGAGACGAGGGCGGCTTTGCGCCAAGGCTACGTAGCAATGAGGAAGCGCTGGAGCTATTAACAACAGCAATCGAGAGAGCAGGCTACCGACCTGGGGAAGAGGTTTTCCTGGCTTTGGACCCTGCGGCGTCTGAGTTTTACGCGGACGGTGAGTACGTGCTTCACAACGAAGGCTTGAAACTTGACTCTGAAGGACTTGTGGAGCTCTACTCCAGATGGATCCAGCGTTACCCCATAATCTCTATCGAGGACGGTTTGGCAGAAGACGACTGGGCTGGTTGGGCCCACATGACGCACGCCTTGGGGAGCAAGGTGCAGCTTGTGGGCGATGACCTTTTTGTGACTTCCAGGCAGAGGCTTGACAAGGGGGCCAAGGAAGGAGCCGCCAACTCAATCCTGATCAAGGTGAACCAGGTGGGAACTCTCACCGAAACCTTGGAGACAATAGGCCTTGCCAAGAACCTGGGCTACGGGGTAGTAGTTTCCCATCGTTCAGGGGAAACCGAAGACACGTTCATTGCAGACCTTGCCGTGGCAGCCGGCGGCGGTCAGATTAAGTGCGGCGCACTCTCACGGACAGACCGTGTGGCCAAGTACAACCAGCTGCTGAGGATCCAAGAGCAACTTGGAGCTGGCGCACGCTTTGCTGGCCTAGGGGCTTTCAGGCGGCTGCAGGGGGAGCACTATGGACGAACTTGAGATCCGTAAAGCGGTGCTGGCCACGGCGCAACGCATGTTGGAAGCTGGCCTTGTTGTGGGCACATGGGGCAACGTAAGCGCTAGGCTGGATGGAGCCAGGATGGTCATAACCCCGAGCGGCATGGATTACCTGTCCCTTGAGCCCGATGACATGGTGGTAGTTGACATCGAGACCCTTGCGGTAAAGGGACGCCGTCGCCCCTCCACTGAGACCCCAATGCACGCAGCCATATACTCAGCCAGGCCAGAGGTTGGAGCAATAGTGCATACCCACTCAAGCTACGTGACGGCCGTTGCAGCCGCACGGAGGGAAATCCCGCCCCTGTTGGATGAACTAGTGCAGGTTACGGGGGGCTCCGTGAGGGTGGCGGAGTACGCATTCCCGGGCAGCTGGGAACTTGCAAGGGCCGTGGTGGGCGCCCTTGAAGGGCGGACTGCCGTGGTGCTGGCCAACCACGGCGGGGTGTGTGTGGGACGAACTCTGGACGAGGCCATCAGGACAGCAATGGTGCTTGAAAAAAGCGCCATGGCGTTTGTGTGCTCTCATATAATTGGGGGTCCGTGCTTGCTTGCTTCAGAACACGTGGCGGAGTTGCGCAGGATGTTCTTGGAGAGCTACGGCCAGCATTCTGGCAAATGAAGATGCAGTATACAGTCGGGCGGGCCCGACGGTGAACTAGGCGCCTCCCTGAGGTACTTTACTCAAAGGTACACCATGCCTATTCCCAAGGCCAAAGCTGTGCTCACCGACATTGGCACCGAAGAGCTTGCGCACATGGAAATGGTGGCGGCCTTGGTCTACAACTTGGTGAAGGATGCGTCAATAGAGGAAATTAAACGCGCGGGCATGGATGAGTACTACGCTGACCATGACAAGGCTCTGTATTTCGTCAACCCGTCCGGGGCGCCTTGGGTGGCAACATACATCCAGTCAAAGGGCGACCCAGTTGCGGACTTGCACGAGGACCTGGCGGCGGAGCAAAAGGCGAGAGCCACTTATGAATCGCTCATAACCCTGTCAGATGACCCGAACGTGACAGAAGTGCTGCGTTTCCTTCGAGAGAGGGAAGTGGTTCACTTCCAGCGGTTTGGAGAAACGTTAATGGCTGTGCAGGAACATTTGGCCCACAGGCACGTGTTCTGAGGGGGGCAATGTTGAAGGGTCCTGGCTGGTGTAATAACATAGTGACGTGCAACGAGCATAGTTGCAAACGGGGAGCGTGATCCAATGCTGAGACCAAGCGGTTCTTGGGTTGCAATTCCGACGCCGTTTGATTCAAATAACCAAATCGACTTCGGGGTTTTTAAGGCGATCGTAGATTTCCATGCAGTTCACGGCACCTCTGCGCTGCTTGTGATGGGGTCTGCGGGGGAAACCACCTTGCTTTCGCTGGACGAAAAAAAGAGGATAATCCGGGAGCTCGCTCCGTACTCCAAGGGCCGTGTGCCCATTTTCTTTGGCACCACATGCCCAACTACCGACGACACCGTGCGCCTCAGCCAGTTCGCAGAGGCAGAGGGTGCAGATGGCGTGTTGTTCACCGTTCCGCCGTACATTACGCCGCCTCAACCTGCAGTTTACGAGTTCCTAAAAACCGCCATAAGCAGCGTCAGGATTCCCGCGGCGATTTACAATAACCCCACCCGGGTGCACGTCAACATCGAGCCAGACACCATAGTGCGTTTGAGCGAGGAATGCGAGAACTTCGTAGCTGACAAAGAGGCTATGCCTAACGTGAGCCAAATAGCCGAAGTGCTGTCCAGGACAAACAAGCGACTCCATGTGCTGTGCTGTGATTATCCGGGATATGGTTTGATCATGCCGACGCTGGCCCTTGGCGGACATGGGGCTGCAAACATCGGTGGTAACCTCATACCCGAGGAAATGGCAGCCATGGCTAAGCCCTGGTCGAGCTTTGAGGATGTCACCAGGTCCCGGGAACTATACTTCAAGTACCTTCCCCTCCTCAAGCTGCTATACACTGTCACCAACCCAGTGATGATCAAGGCGGGATACAGGTTGCTTGGCTTCCCAGTTGGTTTCCCGAGGAAGCCTCTGCCAGATGCCATGCCTGAGAAGTTTGAAGAGCTCAAGAGGCTCATGGACGAGCTGGGTGTGATTGCCAAGTACAAGAGGTGACGAGTTGCGTGGCGGCTTGCTCGGTGGACCTGCGGGAGGTTCTCGAGGCAAGGGAGCTACTGTCAAGGGTGGTTAGGGTCACCCCTCTCGACCATTCGGAGACCTTCAGCCGCATGACCGGGGCAGAAGTCTATTTGAAGCTGGAGAACCTCCAGAAAACCGGCTCGTTCAAGGTAAGAGGAGCATGGAACAAAGTGGCACACCTGAGCAAGGAGCAGCGTGCCAAAGGAGTGGTGGCTGCATCTGCGGGCAACCACGCGCAGGGTGTGGCACTTGCTGCTTCGAGGGCGGGCATTCCTGCGACGATAGTCATGCCCGCCGTAGCTCCTTTGGCGAAGGTTGAGGCAACAAGGGGTTACGGCGCAAGCGTGGTACTCAAGGGCGGGAACTACGACGAAGCTTATGAAGAGGCCCTCAAGGTCGCCAAGGAGGCGGGGAGCACCTTTATCCATCCCTTCGATGACGTGCATGTGATTGCCGGGCAGGGCACTATTTCCCTGGAAATAACCGAGCAGCTTCCTGAAGTAGAAGTCATCGTTGCCCCGGTGGGTGGTGGAGGGCTTGTGGCTGGCATTGCCGTTGCCGCAAAGCAGCTCAACCCAGCAATCAAGGTGTTTGGGGTTCAAGTCGCGGGTGCCAGCTCTATGGTGGCTTCCTTGGCCCAGCGTCAAAGGGTGCTGCTAGAATCTGTGAACACGATTGCGGACGGCATTGCGGTAAGGAGGCCTGGGGAGATCACGTTTGAGGTTTGCCAGAAATACCTGGACGGGATTGTCACGGTGGATGATGACCATATTGCCCACGCCATGCTGCTGCTCATGGAAAGGGCAAAGATGGTGGTGGAAGGAGCTGGGGCTGCGTCTTTGGCAGCATTGCTCGCGGGCAAGATACCGTGCCCTGGCAAGAAGGTGGTTGCTGTCATCAGTGGTGGCAATGTGGACGTGAACCTAATTTCCAGGATCATTGAGCACGGCTTGCGCAAGGCCGGGCGGTTCATGGCCATAACCACCCGCATTCCTGACCGTCCAGGTTCGCTGCTGAAACTGCTCAAAGTGATTGCTGACGAAGGCGGCAACGTTATTAGCGTGGAACATGACAGACTCAGACAAGACCTTGTGCTTGGCCAGGCCGAGGTGGAAATCAAGGTGGAGACCTACGGTCCTGGACACATGGAACGCATACAGAGCAGGTTGAGGGAAGCGGATTACGGGGTCAGAGGGATTTCGGAGAGTACACGTCGGAACTAGCCTGGCTGTTCCACAGGGCGTCGTTAAGCATTATAAGCATGGATGACTCTAGTGGGTGCCATGTGCTGGGCTTGCCCCGTACCGAAAACAGTCTTACCAAGCTGTCCAGAAAGCGCCTTGTGGTTTGGGGGTCCCCCATTCGGTAACAAACGTAAGCCACTTGTGTCCACGCGAACTTTTGCCCGTGGTCGAGGAATGGCCAGCCCGGGAAGTACTGGTTGAACAGCTTCCAAGTTGATTGGGCTTGCTCTGAGTTAGGAGACACTATACCTGTGAGTATGGGGAACAACTGGGATACCGCGTCGGGGTACCATTTCCCCATGTTGGGCCGTTGCCTGAACCCAAGCCAGTGAACCCTCCAGAAGTAGGTGCCTGTGGTGGGGTCCCACAAACGAGTTTCGATGCCCCTGCGTATTGCTTCGCCTATGGTGTAGTACTTGACAGCGCTGGTACCTTCGCCCAGCACGGAAAGCATGTGAGCAAAGTCGATTAGTCCACGATAAGCTTCACAGTTGTCCATGAGGTACTTGCTTGGGTCGCTGATTTTGGCCACCACAAGCCCGTCTCCAGCTTGCAACGACGCAATTGCATCTGCCACTTGGTACAGCTTCTCCAGGTTAGCCCCAATTAGAGCCGAATCGCCCGTTGCCCGGTAGTATTCAGCCACAAGGGTGAGGAACGTACCCGCGTAGGCGTCTGCCGAGTCATAATTGCCCGTGGAGATCTCGGTACCTCCCTCGTAGCGGTAATCGGTGATGGTTCCCTTAAGACCCCACGGGTCGTGCTTGCCCACGTGGTCGATGTACCATTGGATGTAATTCCGAACCACTCCAGGGTTTCTGTTGAGCAAGCTCAGAGCTGCCAGGTTAGAAAAGTAGGGCACCACATAGTCTTTAGCAGGGGACATGGCTATGGCACCACTGGGCGTGACGCACGAAAGAAGCCATTCTTCCTCTTGGGCAGCATTGGGGCTGGGGCGCAGGGACGCGAAGGGCTGGAAATCGCGCCAGTCTGCTGAGGGGGTTTGGAAGTTACTCTGCCATGCTGGGACGGCGTGCTGCTCCCGACTCCAAGCGATGGGTAGGAGGGCGACCATCGAAATGCCCAGGCAGGCAATGATCCGTTGCCAAATCGGGCTCACCTGAAGCACCCCGTTTACATAATACGGCAACAAAGCTTCTTTCTACAATTCCGTTTCGTTTGCCTATTGTGGCAGCCTCTGGCTGCGGGGTGGTAGAATACTGAGAGGGAAGCCGTGGGGGCGCTCGGAAAGGGCTGAGACGGCTATGTGCCGAACCCCTGGAACCTGAGATGGGTAATGCCAGCGTAGGGAAACGGCTTGAAACTGGGCCGCATACCTTCGGTGGTAGGCGGCTAAAGTTTTTCACGGGAGGGGATCGGGGTGGTTCCCAGGGCAATCACCATCGCTGGCTCCGACAGCGGCGGCGGAGCGGGGATTCAGGCTGACCTCAAGACCTTCACTTCCTTGAGGGTTTTCGGCATGAGCGCAATTACAGCAATCACTGCCCAGAATACCCTTGGGGTGCTTGGGGTACAGCGTGTGGCGCCAGACGTGGTGCGGCTGCAGATCCAGGCATGCGTCGAGGATATCGGCGTGGACGCTTCCAAGACCGGGATGCTTTGCGATGCGGAAATAGTGGCTGTAGTAGCAGAGGCCATGAAGGAGTTCCGCCTTCCCAAACTGGTGGTAGACCCGGTGATGGTGTCCAAGAGTGGCCACCGACTCTTGGCCGAGGACGCCGTTCGGGTGTTGAGAGAAAAGTTGTTGCCTCTTGCGCTTGTGGTTACCCCTAACCTGGCGGAGACCTCTGTGCTGACAGGGATGGATGTGAACAATTTAGAACGCATGGAGCGCGCTGCGCGTCTTATCCATTCAATGGGGCCTCAGTTCGTCGTGGTCAAGGGAGGGCACCTTGGGCGCACGGGTCAGGGCAAAGCTGCAGACTTAGTGTACGATGGGCGTGACTTCACCGTGCTAGAGAAAGACTGGGTAGACACCAAGAACACCCATGGGACAGGCTGCACTTTTTCTGCAGCCATAACTGGTTACCTGGCCCTGGGCTACCAGACTCTTGATGCAATCAGGAAGGGCAAAGAGTTTGTGACTTGGGCTTTGCGACACTCTTTCAGCTTGGGGCAGGGACACGGGCCAACTAATCACTTTTATCCTTGGGAGGGCTGTCCCCAGGCCTAGCTAGCGAGTTTGCCACAGCCCGCTGCCGGTTGCGTCTTTTGACCACCACCGAACAGAGGGGATGAAGGTTTCCCTGGAAAGGAGGGGCACGATGTACAGCAGGGAACTTGCGCAAAAGGCCGCACTATTCCGTGAAAAGGTGCGGACCAGCAAACCTCTGGTGCACAACATCACCAACATGGTGGCAGCAAACGTGACTGCAAATGCCCTGCTTGCGTGCGGGGCATTCCCTGTCATGGCCCACGCAGTTGACGAGGTGGCCCATATGGTGCGCCACGCTCAGGCCCTTGTGCTGAACATAGGCACCCTCACCAGCGACCAGATTGAGGCCATGATCACTGCTGGGCAAGAAGCGAACAGGGTAGGATTGCCGGTTGTGCTGGACCCAGTAGGCGTGGGCGCTACTCCGTTAAGGGTTCATGCTTGCGAAGTGATTTGCTCTGAGATCAGTCTGGCTGCCGTCCGGGGAAACGCAAGCGAAGTCTCGGTCCTGGCTAGCACTGGAGGCAAAGTAAAGGGAGTAGACGCTTCTAGCACCGGCAACAGCACCCTTGAAGACGTGCGCACTTTGAGCCGAAAGCTGGGCTGTGTGGTGGCTGCAACAGGGGCAAGGGACTACGTGTCTGACGGAAATAGAGTAGTTGCCGTTGACAACGGACATCCACTTTTGGCGAGGGTCACTGGAACAGGCTGTATGGTAAGTGCCATCGTTGGAGCCTTCTTGGGCGCTTGCGCCCCTGGAGAATGGGTAAAGGAGGCGCTTTTCGTGGTGGCTTCTGCGCTTGCCTATTTCGGCTTGGCGGCGGAGCGTGCCGCTGAAAGTCCGAACGTGCGGGGACCAGGGACTTTCCAGTGGCAACTCATGGACGAGCTCTGGCTTGTGAGCGGAGAGGACCTGAGGAGAGGCGCCAAGATCGTGGAACTCAACTGCTGAAGGCAACCTGTGGCAGGTAGGGGGTGAACTATGAAAGGCTGTACCGACGGCGATCAGGGCGAGTTCGGGTTGATTCGGGCAATCCGTGAGCGTGTAGAAGAGAGGCTTGGGGTGATCAAGGGGATAGGTGACGACGCTGCAATACTGCAACCACCGCAGGGCGAGATGCTCCTCACCATCGACATGTTGATTGAAGGCGTGCACTTCGACCTACGTTACTTCGATGCCTTTCGCCTGGGGAGAAAGTGCATTGGAGTGAGCTTGTCGGACATTGCTGCCATGGGGGGACGTTCGCTTTACTCGGTGGTGTCCCTTGGTCTCAGGGAGGGCCTCGGGAGGGAGTTTGTGCTCGAGCTGTACCGCGGCATGGAAGACCAAGCCTCACGGTGGCAGGTGAGCATCGTGGGTGGTGACACGGTGAAGTCGCCTGGCCCGCTTGTGATTGACGTTGCTGTTGTAGGTGAGGGAGCTAGGCCCCTCACAAGGGGAGGAGCAAGGCCTGGTCAGCACATTGGAGTTACGGGGCACTTAGGTCTTTCCGCTGCGGGCCTAGGGCTGCTCCAAAGGGGAGTGGACCCTCAACGATGTCTGCCCCACGAGGCTGAGGCAATCCGCAGGCACCTTGAGCCCGTTCCCCGGTGTGAGGCTGGGCTGGCGCTGGCTGGGATCGAGGGTGTAACTGCCTGCATAGACATTTCGGACGGACTGTCCAGTGAGGTGAACCACATTTGTGATGAAAGCAAGGTTGGAGCGGTGATAGAGGCGGAAAGACTACCAATATGCACCGCAGCCCACCGGGTTGCTGCCCACCTGGGAGTGGACGCCCTGGAATTGGCGCTGTCCGGCGGGGAGGACTATGAGCTGCTGTTCACGTTCGACCCCGAGGCGGAGGAAGAGGTAATTGAAGCCCTTAGCGCCACGGGCACGCCAATGACAGTGATTGGCAAGGTGCTCGAGCAAGGGCAAGGCAGGTGGCTTGTCAAGGACAGCCACAGAAGGCCCTTGCTCATGACCGGCTTTGACCACTTCAGGAGAGACGGATAATATATTCTCAGGTGTGGGGGTGAGAGTGTGACCAAGGACGTTTTCGATGCCATTATGGAAAGGCGAAGTGTTCGCTCGTTTAAACCCGATGCCATACCTGATACAACGATCATGCGCCTGTTAGAGGCAGCAGTTGCTGCTCCAAGCGCTGGTGGGGTGCAACCCTGGAAGTTCTTCGTGGTGTTGAACGATAAAGTGAAAGCCTGCTTGAGCGAGGCGGCGTTCGGACAGAAGTTCGTTGCTGCTGCCCCCTGCGTGATAGTGGTGTGCGGCATGCTTGCCGAGGCAGAAAGGTCGTACGGTCGCAGGGGGAAGGAGCTGTACGTAATCCAGGATACAGCAGCAGCGGTGGAAAACATCATGGTCGCCGCTATGGGACTCGGACTTGGCACATGCTGGGTAGGGGCTTTCGACGAGGGTCGCGTAGCAAGGTGCCTCAACCTTGATCAGTCTCAGGTTCGTCCCCTAGCGATGGTACCAGTGGGATATCCCGCAGATGAGCCCAGGCCGAAGAGGCGTAAGTCGTTGTCAGAGGTTTGCCAGTGGCTCAGATGAACGCTGAACACTCGAGGTGCCATCCCCATATTATGTGAAAGAGCAAACCGGGGAGAGGAGTATGACCATGGCACCTCAGACTTTTGGCGAAGTTGCTGAGACCTTGAGAAACGAAGAAGAACGCCTTTTGCCCATGTATATGGAGCTGGCTGACTCGGCCACTTCGGTGACAGATAGGGAGCTGGTGAGGAAGCTCACACGGCTCCAAGAGGAGCAGCTTTCGCTGCTGCATGTGATCTTGGGTCCAAAGCCCGTTCCCATGCCTCCCCCTGTACCGCCCCCGCCAGCACCACCCAGCGAGTTCGTTTGCACTGCTCGGGTTACAGTGGATTTTCTTAACGTAAGGGAGGGTCCAGGCACTGACAGGCCTGTGATCAGGGTGCTGAGTCGCGGCATGACCGTTGCGGTACTGTCCTACGTGGGGGATTGGGCGAAGGTGAGGCTGCACGACGGAACAGTTGGGTTTGTATGGCGGGCGTTCATAGAATGTATGTCACCCCAGGGCTGATCCCCTGCTTGTGCGCTGTTGCTTGAGAGGCCCAAAACTTGCAATGTGGCCTCTTTTCGTGTAGAAAAGCGGAAGGGGGTGAATGCCTGGTGGCTCGCTTGACGGGAGTAAGGCCTGTCAGAGCCGCTTGACCAGGCGCAGCGCTTTGGACACCATTGCTTTGTTGGAACGTGCTGTTGAGCTGGCTCGGTTGGGACGAGCCTTTGCCATCGTCACTGTGGTGGAGGCTCGAGGTTCGGCTCCCAGGCACGAAGGTGCCAAAATGCTTGTGGTGGAGGACGGTACTACGTGTGGCACGGTGGGTGGCGGGAAGCTGGAAGCGCTTGCAACCCAGCAGGCCTTGGAATGTGTGGGCTCGGGGCAGAACCGACTTCTGGAGCTTTCCCTCACCGAAGCCGAGGGGGGCATAGGCACTGCTTGTGGGGGCGTGGCCAAGCTCTTTGTCGAGGTGGTGGTTCCCCAATCGAGGCTGCTAGTGTTCGGGGCAGGGCACGTGGGTAGGGCGTTGGCAAAGGTGGCTGCGGCGTGTGGAATGAAAGTGGTGGTGTACGATGACCGCCCCGACAAGTTGGCGGAGTGCAGCGGGCCCAACGTGACCACAGTGTGCGGCGAACTTGAGAACGTGCAGCAGGGAATGGCAAGGGCTGGGATATCCATTGGGGCCAATGACAAGGCTGTTGTTGTGACTAGGGGCCATGCCCATGACGCCATGGTGCTTTATCAGCTGCTTAGCTTGCCTTTCAGGTTGAGCTACGTGGGCATGATAGGCAGCAGGGAAAAGGTGGGCAAGTGTTTCCAGGAACTGCAAGGCAGGGGAATTCCCGATGAAGCGCTGAAAGGCGTGAAAAGCCCCATTGGGTTGGACATCGGAGCTGAAACTCCCGAGGAGATCGCAGTGAGCGTGCTTGCCGAAGTGATTGCCTTCAGCAAGATTGCTCAGGGGAAGTGCCTTAAGTTCGGACCGTTGAGCGCAGGAGGATAATTCTGTGAAGTGGCGAACTAATATGCTAGCGAGCTGCAGTTGACGGGAGGTGAGGCGACATGGGATACACTGGCAAGCTGCGTGACCCCTTGATAGACAAGCTCTTCGACGCAATACTCACCCTTAAGAACCGAGACGAGTGCTACATGTTCTTCGACGACCTTTGCACTGTGGCCGAAATAAAGGCCATGGCCCAGAGGCTTGAAGCTGCAAAGATGCTTGCTGCGGGAAAGACCTACGACGAAATTGCAGCGGCCACTGGGATGAGCACTGCCACAATTAGCCGGATCAAAAGGTACTTGCTATATGGTTCGGATGGTTACAAGCTGGTGATCTCACGCCTGAATGGCTCTGCCGGACAGTAGAAGGGCGGTTCTCCAATTGCAGCCTGACCCCCGGATGCCTATCTCAAGCCCTCCGTTGTTTTGGCAGGGCCCCTTCGAGTCTGCGTGTTTCTGAAGGCGTGTTTCCCGAAGAATCTCCCCACTTTGGTCTGCCCAACGAATTGTGCTATGTTGGAAGCCATTGACTTGCGGTGGAAAGCCAGGTCATAATACAGTTAAACAAGTGATTAAATGTGAGGGTATTTGGAAATGCCTCAGGACGTTTGCGACAGTTTCTCCCCTAGTTCCAACTTGGACGAGCTGAAGCCCAAGATACTGGAGGTTGCAGGGCTGTCTGAGCTGTTCAAAGCGCTCGCTGACGAGACCAGGACCAAGATACTATATCTGCTCGCCAACAGGGAACTTTGTGTTTGCGATTTGGCCCAGCTCCTTGATATGAGCCTGCCAGCGGTGTCCCACCACTTGAGACTTCTCAAGGCTTTGAGGTTGGTGAAATACCGCCGGGACGGAAAGACTGTGTGGTACTCCCTGGCAGACCAGCATATCGTGAACATCATTTGCCAAGCGCAGCAACATTTCGAGGAAAGGCGGTAGCTCGGCGTGCGGGGAATGGGTCTCACGGAAGTTTTGGTACCAGCGTCGATTGCAGTGGCTTGTGCAGCGTTGGACTTGCCCTTCGAAAACCTACTCCTGGTCGTGGCTTACGCGCTGGCGGGCTGGCGGGTCTTGCGCGAGGCATTTGAAAGCCTGCTTGCCCTGAGGCTAGATGAGAACGTGCTTATGGCTGTGGCCAGCGTGGGTGCGCTTGCCGTCGGCGAAGCCTACGAATCTGTGGCTGTAGTGATGCTTTACCAGGTTGGGGAGTACCTGGAGCAGAGGGCTGTGGAGGCCTCTCGGCGATCAGTCACGAAGCTACTGCAGATGAGGCCAGAAAGTGCCAACCTGTTGAAGGGGGAAAGGGTGGTTCGAGTACAGCCCGATCAGCTCACAGTGGGTGATAGGATTCTGGTGAAACCAGGTGAGAGGGTGCCCCTTGACGGCAAGGTGCTGGAAGGTTCCTCTTTCATGGACACGTCTGCGCTCACCGGAGAGCCTGTGCCAAGGCCAGTGCTTCCTGGCGACAGGGTGCTGGCGGGGATGGTCAATGGGTCCGGGGCGCTAGTCGTGGAAGTCACGAAACGTTACAGCGACTCCTACGGAGCAAGGGTTATGAAACTGGTGGAAGAGGCGGCTGAACGCAAGGCACCCGCAGAACAGTTCATGGCCCGGTTTGCACGGTACTACACCCCGACCGTGTTGGCAACTGCATTGGCTATGGCGATTATTCCGCCCCTTGTGGTGCCAGAGCAACGGCTTTCCGTTTGGCTATACCGCAGCCTTGTGTTCATGGGCATATCCTGCCCGTGCGCGCTGGTGATTTCCATCCCGTTGGGTTACTTTGCGGGCATCGGCAGCGCGTCCAGGAGAGGAGTCATTATAAAGGGTGGCGTCTACCTGTCTGCGCTTGCCAGGCTTCACACCCTGGTGTTCGATAAGACAGGCACTCTCACGCGGGGCGTACTCAAGGTTGCACGAGTGGTTCCCCTGAATGGCTTTACTGAACAGGAGCTTCTTAGGCTGGTAGTGGCCGCAGAAGGGGGCTCCAACCATCCCCTGGCGCTGTGCCTCAGGGAGGCCCAAGGAGATGCGGGTTCGGCGGTGGCCAGCAACCTTGTAGAGTTGCCTGGTTACGGCGTGATATCCCAAGTGGGTGGCAGACGGGTGGTTGCTGGAAGCGACCAGCTCCTACACTTAGAGGGCATACCCCACGACTTGTGTAAGCTTGAGGGCACCGGGATGTTTGTGGGGGTTGACGGAGTGCTCGCGGGCTACATTACTTTCACTGACCAGCTAAAACCTGGAGCTCGCGAGGCCCTCCAAGCCCTTCGGGAAATGGGCGTAAAGAGGATGTTCATGCTTACTGGGGACGCTCCAGAAGCGGCCCGCGATGTGGCAGTAGAGGTGGGTCTTGACGGTTTCTACGCGTCCCTGCTGCCTGAGGAGAAACTGCACAAGTTCGAGGAAATGAAGGCCCAGGGCGTTGTGACAGGGTTTGCTGGTGACGGCATTAACGATGCTCCAGTGTTGACCAGGGCAGATGTTGGCATTGCCATGGGGGCGCTTGGATCTGACGCTGCAGTTGAAGCAGCAGACGTGGTGGTGATGAGTGACAGCCTGTGGGCGCTTGTGGACGCAGTCAAATTGGCGCAAAGGACTGAGAGCATAGTGAGACAAAACGCATACCTGGCGCTGGTGGCAAAGGCGTTGTTCTTGGCGCTGGGTGCCGCTGGCCTCAGCAGCCTCTGGATGGCAGTGCTGGCTGACGTCGGTGTAGCTCTCTTGACGGTGCTCAACGCTACAAGGGCCATGGGTTGAAATGTTGTGTTAAAATAGTAGAGCATGAGCGTACGAAGCACAGACTTTACTACAGGAAGCATACCTGCACACCTCATAAACTTCGCGGTGCCGATGCTACTGGGCAACTTGCTGCAAGCCCTTTACAACACGGTTGACAGCATCTGGGTCGGGAAGCTTGTGGGCGCAGCTGGTCTCGGGGCAGTGTCGGTGAGCTTTCCGATTATCTTCATCCTCATATCCATGGTCACAGGGATCAGTATTGCCGTGACCGCCATTGTGTCCCAGTACTTCGGGGCAGGCCGGCCAGACATGGTGCGCAACACTGCCGTGAACACTGTGACGCTTCTAGGTATCATGGGTGCTGGCGCAACGGTGGTCGGCGTGCTGGGGCACCGGTATGTGTTGGAACTCATCGGGACGCCCCCGGACGTGATGGTTCAGGCGGCCAATTACCTGCTGATTTTCTGCACTGGCCTATTGTTTTCATTTGAATACAACGGTTTGTCTGCAGTGATGCGGGGCGTGGGGGATTCCAGGACGCCCCTGGCTGCGCTTACAGTTGCCACGCTGCTTAACATAGTGCTCGACCCCCTGATGGTATTTGGCGTACCTCCTTTTCCCAGGATGGGCATTGGTGGAGCGGCGCTTGCCACCGTGATTTCGCAAGCGGTGTCTTGTGGGTTGTTGGTATTGTGGGCTGGTCGAGTGAACCCATGCTTCGAAGGGCTCCTGAGGGAGTTCCGGTTGTTTCCTGATATCAGCCGCACGACCTTGCGCATCGGCTTGCCCTCTGGGCTTCAACAGACAATTGTGTCCTTTAGCTCACTGGTGGTCACGTCTACCGTCACACCCTTCGGTTCAAAGGTGGTGGCAGCGTTTGGTGCTGCATCCAGGCTGGACCAATTCGCTACCCTTCCAGCTCTCTCGGTTGGACTGGCGGTATCTGCTCTAGTCGGGCAGAACTTGGGAGCGAACCGTGACGACCGGGTGAAGCTGATTGTGTACTGGGCATGGGCGCTGTCCAGTTCAATCACTGCGGTGATAACCCTTGTTGCTTTATTTAGGCCTATGCTGCTTTTAAACTTGTTCACGAGCGACTTGGAAGTGCTACGTTTGGGGAGCGAGTACCTCCGCATAGTTGGCTTGTCCTATGTACCGTTTGGGCTAATGGTGGTCACCAACGGCGTGCTTCGAGGGGCTGGGGATACAATGCCCACGGCAGCCATTTCCATACTGAGCTTGTGGCTTGTGAGGGTGCCTCTAGCAAGGCTTCTTTCCAACAATTTCGGCATGGGCCCGCGTGGTGTGTGGATCGCAATGACTTTGAGTCCGGCGGTGGGTGCTGTGGCAAGTGGCGTTTATTACAGCACTGGGCGCTGGAAGAACAAGGTCTTGGTTAGGCGGGGGCCGACACTAGAGGAGATTTGATAACCCAGTTGCATCATTGCACCGGTTAGATCGGCCAAAGCTGGCTGCCGACTGCCTACATGGAGCGTACCCCAATGTTTAGGAATTAGACCTCTTTCGAAGAACCAAGACCAGGGCACGAGGCTGTTTGCTTCCCCCCTGGTGGTATTCCTGCCAGTGACACGGAAGCTAAGCAATCTTTGAAGGTCGTTTGCCTTGCCTTACAGACCGATTGGCATATTCCTGCACCAGTTAGCGTGAGTGGAGGGATAGCAGCAATGCCATCAACGAAAAGCCCCTTCAGGATTGGTGTGATCGGGAGTTCAGGACCAGTGAGCCCTGATACGGACGCAGCCGCCGAAGCTGTGGGCAGGGAAATTGCAAAGCGCGGCGGCATTTTGTTTTGTGGTGGCAGAGACGGCGTGATGGAAGCAGGTTGCAGAGGTGCTTTCTTGGAAGGCGGCATAACAGTGGGCATCTTGCCCTTTTCTTCTCTGGCAGCCGCCAATCAGTACGTGACTGTGCCAGTGACTACTGGACTCAGCTTCGAGTTCAGGAGCGTAGTGCTGGTCCATGCTTGCGACGCCATCATAATGGTGAGTGGCGGTGCTGGCACCCTTATGGAGCTCTGCGTGGCACAGCGCAATGGGGTGCCCGTGGTGGTGCTGGAAGCGAGCGGCGGTTGGGCGGGCAGGCTGCGCAGCGTGGCATTGGAAGGAATGTATATGGACGAAAGAAGAACTAGTCCGCTGGCATTTGCTGGCAGCCCGCAGGAAGCGGTGGAGCTGGCATTCCAGCTTGCTACCAAGTTCAGAGAATCTAAAGCTATGTGCCACTAAATCGCACTTTGGGTTCAGAGTTTGATCAGTTGCCTGCGGCCAGGTTGGCGAGGAAGTCTAGCGCGTAGAGGTATCCCCTAGGCCCCAAGCCAGCTATGACCCCTTTGACAACAGGGCTGATCATGGACTTGTGCCTGAACTCTTCCCTGGCATAGGTGTTGGAAAGGTGGACCTCCACTGCTGGAAGGTTCACTCCGGAAAGGGCATCCCGTATTGCAATGCTGTAATGGGTGTAAGCTCCAGCGTTTATGACAATTCCGCTTGCCCAAGCCTTAGCGCGGTGGATTTCGTCGATGATGTCCCCTTCTGAGGAATACTGCACTACACGTACTTCCACTCCAAGCTCAGCAGCCTTCTTGGTTATTGCCTGGTTGATCTGTTCCAGCGTTTGGCTTCCGTAAATGTGGGGTTCCCTTTGGCCCAGGAGGTTAAGGTTGGGACCGTGTATGACGAGGAACTTGTTCAACGCTGTTCGCCTCCCACTCCAACCTGAAAGTTTCCTTTATTATATCATTGGGTACATCACCCAGTACCCTCACGTCCCCAATGGCGAAGGGGATTACCAGCCTCAGCCTGCCAGAAGAGCTCTTCTTGTCCCTGAACATGTGCATCAGGGTTGATTCTGGGCTAGGGCAAACTCGTAGTTCAGCGGGGCACGTGGGCAGTCCAAAGGTGCGCATCAGCTCGGACACCCTCTCGGACAAGCCGCGCTCCGCCACGCCTATTCGCTCCGCAAGTCTGCAGGCTATGCATGTACCTACTGCTACTGCTTCCCCATGGCTTATACCAGAGTAGCCCAGGGCGGCTTCCATGGCATGCCCAAACGTATGTCCCAAGTTCAGCAACATGCGTGGGCCCCTGTCCAACTCATCGTCGCCAACCAGCTGACTCTTGACCCTGGCACAGGCGGCCACCATTCGCGTCGTCACCCAGGGGTCCCTGGCTGCGACCCGATGGGCGTGGGTTTCAATGAATTGGAAAAGCTGACCATCTATGATGGCTGTCTTTATGGCTTCTGCCATCCCTTCGGCAAACGCTCTGTCTGGTAGCGTGATGATGGCTGCAATGTCTGAAACCACTCCCACCGGTTGATGGAATGCGCCAATGAGGTTCTTGCCAGCGGGGTGGTCTACTGCCACCTTCCCGCCAACGCTTGCATCCACTTGTGCTAGCAGTGTGGTGGGCACTTGAAGCCACCTTATTCCCCGCATAAACGTGGCTGCAACGAACCCTGCCACGTCTCCTGTAACTCCTCCGCCAACTGCTACCACCACTGAATCCCGATCCACGCCCATACGAACGAATTGGTCGTACAGCTTGAACGCAGTCTCCAGGGTCTTGTGGCTTTCACCGTCTCCCACAAGGACCAATTCCGTCCTAAAGCCAGCTTCACACAGGCGCGTCCCAATTACGGAGGCGTGCAGTTGATTAACCAGTGGATTAGACACGATCACCAGTTTGGATACGTTAGGTAACTCCCGGCAAAGCTCAACTAGCTCTCTCACCAGGAAACCACAGCCCACCTTCACCTCATACCTTCCAGCCCTGGTGCGCACTGGCACCGACTCTGGTTGCAATTCCCACGACGGAGCGTCTGTGAGTTGCAGCCCGCGCATGACTTCGTCTGCTACTTGCCGCGGATCCGCGTCAGCGTCAACTATGAGGTCTGCGGTTTCGGTGTAAACCTGTTGCCTGGCGTTAGCGAGGGAGCGCAGCATGTCTGCCTTTGTCAACCCGGGAGGGGGGACCAAGAGGGGCCTTGACGAGTCGCCTTCCAAACGCTTGAGCAAGGTCTCGATGGATGCATTGAGCCACAGTATCGTGCCTGTCTCCCTAAGGGCGTGATAGTTTTCCCTGCGCATAATTGCGCCCCCGCCAATGGAGATCACCACATTTCTGAGCTGGGATGCCTGCCGAATTGCGGCAGCCTCTAGCTCTCGGAAACGGGGTTCTCCATATTTGCTGAATATGTCGGGAATGCATTCCCCTGACGTTTCTTCCACCAGCCGGTCAGTGTCAATGAAGGCCATGTGAAGTCTAGAAGCAAGGATTTGACCTACAGTGCTCTTTCCGGATCCGGGGAGCCCATTGAGCACGATGTTGCTCTTGATCCTGCTCACCATTTGTCACCACCCCGCATTTCAAGAAGGGCATCAGCGAGCACCAATGCCACTACGGCCTCGGCCACAACTGCAGCAGAACCCACTGCACACACGTCCGACCTTTCCCTGTGAGCGTCGCACCTTTGGCCTGTAACCATGTCAACTGAGGGCAACGGGCATTGCAAGGTGGGTATAGGCTTCGTTGCGGCTCTTATGAACACCAGCTGGCCGTTGGATACGCCGCCCTCAATTCCACCAGCATGGTTGGATTGCCTGCTCAGCACTGGCAATGCTACGTTCCAAGACTTGCCATTGGGCACAATCGGATCATGGAACTGGCTGCCCCTCAGGGCTGCGCCTTGAAACCCCAGACCTATCTCAACCCCCTTGACCCCCGGAATGCTCATGACGGCAGCTGCAAGGCGTGTGTCCAACCTTCTGTCCCAGTGCACGTAGCTTCCAAGGCCCACCGGGACTCCAAGAGCTGCTACTTCAAACACACCCCCAAGGGTGTCTCCGGCTTCGCGCGCCCTGTCAATGAGTTTCACCATTTGGGCAGAAGCAACGGGATCCGGGCAACGCACCTCTGAACCCTCTGCCAGCTTGGCCAGGTGCCTTGCGAATTCTGGGTCAAACATCCGCCTTTCTCGAGAGGCCAGATCCGCAACTGTTTCGCCGATTTGTGTTACCCAGCTGATTACCTCGATGCCTGCAAGGCGCAGCAATTTCTTTGCAAAATAGCCGCAAGCCACTCGGGCTGCGGTCTCTCTGGCACTTGCACGTTCCGCTACAGGGCGGCAGTCCTTGAACCCGTACTTAATTGCTCCTGGGAGGTCAGCATGGCCAGGGCGTGGTGCTGTGATTGGGCACTGCTTTCCATGCCAGTTGGAGTAGTCCTTGTTAGGTATAAACACCGCAATTGGGGCTCCTGTGGTCTTGCCGTCATGAATTCCGGACGTCACGTGTACCTCATCGTTTTCAATAGAGGCCCTTGGCCCGCGACCGTAGCACTTGCGCCTTCTCCCAAGCTCCTGGGCCAGTTCTTCTGTGCACACTTCAATACCCGCGGGCATGCCCTCAAGGATAGCCGTGAGGCCAGGACCATGGGATTCTCCTGCTGTGAGGAACCTCAACATGTTAACCACCAGCTTCCAGCAACTTCTACCAAGGCCTGGGTCATAGCTTCCACAGGCGCTTTATGCGCGGTAAACAACTCGAAAGCGTAGACACCCTGCCACAGCAGCACTTCAATGCCACTTACCACTCTGTATCCGGCTTGCTTTGCCAGGAGGAACAGGGCGCCGGGATCTGCGTTGTAGCTCAGATCGCAAAGCACCTTGACATTCCCTGGGCAACCACAGACCAGTGCTGCAAACTGTTCCGCACCTTCCTCGGGCATGCAGTTGATCACCAGCTCGGTTTTGCTAAGTGCCTCCCGGAAGGCCTGGTAGTTATTGGGGCCCGTCCATTGCCATATAACTTCGTCGAACATTTGCTCCATGTTCCTGGCCAGTTCCCTTGCCCTTTCGGGCGTGCGGTTTACAATTGTAATGCTGGCTGCACCAGCCCGCGCAAGGGCAGCAGCACAGCCAGCAGCTGCACCCCCTGCGCCCAGGACCAGAACCGTGCTGCCCGCCGGTTCATAGCCAGCCCGCTGCTTCAGGGCAGTGAGTAAGCCTGGACCATCGGTGTTGTGACCGGTGGGGATGCTCTTGGGGCCCTTCCGTTCGAACACCACGGTGTTCACCGAGCCGCACACCGCTGACAGTCCGTCCAGGACAGGACACAGCTGGTAGGCTACGAACTTGTGGGGCATTGTCACGTTGAAGCCTTTCATTGTCTGGGAAGCCCTGGCAAAAAACTCTGGCACTTTTTCTGGAGGCACTGGTATGGCTTCGTAGCCCCAGTTGAAGCCTGTTTGCCTTAGGGCCGCTGTTTGCATAGGGGGGGAGAAGGTATGGTCCAGCGGCCACCCAATAACCGCGAGCTCCGGAAGCTGGCTGCAATCCCATCTCAGCATTTGACCATCACCTTTTCCTTCCCTACCACTTCGTTTAGCTGTCCCAAGAAGCCAGGGTAAGACACGTCAATGCAGCTAGGGTGGTCCAGCACTGTGTCGCCTTCTGCGACGAGCGCTGCAACTGCGAAGGCCATAGCAATCCTGTGATCGCCCATTGTGTTCACGCGAGCCCCACGAAGGGGTCTCCCACCTTCCACCCAGAAGCCGTCCTCAAGCTCGCCTGCGCTTGCGCCCATGGCCCTCAAGTTTTGGACTATGGCCGAGATCCTGTCGCTTTCCTTGTGACGTAGTTCCCCTGCCCCCCTTACGCAGGTTGTACCCTGGGCCATGGCTGCACACACGGCAAGCACGGGGATTTCATCCACCATTGATGGCACCTGCTCGGGCAGAACTTGAATTGCCTTGAGGCTACTTGCACTCACAGTTACGTCGCCCACCGGCTCCCAGGAGATGGCAGGCCTGAGCCTGACCTCGACGTCACAACCCATGTCGCGAAGGGCAGCGAGGAATCCGGTCCGCAAAGGGTTCAATCCCACGTTGGTAACGGTGACCGTTGATTCAGGTACTATAGCCCCTGCTGCAAGCCAGAAGGCCGCAGAGGAGAAATCACCGGGGACCTCCACTTGGGCAGGCGCCAGCCTTTGAGGGCCATGTACCCTTACAAGTGTGCCTTCGGAGCAGCGCTCCGTAGCAATTGAGGCACCGAACAAACCGAGCATCCTCTCGGTGTGGTCTCTGGTGGGCACTGTTTCCAGTATCGTGGTCTCGCCATCGGCAAGGAGGCCTGCGAGGAGCAAGCATGACTTGACCTGAGCACTGGCCACCGGAAGGCGGTAATCCCTAAGGGGTTTCAGGTGGGAACGGGTGCCAGCAGGTCCTCGAATGTAAAGTGGGGCCTTGGTGCCCCCACAGCGGCCATCCACGCGTGCACCCATTGCTCTGAGCGGTTCGACTACTCGGGCCATGGGCCTGTTCCTCAAGGACGAGTCGCCGGTGAGTACGCTCATGAAGGGCTGGCCCGCGAGGACTCCTGACATCAGCCTCATGGTAGTGCCGGAGTTCATGCAGTCCAGGACGTTGCTGGGTTCCTGTAGCGCAAAGGCTCCGGGACTGTCGATCAAGACCTCGCTTCCTTGAACGTGCACTTGGACGCCAAGGGCCTTTATGCATTGGAGAGTAGCCCAACAATCAAGCCCTGGAGCAAAGCCCAGCACATGGGTCTTCCCCCTGGCCATGGCACCTAGAAGTGCAGCCCGATGTGATATGGATTTGTCCCCCGGTACCGACACCTGGACGTTAAGCCCCTTTACTCTTGACATCGAAGATCCCCCATTCCACAGAGTCCAGGTATTCTATGGCGCTGTTGGCCACTGCGGCAAGTTCTTCAATCCCAGGCTGGTCCAACGCGTGCTTCAGTCGGGCCAATTGCCTTTCGAACTCCTGAACTGCCAGTTTGAGTCGTTCCCGGTTCAACCAAGAATAGTCGCACGCCGTGGAAGGACTCGAACGTGCAAGCCTTGTGGCGTCCCGGAACCCTCCTGCCACGAGCTTCTTCACCAGCTCTAGCCTTCTTGCACCGCTTTGCGCTGTGAGCGCGATTGCCAAGGAAGTGAGGTAGGGCAGGTGGCTGGTGAAGGCCACTGCAAGATCGTGCTCTTCTGGATCCACCACGAGGGGGTTGGCGCCAGCTGCTCGAATGACTTGTGTCACCTGTTCGACTGCGCTCAAGTAGAACTGATCGTTTTGGGCTGAACAGCAAGGTGTAATCGTCCACACAGCGTTTCGAAAGAGGTCAGCCCTTGCAGCGGCGATGCCTTGCTTCTCGGAGCCTGCCATGGGGTGTCCTCCAACGTAACATACCCCGGCAGGCAGCCTTCCCTCAAGCTGTTTGACGATTGGCCCCTTGACACTGGCCACGTCGGTGAGCACTGAGCCAGGCTTCATGGCAAAAGCAGCCTCCACCACGACCTCCGCAACGGAGCTGGAAGGTACTGCAACTACCAGGACTTGGCTGGTACTTGCCGCCTCCACCACGGAGTTTGCCAGGCAGTCGCAGGCGCCAATTTGATGGGCTTGCTCCATTGTGAGAGGGTCACAGTCGTACCCTATGACCTGCCATCCGCAAGTCCGAAGCGCCAAGCCCAAGGACCCACCAATTAGTCCCAAGCCAACAATGCCAACCCGGTTCATGGTTTCACCCTTCCATTTCGCGGCAGCCCGTATAGGGTGCGCCCCACTGTTGCCGCCACCTTGGCCAGTTGCTGGGACAGCTCTGGGAGCTGGTCCAACCTCAAGGACTGAGGGCCATCTGACAGTGCCTTTTCTGGATCAGGGTGTGCTTCTACCATTACTCCATCCGCCCCGGCTGCAATGGCTGCCATAGCCATTGGGATGACCAGATCACGTTTGCCTGTGCCGTGGCTTGGGTCCACGATTACCGGCAGGTGGCTCAGTTTCTTCACTGCTGGCACAGCGCTCAGGTCAAGGGTGTTCCTCGTGTACGATTCAAAGGTCCGGATGCCCCTTTCACACAGCACTACCTGCATGTTGCCGTAGGCCAAGATGTATTCGGCTGCCTGGAGCCACTCGTCGATTGAAGACATCATCCCGCGCTTCAACAGCACGGGTTTCCGGCACCGTCCCACCTCTTGAAGAAGGGTGAAATTCTGCATGTTCCTTGCGCCAATCTGCAGCATGTCGGCGTATTCGCACACCAGCTCTACTTGTTCTGGAGCCATCACCTCCGTAACAACGGGGAGGCCTGTTTCGCTCCTCACCTGGGCCAACAGTTCCAGCCCCTCTCGGCCCAAGCCCTGGAAGCTATAGGGGGAAGTCCTTGGCTTAAAGGCGCCTCCTCTCAAAGCTGAGACCCCGCTTTGCTTGGCAGCAGCGGCGCATGCCCTGAGCATATCCAGGTTTTCAACGGAGCATGGTCCCGCGATCAGTACTACTTCCTGACCTCCGATCTTTACGCCCCCAAACTCCACCACGGTGGACTCCTGCTTGAGCTTACGGCTGGCCAGCTTATACGGCTCCAGCACCCTTATTACTCGCTCCACTCCTGGCAACGCCTCGATGGTTTCCACTGGCACCTTGCGCACGTCCCCGATAACCCCCAGTATGGTGCGTTCCTCCCCCTGGGACACGTGCACACCTAGCCCCATCTGTTTTAGGTACTCGGTGACGCGGTCCACTTGGTCTTTGGCTGGGCCATTTCTCATCACGATGATCATTGGGGAAACCCTCCCTCGCACAGGTCCGGGCGAAGCTTTGCCGCGTCGCCCAGATAAACATGGTGTATTTCTTGCTGAGAGAGCTCGGTGTTCCAGAGCAGAAGCATCCTGACCACGCGTTCCAGCGCCCCCTCCACGGCCGGAGATGTAAAGTCCAACAGCGCCACGCGTTCCATACCAAGCTTTCTTGCAGCTGAAGCTGGGAAAGCTGCATTGAGGTCTGGCGTTACTGCAAACAGGATTGCAGCGATATCCTCAAGCCTTATGTGGTTGCGCTGGATTGCCGCCTGGAGAAGCTCCTGGGTGCATCGTTCTATGAACTGAGCGTCGTTTGCAGGTACTGTTATTGCGCCCCTTACACCACGCAGCGGCATAGCTGCTCACTCCTCCACTGAGAATGACCCTAAGACCTTTAGCATGCTTGACTTGGCCTGCAGCTCGTCAATGGCTTGTTTCACTGCCCAGTCGTTGATGTGACCTTCGAATTCCAAGAAGAACACGTATTGCCAGGGGTCTTTCTTCACTGGTCTGGACTCTATCTTCGTCAGGTTTATGCCCCTGCACGCAAACGAAGCCAAGGCCATGAACAGGGAACCCGGGTGGTGTGGCAAGCTCACCACGAACACGCTCTTGTTCTTGATCCCCGCAGGACGCAGCTCCCGTTCGATTCGGTAGAACCGAGTAAAGTTGTCCCTGTACGACTGGATGTTTTCTATGAGTACTTGAAGCCTATAGATGTCCGCTGCGTGTCGTGACGCCACTGCTGCAGTGTCTGTTGCTCCGGTTTCCCTGACGTGCCTCGCTGCGCCTGCAGTGTCATAGAACGGTACACATTCTACGGCTAGCTGCTCAAGGAAGTCGTTACACTGGGCAAGTGCCTGGGGGTGGGAGACCACCTTCCTTATCTGGGACAGGCTCACGCCCGGCAGTGCCATGAGGCAGTGGTTTACCGGCAAGATCACTTCTCCCGTAACAACCAGGTTGTGGGTCAGCAGGAGGTCGTAAGTTTCCCCGATGCTCCCGGCCAGCGAGTTTTCCACAGGCACCACTGCTGCGTCCGCCCTGCCCAGGGCAACCACCTTGAAGGCCTCCGACAGCGTCCTACACGGCAACAGCTGTGCTCCTGGCTCCATCTTTGCAGCTGCGGACTCGCTGAACGCTCCCGGTTCCCCTTGGTAAGCTACTTTGCGAACCCCATCTACAATCGCCTCCATGTGTCTTGGGCTCACTTGGATAAAAAAATCCCGCCCCTGTTAAGGGACGGGATTCTGTACCCGCGGTACCACCCTTCTTGGTGTACACCCTCTCGTCCAGATACGGGCAGCAAAGGCAAGCGAGGCCTTGCTACCGATATCCTGTCCTTTTAACGGCGGAACCCGTTGGCCCCTACTCCTCTGGCAGCGATCTACCAGAGTTTCAGGCCACTGCTACCAGGTGTACTTCGGCCGGCTCCCGTAAGCCCTCGCACCTACCGGGCTCTCTCTGAGACCGGAAATCCTGCCTACTCTCCTGATCATCGCATTTAAGGATGTTTGTTGATAATTTTATGGTGTTTCTTGTTGGGCTGTCAACGGGTTTGTTGGGTCTTGGTGACCCACCTAAGGTGTGCAGGGGGCACCTTGATTGACAAAGTGGATCCCTTTGGTCTAATATGGAAACGAAAAATGGATATAAATACTCCACAATGTTGGAGGGAGAGCACGTGGAAGTGATCAAGCGGGCCTTGGTGGCGGGTGCAGTCAATCCAGTGGGTGTCATGGTGCGGTACTTGGTGGACAGGGAGTCGGCCAGTGTGGTTGAGCTTCTATTGGTTTCGGGGCAGACTGTCCAAAAGCATGTTACCCCGGTGGACGTGCTGTTTTACGTCAGTGGGGGAAAGGGCACAATCTCTATTGGTGAGGAGTCGGCGGTGGTGGAGAGCGGTGACATAGTGGTGAGCCCAGCAAATATTCCTCATGGCCTCGAGGCATCCCAGGGGAGCGATTTCAACGTGCTGGTGATTAAGACCCCAAATCCCACAAGAAAGTAGGTGGATGGCATGGACAAGAAGCAAAAGCTCAAGGAAATCATCAGACGTCTGCATGAGGGCGAGGACCCCGCTTCGTTGAAGCAGGAGTTCAAGCAGCTGGCTGAGGGGGTTGATGCGCTTGACATAGGCAAGGCGGAGCAGGAGCTGGTGGCTGAAGGTGTGCCCCAGTCCGAACTACGAAGGCTGTGCCACCTCCACCTTGCGGTTCTCGAGGACGCCCTTAGCGGTCCCAAGCAGGAGCTGCCAGAGTGGCACCCAATCCGAATACTCATGGGCGAGCACGAGGCCATTCTGGCTATTGCGGGCCAGTTGGATCCAGAGAACCCTAGCAGCTTGAGGGAAGGAATTGGTCATCTTGGAGAGGCTGAGAAGCACTACCTACGTGAAGAAAACGTGCTATTTGCTGCCATGGACAAGCACGGCATCACCGAGCCCCCGGCTATAATGTGGTCCGAGCACGATGAGATTAGGTCCCTGGAGAAGGAAATTGCTGCTGCAGTTGAATCAGGTGGCGGTGGGCAGCTGGCCAGAAAGGTTGAGCAGCTTAGGAAGAAATTGGCATCTCACGTTTATAAAGAAAACAACGTGTTATACCCAATGGCCCTAAGCGTGCTGGACCAGCACGAGTGGGAGCAGATAAGGCATGAGTTCGACGAGATTGGCTACTGTTGCTTTACACCAGCGGTTGGCGGAGAACACAAGCCTGTTCACCGCCACGGAGTTGAGCCCAGCGCTGCTGTGACCCAACAGGGCACAATTGAGTTCCCAACCGGGAGCTTGACTGTTGAGGAGACCCAGTGGCTCCTAAATACTTTGCCCGTGGAAATAACCTTTGTAGATAGGAACGATGTGTTCAAGTACTTCAGTGGCACTCAAGACCGGGCATTTGCCAGGGCCAGAAGCAGTTTGGGTAGAAAGGTGCAGCAGTGCCACCCTGCCAAGAGTTTGCCCCTTGTGAATCGGGTGCTTGAGGAACTCAAGTCGGGGAAGAAGGACTCGGAACATTTCTGGATAAAGTCTGGGGAAAAGTACCTGTACATATCCTACTTTGCAGTGAGGAACCAGGACGGGGAATACCTAGGCGTACTCGAGACTGTGCAGGACATTGCTCCCTTACAGCAGATACGGGGCGAGAAGCGCCTTGTAGAGTGAAGACCGTTGACATGACGGCTGTTTAGGGCTAAAAGGAATATGGACTCAGATCTCAAGCTTATACAGAGGTGATCCCATTGCCTAGACAGCCCAAGCCCCGTAGCGTAGCGTTTTTCCCCTATGTGAAGCATTTCAGGCCTGCCGAGGTTTCCGTAGAGGACCTGGAGGAAGAGGTGATAACCTTGGAGGAGCTGGAGGCTATGCGACTCAAGGACCTCGAAGGCCTGGACCAAGATGCGTGTGCTGAGAAAATGGGGATCTCTCAAAGTACATTTCAGAGGTTGCTTGCCGGGGCGAGGTTCAAGGTTGCGAGGGCGCTTGTGGTAGGCAGGGGAATTCGCCTAGAGGGTGGTAACTACCAACTTGCTGACTCCCCACTGGTATGCCTGAGTTGTGGACAGGAGTGGGAAGCGACTGAAGTTCCTGCAGAAGGCGTGGCCTGCCCCAAATGTGGGCGTGGACCTGTGGTGGTCCGGTCGCAGTGTGGACCAATGGCCAGAAGAGGCTGGCGTCACGGGCGAGGGCCTTGGTGGCGGTGGTAGGCAGTCACGAGGCAATTCCAGGCAGCGTAGCTTGAAGTTCCCTAGAGGTCCCGGAGGATTATGTAAAGAATATATCCCCTGTAAGTTGCAACAATGACGACAGGGGGTATAGAAAAGCCTTGAACAGAACAGTCTATCGAGTTTGCGCTGCCGTCGTAGTAATACTTCTAGTGAGCTTGAGTAGCGCAGCTCCTGCTCTGGCGCTGTCTGCTGAGGACCAGCAAGCGTACAACGAGTGGTACCGCGCCAGGTTCGGGAGCTATCCTGGAGGCTCCGGGTCGGCGGGACAGGCTTCGGGTGGGACCGTCGTCAGAGTTGACCCATCAAAGCTTGTGCCCTCTCAGCCCAGCGTCCTGGAGCAGCAGATCTTGGATTTGCTTAACCAGGAGCGAGTAAAGCAGGGCCTGCAACCATTGGAGATGGATCCATACCTGGTGACCCTCGCGCGGCTCAAGGGGCAGGACATGGCGGAAAAGGGTTACTACGGCCATCTGTCGCCCACTTACGGTTACGTTTATGACATGCTAACGAAGTTCGGTGTAAAGTTCAACAAATGTAGCGAGAACATTACTACTGGGAGCACTGCAACCGTTGTTCACGACAGCTTCATGGGCAGCCCAAAGCACAAGGCAAATATGCTCAAGCCTTGGTGGGAAAAAGTTGGCGTAGGCCTATACCCCAGACCTGGGGTGAGCTCGGGGTACAACGGCTACTTCGTGGTGGAGATATTCGTAGAGAAGTGACCTTTAGTTAGCGTTTTTCCCCGATATGTTACGCGCAGGCTCAAACTGAGCCACGGCCCGGCACGCCAGACTGGGACATTTGGGTGCCGGGCCAAGCTGTTTCCCGACAGCTCTGCCCTGCAGTGCAGCCAATATTCGTGTGCCCAGCCAGGTGACTGCCCTTCTTCGTCCATTACCCTAAGTGTGGCTCTCGCGCTCAAAGGAAGTACGACGTGTTTGGAGAAAGAATACCTTGTGATGTGGTTTGGAACACGCGGGAGCTGAGTGAGCATGTTCCTCGACGTAAGTGGCTTGAAGAGGGTGTATGCTGTTGGCAAGACAACGGTGAAAGCCCTTGACGGCGTTGATTTCGCTGTGCAAAAGGGCTCTTTCGTGGTGGTGCTGGGCCCTTCGGGATCTGGCAAGACAACGTTGATCAACATCATTGGGGGCATAGATAGGGCTGACGAAGGCACGGTAGTGGTTGAAGGGGAAGATATCACGAAGTTGGATCCGCGGAGGTTGACGGAATACAGGAGGAGTTCAGTGGGTTTTGTGTTCCAATTCTATAATCTGGTGAACAGTCTCACAGCCTACGAAAACGTCCTGGCCACCGCGTACCTGTCACGACAGTCCTTCGACGTAGACGAGATACTTGACATGGTGGGGATGGGCGATCAAAAGAACAAGTTCCCCTTTGAGCTTTCTGGAGGGGAGCAGCAAAGAGTTGCGATTGCAAGAGCTGTGGTGAAGAATCCCAAGCTGCTGCTTTGCGATGAGCCGACGGGGGCTCTGGATTACGACAATGCTAAGAAGGTGTTGGCATTGTTAGAAAAGGTGAACAGGGAGCTAGGGACGACCATACTACTGATTACGCACAACACCGCCATCGCCAGGATGGCGCACGTTGTGATAAGGTTGCGCAGCGGGAAAGTGGTTGAAAGGACGGTCAATCCCATGCCGATGCCTTCGGAGAGTGTTGTCTGGTGACCATATCCAGGATACCTGCAAGAATTATTCGCAGACAACCTGGTCAATTCATGGGAATCGTAGCTCTCGTGGCCATTGCCTCCTTTGCCCACTGTTTGCTCACAGTTACGGTGAGCACGTTGGAAGAGGGCTATGCAGCCTTTGCTGCCCAGTTCAAGCAGGAGACGGCTCATTTCATCACTGTGGACGGAGTACCAGAGTCCAGGTTGGAAAGGAAGTACAAGATCGAAATTGAGGAAAGAAAAGTGGCTGAGGTGGAGTGGGAAGATGAAGACAGGGCGCTCAGGCTGTTTTCCCCCACGGAACGAATCAACGTTGCGTGCGCCTTGGCTGGTAAGAACGTACCCTCCAGGGGGGAAATCTTGCTGGACCCATTGTTTGCTCGTGCAAACGGATATTTCCTTGGGAGCAACCTGCGCATTGGCAACAGAAACTACAAGGTAGCAGGGTTCATATACATGCCCGACTACACTTACATCATCCGCTACGATCAGGACATCATCAACAACCCTCGTGAGTTCGGCGTTGGGCTCATGGACAGGAGGGACATGGCGCGGCACGAGACCGAACCATACCACTACTACGTGGTTGGGGGGCCAATCACTGACGTCAAGGCACTCAAGGACGACCTGAAGGAGTTCAATTTGGTGAGCTTCGTGGAAAAAAGGGAAAATCCCCGGATAACCATTACGGAAATGAAGCTCACGAGCATCAAGAGCGTCATAACTCCAATCACCGTTGTGATTACCCTGATATCCTCATTTCTCACGTTCACGGTTCTTGGTAGGGTCATCAACTTCCTAAGGGTGGAGATAGGCACCCTTATGGCGTTAGGGTACAGGCGTGCAGAGATCGCCAGGGTGTTCCTGCTCATTCCGGCGTTCGTTTGGGTTACCGGCTCCTCCTTGGGAACGGCAATGGGATTTGTGGTTGCAAGGCCCTTCGTCCAGCTATTTGTGGGGTACTTCAACATCCCCCTGGTGACTACAGTGTTTCCTGCGCGGCAAATACTGCTGGCCTTCTTCCTGCCGGGAATGTTCATATTTTCGGGGGCGGTCTTTGCACTTCGAGGACTGTTCACCAAAGAGCCCCTGGCGCTGCTAAGAGGCGACCAGGGTGACTCCGTGGGGCGTGTGGTGGGTTTCCTCACGTTGCGGGGGCTATCATTTCCCAGGAGGGTAATGTTGAGGCACGGGCTGTCCAGGATTTGGCGGAACTTTGTGCTGGTTGCAGGAGTTGCTTGCTCCACCTTCTTGCTGATATACGGGTTCACCTCTGAGCGGACCCTTCAGGGCATGGTACAGCAGACTTTTTCAAGAACTTTCAAGTATGACTACATGTATGTGCTCACGTCCAACCAGAGGGGCAGGAAATTCTCACACGCTGAGGGTTTCAACGTCCGCACCCTTTACGATAGCAACGGACGAAACCTGGTGCTCTACGGCATTCAGAGGGACTCCAAGATGGTAGAGTTAAGGAACCTTGAGGGAACGTCTCCCGACCTGTCAGGCATTGCGCTGGCCAAGCCGCTGGCGGCAAAGCTTAAGGTGGCCAAGGGCGATGTGATTGAGCTCAATGACAAGCTGGAAGATGAGACAGTAAGCTTCAGGGTTTCGGACGTGGTTGACCTGCCCATTGGCAATTACGCGTTCACAGACATCGACCAGTTCAACAAGACTTTCGACTTGCCCAAGGGCAGCTACCGGGGGCTGTTTTCTCCTACCGAACTTAGGATCGACAAGTCCCTTGTGTTCATTACACAGAACAAATCCTACATCATTACCAGCTACGAGAACATGATGGCTCCGGTCAAGCAATCCCTGGCGGTGATGTCGGCAATTGCAATTCTGTTGGCCCTTTCGATAACCAACGTGCTCTCCACCCTCTCCCTTAACGAGAACAGGCGCACCATAGGCTTATTCAAAATATTTGGGTTCAGAGACGGCGAGATTGCGTTTATGACCCTTGGTTTTGAAGTGGTTTGCTTTTACGTTGGCGTGCTCCTCGGTGTTCCCTTGTTCAATCGCCTGGTCAACTTGCTCATGGCTTCTGTGGCGGAGCAATCAGATTTTGCCCTGGAATTCAAGGCGGACGCAGTTGGGATATTTTGGGCTTTTAGCGTGCTGGTGCTGCTGTACCACGGAGTGCAGCGCCTTCTAAGGAACAGAATTTACCGAATGTCTGGCGCAGAGGTGCTCAAGGAGCGACCAGACTAACCAGGGCTGTGCCTCCAGTCCCACGCATATACTGGGTATGGGGGTTAGGCTGATGCGCCTGCTCGTGAACAACCAAGAAGTGCCCTTGCACCGCACCGCAGCTCCTCCAGTGGATGCTTTTAGGGCGGTTTGCCAGCTGGTAGGGGTTCCATTCAGAGAAGAACAGGGCGCTGGAGTGTTTGCGGCATTCCCGCCGCTCTTGGGAAGGCGAGTTATCCTTTGGCTTTGCGAAGGATCTGAAGAAGGAGCAGGTTTGGCCGAAGGGTTGAGGGAAGAACTCAAGCTGCTTCAACGTCTGCTTTGGATTTGCGGCGCAGACACTGCGGGGTGGCTTTGGGAACCGCCACGGGAAGGTGACCGCGCTGCTTGGTGGGACGCGGGCATCGTGTTTCACCCTGGTGCTTTGTTGGCTGGCCGAATCGACCCTGTAATGGTAATTCGCGGGCTAGAATATCCGATTCGAAGTCGCAGGTTGCGCTGGTGCATTGCGTCGTCTTGGGGTGCAGCTGGCATGCAACCTGTGCGTAAGACCAGCGCCTTATTGCTCCCTCGGGCGCTAAGGCGCTGGGTAAACAGCCGGTTGTGCAAGGTGCCCGCGCCCTGCGTGATGATTGCCATGCCAATGGTGACGGGTTACACCGAACACCTGCTAGAGAGGCTGGCGGGCGCGGTGTGCCAGGGGATCCTAATGTATTTCGGCAAACCCATGCTGAGTCCCGGGGTGCCGGAGATGATCCGTGGCAGCCAGGTAAAGCCTGCAACTACAGCCCCTCAGAAGGAGGAGCCTTCGGGGTCTCAGGTACCTGTAGCGGTGTCCCCAGCCCCAGAGGCCCGGGCGGTGCCAGTTAAACTGGAGGAGGAACCCCAAAGGCAAGAACCGCCAGACGACGGCAGGGAACGAATGGCGTGGCAATTCCTGTCCGCAAAAGGTTTTTCTCCCAGCAAGGAGCTTGTAGCTGAATACTTGGCGTACCTGGAGAGGGTGGGCAAGAAAGGCCAGACGTCATGAAACTGGGACCACGTGCTGGCTGGAAATGGGGAGGGGGGGGTGAGTGTCCCCCCCTCGGTGTCTTGCTGCCAAGCAAGGTTGCAGGAGGTTACGCCTTGGGTCATTGACCTGGGTCTGGCTGGAAGAAGTCCTCCAGCTGAGCTGGATTGAACGGCGGGAAGGGACGCTCCCTGAACTCGGCGCACGGGTCTGGCGGGAAGGGAGGCGGAATCAGTTCCCAATCGCACTCGCCAAAAGCGGTGGTGACCAACTGTGCGTCGGCCCAGGTCTTCACTATGATGAAAGCGCCTACCGTGACCATTACCCTGAGTACTTCGAGCACTTGCTCGACCGTGCAGTCCAGGATTTCCCAGGCGGATTCAGTCTTGACGTTCACAATGCCGATTTGCTCAGGATCAGGGAAGAAAAGCACTGGCCTCTTCACGAACCGCACAGGACTCACATGCACGAACCCAGTGGTGGGTGTCCGGCCGAAGGTGTTGTTCTGTAGCTCTGCAAGCACTGTGCTCTTGACAGTGTATCCGCCAACCACACAAGGGTTCTTGCCAGGGGTGACCGTGACGGTGATACGGGCAGCTGGAGGCTTGGTGTCTGGCAGTGGCTCAACCATGAACTCCTGGGGTGGCTTCTCGATCACGAAGATTTGGTCCTTCAGGTTTTCCTTGAATATTGCGCGGATGCATCTAATGTCATCCCCTGGCAGCCAGTCGTTCACCAGCGGTTGCTGGTTGATGTCCACCAGAGGCAGCGGGAAGTGAAAGTCTTGATTGAACACCTGGCATTCCTTCTGCTTCCTTGCGTCTAGAATCTTCTGTACCTCAATACACACGCACTCACACTGGAAATCCACAGGCCTTATTGGCTTTGTGGGTTTGGGGAATTGAGGGATTCCCATTGTCTTCCTCCTCTCGGCTGGGCTGGAAGCCCCGTTTTTCGCTACATCTTATGATCACGACCACTGTGAAGTTACACTGTTGGTTTTTGTGTGACCGTGGGTACGTTATGTGAATAACATGCCTACCGGGTAAACTCGCCGATGGGGAGGGTCAAAGGGTATGGTGTTGGTCACGGTTTTTGGCGACCGCCAGCAGGTATACGGGAGTGGGTGCTGCGGTTACAAGTCCATGGAGGACAGGATAAAGGGATTCTACTTCGTGCGACTATACCGGGAATTTGGGCAGCGGCAAGTACACTGCAGGTACATCGACGTTGGGGACGAGGACGCCAAGTTCTTCCCTGGAATCCTTCAGCAGATTCAGCGTGGAACCCTCAGGTTGCCAGTCGTGATGGTAAACGACAGTGTGGTGCTCCACGGCCAGTTCACTTCCAACGAGTTGGTGGACATGGTGAAGAGAGCCATCAAGGGCGTCGGCTGACGCGAAGGTCTGGGGATACCCTGACCAAATGGATGCCCAGTGCAGCAGCTGACGCCAGCACCTGAGCGGGGCTGCCGCGGCAGGCCCAAGCGGCCACGACGAGGAACGCAAAGGCCAGGCTGCTGGCCAGGTCCGCATTTCGCAAAACTGCTGCCAGCAGCGCAAGCACCAAAAGGAACGCCAGGGCCATGGGCATGTGGAGCACCGCGAGGGCCCCTACGGCCACTGCAATGCCTTTACCTCCGCGGAACCCAAGCCAGGGCATCCAGTTGTGGGCAAGGACTGTGAGGGGAAAAGCTGACCAGCTCCAGGACGGTCCTGCCAGCCGGATGCACAAAGCAGCCGCTAGGGCACCTTTTCCCACGTCAAGCCCCATGGTCACCAGACCTGGGGCTACTCCCACGTTCCTCAGGACGTTCATGGTGCCCACGTTGCCTGATCCTACAAACCTGGGGTCCTTTTTTCCCAGTAGCTTGGAGGCGAGGTATCCAGAGGGTACTGAGCCCAAGAGGTAGCTTGCCAACAGCCCCAGGGATGTGCCCCACATATTGTTCATCTTGTTCATCTTGGCATTACCTCTCCAGTTGAGGAGGTGGTGGCGGTGAGAGTGAAGCCCTCACCCTGGACGTAATAGTACTTGAGCTTGGCAGCGTACCAAGAGTACAGCGCCCACTGCTTCTCTTGCTGCGCTTTGGAGGCCGCGTATTCCGCAACTTTCACTTCCAGGGGCGAAGCCTCGCCCTGCGCCAGCTTTACCCTGGCTGCTCGCAGGGCCTCTTCTGCCTCCAATGCCCCTTGAATCGCCCGGTCGTACCTTGCCTGGGCGGTGAGGAGCTCTCGGTAAGCGGCGTAGACTTCGTGGGTCACCTTGAATTCCGCAGCCTTCACTTCCCAGCCTAGTGCGCTGTCAGTCAATGCCGAATAGCGCTGCAGGAAATTCGGGCCCTCGGGCAGTGCCGAGAGAAGTGAGGAGTACTGGTCCAAGGGGTTGCCCTGAGATTGGGGGTGCGCTGCTGCGAATACCTCGTACCTGTTGGCCTTTGCGGAGCTGGCGGCCTGGGCAAGCTGCTCTGGAGAAAGCTCCAGACGCTCGAAGTCCACGGTTTCCTCCTCAAGCTCCAAAAGGGTGTCAGGGGCGACTCCCAAGAGTTCGGTGAGGGCAAGTTTTGCGCTGCGTGCTCCGGACTCAGCGCGAACCACAGCTTCCTGGGCTTGAGCAAGCTGAAGCTGGGCAGAGTACACCTCCCTTTGCGTGGCGGCGCCTACCCTTGCCATGGTTAAGGCAGCCGAAAACTGCTGCTCGGCCAGTTCTTGCCCTTGTTGGGCCAACTCCAAAGCAGACTGGGCCTGAAGGCAAGCCAGGTATGCCTGCTTCACGGCGAAGCTGACGGATTCCTGAATTGCCTCAAGCCATTTGTCCGCCAGGCTTTTGACAGTCTGGGCTGCCTGGGCCATGGAGATGAGCTGGTTTTGGATAAGCTCGTCCTCGCACGCTTTTAGGGCTTCCTCGACGAAATCCAGGTAGGCGTGGGCAGCGTTGCTCCTGTCTCGCGCCGCCTGGATCCTCGGGTTGTGGGCCAGAGCATAGTTCGCCGCTTCCTCCATTGTGGAGAAATGTAGGGAGGATGCCCGAGCCACTTCCGGACGAAGCAGCACAACTGCTGCCAGAAGGAGGGCTGCAGTTAATTTGGACGCCCCTTTGAGCTGAAAAAGGTTGCGCTTGGAAGCCAGGAAGCGGGTGAGGTCTCCTTGGATCAGGTAAAACACTGGTACCACCACCAGCGTGAGAACTGTGGATAACGTCAGTCCCCCAATTAGGGTCACTGCAATCGGCACCCTTATCTCGTGGCCCCTGCCCAGGGGCATGGCCATGGGGATGAGTCCCAACACAGTGGTTGTGGTCGTCATGAGCACCGGGCGGAGCCTGGTCGCTGCCGCGGTCACAAGTGCTTTTTCCCGGGGCATGCCTTCCTTGCGCAGCTGTATTGTGTAGTCCAACAGCACTATCCCGTTGTTTACCACCACGCCCGCAAGGGTGATGATGCCTATCATGGATGGGATGGAGAGGGTGATGTGTGTCAGAGCAAGGGCAATGAACACTCCGGATACTGCAAAGGGGACGGTGAACATGATCACAAAGGGGACGGTTAGGCTTTCGAACTGGGCTGCCATCACCATGTAAACAAGCACCACTGCAAGGGCCATCGCCTTGGACAGCTCCTTGAAAGACTCTGCCATCCTGGAAGTTGCGCCGCCAACCTCGACGGAGTAACCTTGGGGCAGATTCATCGATGAAATTGCCCTGTTCACGTCCCCTGAGACGTCACCTAGTGTCCTACCGTATATGTCTGCGGTCACGCTTACTGTCCTCACCTGGTTTTCCCGCTCTATCGTGAGGGGGCCAACCCCGCGCTCAAGGGCTGCAAGGGCGCGCAAGGGAACAGGGGAATCCGATGCGGGCGCCATCAGTGGCAGGTATTCCAGGTCGTGGGGTTCCTGGCAGTATTCCTGGGGGAAGCGCACTCTCACGTCGAGTTCCTTGCCTTCCACACGGTAACGGGTTGCCACTTCGCCTTCCAGCGCTGCCTTCACCGCCGCGCCTACCTGGGCGGAACTAAGCCCAAAGGCGGCTGCGCGCCGGCGGTCCACCTTCACCCGGAGCTCTGGAGTGCCTTCCCCAACGCTTGTTGTGACCTCTCTGGTGCCAGGGATCTTGGAAATGCTTGAAGCAGCATCCTTGGCCAATTGGGCAAGGACTCTGGTGTCGTCGCCCTTAAACTGCAAGACAATGGGTTTGCCAAACACGTACTCTGAACCAGCGATGCCGCCCTTCATGTTGACGGTTATGGTAGCACCGGGGATCCCTAAGGCTCGCTTTCGGAGATCCTCCACGAGCTGCCGGGTAGGAGTAGCTGAGCCTTCCTTGAGGCGCACAGTGAGGCTACCCGAATTGCTGCTGGACGATGAAAGCCTGCCCGAAGCGGAAGTGCCGCCCTCCACAGCAAGCACCATGTCCACGTCGTTTCTGCCAAGCAACCACTTTTCAAGTCCCTGTACCACCGACGCGGTTCTTTCAAGGGGAGCGCCTTCGGGCAGCTTGACGTCCACGGCTACCAGCCTTTGGTCTATTTGAGGCAGGAACTCAAACCCTACCAGTTTGAGGCAAAGCATCCCGGAGCCCATGAACGCAATTGCGGCCAGCGCAGTGATGCGCCTCTTGGAAATGATGCCTTCCAGCAGCTGGCGGTAGCGCTCCTCTAAGGCATTGAGCTTTGCACGCAGTCTGTGGGCCAGTGGCCTTTGGGAGGGTTCGAGGTTGAGCCTCGCTGCTCCTAGGGGGATCACCGTTACGGCGCCTGCCAGAGACATTGCCAAAGCGAAGGACACGGTCAGGCCCAGCTCCCTGAAGAGCTCAGCTGCAAAGCCCTTTATGAAAAGGATGGGAAGGAACACCACGACTGTGGTCAGGGTAGAGCCGAGGATTGCGGTGCCAACCTCTTTGGTGCCATCAAGCGCGGCTTGGTCCAGGGGCTTGCCCATGAGCTGGTGCCTGAAGACGCTTTCGAGCACCACGATGGAGTTGTCTACCAGCATGCCCACCCCCAGGGCCAGTCCGCCAATGGAGAGCAGGTTCATGGTTATGCCAGACACGTACATGAAGAAGAATGTGGCAATTATGGACACAGGCATAGACACCGCAATGATGAGGGTGCTGGTAATCGACTGGAGGAACACCAACAGCACTAGGGCTGCTAGGAGACCTCCTTGCCAGGCTGTGCTGAAAGTCTCGTTCACAGCTGCCTCTATGAACCTGGCTTGGTCTTCCAGTACCACCAGCTTGATTCCCGCTGGCAGTTGGGACGAAAGCCCGTCAAGAGTGCGCCTAACCTGTCTTGTGACCTGTACCGTGTTGGCCCCAGTTTGCTTTTGCACTGACAGCACCACGCTAGGTTTGCCGTCAATCCTCACCACCTGATCGGGCTGCTTGTAGCCGCGCCTTATTTGGGCGATGTCCCGCAAGAACACTGCCCCTCCAGATTGGCCCGACTTGGTGGGCAGAAGGATGTTGCCAATGTCTTCCACTGACTGGAATTCGGCGATGCTCCTCACGTATGCTTTCTTTGAGGCAAGTTCCACGTTACCCCCTGCGATGTTCAGGTTTTCGAAGCGTAGGGCTTGGGACACCTGGGAAAGGGAGATGCCGTAGCCGGTGAGCCGGAGTGGGTCCACGACCACCTCCACTTCTTCCTTGACGCCGCCTTCAACGTTAACCATGGCCACCCCGTCTACCCTTTCCAGTGCCGGTTGAACCACATCTTTGGCTAGTTTGGTTAGTTCCAGAAGGTCATGGGATCCTGCAAACCCCACTCGCATGACTGGCATGAGGGAAGGGTCTGCCTTTATGATCAGGGGCTTGTCTGACTCGGAAGGCAGGAAGGGAACTACTAGCTCCACTTTGTCCCGGGTGTCCCGAAGGGCCGAATCCATGTTGGTTCCCCAGGAAAACTCGGCCACAACTATCGAAGACCCTTCTGAGCTCACTGACCTTACCCTGGTGACGTTGGCAACCGAGCTCACTGCCTGTTCGATGGGCCTGGTGACCATGGTTTCAACTTCTGGGGCTCCTGCGCCGCTGTACGTAGTTGAGACCACCACCATGGGGATTTCCAGTTTGGGCAGGAGGTCCACTGGGATCATAGTCACCGAGACAGCTCCCAGCAACACCACGAGACACAGGAACACAACTGTGGCAATTGGGCGTCTTACTGCAAGCTCAGCCAGGGGCATTGGTTACTCCTCCTCGATGACCTCCACAGGGGTGCCGTCCTCAAGGGAGGTTTGCCCGGCCAGCACCAGCAGTTCCCCTTCTGAAATCCCCGAGACCACAGCCAGTTTGCCGTTGGAAAGGAGCACTGAGACTGTCCTGGCCTTGGCAATTCCTCCATCCACGATGAACGCCGTGGCTTGGGAGGAGTTTTGGCGGGCGTACATGAGCGCTTCCTCGGGCACTACCACGCCGCTCTTGCTTGATTCAACCAGCCAAGCCTCTGCGAACATTCCTGGGCGTAGCGCGCCTGTGGGGTTTGGCACTTCAACCCTCACCTTGAACAGCCTGGACTGGGTGCTGGCAGCAGGGCTCACCCACTTCACCTTGCCACCAAGGCTGTCAGCAGAGGCGGCCTCCACTTTAAGCTCAACCGGATCCTCTTGCTTTAGAACCGGGGCAAGGTGCTCAGGTGCGTTGAGGTCAAGCAGCAGGGGGTCTGTGCAGGCTAGAACGGCAATGGGCGTGCCTGCTGCAACAAGCTCACCTGGCTCCCCATGGGTTTCCAGCACAGTTCCAGAAACCGGGGCTTTCAGCTGGGCATTGGAAAGGGCAATGGAAGCCAGATCGCGTGCTGCTTCCGCCTGCTTGACCTGGGCTTGGGCTGCGTCGAGAGTTTCTTGGGAGGCTCCCGCTTTGGCCTGGGCAAGCCGCTGGTATGCTTGCTGGTATTGTGCCTCAGCTACCTTCATTTGGGTTTCGGCTTGTTCGAACTGCTGGCGGGAAACCACCCCGGCCTCGAACAGCGCCTTGGTGCGGTAGTAGCTGGACCGTGCTGCGCTTAGCGTTGCATCGGCCTGGGCCACGACTGCTTCGAGCTGGGCGAGCTCTTCAGGGGAAGCTCCCTTCTGGGCGCGAGCAAGGTTTGCCTGGGCCGCCTGGAGGGCAGCTTCGGCTTGACGGAGCTGTGCTTCGATTTCCTTGGTCTCCAAAGCTGCGACTAGGCTCCCCTTTTTAACTTGGGAGCCCACCTCAACCAATACCTTCTCGAGCCTTCCCGCGGTCTTGGGAGACACGGCCACAGTTTGGGAAGGTGCTAGCACGCCGAACAACCTCACCCTTTTCTGAACGGTACCAGTCTTCGCGCGCGCGCACCTTACAGGCACTGGGCTTGGCTGGGCGGGGTTCTGTTGGCTCCTAGACGTGAAGGCCTCCTTGGCGAAGAGCCACAGCATGGCTGCAACTGCACACATTACGGTTGCGGTTACTTTCCAGTGACGCTTCAGCATAGTGCTCAACGCCCATCACCGCAATCTCTTTGTGGATCTTATTGAGAGAGACCGACACCCACTAGTATACATCAGCCGGGGAGCAAGGGAACATTTGCTCCCCGTAGTAGCTTACGGTTCCTCGTTGCGCCTGTCGTTTATGTTGGCCTGAGCGATTCGATCTCCTTCCGCGGCAATTGCCCTTTCGCCTTGCTTTACTAGCTTTCTCACCATGTTGCCACCAATCTTGCCAGCTTCGCGAACTGTGAGTTGATCTGGGTCTGAAAGGTCGTCGTCGAGTCCCAGTTGCTTTGCGGTTTCCCACTTGAGTTTGTCAAGCTGCCTTTCGGTCCTCAAAGAGTCGTTGTCCTTCTTGTGGCTCATTTGTATCCCCCTCACCTATTGTTTGAATTGGGGGCAATTTGTATTAGTCTGTATATTGTAAGCCACAACCAGCAGGAAATGCAGGAGTGATGAAAATGGAGATGAATCCGCACATCTTCAGGGAGTACGACATACGCGGTGTGTTTGGAGTGGACCTCACGCCGGAGGTGGTACGAAACATAGGCAGGGCCTATGGCACCTTCATTCAAACCCCCCAGCTGTGGCTGCTTCACGAGGGCTGGCCCTATGGCAGCGAGGGCATGTCCCAGCATCCCACGGTGATCGTGGGGAGGGATAACCGGATGTCCTCCCCGCAGCTCCACGACTGGCTCATCGAGGGCATCATTTCCGCTGGTTGTGACGTGGTGGACATAGGCACTGTGGTGACGCCTGTGTTCTACTTTGCAAGGGTACACTTTGGAATCGAAGCGGGGGTTCAGATAACCGGTAGCCATAACCCCCCTGAGTTCAACGGGTTCAAGCTCGGAAAGGGTCCAGGCACAATGTACGGGGCCGAAATCCAGCGCCTCAAGGAAATAATCCAGCGAGGGGAATTCGTGAAGTCTGGCCGTGAGGGCACGGTCAGCCATAGGGACGCGGTAACCCCGTACCTTGAGGACATAACCGGGCGCATTGAGCTGAGCGGCCGTAGACCCAAAGTTGTGGTGGATTGCGGCAACGGCACTGCGTCCCTGGTTGCGCCAGCACTGTTGCAAAAGCTAGGGTGTGAGGTAGTGCCCCTCTACTGCGAGTCCGACCCATCCTTCCCACACCATTTCCCTGATCCGGTGATTCCAGATAACTTGCGGGACCTTAGGGCGAAGGTGCTGGAATGCGGCGCTGACCTGGGACTGGCTTACGATGGGGATGCGGACAGGATTGGCGCCGTGGACGACAAGGGAGAAATACTAGCTGGCGACGTGCTCATGATATTGTTCTGGAGGGAAATCCTACCCAAGCACCCAGGGGCTCTTTCCATAATCGAAGTCAAATGCTCTAAGGCCCTCATAGATGAGGTCAAGAGACTCGGGGGAAAGCCACTGTTGTGGAAGGCAGGCCATTCACTCATAAAAGCCAAGATGAGGGAGACTGGAGCGGTCTTTTCGGGGGAGCTTTCTGGACACATGTTCTTCGCGGACGAGTACTACGGCTTCGACGACGCCATTTACGCTTCGGCCCGCCTCATACGCCTGGTTGCCAACTCTGGGAAGAAGCTCTCGGAGCTCTGGGCTGACGTGCCTAGGTATTTCTCCACTACCGAAGTGCGGGTTGACTGCCCCGATGGAGTGAAGTTCCAGGTAATTGAAAGGATCAGGGAAGTGCTTCGGGGCCAGCGGGAAACAGTAGAAGTGGATGGAGTGAGGGCGGACTTCCCAGAATTCCGAGGATGGGCCCTGGTGAGGGCGTCCAACACCCAGCCCGTGCTGGTGCTCCGGGCTGAAGCGGAATCCCAAGAAGGGCTTGCAGCAATCAAACACGAGGTAGAAGGGCTGCTCAGGGACTCAGGAGTGTTCTCTCCCGTGAAGTGGTGAGACGAATGCAGCAAAGGGGCGGGGCCCCAGAGGGGGCCCCTGACCACCCGGATGCCTCTCAGGCGCTCGTCTTGGTTTGGGTTTTGGCGGCCCAAGCGCCAGATCTCAATACCCTAATCGTTTCGAGGACCAGGAACACTGCCATTATGAACAGGAGCAACCCAGTGATGCCCAGGATATAATTTGCGGCAGCGAAGTTCCTCACAGTGATGAGCGCAAGGGCTGTAAGGGTCACCGCAAACATGAACACCATTGGGTAAAGGGTCACCTTGTAGTTGCGCCCCAGGCGCGCCAGCCACACGGTTCCCGCTAGGAGCGCCAGTGCTGCCAATAGCTGGTTAGATGAGCCGAATATGGGCCAAATCTTGGTATACTGTCCAGTGAGGGCAAGTCCTCCACCTACGACCACAGCTGAGGCCGTGCCTATCCACCTGTTGGCCAGGGCCGGGACCCTTGTAGCGAAGAACTCTTCCCAACAGTACCTGGTGAGTCGTGTGGCAGTATCCAAAGTGGTCAGCACGAAGGCGTTCAGCGTGAGGGCTCCGAAAGTTGTGCCAAAGGCCACGGGAACACCGTAGTAGTTCATGAACCTACCCACACCAGCCGCAAACAAACCAGTGGGCCCGCCGTAGTCCTTAAGCGCCTTGGCGTAACCGTCCTTGGTGAGGATGGCCACTGTTGCCAGGGCCACCAGCGCGAGCACCCCTTCTATGAGCATGGCTCCGTATCCCACTATCCGTGCATCTGACTCCTTGGCCAGCTGCTTGGAGGTGGTGCCTGAAGACACTAGGCAGTGGAACCCTGAAATTGCGCCGCAGGCTACCGTCACGAACAGCATGGGGAATAAGGTGTCAGCACCGACCTTGAATGACGTGAATGCGGGGTACTCCAGCTTGGGGTTGCCCACTATGAGGCCGACCAGTGCCCCTATCAGGGACGCGTACAACAGGAAGGAGTTTAGGTAATCCCTGGGCTGGAGCAGGATCCAGACTGGTGCAACTGAAGCGATGAAGATGTATACCAGCATGATCAGGGTCCACGTGGTTGCAGGCAGCTTCCAGGGCATTTGGATGCCCAGCCACACACACCCAAACAGCAGGGCCACGCCAATCACTGTGGAAATGCCCAGAGGCGCCTTATACTTGTACACTGCAAGGCCAAACAGTACAGCCAGGACCATGAACAACACTGCTGTGGTGGCCACCGCGGGGATGGCAACGAACACCTGTACTGCAAGGATGGTGAACGCTGCGATTACCAGGATGAGGGCAAACCACGTGAAGATGAGGAAGTACAGTTGGCCCCGGTCCCCAATGTTCTTGCGGATCACTTCGCCGATGCTCTTGCCACCGTGTTTCACTGACGTGACCAATGAAACGAAGTCGTGCACGCCACCTGCAAACATTGAACCCAGCACGATCCAGAGAGCCACTGGCACCCAGCCGAAAACAGCCGCCGTGATGGGACCCACGATTGGGCCAGCCCCTGCAATGGACGCAAAGTGGTGGCCAAGGAGCACGGCAGGGTGTGTGGGAACGTAGTCAACTCCGTCGTTGATCTCCTGAGCGGGGGTCTTGGCCTTGGGGTCCAGGCGCAACACTTTCTCAGCCAGGTACTTGCCGTAGTACGTATAGCCGATGAGGAAAATGAGGACACCCGTGAAAACTATCAGCGTTACGGACAACTCATACACCTCCTGACGGTCATAGTGTTGGCGGTACTCCAGAATAATTCTAAAGTTGCATCAATCACAGGGAAACAGGTTGTTCCTATGATGCAAAAATGAGCCCGCGAAACGCAAAAAACTGTTACCCACAGGTTTGCCACCTAAGCAACTGTCCAGGAGGGTTTTGGCCTGAAGAATAGAAAATCATAACATTGAAATCTATCACGGGGGGATCGCAGAATTGCTCATTCTGGTCACTAACGTTGGAAGCACTTCGCTTAAATTCAAACTGTTCGACATGGACGGGGAAAAGGTTTTGGCATCCGGCAAGATTGACAGGATTGGAGGCGCCAGGTCTTCGTACGTTTATTCGGCAAAGGGGGTGGAGCAAAAGAGCGAGATCACGGCACCGGACTACGCTACGGCCATTAAGCACATGGTTTCTTCGCTGCTTCATCCCGAGCACGGCGTGGTGAAAAGCCTTGACCAGATTGCGGCGGTGGGGTTCAAAACTGTTCACGTGAAAGGTGTGACTGGCACCCTGCTCCTTGACGACAAAGTGATGAAGGCCATGGAGGAGTACTACTTCATTGCTCCAGCGCACAACCCGCCATACGTTAGCGCAATAAGGATGTTCCAGGAAGCCATGCCCGGCAAGCCCATGGTTGGAGTGTTTGAGACTTCCTTCCACACCACCATGCCCGAATACGCTTACATGTACTCGGTGCCCTATGAGTGGTACGAGAAGTACGGCATCCGGCGCTATGGCTTCCACGGTGCTTCCCACCGCTATGTGTCCCAGCGCATCGCCCAGCTCCTCGGCACTCAGCAGTTCAAGCTGATCAGCTGTCACTTAGGTGGAAGCTCGTCCCTGTGTGCAGTCAAAGATGGCAAGAGCATGGATACCTCTTTGGGCTTTTCCCTGCAAGCAGGGTTGCCCCAGGCCACTCGTGCAGGGGACGTGGACTGCTTCGTGCCCCTCTACATGATGAAGGAATGGGGCATGAGCCTTGAAGAGGTGGCCACAGCCCTCACCAAGAAAAGTGGACTTGCCGGCATCTCAGGTGTGGGCTCCGACATGAGGGACATAGAGATGGAAGCAGCAAAGGGCAACAATAGAGCGCAGCTGGCCCTGGATATGTACTGCTACTCGGTGAAGAAGTACATTGGAGCCTACTCTGCTGCGTTGGGCGGCGTGGACGTTATTGCGTTTGCCGGAGGCATAGGGGAAAACGCGGTTAACCTCAGGGCCAAGATCCTTTCAGGCCTGGAGTTTATGGGAGTCAAGCTTGACCCGAACCGCAACGCTTCTGGCCCAGCGGAAAGGCTAATTTCCGCGGACGACTCCAAGGTGAGAGTGTGGGTTATCCCAACTAACGAAGAGCTCATAGTTGCCCGGGAAACTGCCAAACTGGTGTCCTCTTTGGCAGCTTCATGACAACGCGTTTCGATAGGTGAAGGCTGCTCTGATGAGGCCTTTGGTGAGGTGAAGAACCCGCATTGGGGAGGGTGGAACAGTGAAATACGTGATCATTGGCAACGGCGCTGCAGGCATGAGCGCTCTCAAGGTAATCAGAAGCCGAGACCCCGAAGGCGAAATCACTGTGGTGTCCGACGAACCGCATCCTTTCTACTCGAGGGTTCTAACCTCACACCTCATCGGGGGTAAGGTATCCCTCGGGGACCTTTTCATTGATGGGGAAGACGTGTGCCAGCAGTACGGGGCTCGGCAGCTGCTTTGCACCAAGGCAGAGGCAGTGGACGTGACCCGCAAGGCGGTGCTCCTTTCGGATGGCTCCGAGGTGAAGTACGACAAGCTGTTGCTTGCTACTGGCGCAAGGGCTCAAGAGTTGGACGTTCCCGGTTCCAGTTTGCTTGGGGTGTTCACCCTCCGCACCCTCAACGACGCGGTGAATATCAAGAGCTGGTCGGAAGGGCTCAAGTGTGCGGTGGTGGTCGGAGGGGGCTTGGTGGGGCTCAAGGCCACCGAAGCCTTAAGGCAGCGCGGCCTTTCGGTATGCATGGTAGTTTCCTCCAACCAGGTGCTGTCCCAGGTGCTGGACGAGGTGGGCGCCCAAATAGTGCTTGATCACCTGGAAGGGAACGGGGTGGAGGTGCTACTTGGCGAGGACGTGACTGAGTTCTTCGGCGAGGGCCGGGTTGACTCCCTCAGGCTCAAGTCGGGAAAAGTACTTGACTGCAAGCTGGTTGTGGTGGCGAAGGGCGTGGTGCCCAACATTGAGCTGGCAAAGGAGGCGGGAGTGCCATGCAACCGGGGCATTCTCGTGGACGATCACATGGCCACAGGCGTACCAGACATATTTGCTGCAGGTGACGTGGCAGAGGCGTGGGACGTGAGCGCTGGGGCCCCCAGGGTCAACGCCCTGTGGTACAACGCAATATACCAGGGCAAGGTGGCTGGCCACAATATTGTGGGCGAAAAAGTCAGCTACATGGAAAGCATGCCAATGAACGCCCTTTCCCTAGATGGCCTCACAGTGTTCACCATGGGACTCACCAAGATTAAAGATGCCAAGGCGCAAGGGCTTGAAGAGCAGACCAGGCTGGACAGAAAGAAGAGGTTCTATCAGAAGCTGGTGTTCAAGGATGGCAGGCTCGTGGGCGCTGTGGTGATTGGCGAAAACAGGAAAGTAGGTGCGTTGCGGTGTGCAATCGCATACGGCAAAAGGGCTCACAGGTTCAGCGCTCTCTTCAACCCCGCTGCGTAAAATCGGCTCACGGGCACGACGCTTGTGCCCTTATCGGCTAGCTTGAGTCTGTAGGTGCCGTTGAACCACGGCACCAGTTCTTTTGCCAGCCTCAGGTTAACCAAATAGGCTTTATGCACTCGCAGGAATCCAGCTCCCTTGAGCAGTTCTTCGAGCTCGCTGAGGGTCAACCTTGTGACCAGGTCTTCGCCGTCCACCCTGATGCAGGTGGAATGGTGGCGGGCCACTGCGAAACTGACTTTGCTCGAATCCACCACTAGGGTTGTGCCCGGTTGAGAAACGGGTATCTTCACGGAAGCAATCATGCCAAGCTCCTTTATGGCTTGCTTTACTTGTTCCACTGTGGGTACAGGGCTCCTCGCTTGAATCCTGAGCCTTGCGCGATGCAGTGCCCTGGCAAGGCGCTCGGCAGTATAAGGTTTGAGCAAATAGTCTGTGGCTTCCAAGTCGAACGCATCCAGGGCGTAAGACTCGTAGGCGGTGGAGAATACTACCACTGGGGGTTCAGGCAGCCTGGATAGGGCCTTGGCCACTTCGGTGCCAGGAACCACAGGGATCTGGATGTCCAGAAGCACCACCTGGGGGTGCAGGCGTCGCGCCAGGGCAATGGCCTCGTCTCCGGTCACGGCCTCCCCAACCACGCGGGCACCGTCGATCTTTGCCAGCAGGTACTTGAGCTCGGCCCGAGCAGGCTCTTCGTCTTCCACTATGAGGATGTCCAGTGGCTGTGCTTCCAAACTGTTACACCGCCTCAAGCAGTTCGTGGTGACCATTGACCGGGATTGGGAAGCTCACCCTTGTGCCGCCAGTTGGAAGTCGCTCAATAGAAAGGCCAGGATGGCCAGGGTACGCCACCTTCAGGCGACCGTGCACGTTGCTGATACCTATCCCAGCGCCATTGTTAGATACAGGTCGATAATTGCCGCTCAGCACCAGTTTAGCCGTCTCCGGGTTTATTCCCACGCCGTCGTCCTCGACCTCCATGATCCACAGAGCTCCTTCTCGGCGCGTTCGAATGCGGATTGTGCCGCCGTCAGGCTTCGGGTCCAAACCGTGCTTAAGTGAGTTCTCCACCAGGGGCTGCAGGATCAAAGCTGGGAGCTTGAGGTGGAGCGTGTCCGGATGGATGTCGTATTCCACTTTGAGACGCTGGCCGTAGCGCGCCTGCTGGATGGTGAGGTAGGCGCTAATATGCTCGATTTCCTCTGCCAGTTCCACCACTCTGCCGCAATTCCTGAGGTTCTTGCGGAAGTAGTCAGACAGCTGCACCAGGAGATCCGCTGCCTTGTCCGGGTCGCGCCTGCAGAAGGCGACCACTGTATTCAGGGCATTGAACAGGAAGTGGGGGTTTATTTGCGCATGAAGCACCTTTAGCTCAGCCTGGGAGAGCAATCGGGACCTTTCCATCAGTTCCGCCAGCTCAATTTGGTAGGACAGCAGCTGTGCCACTCCCTTTGCCAGTTCCACAACCACGGGGCTTACTTGCAGGGAAAGCTGGTACAGTTTAAGGGTGCCTATCACCCGGTCGTGAGCCACAAGGGGCACCACCACGCCTGACTTCAGGGGGCAACCTGGGAAGGGGCAGCCGATTTGCCTGGGACCGTTGAGCACAGTTATGGCCGAATCCCTCAGAGCGTGATGGGTACCTTCAGTGATCACTGGCACCCCGGGCCTGTGGTGGTCCGAACCCACGCCCACGTAAGCGAGCACTTTTTGGGTGTCAGTTATGGCCACGGCGTGTACTTCCGAAACCTCCAGAATGATCCGGGCAGCTGCCTCTGCCGACTCAGGGTTAAAACCGTTCCTCATGTAAGGCAAGGTCCTGTTGGCTATGTCCAGGGCCTTCTTGGCTTGTATTGCCTGGATGCGCTGGGACTCAGCCTGAGTGTTCTTAAGGATGCTCAAGAACAGCGCAATGCCAATGGCGTTAGTGAGGGTCATTGGGAGGATAATCACCTTCACCAGCTGCAACGCCAGGTAAAACGGCTTTGCCACGAGCAACAGGATGGCCATTTGCATTAGCTCGCCAAGCACTCCCACGGCGAAGCCGGTCTTGCCGTTGGCTACTCCACCCTTGAGTACGACCGTGTGCACCAAGCCGCCCAGGAGCCCCTCCACAGTTGTGGAGAGGCCGCACGCGAACCCAGTGAAGCCTCCAACCCACCAGCGGTGTAGACCGCCGATCAGGCCAGCTGAGAGCCCCACCCATGGCCCTCCTAGCAGACCAGCGGTGATGCAGCCAATAGCCCGAGTGTTTGCAATGGCACCGTAAATCCATACCCCCGTATAGGTGCCCACAATGCACATTGCCCCAAAGAACAGCGCCAAGTAAAACTTGTCCTTCATGGTGAGGCGCTGCTCCACTGCGCGCACGAACGTAGGCGTCCTACCTACAACGAAGGCTAGAATACCAATAACCGACATTTCCTGGAGAAGCGCTACGAAGATCTCTTTCAAGGTCATCATCTCCGGGTAAGAAAGTAGTTCGCTGTTGGAGTCAAGTTTCCTTCAGGCTGCTTGCCAAGGGTCTAAAAACTCACGTGAGCAAGATCGATAAACCATACTGAAGAACTGTCAGGGGGAGGGATTGTTCATTTCCGACATAACGCTCTCCCAAAACGAGATTGACATGCTCATCCGCAACCTTGGTTCAGCAGCGCCGGTATTGGAGGAGCCGCGATCCGAGGACCGGGTTGAGGTGTACGACTTCCGGCGCGCGAATCGGCTCACCAGGGAGCAGGGCCGCCTGCTCATGCGAATTTACGAGCAGCTAGGCAGGAGCGCTTCCACGGCCATCTCCGCAAGGCTCCAGAGGCCGGTAGTGATCAGATGCAAATCGGTCCAGCAGCTTTCATACGGCGAATTCGTTTACTCCTTGCCAAGCGCCACTGCAGTGGCAATCTACCATGACAAGGTAAGCGACCAGCCCGTGATGGTACAGATCAGCACTGAGCTGGCTATGTCCATGTATGACCGCCTGTGCGGAGGCAGCGGGGCCGTGGGAATTGGGCGGGAGCTCACCGAAATTGAATGCTCGGTGCTGGCTTCCCAGATATTCGACTTGATTGCAAGCGCTTTGGAAAGGGCATGGGCGGGGCTCCTCAACCTTGACTTGGAGTTCAAGAGCGTTGAGACCAGCTTGGTGCACCTGGGGATCATGCCAGACAGGGATGTGGTAGTGGTGGGCACCTTTGACGTGACCATGGCTGGCACCAACGACTTACTCACCTTGTGCTGCCCATATACGCTGATGGAAAGCGTGCTGGGGAAATCCATGAGGGACCTGTTTTACAGGCAGCACGGCAAGCAGAGCCAGGTTGACCTCTCGAGGTTGAAGAGGCTTGTGGGCGAAGCCCAGGTAGAAGTGGAAGTGATGCTGGGCGAAGCCCAAGTGGACATGCAGCAGCTGCTTGAGTTACAGCGGGGTGACGTGATTGTACTGGATCGCAGGGTGGACGAGCCCCTCGAGGTGAGGGTTAGCGGAGTGCCCAAGTTCAGGGCCCTGCCTGGGGTGGTTGGAAAGCGACTTGCAGTGGTGGTCACCGGGATCGTGGCCCCGGAGGAGGTCTGATGGTGGGAGCCGTTCTGGACAGTGCACTTGCCGATGTAATCGCAGAAGTAGGAAACATCTCCATGGGTTCCGCTGCAACAGCGTTGTCTGCCCTGACTTCCAGCAAGGTGAGAATCACTGCTCCCAGCGTGCGGCTGGATCCAATTGAAGTGATTGCCGCCGAGTATCCTGTACCTGCAGTGGTAACCAGGGTCAACTATACCGAGGGTTTAAGCGGGGAAAACCTGCTTGTGGTGTCGGAAAGGGACGCCAAAGTGATTGCGGACCTGATGATGGGTGGTCCGGGCGAAGCCAGGGACGGCGAACTTGGGGAAATAGAAATCAGCGCAATTGGAGAAGCGATGAACCAAATGATGGGCGCCGCGGCCAATGCAATGTCCACAATCCTCAACAGGAAGGTGGCCATTTCCCCGCCGGACACCCAGCACGCCAGAGTGGCGGATTACCTGAAGCAAATGGCGGGGCCTGATGACGCCAACGCCATCAAAGTGGTGTTTAACATTACCATCGAAGGGAAGGTTGAGTCCCACATTGCCCAAATAATGCCGGTGGAGTTCAGCAAGGAGCTGGCCAGGGCAGTGATGGAGAGCTACGGCACCGAAATGCCAGCACCTGAGCATGCGCCACAGTCTGAGTCAGAGCCTGAGCCCCAAGGCCTGGCCGTACCCGCTGTAAGGGAGGTTCCCATCGTGATCGGGGTTAGGCTGGGCAGGGTCAAAATGAAGCTGTCAGAGCTAGAGTCAGTTGGCCAAGGGGGAACCATCCTGCTCGACCAAATGGAGGGCAGTGCGGTTGACGTGATCTGTGGGGGGCTAGTGGTAGCAAGAGGGGAACTGGTGGTAGTTGGAGACTCTTACGGCGTGCGCATCACACAGATCCTTAATGGAGAGGGGGCGTATGGCAATGGCAGCAAGCGCCGCTGACGGACAGTATGTGGTGTTTTCCGTGGGCGACGAGGAATTCGCCTTGGACATAAGCCAGGTGCGGGAAATCATTAGGCCACCTGCTGTGACCAGGCTGCCCCATGCGGCAGATTTCATTGAAGGCGTGACAAATTTGCGGGGGCAGGTGATTCCCATAGTGGATCTGCGCAAGCGCTTTGGGGTGGAAGGCAAGGCGCCCGACCCCAGAGTGGTGGTGGCCGAAGTGGACGGGGAAAAAGTGGGACTTCGGGTTGATGCTGTCACCGAAGTGAGGAGGATCCCAGCTTCGAACATTGAGCCGCCCCCCGAGACGGTTGCAGGGATCAGGTCAGACTTCCTTAAAGGTGTGGGCAAGGTGGAGAGTAGACTGGTGATCCTTCTGGATATAAACAAGCTGTTTGCATCCACGGAGAAAATCGATCTGGCAGCAGTCAGGGAGGGTCTGGCAAATGGAGAGCCGCAAACAGTCTAAGAGGCTCATGAGCATAAGGACGAAGATGCTTTTGGGATTCATCTGCGTGCTGGCAGCTGTGATCGGCGTTAGCGGCATCAACTTGTACTTCAACCGGAACCTCATGTTGATGCAGCACGAGTACGAGCTTGCCAGCCAAAAAGTGAAGCTTGCTAAGGAATACCAAATTGCCCTGCTTGATCAAGTGGCCAACCAGCTCTCATTCATGATAACCAGGGACAGCGCAAACCAAACCGCCTTCGAGGACGGTGCCCGCAAGACCAACACCATTTTGGATTCCCTGAGGAATTTGGCTACGAGCGGTGAAGAGGCAGATAAGGTGAAGGAGCTTGGGCTCAAACAAGCGGTGTGGTCGGTAGCAGCTCAAAGCACTTTCCTCAGGACCCAGTCGGACGACATCATCTTAGACATCAAGCTGGACTTGATGAACAGCAAGACTCAGCGTGAAGCCCTCATTGCCCTCGCTGCTGACTTTGTGCAGTACCAGGAAATAAAACTAAGCCAAATAAGCTCTGCTTTTCGTGATGCAATGCAGAAATCCAACATGATGGCCACCACAATTGCCGCAATCGGCGTGGTGCTCACGCTGCTGCTCACCTGGCTGGTGCCCAGGTCCATCGTGGGCCCAATAAGAAAGCTGTGCGGTGCCATTGAGAGGGTTGCGGATGGCGACTTGACGGTGAGCGTGGCAGTAAACTCCAGGGACGAGCTAGGCGTGTTGAGCAGCGCCTTTGCCAAGATGGTGGACAACTTGAAGCAGCTCATATCCGCCACCAGGGAAACCGCAGCCAAAGTTTCTGGGTCCAGCAAGGAACTTGCTGCCGCCTCTGAAAGCGTGGGCAAGTCGGCACAGGACGTTGCAACCACTGTGGAACAGCTGGCACAAGGCGCAGAACAGCAAGCCAAGATGACAGCTGAGGCTTCTTCAACTGTGACCCAGATGTCCAGCGCAATCCAGCAAATTGCCGCCAGCACCGGCAACGTGGCTCAGGACTCGAGCAGGGCGGCGCAGCTAGCCAAGGAAGGCCAGGACGCCCTCAACCACGCAACTGAGCAAATCAGGTCGATTGAGAAGGCGGTGCACAATGCCGCGGAGCTAGTGAGGACCCTGGGCGAAAGGTCCAGGGAAATAAGCCAGATAGTTGAAGTAATCACCAACATTGCTGCCCAAACAAACCTGCTGGCCCTCAACGCGGCAATCGAGGCCGCACGCGCCGGCGACCAGGGCAGGGGTTTTGCAGTGGTGGCCGAAGAGGTGAGGAAGCTCGCAGAGCAATCCAGGGTCGCGGCCAACAAGATTTCCGCCTTGGCCAGGGGCATTCAGGAAGACACGGTTCAAGCTGTGAAAGGTATGGAGGCTGGCACCAAGGAAGTTGCCCACGGAACTGAAATCATTGGCTTGGCTGCTAGCGCATTCGAGGAGATCAAACGGGCTGTGGATACCATCGCAAACAAAGTGCACGAAGTCTCTGCAGCAACCCAGCAACTGGCTGCAGGCAGCAACCAGATAGTCAAGAACGTAGAGTCGATTGCTGCTGCAACCCAGCAAATGGCTGCAGGTGGCCAACAGGTAGCAGCCAGGGCGCAAAACCAGTCAGCTTCTGTGCAGCAAATCTCCTCTGAAGCCAACGCTTTGGCTGAAATGGCTGCTTCGCTAGAGCAGCTGATCACCAGATTCAAGCTTGTGGAGGCAGGGAGCCCCGCATGAGCCAGGGGATTGAGATAACTGAAGAACTGCGGGAAGCCTTTGAGGCCGAGGCCAGGGAGTACATCCAGAAGCTCAATGACAGCCTGTTACAGCTGGAGAGGGATTCTGGGGACCCAGAGCTGGTCAACGACATGTTCCGTGCTGCCCACAGCCTCAAGGGCATGGCAGCCACAGTTGGCCTTGAAGAGATGGCCAAAGTCACCCACGAGGTGGAAGGTTGCCTCCAGAGGCTCAGGGATGGGAAGGCAGAGTGGAGTCAGCAGATGGGCGAAGCGCTCTTTGAGGCTGTGGACGTGCTCGAGGACATGCTGGACCAGTTCGTGTGGGATGGCCAGGTATGCGAAGTTCAACGCGCGGACGAGTTGGTAAAACGATTGCAGGCCCTTGCGGATTTCCGCCCGGGGGTTAGGACGCAGCAGGGTACCCGCATGCACGGCATAGGGGCGGGCAGCAGCGACCATATGGTAAAAGTTGATATTGGCAAACTTGACGAGCTGATAAACTTAATTGGTCAGCTGGTGATAACCAGGAACAGGCTGGGTGCGCTGTGCCGTGAGGGCCTACTCTTGGAAGAAGCGTTTGAGGAAATAGACCATGCAACCAGCGGCCTGCAGGATCTTGCCATGAGGTTGAGGCTCACGCCGGTGCAGAACGTGTTCCAACGCTTCCCACGAATGGTTCGGGACCTTGCTGCGTCCTTAGGCAAGAAAGTAAGGCTGGTCATATCGGGCGGGGAAACAGAGCTGGACAGGGCAGTGGTGGACAGGATAAGTGAGCCCCTGGTACACCTGCTCAGGAACGCTGCGGACCACGGCATTGAATACCCCGACGAGCGGCGGGCCAAGGGCAAACCCGAAGAGGGACTGGTCAAGCTTTCGGCTAGGAACGAAGGGGGAAGGGTGGTAATCGAAGTTGCTGACGACGGCGCTGGGATAGACCCGGAGAAGGTGCTGAGAAAAGCGTTGGCCAAGGGGCTGGTTAACGAGTCTCAAGCAAGGCAAATGAACACAAATCAAATACTTGAACTCGTGTTTCAGCCAGGATTTTCTACGAGAGACGTTGCCAGTGACATATCAGGACGCGGGGTTGGGTTGGACGTTGTGAAAAACGTGGTGTCGGCGATGAACGGCGTGGTGGAGCTGGACAGCAAGGTAGGCGAGGGCACCACAGTGAGGATGCACCTGCCCGTCACCTTGGCCATCATACAAGCCTTGCTGCTCAAAGCGGGAGACGAAACCTACGCGGTTCCCTTGGAGTTCGTCACGGAGAACATCCTGCTGGACAGGGAAAGCGTAAAGACAATACTCAAGAAACCTGTGCTTGAATGGCGGGGAGAAGTGCTGCCCGTGCTTTCCCTGAGGAAGGCTGTGGGAATGGATGGAGAGTGCACTGGGGACTACGCGGTGGTGCTGCGCACGGGACGGCACAAGGCTGTGCTTGAAGTGGACGAGATACTGGGACAGCAGGAAATAGTCATAAAATCCTTGGGCAAACTGTGCGGCCCCCTTCAAGGAGTGTCAGGGGCAACGATCCTGGGGGATGGCAAGGTTTCCCTGATACTGGACATGGGGTCGCTTGTGAACTAGGCGCTCAGCTAGCACCGAAATGGGGGGATGAGCTGTGGCTGCAAAGATACTTGTAGTGGACGATACCGCATTCATGAGGCTCACCTTGAAAAACTTGCTAACCAAGAACGGGTTCCAGGTTGTGGGCGAAGCGGAGAACGGTGAAGAGGCCATCAAGAAGTTCATCGAACTGAAGCCAGATGTTGTTACGATGGACATCACCATGCCCAAAATGGACGGCATTGCTGCTTTGAAGGAAATACTCAAGCTGGACCCCAAGGCAAAAGTGATCGTTTGTAGCGCCATGGGGCAAAAGCCCTTGGTACTTGAGGCTCTCGGCGCGGGTGCAAAAGATTTCATCGTCAAGCCCTTCCAGCCTGACAGGGTTGTGGAGGCGCTCAACCGGGTGACCTCAGATGGAAAAAACTGAATGGCAGATGGACCTGCTCAAAGAAGCAGGCACAATTGGGATGGGCAGCGCATGCAGAGCTATGTCCACCTTGTTGGGGGACCAGAAGGTGCTGGTGGAGGTACCCAACGCTCGCCTCGTGAACATCAGCGAGGCGAGCTGGCTGTGGGGTGACCCTGAAGCCCTGGTAACTGCTGCGTATGTGCCCTTCGTTGGGGTGTTGAGCGGTTGCGCTGTGTTTGGTCTTCCAGCAGACACTGCTGAGCTGCTCATGGAATTGGTGTCGAGGCGGGCAGGGGTAATTGCCAACGGCTCCGCCTTCTTGGAAATAGCGAACATAGTGGTCACATCGTACCTCAACGCCCTCGCCGCCATAACAGACTGCGTGTTGCGGCCCTCCGTGCCCCTGGTAGCTAAGGGCATGGCAGGTGCGATAATCCAGTCTGCGCTCGCGCTCAGTCAGTGCATCGATGACACCCTGGCTGTGATAGACACTGCGTTTTCTGCAGACCAGATGGGCGCCGCTGTCACTGGAAGGCTGATTTTAGTGCCCGAGGGCGACAGCCTTGAAAAGTTCCTTGCGGCAGTGGAGTCGGCGTACGCGGGATGAAGGCAATGAGGGCCTCCGTTTGTGCAGAGCGGGAAAGCGTTGTGCGGACCGGCGAAATGAGAGTGGTGCAGGGCAGCGGATGTCTTGTGGCCTTCGGCGTTGGCTCCTGCGTGATATTGGCCTTGTTCGACCCCCTTTGTTGTGTGGCTGGAATGGCCCACGTGTTCTTGCCTTCTTCTGGCGGCAACTGCAACTGTTCGAGCGTGCTCCCGGCCAAGTACGCTGACAGGGCAGTACCCGAGCTTCAAAGGATGCTGGTGTGCGCTGGCGCCAATCCCATGAGGATCCGTGCGAAGCTGGCTGGCGGGGCCAATCTCTTCTCCTCTATCACCTCAGGGGCTCTAGAAGTGGGAAAGTTGAACGTAGCAGCTGTCGAGAGCGCCCTTGAAAGGATTGGGATACCTGTCGTGGGCAGCGACATAGGGGGAAGATGTGGGCGTACCATTTACCTGATGGTGCCGTCGATGGCAATGAAGGTGAGCTACGGCGACAACCGGGAGGTTTGGATTTGATTAGGGTATTGGTGGTAGACGACTCTGAGTTTGCCAGGAAGCTGATTGCACTGATGTTAGAGTCTGATCCGGAAATCCAGGTGGTTGACACGGCCAAGGATGGTTACGAAGCCCTTCAAAAAGTGGTTGCCCTGGGACCGGACGTTGTTACCATGGACCTCAATATGCCCGTGATGGACGGGATTGAAGCACTGCGCCGGATAATGGCCAGCAAACCAGTGCCAGTGATTGTGTTCGCTGCTGAGGATGAGCGCAGCGACAAGGCTTTAGAAGCCTTGGCGTTGGGAGCGGTGGATTTTCTGGCCAAGAGCAAGGGGAGGCTCACCCAGACTGCCAGGGTGGAGCTGGTTGCCAAGGTGAAAGCCGCAGCTTCTGCCAAGGTGAAGGTGCAAGTCCCTGAGCGTGCCTTAGCTGTAAAGGCGACCCCCAGGCGCACCGCCAGAGTGGTGGTAGCAATTGGCGCCTCCACCGGGGGGCCCAGCGCCGTGGAAAGGATAGTGGCTGCTCTGCCTGGCGACCTGCCTGCGGGATTGCTAATCACCCAGCACATGCCCCCAGGGTTCACGGCCTCCTTTGCCAAGCGCTTGGACAGGCATAGCAGCCTTGAGGTGAGGGAAGCACATGGGGGTGAAGCCCTGCTTGAGGGTCTTGCCCTTGTGGCGCCAGGCGACAGCCATATAGTGATCTCTCCAGAAGGAAGGGTTACCTGCGACCACTCCCCTGCCCAATACATCCCATGCATTGACGTAATGATGTATTCAGTGGCCGAATCGTTTGGCCCCCGCACCGTCGGGATAGTGCTCACAGGTATGGGAAACGACGGCACCAGGGGCATGGCCGCCATTAGGGCTGCTGGGGGCAGGACAATAGTCCAGGACGAGGCCACATCAGTGGTGTTCAGCATGCCCAGGTCGGTCATAGAAAGCGGCCATGCGGAACACGTGCTTCCCTTGGACAGGATACCAAGTGCAGTTCAGGAGCTTGTGAACCACATTCTCCCCAAGTGAGCAAAAAAATGGAGGAGTCAGAAGGATTTTTGGGAGGGAAGTAGAATATGAAAAATGGTCAGACCATAGCATAAACAGCGTATCAGAATCTGTAGCCCACGGTCACATTGTATGGAAAAAGCACCTTTGTGGCAGAAATAGAGGAAAGGGGTGGGATCGCAGAAAGCTGGCGCCGCTGAGACAAACTGACAGAAGTAGGGGGGTAGAAGAGTGAAGGAAATTTCGACAAGGGAAATACTTACTGTGATCGGCACAGGGCATAACACCTTGAGCGACCTTGTGGACTACCTTGGGATTGACGGGGAAGAAGCGTGGGCGCTGTCCCAGGAGTTAGAGAAGGCTGGCTACATCAAGCCCAAGGGGCCCGTGTTCCTGGACATGCTGACCTTCGAGCTCACTGACAAAGGGCGGAAACTGTCTGCGCTTGAGGAACTCAAGACAAAGAAGTACAAGCTTATTGCTGACGATGTTGCGGTATTGAAGGCTATTGCCGAAGAGGGCGGAAGCTGCCACATTGGAAGGGTGATCGCGAAGACTGGATTGTCCAGCGGCAAGGTTATTTCCGTTACTGCCAACCTGGAGGAGGACGGGCTAATAGACTCCTACGGCCAGGTGCGCAAATACGTGAAGCTGACGGACAAGGGCCGGGAAGCAGTGGCGGAGTACTCTGGCGAAAAGGCTGCACGGTAAGTTTGCCATACTGGTTGAATGGGAGGAATGAATGTGAGCCAAGGAGTTGGAGTGGCGTTATCCTTTGCGTACTTGATTGCAATGATCGTTATTGGTGTGTACGTTTCCAGGTGGAACCGCACTGCTGAGGATTACCTGGTGACCGGACGCGAAGCAAACGTGCTAATGATTGCAGCCGGCGCTGCGGCGTTCCAGCTGGCTGGCACCACGGTGTCTGGGTACCCTGCGGATGCCTATACCTATGGCTGGGGCGCAGTGTGGGGCGCGTGGGGATGGTGCATCGCCAACACCATATTCTTGCTCCTAGTGGCGCGCTTTGCCAGACGCAGCGGTACTTACACCAGCACTGAGTGGCTTGGCGCGTTGTTTGGGCCCCAGGTTCGACTAATCGTGTCAATCGGCGCAATCCTTGGACTTGTGTTCAGTGGCATGGGCCAGTTCGTAGGTGCTGCAAACATCCTTTCTGGATGGACTGGTTGGTCATACACCACCAGCGCCTTCATAGTGGGCGTCTCGACAATCCTTTACATGTACACTGGTGGAATGTGGGCTACCATGCTCACCGACGCAATCCAGTTCTTCATTGCAGCAGGCGTCATCTATATATTCCTGCCCATATTCCTGTTCAGTAAGTTCGGTGGGTTGGATTACCTGACCAAGGGACCGAACCCGCTTCCTCCCCAGCTGCTCAACTTTCCAGTGGGCGGTCACAAGTTCAGCCGATGGCTGTTCCCGTCGATCTTTGGCTTGATCTGGATGAACATAACCTTCGCTGTGGCCAACCCGTACTACTGGCAGCGTGCCATCACTGGTAGGACCGAAGCAAGAACAGTTAGGGGCTGGATCTGGGCAGTATTGTTCGTGGTGCCCTTTGGCATAGTGATGCCCTTGTCCGGCATGTATATGAGGGCTTACCTCGGCAAGTTGGATAACCCGCAGCTGGTGTTCGGCAAACTGCTGGGCGTGATGCCTACTTGGCTGGCGGCGCTGATCATGATGGGCGTGCTTGCGGCCACACAGTCCACCGCGGACGCCAACATCATGGGCGCAGCGACCATTATAGCCAGGGACATAATCCCCAGGCTGCGCAAGACAAACGAAAAGAGCCTGCTGTCCATTGCACAATGGTCTACGCTGCTCATCGGTCTACTGTGCCTGGTGATGGCCCTTGGGTACAGGCAGGGTGCCCTGTACGCTCTAGCCCTGATGTCCACGTTCATAGGTGCTTTGCTTCCCGTGGTCATCCTCACGTTCTTCTGGAAGGGTGGCACCAAGGAAGGAGCGCTGGTGGGTTGCGGTGCTGGTATAGTGTTCGGGCTTTACTGGGGCGTCTTCTCCGAGATGTGGAAGACTGTTGCTCACCCCATGTTCCTCACGCCCATTGTTTCCTGCGTGCTCTACGTGCTGGTGAGTCTAATCAGCCGCGCTACTGGGCCCTGGTGGCCTGAAAAGCGCAAGAACGTGGAGGTCAGTGGTGACCGTGTGAAGATCTACGAGGTGGGTGAGACTGCCGTTGCTGCTGTGGCCCACGGCGAGTTGTTCGAGCACGCCAAGCTGTTCTACAGGCTGTCCAAACCCTGGATAAGGATACCTGCCTATGAGAAGTGGATGCTCAAGGTGTTCAGGAACAAGAGCATAGTGCGCGCCTTTGAGCCTGCTGAAAACCTCGAATGAAGCGTGTTGGTGACTGGAGGCTAGTTCAAGAGGGGTGGACTCCTCCACCCCTCTGGTGTGAGAGAGTCAGCCAAAATGGGAGGTGTTGGGATTGGGCAAGCAGTACAACAGGGCGGGAGTGCTTGAGAGGCTGCACAGGGAAATTGCAGCAGCTAGGCCCATATACCTGGTAGGCGCTGGCATTGGCATTTCGGCTAAGTTCGCGGAGAAGGGGGGTGCCGACCTCATAGCAACTTACGGCCTGGCCCGGTACCGGATGGCCGGGTTGAGTTCCATGGCGGCGTACCTTCCCATTTGTGACAACAATGCCCTCACCCTGGAGCTGGGTGAAAGGGAGATTATCCCGATTGTGAAGGAAGTGCCGGTCATTGCCGGCTTGCTGGGGACTGACCCGACCAGGGATATGGGTAGGCTGCTGGACAAGGTGAAGGAAGTGGGGTTTTCGGGAGTGCACAATTGCCCCACCATTGCCCTCATAGACGGCACTTTCAGGCAGGTGCTAGAGGAGACCGGGCTGCGTTACGATGCCGAAGTGGAAATGATCAGGATGGCCAGGGAGCGGGACCTCTTCACTGAGGCTTTCGTGACGAGCCCAGAGGAAGCAGTGAAGATGGTGGACGCTGGAGCAGATATGATTATTGCCCATATGGGTAACTCAGTGGGCGGAAGCGTTGGTTCCTTGACTGCCATTAGCCTGGACGACGCTGTGAGGAAGACCCAGGCAATAATAGATGCCGCAAAAGGTCGCAATCCCGACGTGTTGGTGATTTGTCACGGAGGTCCCATCGCCTTCCCCAAGGACTTCGAGTACGTACTGCGACGCACCAAGGGGCTTGTCGGGTTCATGGCGGGTTCAAGCGGCGAAAGGTTCCCGGTTGAGAAGGGCATTAAGGAAGTCACCGAGGAGTACAAGGGGATTTCCCTGAAATGAAGGTGCTGCTTTTCGGTACGCTAGATAGCAAGCTGCAGGAAGTGGACTTCCTCAGGGAGGCGCTGGTGCAGAACGGGTTGGAACCCCTGATCGTGGATGCCAGTTGCTTGAAGAACGTGGGTGTTAGCTGGGCTAATGTCTCTCCCGAGGAAGTAGCACGCAAGGCGGGAACGGAGTTCCCCAAGGTGGCTTCCCTGCCCAGGGGTGAAGCGCTGGAAGTGATGGCGACCGGCGTGGGAGCTATAGCCGCGGAGCTGGTGAAGGACAAGGTCGTTGCAGGGGTCATTGCATTGGGTGGAGCCAACGGCACTCTGCTTGCCTCAAGGGTCATGCGGCGTTTGCCCAGGGGATTGCCCAAGGTGTTGGTTTCGGCGGCAGCTGCCGTGAACCTCAGGGACGTTGTCGGTACCACGGATATGGTGGTAGTGAACACAGTATGCGATGCCTCCCTCAACGAGTTCACCAAAGGAGTCTTCGCCTCTGCCGCAGCTGCGCTGGCCGGCATGATGCGTGGTTGGATGCCTGCGTGCCGTGTGGTCAAGGGTACGGTTTGCATGAGCATGCTGGGCCTTACCCAAGGGCTGGTGGAGCGCTGCAAGGCGGCGCTGGAGGAGCGCGGGTACGACGTGCTCGGGTTTCACGCCAACGGGTACGGCGGGAGAGCCCTTGAGGAGACAGTTCGTCAAGGTGGGGTATCTGCAGTGCTAGATGTGACGCTAAACGAGGTCATGAACAACCTCGTAGGCGGGGTGTTCGATGCGGGTCCAGACAGGCTGGAGGCAGCCATCAGTGGAGGGGTGCCCTTGGTGCTTGCGCCTGGGGCATGCGACTTCGTGAATTTCTGGGGGGAGGCTGTGCCCCCCAAGTACCAAGGAAGGAGGTTGTGGCGGCACAACGTGCAAAACACGTTGATGAGAACGACACCCGAGGAGAACCTGGTTTGCGGTCGGGTGGTCGGGGAGAAGCTGAACAAGTGCACGGCCCGGACAGTGATGCTGGTTCCCATGGGTGGGTTTTCGGGGTTGGACAAACCCGGGGGCCCCGAGGGATGGTTTGACCCCAGTTGTCAGCAGGCGTTTTGGAGAGGAGTCAGTGAAACCGTTCATAATCCCCAGGTTATTTGTAGACAGGTGCAGAGTCACGTTAATTCGGACGAGTTTTCAGCTGAAGTGTTGAGAGAACTGCTGTACCTTTTGGAAGGGAATATGTAAAATAGATGGGGAAAGCCTCTCAGAGCGAGGGTGGAAACTTGAAGCTAAAGCCGGTAAAGAGGAGCACACTGTCGGACGCCATCGTAGAGCAAATAAAGTCCCTGATAGTGGAAGGCGATTTAAAACCGGGAGATAGGTTACCCCCAGAGAGGGAATTGAGCGCCATGCTCAACGTAGGGCGTACCTCGGTGAGGGAGGCGCTTAAGGCCCTGTCTTCGATTGGCGTGATAACGAGGAGCCGTGAAGGCACGTTTGTAGCGGTGGACAGCCGCACTTTCTTCCAGGAACCCCTCAATTACCGGTTGGTGCTGTTGCGTACTAACATCCAGGAGCTGTTCGAGGCCAGGCAGATCATTGAGGTGGAACTGGCGGGCCTAGCGGCAGCCAGGGCCAACCAAGAGGACATCGAGGACATGGAGAAGTTGTTTCGGCAGATGGACGAGGGCATGGCAACTGACGTTGACGCGTTCATAGAGGCAGACCTGGATTTCCACCTAGCGCTGGCGCAGGCTGCGCAAAACAGCGTTATGGTTGAGCTGCTGCAGACGGTTAAGGTGCTTCTAGCTGAGCAAATGGAAGCAGTGGTGAAGGGCAGCCCGGCAATCATACCCAGGTCCCTGGAGTTCCATCGCAGGGTACTGGAAGCGATCAAGAGAAGGGACCCAGAGGGAGCGCGCCGGGGCATGCGGGAGCACCTGGAAGACGTGGAGAGGGTTCTGCGTGAGCTGCTTGCGCAGCAGGGTAACGGTAACCGCACCAGCAATTGACCGAAATTTTTTTGGACCAGATGGTCTGACAATAAGGAAGCAATACCAGCAAAACGCCAGCTCAGCTGGCTTGGGTGCTGGATAGTTGGCGCCAAAAGTGGAATGAATAATTGAGAGGTGGTGGGCGAGTGAAAGCTGCAGTGCTGCACGCACCCAAGGACTTGAGGATCGAGGAAATTCCGTGCCCCGAACCAAAGCGAGGAGAAGTGCTCTTGAGGGTCAAGGCCACTGCAATTTGTGGCACCGATGTGGGGATCTACATGGGCAAGGAGAAGACTCGTTACCCCAGGGTCCAGGGGCACGAGTCCACCGGCGAAGTGGCCGCCTTGGGTGAAGGTGTTCAAGGTTTTGAGGTTGGAGACAGGGTGGTAATAAACCCTGCGGTGTTTTGCAGGGAGTGCCCGTATTGTTTCAGCGGTTCCACGAACTTGTGCAACCGTGGAGGCCTGTTTGGCCGTGAGTTCGACGGTTCCTTTGCCGAGTTCGTGGCTGTTCCCGCTTACGCGTTGCATAAGTTGCCGCCTGAAATCTCATTTATCGACGGCACAAGCCTAAACGTGCTGGCTACGGTGCTTCGCAGCCACGACAGGTTCCAGATCAGGCCAGGGGATGTGGTGGCAGTGGTGGGACAGGGCGTAGCCGGACTGCTCCAAACCAGAGTGGCCAAGCTCAGGGGAGCCTCGACTGTGATTGGCATCTCCAGGAGCCAGTGGAAGCTGGACCTGGCCAGGAAGTATGGCGCCGACGAGGTGGCCGGGGCAGGCGGAAGCGACGCAGTCAGCGAAGTGCTCAGTCTGACGGGCGGCAAAGGTGCAGACGTGGTGATCGAAAGCGTGGGCAAAGGGGAAACGCTGCGTGAGGCAATGGAGATGGTGAGGCCAGGCGGTGTGGTGGTAGCCTTTGGCGTTGGAGCACGAAGCGTTGACGGGTTCCCCCACTACCTGCTGTACTACAAGGAAATCGACCTTGTTGGTTCCAGGGGAATGAGGCCCGTTGACTACGAAAACGGCATAAAGCTATGCGCTTCTGGCCAAATCGACCTGAAGCCCCTCGTGACCGAGGTACTGCCGCTAGAAAGGCTCCAAGAGGGAATGGAAACAATGGCGTCAAATCCGGGCAAAGCCCTTAGGATAGTAATACAAATCTAAGGAGGTATGACTAGATGGATCTAAGTTTCATTCAGAAACCCCATGAGTACACGCCGAGGAGGGT